>LNFK01000030.1 GCA_001464315.1 Sphingomonadales bacterium Ga0077559 | reverse complement strand
AGGACAAAAGCGCAAAATGCTGACGGTCAAGATGCCCAAAGCGGCGATGGCTATTCCCGCTAACACTTCAGCCATTGGCACCCCCTGATCTGATCCATGAAAGCAGTCGTAGACAGTGGGAAAATGCAAGCTGAACGAATAGCGGGTTTCGTGACGCCCGATTAGCAAAATAAACGGCGGCTTTGTTAGCGGAAGCAGTTAGTAATAGCTGAGCGCTGTTGCCTTGCCCCTGAATATCCAGTGTGCGAGGATCGAATAGCCAAGGATCACGGGCAGCACGAACAGCGTTCCGATCAATATGATCGAGAGCGCCTCCGGACTTGACGCAGCTTGCCAAATGGTCAGCCGGTCTGGCACGATAAAGGGGTAAAAGCTGTAAGCGATGCCGATGAAGCCCAAGACAAAGAGCGTGCCAGCCGCCGCTAGTGGCACCCAGGAAAGCGCATCGTCATGCCGCACGGGCCGTGCAAGAAATATCGCGAGGCCGGCAAATATGATAGCTGAAAACATCGGAATTGGCAGCAGTGCGATGATTTCTGGGAGTTGAAACCAGCGGTCGAAAATGCGCTCTGACAAAAACGGGGTCGCAATGGACACTATTGCCATCCCCACGGCTGTCGCCCAAAGTCCGTTGCGCGCCCATGCAACCGCTTGCCGCTGGAGTTTGCCTTCGGTCTTATAGATGAGCCAGCAGGCGCCGACGAACACATAGCCGGCGGCAAGGCCAACCGCAGCCAGTAGGCAGAACAGCACCGCACCAAGCGATTGGTCGAAGCCCAAGATATAGGCACCAAGCATATAGCCCTGAGTGAGCGCCGACAGCAGAGATCCGCCGAAAAACACTCGGTCCCATAGCGGTTTCCAGTCAGGTTCGGCCTTGGCGCGAAACTCGAATGCGACCCCGCGCGCAACAAGGCCGAGCAACATGAAAGCGACTGGCAGATAAAGCTGCGTGAGGATCAACCCATGCGCCACCGGAAAGGCCACCAACAGCAGGCCTATGCCAAGCACCAGCCAGGTTTCATTAGCATCCCAGAAAGGGCCGATTGAGGCTACCATCAGGTCGCGGTCCTCGCTTGGCTCGAATATCGTCAATATACCGACGCCGAGATCATAACCGTCAAGAATGACATATAACAAGATCGATAGCCCCATCAGCCCTGCGAAGATGACTGGCAACCAATATGGATCGATGAACGGAGGCATCTAACTTACTCCGCCGGAACCAATTGTGACGCGGCGGGCCCCTCGGCCAGTCCCGGCAGAGGGAACATCGGCTTGTTTGAAGGCGTTGCGCCACCCTTGCGCGCGAGCTGGAAAATGACCGCGACATAAGCGGCGAGCAGCAGGGCGTAGACAATTAGGTACATCGCGAGCGTAGAGGCAACCATGCCAGCTGGAACCGGGCCGAGTGCGTCTTTGGTGGTAAGCAGACCCGTTACCAGCCAAGGCTGACGCCCAATTTCGGTAACATACCAACCTGCAAGCGTCGCCAGCCAACCGGAAAAACTCATCCCTACCAGCGCCATCAGCACAGGGCGTGGTATGCCCTCGACTCCACGCATGCGGATCAGCCAGACGCTCGCCCATGAGACCAGCAACATCAGCACACCTGTACCAACCATGACGCGGAAACCCCAAAACACAGGCGCGACGGGCGGATGCTTTCCTTCAAACTGGTTGAGTCCGGGGACGACGCCGTCTGCCGAATGTCTCAGAATTAGACTGGCGCCGTTGGGGATCGCGATTTCAAACCGCGTCTCGCGCGCCTCTTCATCGGGAATGCCGAAGAGGACAAGCGGCACGTTGCCGCGCGTTTCCCAGTTGGCTTCCATCGCAGCGACCTTCGCGGGTTGATGCTCAAGCGTGTTGAGACCGTGCATATCTCCTGCGTAAATCTGCAGCGGAATGAGCAGCGCCGCTGCAGTAATGCTGGCGACAAGCGCCTTGCGCACGCTGGCAAAATGGTCGCCGCGCAGCCAGCGATACGCGCTGATCCCGGCAATCAGAAAGGCTACGGTCAGCCCGCTGGCGAGAAGCATATGGGTCAAACGATAGGGCATGGAGGGGTTGAAGATGATCGCCACCCAGTCGGCTGCATGCACAACACCATCGCGCATCTCGAAACCTGCCGGCGTGTGCATCCAACTGTTGAGCGCGATGATCCAGAAAGCCGAGAGCGTTGTGCCGCCAGCCACCAATATTGTTGCCAGCGTGTGCAGCCAGTTTGGTACGCGCCTGAAGCCGAACAGCATGATGCCCAAGAATACAGCTTCAAGGAAGAATGCGGTCAGCACCTCATAGGCGAGCAATGGTCCGGCGATGTTGCCGACCTTTTCCATGAATCCTGGCCAGTTGGTACCGAACTGGAAACTCATTGTGATGCCGCTGACGACGCCCATAGCAAAGGAAAGGGCAAAGACTTTCACCCAGAAGCGGTAAATTTCCATCCATGCCTCTTCCCCCGTTCGGTTGAAGGCCAGTTTGAAAGCAAGGAGTGCCCAGCCGAGCGCGATCGTGATCGTGGGGAACAAGATGTGGAAGCTGATGTTTGCGGCAAATTGAATACGAGAAAGCAAGAGGGGGTCGAGTTCGCTCATGATGCTGCCCCCTTCTTGCCACCGGGCAGGACAAGGAATTTGTCCTTGAATTCAAGTGCCTTGGCAATACGCGAGCCTAGCGACAATAATTGCACAAGTCGCTCCGTCTCGAGCTTCTGGATATCGGCGTACCATGTCGTCAAAAGCTCGATCTGGTCGTGCATCGCCGCCATTCGCGCCTGCGCATGTGCGTCGCCGTCCGACTGCGGCCTGGCCATCAGCAGATCGCGCAGCGTCGTCAAAGTCGGATCGATCTCCCGTTTTTTGCGCTCCTCAACCAGCGTCCGCATAATTGCCCATACGTCATCAGGGGTGGTAAAATGATCGCGGCGATCACTGGGCAGATGACGAAGCTGAACGAGGTTCCAACTCTGCAGTTCCTTAAGCCCCATCGATACGCCACCACGACTGAGACCGAGCATGTCGACAAGGTCGTCGGCATTGAGAGGGCGTTCAGCAACGAACAACAACGCATAAATCTGGCCGACGGTGCGATTAATACCCCAACGGCTTCCCATCTCTCCAAAATGGAGTACGAAGGACTGGACAAGTGGCGATAGTTGCATAACGAATCTCAGTATGTTCAATAATTATTGAAATAACTCCATGCCTCAAATCACGCAAGGGGTCATTGTTGTTCGTAGGAGCTCACTGCCAAGCATCCCCTTTTTCAGGATTGAAGTTTGCTGGCGAAAAACAATGGGTGAACGAACGGCAGGTAACAGCAACAACCGAGTCCAGGATAAATGTCTGTAAAGCTAACGAATTAGGTCACGGGTTTCATAGCTTTAGAATGCGGAGATAGCCTTTGGGTCCAAGGCCATTCTCCGCCATCACAGCCCTCGTTATGGCGGATAGCATGAAGGCGTTCTGATTAATTAGAAACGGACTTGTGGTGGCGCTTGAAATGAATTCGCCTACAGAAACATATTGTGCCGTCATCCAAAGGTTATGGATCACATTCGTTACGATACCCAAGATGCAAAAAGGCCAGCTATGCTTGAAAGACAAACAGAACGGAATTTCCCAGTTGTCTGCGTAGGCGGCTCAGCCGGTGGGCTAGATGCCTACACTCGCCTACTTCGCCATCTTCCTGGCAACCTTGGGGCAGCCATTGTCATTGTCAATCACCGCAAAATGTTTGCCACCTACCTTCATGAGATATTGCCACAGTTCACGATAATGCCGGTTGAGCTTATCAGCGAGGGCATGCAGTTAGAGCCTAACAAAGTTTTTATAATTCCATCGGCACGCGACCTTCACGTTCTTGATGGGGAGTTTCGACTTGAGCCGATTTCAAAGCCGCATGGGTGGCCAGATGTCATTACAGTCTTTCTACGCTCGCTCACCAAAAATTGGGATGGCAAAATAATTGCTGTAATCGTCTCAGGCTATGACGGGGATGGTGCAGACGCACTGTGTGGTATTAAAGATATTGGCGGCATAACGATTGCCCAGAAGCCAGATACCGCTGGCGAACCAGATATGCCCGATAGTGCCATCAGTACTGGCTGTATCGATTACATCCTCTCACCTGAAAACATTGCCGAACAAATCCGAAAAATTACAGAAAACTGTGATTAACGCAGAAAATTTTTCTTGTGCTTGGCAACAAAGC
>LNFK01000029.1 GCA_001464315.1 Sphingomonadales bacterium Ga0077559 | reverse complement strand
CTTGGCACCGGGCAGGCGTTTTGGGGCCTATTCGGATCACCATTGAGTCAGCTCCTCGGTGTCACCGATGAAGCTATGGCTGGGGCGATCAATGCATCAGTCGGCCTGATCGGTAGCGTCTTGGGCGTTTATCTCATGGCGTGGGGAGTGGCTTGGGCAGTGGCCAATGCTGCCATTGGCCCCTTGCAGTCGATCCGCATCATGCACAAATCATTTTGGCGCACTGTGGTTTTGATGATCGCAGGTGCGCTCCCGTTGATGGCCCTACATTATGCGCTTGGCTATGCTGCCATATTCTTTGGCACCTCAGCTTTCGATTGGACCCTATTAATCGTGGATTCTGTCGTGACGGGATTCTTGGCACTTACCGTGATCGGCAGCCCAGTCGCAGCTGTCCGCCACCTAGCCAAAAAGTCGGGACTGTCAATCCTACCGAATAGTCACAACGGATAGAACCCGCCATTCAAGTCTCCCCCCTGGTGCCCGTTGATCTGGTTCACAGAAGCAGTCCTCGGCAGCGGGTAAATGCAAGTTGAA
>LNFK01000028.1 GCA_001464315.1 Sphingomonadales bacterium Ga0077559 | reverse complement strand
TTCGAAATCGGCAGGCATCAAAATCTGTACCGTGGCAGAAGGCGGCAGATCGAGCGCCGTCGGCGCCGAGGCAGGCGGCGGCGGCGCGGTAAAACCGCCCTGCGCGATCATCTTGGCGAGATCACCCGGATCGGGCAATGTCGCGGCATGGATGACGCGAAGCAGCGCCATATCGGCGGCATCGAGCGGCACAGACGCGCGTGCGACTTCGTCCTGACCCTTTAGTAACAACTGCCAGAGCCGGTGCAAGACCGGAAACGACAGGCGGTCGGCATGTTCCTCGACCAGAGCTGCCGCCTCGGCATCGAGCGCACCGTCACGCGGCGCGCCAACCTTTGCAAGCGTAAGACGGTGCACCTCAGACAGTAACCCAGCGAACATCGCCAGCGGCTCAACGCCGAGATTATATTGCGACTTCGCTTCAGCGAGCATGGCTTGGGCATCGCCCGCGAGGATCAGCCCGAAAAGCCGCCGGATTGCGCCGCGATCCGACAGGCCGAGCATATCGCGCACCTGCGCCGCGGTAACCTTGCCATGGCCTTCCATGTCAGCATGGGCAATCGCCTGATCGAGTATAGACAAACCGTCGCGCACTGAGCCTTCGGCGGCCTGCGCAACCAAGGTTAGGGCTTCGGGCTCTGCCTCGACCGCCTCTTTTACAGCGATCTCGGCAAAATGGCTTGCCAGCATTTCGGTAGGGATACGTTTTAGGTCAAACCGTTGGCACCGCGAAAGCACGGTGATCGGAACCTTGTTAACCTCGGTCGTCGCAAACAGGAATTTCACATGCCCGGGAGGCTCTTCAAGCGTCTTCAAAAGCGCATTGAACGCGTTTTTCGACAGCATGTGGACTTCGTCGATGATGTAAATCTTGTAGCGTGCCGACACCGCTGAATAGCGCACCGCCTCAATAATCTCACGCACATCGTCAACGCCGGTATGGCTAGCGGCATCCATTTCGATAACGTCGATATGCCGTCCCTCGGCAATCGCGACGCAAGGTTCGCACGCGCCGCACGGGTCGATTGTCGGACCGCCCTGCCCGTCGGACCCGATGCAGTTGAGCGCCTTGGCAATCAGCCGGGCAGTCGATGTTTTGCCCACCCCGCGGACCCCCGTCATCAAAAAAGCATGCGCCAGCCTATCGCGCTTGATCGCGTTGCCGAGCGTCTGCACCATCGCATCCTGCCCAATCAGTTCGGCAAAGGTCTGCGGTCGGTATTTGCGCGCCAGCACGCGGTAAGCCGCGCCGCCCGCCGCAACAGGCTTGGGCTGCGCAGGCATGTCCAGCCCCAGTCCCAACGCATCGTCGGGCATATCGGGATCGCGCTCGGCAAAATCGGGGTTGTTGGAATCGGGCATCATCATCACGTTAGGCCGCTCTTCGAATATTGTCGAAGGCTTCTCAAGCGATAAGTATGAAATAGGAGCCGAATGACCCGCAGCGAATTCGTTGTGGCTGCTTCCGTCAGGATCTGACCAGGTTGGCGAGTGCCACGTCCATCCGACTCCCGCGCCGCATATGGCGGCGACATGAGCGAAATGCAAGCGTGAGAGCAGCAAAGATCGTAAACGCGCGATTTACCCTGCATCCAAACCAGCCGTTTACCGTGAACGGTTATCGCGGATCATTCGGATTGGGAGTCGCGAAAATGCCTATCTCGCAAATCAAGGGTCAAAATTTCATGCGGTACGAGGATGCCGCGCAGGAAGACCGCAGCGCGCCGCGTGTAAAGCTGAAGATTCCAGCGCAGATGCGACCGTCGGGTTCGCCTGCTTTTTCGGTCATCGTTCGCGATTTGTCGTTGTCGGGTGTTGCGTGTGAGGCGCTGACCGGCATGTCGGCCGGCACCCGCGTCTGGCTCACCTTGCCCGGCCTGACCGCGCTTCAGGCGAAGATCGTGTGGAACGACGGTACGATCGTCGGCTGCGAATTCGACACGCTGCTCAACGTCGCCGTGATGGAAAATGTACTCGCGCGCTTTCCCGCGCGGGTTTAAGCGTTCCGCAAATACCAGTCGTAATCGATATTGGGCACATGCCCGAAATAGCGGTCTTGCTCGACGCGTTTGACGATCGTGAACATGTCGACAAATCGTTCGCCCAGATATTCGCGCATTATTTTTGACGCATGAAAGCGGTCGACCGCGGCAAACCAGTTGCTGGGCGGTTTGTCGTCGCCCGAACTGTCGCGGTCATAACCGTTGCCGACCACCGCTGCGCCGGGGTCGATCTGGTTGACGATGCCGTGATGAATGCCCGCCAAGACGCCCGCAACCGCGAGATAGGGATTGGCGTCGGCGCCGCAGGCGCGGTGTTCGACATGGCGGCTGGATGGCGGACCAGCGGGAATACGGAAGCTCACGGTGCGGTTGTTGACGCCCCATGTCGGTGCAACCGGCGCATAGCTGTTCGCCTTGAACCGGCGGTAGCTGTTGGCGTGCGGCGCAAACAGCGCGAAACAATCGCCGACTGTGGCGATCATCCCGCCGATCGCGTGGCGCAGCATCGGCGTGCCTTCGGGGTCTTCCGACGCGAACATGTTTTTGCCTTCGGTGTCGTTCATCGAGACATGGATGTGCATGCCTGATCCTGCCTGATCGGCAAACGGTTTGGCCATGAAGGTTGCCTCCAGTCCGTGCGCCTGCGCCACCGCTTTGACGATGCGTTTGTACATAATCGCATCATCGCAGGCACGCAAAACGTCAGGCTTGTAACGCAATGTCAGTTCGCACTGGCCGGGTGCGAACTCTGAAATGGCGGACTCGAGCGGGATATCCTGTGCATCACACGCTGCGTATAGCGCGTCGTAGAAGGGCCGGAAATCGTCGAGCTCGCGCAGGCCGTAGACCTCGACCATCTGCGGCGTGGTACCGCTATAGGCAGGCCGCGCGGGACGGATCGAACCGTCACGCGCGCGTTTTGGATCGAGGAGGTAGAATTCGAGTTCGACGGCTAAAGCAG
This sequence comes from Sphingomonadales bacterium Ga0077559, assembly GCA_001464315.1. Lineage (GTDB taxonomy): Bacteria > Pseudomonadota > Alphaproteobacteria > Sphingomonadales > Sphingomonadaceae > Sphingorhabdus_B. The sequence continues at coordinate 25,406 of LNFK01000028.1, read as the reverse complement.
GCGTCATGCCTGCCTCGGCAAAACGATCAACAACAAGTCCCAGCACATGGCGCGGGTCGAGATCGTGCGGCTGTCCGTCGAGTTCGTAGAAATCGACCATGAATTGCGCTGCGTTTTCGCCCGCCCACGGGGTTTTAACCAATGTTCCCGGAATTGGCTTCATTGACCGGTCAGCGTCACCATCTTCCCAAACAAGGCCGGTTTCGACGGTGTCTTGGCCGGTGATGTCGACAATCGTGATCGAGCCGGGGAAAAAACGGCCGATTTCGTAAACCGAGAGCACCTCATGCTGGCGAAGCCGCTTGCCGCGCGGGACGCCGCCGAAATCGGTGTAGATCATCTCGACGGAGTCAACATCAGGATTGGCGGCAAAAAAGGCTTCCGCCTCGCTCCGCGCTGCGATGATTGCCGATGATTTGGCGCGTTTGATCATGCTTTTGCCTCCAAAAGCTCTGCTACACAGTTGCCCATTTCCTGCAAGAGCCGATCAACCTGTTTGCCGCTCGTAACCGGGCTGAGCAGCATCATATTGTGGAATGGCGCGAGCAATATGCCGCGATTAGTGAGATAGAGGTGGATGGTGTTTTCGAGTTCGTGGTCCATCGCCGCGCGCGCCTCGCTGCCGTTGTGCGGCGGTTTGGAAGAGCACACAAATTCGACGCGTGCACCGACATGACTGACGTGCCAATCTAGTTTGTGCGTTGCGATTATGGCGCCCAGACCTGCCACTAACCGCTGCGCCATCGCCAGCATATGCGTATACGCCGCGCGTGTAATCACCTGACCCAGCATCGCATGCATTGCGGTGATCGCCAGCGCATTGGCAGATAAGGTTGTACCAATACCGCTATGCCCGGGCGGCCGCGAACGGTTGAGAGCCTCCATCTTGGCGGCCACTTCCGCGGTAAATCCATAAACTGCGCAGGGCACCCCGCCGCCAATGGATTTGCCGACAACCATGATGTCGGGCTTCGGTCCATGCATATTGCTATGCCCGCCATAGCCCGATGAAATCGTGTGGGTTTCGTCGAACACCAGCAACGTGCCGGTCTCACTGCACAGCCGCCGAAGCGTCTGCAGATATCCCGGCGCGTCGCGCACCATGCCGATATTGGTCATCACCGGTTCGGCGAGCACGCAAGCGATATCGCCACCACGCAATGTGGCTTCCAGCGCGTCGACATCGTTGAATTCAATCGCCACTGTGGTTGGCAATAAATCATGCACCTGCCCAATCAGGCTGGGCCGGTTAATTGCAACGCCGTCGCGCAGATCGACAAAAACATCATCTACCGCACCATGATAGCAGCCGTTGAATATCAATATCTTGTCACGATTAGTTAATCCCCTACACCACCGGATGACGGCGCGATTGGCTTCGCTGGCGGTGGTGGTAACTTGCCAATGCGGCAGGCCGAACATTGCCACCAGCATATCGCCAAGTTTCAGCCCCTTTGCAGTGGGGAGCATATAGCTTAGCCCCTGCGCGGCTTGACCTGCCAAAGCCGCCGCAAGAACTGGCGGTGAGTGACCGAACATGCTTGCAGTATCGCCGAGGCAGAAATCGTCGAAGACTTGCCCGTCAATGCTGGTGAGCGTTGCGTCCTTGGCGCTCGCTGCGACAATCGGGAATGGGCTGGGCCAGTCGAGCATCCAGTGGAACGGTACGCTTTGGAACCAGCCTGTTGAACCTTTCGATTGCGCCTTCGACTTTACATTGGCTGCCACGAACCGCGCCTCTTCGCGTTCCTTTAGAGCAGCTATTTTAGCGCGATCGATCATAACCGGTCCCGCATCGCATAATATAGCATGCCTGCCACGTGCAGCGGCCAGCGCAGCAGAGTCCCGCCGGGAAACGGCTTGGACGGCAGGTTTGCAAGCAATTGATAGGCTTCCGCCTGGCCTGCCATCGCGTCGGCGACGGCTTCGCCCGCCAAAGTTGTCAGCAAGGCGCCATGTCCAGAAAAGCCATGCGCAAACCAGGTTCTGCCGCTGCTCGACTGTCCGACATGCGGCAGGCGGTTGCGGCTGACCCCGACCGCGCCGCCCCACCTATAGTCGATTTTGACATCCGCGAGGTCGGGAAAAACTTGTAGCATATGTTTGCGTACGAACTCATCGACGCTGGATGGCATCGACGGCAGATATTTCTCCCCACCGCCAAAAATGAGCCTGTTGTCAGCGGACAACCTGAAATAGTTCAGGACAAATCGCGTATCTGCAATCGCCATATCCGACGGGATCAATGCCTGCGCGCGCGCTTCGCCCATCGGCTCCGTGGCAATATTATAATTGAGGATCGGCATCGCAAAGCCGCCCAACCGCCGGTCCAGCCCCGACATTTTGCTATCAACCGCGAGCATGGCACTTTTGGCAAACACATTTCCGCCCTCGACACCTGCCCAGACGCCGTTTTTCTGCTCTTTGAAACCGATCACTTTCTTGTTGGAATAGATCTTCACGCCAGCGGCTTCAGCGGCCTTCGCGAGCCCAAGCGCATAATTCAGCGGATGGAAATGCCCGCCGCGTTTGTCGATCATTCCGCCGTGATAGAGGCTGCTGGCGACCACTGACTTTGCATTTTCCGGCGTGACCATCTCGATATCGCTGTAGCCCATATCGCGTGCAAGGCTTTCGGCTTCTTCGCCCAAATCGCGGTAATGATCTTCGTTCCAAGCCATCGTCGCATGACCGGGCTTCAGGTCGCAGTCGATGTGATGTTTCGAGACACGTTCCAGAACCCGTTTCTGCGCCGTTAGCGACAAGTCGAAAACCGCCCTGCCCCGTTCTTTCCCAAGCGTTTTGATCAGCGTCCGCGCATCCCACCGTAACCCTGGTATCAACTGCCCGCCATTTCGTCCCGACGCGCCGAAGCCAGGAAAATATTCTTCGAGCAATATTACTTTTAGACCTTGCTCTGCTGCGCGTAACGCTGCCGCTAGGCCGGTGTAGCCTGCGCCGATGACCACAAGATCGGCATGATGATCCCCCCAGAGCTCATGCAATTTGAGCGGGGCGTTCGCAGTGGCCTTGTAATAGCTTTGGTCAAACAGAGAGTCGCTGGTTTTAGGGAGCATATTACACCCTCAGCAGCAAATGCTCGCGTTCCCAGCTGCTCACCACCGATTGGTAGTTGAACAGCTCATAATCCTTCACCGCGTAAAATATCTCGAAGAAATCCTCGCCCAGCAGATTACGCACGGGGCGGCAGGCCGAAAAGCGGTCCAATGCCGCCTCCAACGTACGCGGCAACGTGCGCGCGCGGTTGTAGGCACTGCCGGTGATCGCCTTGGCGGGAACCATCCGTTCAACCATGCCAATATAGCCGCAGACCAAAGACGCAGCCATCGCCAGATAGGGGTTTGAATCCGCCCCCGGCAGCCGGTTTTCGACGCGACGGTTGGCCCTATCGGAGATCGGTACGCGGAAACCGCAAGAGCGGTTATCCTCCCCCCACTGGACGTTGATCGGCGCTGCGCTGTCGGGCCGCATCCGGCGGAAGCTGTTGACATTGGGTGCCCACAAAGGCGAGATTTGCGGCATGAACTTGACGAGGCCCGCGATATAGCTGCGGAACAGCGCGCTGTCCTTGCCATTGGCGTTGGAAAACAGGTTCTTGCCTGTCTCGGCATCGACCACCGACTGATGGATATGCATCGCACTGCCCGGCTGCCCCGCCATCGGGTTTGCCATGAAGGTCGCGTAAACCCCATGCTGCTTGGCCACAGCTCGAACTGCACGTTTAAATAAAAACACCTGATCGGCGAGCTTTAAGGGGTCGCCGTGAATGAAGTTCACCTCGAGCTGCGCAGCGCCCATTTCATGGATCATCGTATCGATATCGAGCCCCATCAGCTCGCAATCATCGTAAATGTGATCGATGATATCTTCATATTCGTTCATCGCCTCCAGCCCGTAAGGTTGGCTCGCGGTTTCGGCACGGCCGCTGGATCCTGTCGGCGGCTGCAACGGAAAGTCGGGATCAACATTCTGGCTGACCAGATAAAATTCTACCTCAGGCGCGATAATAGGTTTCCAACCCTTCGCCGTATATAGGGCAAGCACCTTTTTCAGGATAGTGCGTGGGGCCAATTCGACCTCAGTGCCATCTCCGTTGAAGGCGTCGGCAATCACGAATGCGGTTGGCGACTTAAATCCCGGCGCGACGCAGATTGTATCCGGGTCGGCGATCAATATTTTGTCGGGATCTTTGTCCCAGACATCTTCGATATCCTCGGGATAATGTCCGTCGATCGTGCAAATAAACACGCTGCCGGGTATCCGCAGCGATTTATCGCGGACCGATGACAGAAATTTTTTGGCGGGCAGAACCTTGCCGCGCTGCACGCCATTGATATCGGGAACAATGCACTCGACTTCGTCGATTTTATGCTCGGCGATCCAGTTCGCGAGATTGACTGACATAGAATTTCACCGGCTTTCTCTGCGTCAGATAAGCGCATGCCGGGCTTGAAAGGTCAAGCCCGGCATGCAGATTTTCGTTGGCCGCAAAGCCGCTTTCTGGCTTAGAAGCCGTAAGCCAGCGTGAACACGACGCCAGCGGCGCTATCCTTGAATGCGAAGGTCGACCGGCGGTCGGTATCGACATAGGCGACGCCCAATGTGAAACCGGAAACCGCAGCGGTTGCCCCGAGCGACCAGTCAATCTTGCTGCTGCCCGCAGTAAATGCGCCATCTTCAAGGCCGACCGAACCAGTCAATGTAATCGGCGTGTTGGGAATGGCAACGGCGGCATTGGTAGCGAGATACACGTTATCGCTATTGCCGGTATTGTCCTGGCTCGGCACATAGCTAAGTTGCCCGCCGATTGTTGCCGGGCCGACCGTCGTACCGAGCTTGCCGGTAAACTCAACATAGTTGAAACTCGAAACGCCTGGATAGACATAATAAGTTGCGCCAATGTCATAGGTCACAGCGTCGCCGCCGGAAAAACCGGCATACAGGTCGACTTCGAGATCATCACCGGCATTTTCAGCAAGGTTTGATGCCCAGACACCTGCATAGAAACCCGATTCATGCTTTAAAGTCACATAGGGCTGAACCGCGATATCTTTGTCGGAAAGCGAAACCCCACGAAAACGGTAATCTGTAACCACCGCGATGCCGCCCGTTAAAGTGAACGGGCCGGATGCTTCTTCGGCGGCTTCTTCCTGGGCAAATGCAGGCGCAGAAACGGAGAGAGCGCTCATGGCGACGCTAACTGCTGCCAGTTTGAAAATTGATTTACGCATATTGTTATCCTTCTTGGTCCAATAGGGTTGGCCGCGTGTGCGCGATGCCCATGCCAGCCTAATGCTGTTCTTTTCCCGTCGAACTGTCTGCACGCGACTTGGTTAAAATACTATTTACCAGCGCTTTTATTGTGCAGCTGCACACAAACATCAAATCTGCCGCCAATCAAGCAATTTTGTGACAGCCTTTATGACCTTTTTGACGAATGTGACAATATCGTCACAGTTTCAAGGCAAAATTTTGATCTACCCTTTTAAGGCGAATGCGTTCCAAATGCTCGCCGGCAGGTTCGGCAATCCAATAGCGACCGACGACGTACGGCCCGCCAAGCTTACGCTTCCATCCTGATTTCTGTCGCATGCTCTGGATAAGGCGCGGTCATTTTTGGATCAACGGGCTTGCCGCCAAGCTTATTGGCAAAACCGTGGTTGATATCACGGTGGTGAGCTTCGTCGGCACGGACCACGAGAACAACGTCGCGCAAGGTCGCGTCGTCGGCCATTTTCCAGTAATGCCTGGCAATCGCAGGGGCCGGCACGTTTGGCGAACGGCCTTCGTCAATTTCCTGCAGATACAGCGTGTAACTGGTCACCGCTTCTTCTTCGAAATAGCCCACGACGCGGTGCGCGGTTTTGGACGAGACCAGATAGAGGATGGAAAACAGCACGAGGAAAATCCATTGTGCCAACAGGATCACCAGCCGTTCGAAAAGGGTCGGCTTGGCAATCTCGATGAAGGTCATCAGGTGCATCCGCTCGTTTTCGGCTTCCTCCATCAACGTGCGAATCCAGCCCTCGTCGTCGCGCATCCGGCGAAGCGAACTTAAATGCGTGAACATCGCCCCGACCATGCCCGGCACGGCGGCGACGGTTTCCAGAACGATAGCGCGGTGGCCGTAACGTTTGGCGAAAAACGTATCGGCGGAGAAACGAAGCAATTTGGTAAAACCAAGCGCAAAGCGGTCGGAAAATCCGTGTGGGTCGTGATGAATGACGGGTTGAGCTTGGTGTTCATCCTCCAACGCTTTATCGTCGGGGATGAGTATTGAATTGACCATTGCGATGTCCCTTCAGGACGGTGCGCGGGTGCGAGAAAGCACCGATTTATCGGCAAGATGCCGAACTTCAATTCTGTTTAAACTAACCGACCGGCATCGCCAGCTGCCCCTCGGTCGAGGACACCAGATATTCAATCGGCTTGAAGGACCCATTGTTCGACTGCAACGCCGAACAAGCCATTAATCCAATGATCAGGTCCATCTCTGCACGAAAGACAATGCGCTCGCCCGGCCGGCTCAATGGCGGCTGGACCGATATTTCACCGGTCTTGCCGTCGAGCGCGACGTGCATGAAACAATTGAAGGCGACCGGAATATCATCGGGTTCGATGCCAAATGGCTTCAATGCCCCGGCGAGATTGCCGAAACAGCCCTGATGCGGATGTTCGTCGCCGTAAATGATCCGGAACGTGTCCTTCGAACAAGGTGTCAGCAGGAAATCGTGCCGGCCGACATCATCCTCGACTATCGTCAACATGATGTTGGACCGGTTCGAATAAAGCGGATCGCCTTTTGTCAGATAGATGCGCGAGGCATAATCGAGCGTGCGCCCCGAAGAAATTACTTCGCGGTGATCGCTTTGCGCATAAGCGACAAGGTCGGCGACCTGCTCGCCGCGCGGATCGATCACGGTCAGCAGGTCGCCCTTATTCATCGTGAACGCAGTGCCTGTACGCGGGGCGATTTCATGCTGGGTCATGCTACCTGGCTCTTTCTTGAAAACGGACAAGCCCAATTCTCTTCAACTGCACGCCCGCTATATTGCCGCGCAGCCGATATTTCGCCATGCTGTGCCAGCATCGGATTCATGCTTCCGGCCAAGATTTCATCTCGTTTTAGGATCGTTTTGCGCAATCCGTCATAACGCCCTTCAGCGCGCAAGACTTCGAACTGATCGTGAAGGTTGAACACCATCACCGGATGCTCGAATTGTCGCGCCGGGCGGCTGGCATTAGGGTGGAGTCCAACGACAAAAAACGCTTCGCCGCCAAAGCTCACGGCAAAATGTGGGTCGTCGGGATCGGTACTGATCCGGGAGTCAACCGGCGCGCCGAGCCATTCATCCTTGTCGCTCAGCGATTGCAATCGGGCCCAGACTCCGCGCTCAAACTGCTGTTCGGTCAAATCGTCATTTTTACGGAAAATAACGACCAGCGTCTGGAACAGTTCGGGCTGCTCGCGATAATGACGCGCCAAGGCTGTGATTTGCGGCAAAATCCGCAGATCATCCCATGCCGAGCAAATATCGTCAGCTACCACAAAGTTCATTTGCGATTTGTTGAGCGCAGATTTCGCGCCGACACATGGAAATTCGGCGCTCCGCACCAAATTTTCAAATTTTTCTATTATGGCAGCATCCTGCGCCACGTTCATCATCAGCATGATGCAGTTCTCCGCGTATTGAAATATATCTTGATAAGGAATGAACGGGGCAGCGCGCATGATGTTCCCAAAACCGCAGGCACTTTGTCGTATGTCAGGCCAGCAAACGGGGCGGCACCGTGCGATTTACAACTTCGCGCAAGGCAAAGGCGGTCTCTATCCGCGCTACTCTGGGCAGCCGTGCAATCTCCTGTCGGTGGATGATTTCATATTCCTCGATAGAAGCGGCGCGCACCACCAAAAGATAATCGTTACGGCCGCTCATCAGGTGGCAGCGGATGATCGACGGGCTATCCGACATTGCTGCCTCGAACGCCGCCATCGCCTCCTCGCTCTGGCTGTCGAGCGTGATCGTGACCATCACCGTTGCCCCCATTCCTAGCTTGCGCAAATTGACGTCGGCGCGGTAGCCGCGAAGGATACCAGCATCTTCCAGCGCCTTTTGCCGCCGCGCGGCTGCGCTTGGCGAAAGCCCGGCCGCTTCGCCCAATTCCTGTTGCGTTGCACGGCCGTTATTCACCAGTGCACGAAGTAATTTACGGTCCGCCCGGTCGAGTTGCATAAATTCTGCGCCTTTCATGAATTTGACGCAGATATTATGCGCCATTGGCAGACATCTGTCCAATCTTTGCGGATTAACGGCAATCGGACAATGCTATTTCTCCATTATTGAGACTCACAGGAGAAGAGAAATGCGCGTCGGTGTCCCCAGCGAAATCAAGGTCCATGAATATCGTGTTGGCCTGACTCCTGGCGCGGTGCGCGAATATGTTGCGCGCGGGCATCAGGTTGTCGTCCAGTCGGGCGCTGGCGCGGGCATCATGTCAGGCGACGATGCCTACCGCGCCGCCGGTGCCCAAATCGCCGCCACCCCCTCTGAAATCTTCGCCGGATGCGACATGATCGTGAAGGTCAAAGAACCCCAGCCAAGCGAGTGGGTTCAACTCCGCCCTGGTCAGTTGCTCTTCACTTATCTACATCTTGCGCCCGATCCCGAACAGGCCAAGGGCCTGATCGCAAGCGGCTGCACCGCGATCGCTTATGAAACCGTGACCGACGACAAAGGCACCCTGCCCCTGCTCGCTCCCATGAGCGAAGTTGCGGGTCGTCTGGCCATCGAGGCTGCGGGCGAAGCGATGCGCCGAAGCGAAGGCGGCGCAGGCATTCTTCTGGGCGGCGTACCGGGCGTTCCGGCTGGCCGCGTCTGCGTCATCGGCGGCGGTGTTGTTGGTACTCATGCAGCGCGTATGGCAGTTGGTCTCGGTGCCGAAGTCACGATCGTCGACCGCTCACTGACCCGTTTGCGCGAACTCGACGAGCTATTCCAAGGCCGCGTTCGCACACGCTATTCGACGCTTGAGACCATCGATAATGAAATCAGCATCGCCGACGCCGTCATCGGCGCGGTTCTGATCCCCGGTGCCAGCGCGCCAAAGCTCGTCACCCGCACGATGCTCAAGCACATGAAGCCTGGATCGGTGCTGGTCGACGTCGCCATCGACCAGGGTGGCTGTTTCGAAACCAGCCACGCCACTACGCATGCCGAGCCGACTTATGTTGTCGATGGCATTATCCATTATTGCGTCGCCAACATGCCTGGCGCTGTCCCGCAGACCAGCGCAGCAGCGCTCAACAATGCTACCTTGCCTTATGGACTCGCGCTGGCTGACAAGGGCGTCGAAGCGCTTAACGCGTCATCCGAGACCGGACGCGGACTGCTCGCTGGGTTGAACGTCCACAAAGGCAAGGTCACCAGCAACGCAGTGGCCGAAAGCCTTGGCCTAGAATTCGTTGCTCCGGAAACCGCGCTCGCCGCGTGACTTAAGCGCCGACCGGTGCTAACCGCCCTGCATGGGCAAAGAGGGGCGGATAACGGCGCATCAAATCGCGGCGATGCTGGGGGTTTCGCAACCCACGGTGTCGCGCGCGCTGCGCGGCGATAAAAAGGTCAATGAGGACACGCGCGCGCGGATTGTGAAGCTGGCGGCGGAACTCAATTACTCGGTTGATCACAACGCGTTGCGCCTGCGCACACAGCAGACTTATTCGATCGCGCTGGTCATCCTGTGCCGCCGGGGCGAGAATAAGGCCAATATCAATCCCTTCTATCTCTCGCTCTTGGGCTGCATCGCGGCGTCGGCATCCGAACGCGGCTATAATCTCATCATCTCTTTTCAGGATTCGCCCTCCAATTTCTTCGCCAATTACACCGGCAGCCGTCAGGCCGACGGCCTGATCGTCATCGGCAGCGGGCAGAATGTCGAAGGTTGGCAGTTTTTTGGCGAATTCGCCCGACACATGACGCCGATGATCTGTTGGGGCGCAAGCAAGCAGGACCTTGTCACCATTAACAGCGACAATGCGCAAGGCGTGGACCTAGCGATTGAATATCTGCTGTCGAAAGACTGCCAAAAAATCGCTTATATCGGCCCCACCAACAGCGAGCAGCCGCAGTTTCAGGACCGCCTCACCGCATACACCAAAATGATGGCCGCGAAAGGCCTGCCAACCATCTGCCCTGCACTGCCCGAAAATGCGGTGCGTGAAGAGCAAGGATATGAGGCGGTCCACGCGATGATCCGCGACAATGTCGCGTTCGACGGCCTGTTCTGCGCAAATGACTTCATAGCCCTTGGCGCAATGCGCGCGCTCGACGAACACGGCGTTGCGGTGGGCACCGGCGTCCGGGTCATCGGGTTCGACGGCATCGCCACCGGAAACTATTCACAGCCGCCGCTGACGACAATCGAGCAGGATTATTACCGCGCCGGCGAAATGTTGGTCGAAGCGTTGCTTGCGGTGTTGAAGGGGGAGGAACCTGATACGGCTCCGGTTCCGGTGAGGCTATTGGTGCGCGGGAGCGCATGACGCAAAATTTGTAACGACCGCTACCCCCTAATGCGCTTATATGATCGGCTAAAACATCAGACGGATTGTTGATCGAAATGCATCATAGCGCGGGCCTGGCGGGTTAGCCTTCTGAACTAACGGCAGGAATTGGCGATGCTAATTAGCTGTGGTATGATCCAATTGTTGTGGCAAACAGAATTAGCCGACGTTACTTGGTTTCGCGGACAAGGGCTTTAAGATAAGCAGTACGGTTTTGCGCCCAGCGAAAAGACAATCCAGCATTTTACGGGATACCTGAGTTACAGGTGATCCGGCCCATTCCTTCTCACACTCCCGGTTTCGAGGTTTACTCCACTTCATCTGCTCATTTACCAAGCGTAGCGCCGCTTCGCGGCCTTGATCATTTCGGACGCGAGTTAGCGTCAAATATAACTCCATCTCCATCTCTTCCTCGGCTTGTTCAAACCGATTCTCTGCGAGGCAAAGCGTATATGGCCGCAGGTCTTCGTAGGACGGATGCGGACAAACTTCCTCTCCTTAGATGTCGGGAGCCCGTATGCTCGTCCTTGCGCCAGAACGGGAACAGTTGCGGTTCCGGCTGCAGCCAGCAGCAATGAAGGAAATTGCCAATGCATTGCGTAACATTCACATATTTCGCTTATGTCGGCAATGTTGTGCAGAGCGGCCCGGCAGCTTTCAGGTGACTGAAGCCAAAAGCTGCCGTTTGGGACCGATCACGTTCGACGGAGATGAGACCTAGCGCCGCTCATCTTCGCTTGATCGGCGAGCCGCCGCGTAAGCACTGCCAGGAAGCCAGCCGGGCCAGTATACTCCGTCCGCCACCATCCGCCCGACCCTGTAGGCGGCGAGCGCCTCCTGAGCGGTGCCCGCGAAGGTCCAGCTGGCTCTGAACTCGTCGCACGGCTGGTGATAGCAGCGCACATTATAGGCTTCGACTATCTGCTGACCGGCCTTTACCCCTCCGACTTTAAGGTCCCGTCCCGCTCGGAAGGCAAGCGCCGGCACGCCCCGCTGGGCGAAGGGGAAATGGTCGGACCGGAAGTACCAGCCAGCCTCTGGGCTCGGCTCAGGGTCCACCCGCAAGCGCTGCTCGCGTGCGGCCTTGACGAGCAGGCTCTCGAGGTCGGTCTGCCCAGGCCCAATAAGCTCAAGGTTGCGGGCCGCCGGCAGCACCACATGCGGGTCGAGGTTGATGACCGCCGCGGTGCGCGCCAGCGAATAAAGCGGGTGCTGAGCGTAGTACTCCGCTCCGAGCAGCCCCTTTTCCTCGGCTGTCCAAGCCGCGAATACAACTGAGCGCGCCGGCCGCTTGCCAGCTGAGAAGGCTCGCGCCACCTCCAGGAGTTCGGCCGTGCCGGTCGCATTGTCGACAGCCCCGTTGCGGATCGTGTCGCCACTCCTGTCGGGGCCGTTGTGCCCGTTGGCGTCCCAGTGCGCGCCGTAGAGGAGAAACTCGTTCGGCCGGTCCGCTCCGCGCAGGATACCGACAACGTTGTGGCTGACAACCTCCTTAGCGATGTTGGTTGCGGAAACGCTGACGGTCGCCTCTAGCGGAAATGCCCTGAAAGCGGTCGAACGCGCGCGCTGTTTCAATGCCGGAAGGGTGAGCCCTATTCGCGCAAGGATGGGCAAGATCGCCGGCCCGCGTACTATTCCGCTGAACTGGAGTGCGTTGGGCTTGAGCGGCGCATAAGCGAAGCTCGGCACGCGGATGCTATCGCCAGCCTGGGCATAGGGCCAGCTGTAGGCTGCGGCCTCATGGATGAAGAGCACGCCAATAGCGCCCGCCTTGGCCGCTGCCGCTGCCTTGGTACCGCCGCGCCCACTGAACACCAGAGATCGCCCACCGAAGCCGAGGTCCTTGCCGCCCTCCAGGTCCGGGTCCCCAGCAAGCATGATGACCACCTTGCCCTTGACGTCCACCCCCTGGAACGCGTCCCAACCCCGCGCCGGGTCTGGTGCCCCCCAGCCTGCAAAGACCAAAGGTGCATCGGAGAGGCTCGTCACACCCGCATTTGTCGGATTGATGTCGAGATCGGGTCCATCGCGAAGAACAGTAGCCTGTTCACCAGCGCGGATTGTCGCCGTCCCTCCCGGAGCCGTGTCGAGCCGCACCAGCGGCACCCTCTGAAACCAGCCGCCATCCTCACCGCCAGGTGACAGCCCCGACGCCGCCATCTGCTTGGCAAGGTAGTCAATGGTGGCCGCCTCCCCTTTCTCGCCCGGACCTCGTCCGGCGAAGGCATCAGAGGACAGGGTGCGAACATCGGCCTTGATCCGTTCGGGATTGATCGGCCCCGCAGCGGTGAGGGTCAGGGCAGCCAAAGGCAAAAGGAGGTTACGCATAACCGGAAGATAACGGCTCGGACGTGCCCGGTAAAGCTCTTGCTGGCAGGCCACAAAGCCAGTGCGCAGAAATAGGCTCGAATCGTATGACGAAAAAGCCGCCTCGTTTGCCCGAGACAGCTCATCAACTCACTCTTGCATTCGCGTCCGCTTAGCCTGCCAAGTCACCTCTGAGCCGACTGTCGGCAATCGGCCCAAAAGCGGTCGTCGAGAGCGAGGGCAGACCAGCAAAAATTGTCATTGATCAGCCAACGTATTTTACATAAAATTAAATATCTAACGGCAGCGTTGCCCAATTTTAAGACCTTCGAGATAACCGTTTTTTGCGCCATCCGTATTTTAGGGTTCGGCAACTATGGAGTTTGCACATCAGCAGTACAAATCATGCTTCATAGTTATGTCCTGCAGTCTCCATGCGAATTTCATATTATTACCTCGTACCACATTCTAGCCACACCGCTGGTTTGATGGCATACAAGCCGTCATTGGCGTTCGCGCATTCAAGCGTCTCTAGCCAATCAAACTGAAAGACTTTAGTTGAACTCACTGCTTGAATTGCGCTCGCTAACCAAAAGCGTTCCCGGCGGACGTGTGCTATTTCGCGACCTCTCGCTAAATGTTGCACCTGGTGAGCTAGTCGCAATCATTGGCGAGTCAGGGTCGGGCAAGTCGACACTGCTCAACATGGCGGCAGGGCTTGATACCTACGATTCGGGCCAAATTCTGATCGGCGGCGAAGATCTGGCGTTGATGGATGACCGCGGGCTGACTGATCTGCGCCGCCGCCGAATCGGCTTTGTGTTCCAGGCGTTTCATATCCTACCTTATCTAACGCTACGGCGAAATGTAGCGTTGCCGCTGGCTCTTGCAACCGTTGATCCGCGCGACATTGCCGCGCGCGCCGAAGCCATGCTTGATGCGGTCGGGCTTGGCGCTCGCGGTGACGATTATGCGCGCGACTTATCCGGCGGCGAATTGCAACGAATCGCGATCGCGCGCGCCTTGATCCATAAGCCGTCACTGATTCTGGCAGACGAGCCGACGGGAAATCTTGATTCTGAAACCGCCACGCGCGTGTTGAATTTATTCGCAGACTCCGTCAGAAAGTCTGCATCAGCAGGCGTGCTTGTCACGCATTCAGCCGCCGCTGCGGCAATCGCGGATCGAACGCTCATGTTGACGGCCACAGGGCTTTCACCCGCCGATGCCAGCTAATCCGTCACGAGCTTTACAATGGCTAATCGCGGGCGAATGGCGACAACATCCCGGCCGCATTGTCCTTGCAGTAATAGCCATAGCAGTCGGCGTGGCGCTGGGCTTTGCGGTGCATTTGATCAACGGGTCTGCTTTGACGGCATTCGGCCAAGCGGTGAGCACAGTGAACGGGGCGGCTGACCTTCAAATCAAAGCCTCTAGCAATCTTGGATTTGACGAAGAGTTATATGGCCGCGTCATCGCCGTTGACGGCGTTGCGGATGCGAGTCCGGTGGTTTCACTTAAGGCAGTCAGTGCAAACGGCGAGTCCTTCACTTTGCTTGGGCTCGATATCATTCGTGCAGCCGTGGTCACGCCCAGCCTAATCGGCGCACCCGCAAGCGGAATTGGAGGGAACCGCGACGAAATATTTGCCGGCAACGCGTTGTTTCTTTCCAAAGCTGCACTGATCGCTGCGAAATTGAGTGTCGGTGGCACTGTAACGATCAACGCAAATGGCCGGGCGCAGACAATGGTCGTGCGCGGTCTCCTCCCCGGCATAGCCGAGGGCCGACGCGTTGGTGTGACCGATATCGCTGCGGCACAGTGGTTATTTGGGCGGCTCGGTAAAATTGACCGTATCGACCTAAAGTTGGAACCAGATATTCAAGCACGCTACGTCCGCGAGCGGATTGGCCCAATGATCCCGGCGGGTGCGGTTGTCGGGGACGAAAACGATGATGCTCGTCAAAGCGATGCGCTCTCCCGCGCCTACCGCGTCAATCTAACCATGTTGGCGCTGGTTGCGTTATTCACCGGCACATTCCTTGTCTATTCTACTCAGACTCTCTCAGTAACAAGGCGTTTGCAGAGCTTTGCCCTGCTCCGAACGCTTGGGCTCCAGCGCGGCGGAATAATTGCACTGGTGACGATTGAAGGCGGGCTCGCCGGCCTGATTGGCGCCATTGCCGGGTTGGCACTTGGCTTTGGACTTGCGGCGGCGGCGATAAACATCCTTGCTGGAGATCTGGGTAGCGGCATATTTGGCGATGCTCCGCCAGCGTTAATGTTCGCGCCAATCGCAGCCGCTGGATTTTTCGCGCTCGGTGTTGCAGCTGCCGTTGGGGGCAGTTTGATCCCCGCTTTACAAGGTGCACGGGCAGCGCCCGCCGTGGCCTTAAAAAACGCGGGCGACAGCGTTGATCCTCGCGACCGATTGCGCGGCGGTTTACCGCTTGCTCTACTCACAGCCGGAGTGGGGACGGCTTTCTTGCCCGCAATCGGTAGACTGCCATTGTTCGGCTACGTTTCGGTTGCGTTATTACTGGCTGCTGGGATAATTGCCATGCCTTGGCTTGCACGGACATTGCTCTCGCCTTTAGTCCGCTTGCAGGGGCGTAACGTGCCTACTGATTTGGCAATTCAGCATCTCTACGGCACACCAAGCGCGGCGGCGACGGCATTGTGCGGCATTGTTGCCAGCACTGCACTGATGATCGCAATGGCGGTAATGGTGACAAGTTTTCGCGGCGCGGTTGATGATTGGCTAAGCGAGATTTTGTCCGGCGATCTTTATGTCCG
Organism: Sphingomonadales bacterium Ga0077559; assembly: GCA_001464315.1. Classification (GTDB taxonomy): domain Bacteria; phylum Pseudomonadota; class Alphaproteobacteria; order Sphingomonadales; family Sphingomonadaceae; genus Sphingorhabdus_B. Next base: position 9,721 of record LNFK01000028.1, on the reverse strand, counting down.
CTCAGAGCCAGGCTGGGGCGGGTTCGATGCAGCCGCACAAAAAAGGTTGGCTGCGGTACCAGGTGTCGAGACCATCCTGTTTAATCGGCAAGTTCCGATTGTACTTGATCCGAGCGAACCGGCCATGACGCTGATCGTGCGCCCCGTTGGTAAGGGCGATGCAGCGCTTAAACTGATCGGCAAGGAAGTCGGACCCATGTCCGGAGCGGTAGCTGTGTGGCTATCCGAACCTGCCACGCGTATTCTCGGGCGCCAAGCAGGCGACATGATTCGATTGCCGATAGGCGGAAACGCACGCTTTATTGTTGCCGGAGTCTGGCGAGATTATTCTCGGCAGCAAGGTGCGGTTGTGATTGACAGTAAGGATTATGATCGGCTCACAGGTGACCGTTCGCGCGATGATGCCTCGGTAATGCTACGACCCGACGCGGATATCGGAGATGTTCAACGGGCAATTCGGGGCGCTGCGCCTGAAGCCTTGCAAACTCGTCTAACAATGGCCGAACCAGTAACGCTGCGCACGTTCGCCCTGTCGATCTTTGATCGAAGTTTCGCTATTACCTATTTGCTTGAAGCAATTGCGATCATAGTTGGACTGGCCGGTGTTGCGACAACGGCATCTGCGCAGGCCAGCGCCCGAAAACGGGAGTTTGGCATGCTGCGCCATATCGGCGTTGGTCGTGGCCAGATTATCGCAATGCTCGGCGTTGAAGGCGCCTTGCTTGGTGCGATTGGCGGGCTTGTAGGGGTAACGCTGGGCGTTGGAATTAGCCAAGTGCTGATCCATGTGATCAATCCGCAGTCATTTAACTGGACCATGACGACACAGCTCCCGCTAATGTTGATGCTGTTGGTCGTAATTGCCTTGATCGCAGCCTCCGCGCTTACGGCTATGCTGGCGGGGCGGCGGGCCGTTTCGATGGACGCTGTACGCGCCGTGAGGGCAGACTGGTGATCCGCTCGATTTATCTTGGTTTAGCTCTATTCGCACTCTCAACAGCTACCATCGCGCAAACGCCGGGTGCCTATTACCCCGACGTCAAACCGGGCCGCGCTTTTGTGTTTCCAAAAGATCATGGCGCACACCCTGATTTTCGCACTGAATGGTGGTATGTTACGGGCGCGGTCAAAAGCAATAAGGGCAAGGAACTGGGCTTCCAGATTACATTCTTTCGCACCCGCCCACGTGTCGACGCACAAAATCCGAGTAAGTTTGCGCCGCAGCAAGTCCTGTTTGCGCATGCCGCCGTGTCAGATCCGGCAGTCGGCAAACTACTTCACGATCAGCGCGCAGCACGCAGTGGTTTTGGCATTGCAGAGGCCAAAATCGGTGACGCAGATGTTCGTATCAAGGACTGGCGCTTTGTCCGATTGGCCGATGGCCGTTTTGCAGCAAAGATAAAGGCGCAGGGGTTTACGCTAGACCTAGTATTTACGCCCAAGCAGCCGCCAATTCTTCAAGGCGAAGGCGGATATAGCCGCAAAGGCTCTGACCCCAGATCGGCAAGCTACTATTACTCACTTCCCCAGTTGGCGACGACCGGAACGATAACACGGGGCACGTCAACCGAGCGCATTACCGGGCGGAGCTGGCTCGATCGCGAATGGTCATCACGCTATTTGGGCGGAACCGCCGTGGGTTGGGACTGGACAGGTCTTAACTTTGATGATGGCAGTGCCTTGATGGCCTTTCGTATTCGAGGGAAAGATAGCAATACACTCTGGGCCGGCGGGACATTCCGCAGAGCAAACGGTACGACAGTGACGCTCAAACCCAATGACGTCCGCTTTACGCCAATGCGTACCTGGCGTTCAAAGCGCACAGGTGCAAAATATCCCGTGGCGCAAACTTTGACCATCACATTGTCCGAGGGACAAAAGCGCCTGACGCTCACACCGATGTTTGCCGACCAGGAACTCGACGCCCGGTCAAGCGGCCTACCGGTCTATTGGGAAGGGCTGGTAAGAACGCAGGGTGGTCGCGGCTATCTTGAACTCACGGGCTATGCCGCACCGCTTGCTATGTGATGTGCGCAAAGCAAGCTGCCCGGCGGCTTCATGCGGGCGGTAGCTGCAGGCCGATTGCTTGTAACACAAGCGCCTGAATGATGATCACCCCCAACCAATGTCCGCAGTCAATAAGCGCGGTGCGGGTCGACAATGCTCGGTAGCGGTGAGTCACGAGAAGTACCGGCACAATAAAGCCGATCCAGATCACCAACGCGCTTCCAATGGCCATTGTCCACCGGCCGGCTTCGGGCGGTGCAAGGATTAGCGCTCCGGCCAGAATCGCAGCGAACCAAGCTTCCGCGATGAACGCCAATGCTGCCGAAACAGCCAGCTTTGCGGAGCCATCGTCGGGCGACTTCGTAACGGCCCGATCCACCAGAAAATAATATCCCACGCCAAGTGCAAGCCCGGCTAATGTTGCTGCGAGTATCGCATAAGCGTTAGTTACGATGTAAATCATTTTGGCTCCCTAAAGTCAGGCGTCGTGATTACATAAAGTCGCCATATCTTCGGCCTCAAATACAAGCCGCACTCCAAGTGAACCTGTGCCATCCAATACCGGCCGTTTTCGAAGGTAGATTTCCATCGCTATAATCTGTTCGTAACCCGCGCATGCTCGTGAGATCAGCGTCACAAGATATTCTTGCGTCTCAAATTTTTGATTGCGCGCAATCTGTTTTATTTCTGCGACCAGCGGATCATAGTCGAATACAAGCGCCATATCGTCCCCGGCAATATGGATCAACTCAGGTGCAATGGTCAGCGTTAAATCGAGGATATGCGAATCAGGTACGACGTCATTTGGCCCATATGTTCCGATGACCGAGGGAATATGGAGGTCGCGTAGTTCAATGCTTGCCTTCTGCGCCATGATAATACCACTCCGATATGAAGATGTTGAAGGCTAAGGTATCAATCGCTTGCCACGCCATGACAGCGATTTACGATTCAGGTCAACGATGTCCATACCTCCGTCGATAATGTTTTCACTAAGCAGGAGCGCGTTTTCGGCCTGTTGCAAACTGGGATGCTTATACGCGGGATGCAAAACGGCAACCAACGAAGAGCGCGCTTCCTGCGTTGAAATGGAAAAAGATATGGGCCTGGGTCGAACACATGATCATGCCGAAATGAAGGGTCAGGGTCGGAACCCCATGAACCTTAGCCACGATCGGTGTGCGGCCATTCTTGCTGAATCGAAATAAACGACTGCAACACCCATGTTAAAGCGACCCGGCTGCCGTGGGGGTAACGCTTTCGTGCGCCCTTCTGCGGCCAGTTAGAGCTCTGTGCGGTTGAGCCGCAGCGCATTCATCACAACCGTAAAAGACGACAAAGCCATCGCGGCTCCTGCGATCATCGGTGACATCAATATTCCCGCGACCGGATACAGCACACCAGCCGCGACCGGCACGCCTATTCCGTTGAACAGGAACGAGAAGAACAGGTTTTGGCGGATATTGCGCATCGTCGCCTTTGCAAGCGCGCGGGCGCGGACAACAGCTGCGAGGTCGCCCTTGGTGAGGGTGATGCCAGCACTTTCGATTGCTACGTCAGTGCCAGTGCCCATTGCTAAGCCGACATCAGCGGCTGCAAGTGCCGGAGCGTCGTTGATCCCATCACCCGCCATCGCAACCTTTGCCCCCGAGGCTTTGAGTTCGCCAACGATACGTGCCTTATCGTCGGGCTTAAGTTCGGCATAAACTCCGTCCAATCCGCCGACTGCATCTGCCACGACATGGGCGGTTGTCGGATTATCTCCTGTCAACATAATGACACGCAGACCCTGATTGCGTAACGCCTCGATCGCCTCGCGAGCGTTTGCCCGAATGGGATCTGCAACAGCCACCATTCCGGCTAGTTTGCCATCTACCGCGATAAGCATCACACCTGCACCTTCTCGGCGTTTCATTTCAGCAGCGTCATTGAGCGGTGTCGGATTGACGCCGATGCGGTGCATTTGTGCGGTATTGCCTATTACAATGTTCCGTCCGCCAACTGATGCGCTAATCCCCGCGCCTACCTGAACCTCAAAATTCTCTAGCTCGCCAAGCTCCAGATGGCGTTCTTGCGCTCCGGTCACAATCGCATGCGCTAGCGGATGCTCTGAGCGCGCTTCGACCGTTGCTGTAAGCGCAAGCAACTCGTTTTCGTCGATCCCGGCCATTGTCTCGATGGCAACTAACTTGGGCTTGCCTTCTGTGAGCGTTCCAGTCTTGTCGATAACAAGCGTGTCGACCTTCTCGAACGCTTGCAGTGCTTCCGCATGTTTGACCAATACGCCTGCGTGCGCCCCGCGTCCCGTTGCCACCATGATTGACATGGGTGTCGCTAAACCTAATGCACAAGGACAAGCGATGATGAGAACAGCAATCGCATTTAGCAGTGCGTGACCGATACGGGGTTCTGGTCCGACAAGACTCCAAATGACAAAAGATGCCAGGGCAATGGCGATCACCAGCGGAACGAACCAGCCCGAAATCCGGTCCGCTACCGCTTGAATAGGTGCGCGGCTTCGTTGTGCTTCAGCTACCATGCGAACGATGCGCGCGAGCATCGTATCGTTACCTATCGCTTGGGCTTCCATGACGAGGCTACCGGTGCCGTTGACCGTGCCTCCGGTCAGCGCGCTAGCCGCCTCCTTCGCAACCGGCAGTGGTTCGCCAGTGAGCATCGATTCATCGACCGACGACCGGCCTTCGATGACGACACCGTCAACCGGCACTGCTTCGCCTGGACGAACGCGCAAACTGTCGCCTATAAGGACAGCTGCCAAAGGAATATCGACTTCCGTGCCGTCAGAATTAATCCGCCGCGCGGTCTTTGGAGCTAGATTCAGTAAAGCTCGGATTGCTTTGCCAGTTGCCGCCCTTGCGCGCAGCTCAAGGACTTGGCCGAGCAAGACCAACGCCACGACGACGCCTGCAGCTTCATAATAGACCGGCACCATGCCGCCGTGCATTTTGAAAGTGTCTGGAAACAATCCCGGCGCGAAAGTTGCTACCACACTGTAAGCGAACGCTGCACCTACGCCGATGGCGATAAGGGTAAACATATTGAGCTTGCGCGTGACAATAGATGTCCAACCGCGCGTGAAAAATGGCCAACCTGCCCAAAGAACGATAGGAGCCGTCAGCAACAACTGGATCGAGGGCGAATAAACGGGGTCGACTAAATGTAGGCCTAGAAATTCGGTTCCCATTGTTAAAATGAGGAGTGGCACTGCAAGAGCGGCCGACACCCACCATCGTCGCGTAAAATCGATCAGTTCAGGATTGGGTGCGTCGTCAAGCGACGGTTCTTCAGGCTCCAATGCCATTCCGCAGATTGGGCACGTGCCCGGTCCTTGCTGACGGATCTCGGGATGCATCGGGCATGTCCACATTGCACCAGGTGCGGCGACGGGTTCTGCACGCTTGTTATCCGATAAATATTTAGCGGGGTCTGCGGTAAATTTAGCTAGGCAACCTGAACTACAAAAATGATAATGAACGCCTTCATGTGTTGCGTGATGTGCCGTGGTGGCCGGATTAACTTTCATTCCGCAGACAGGGTCAAGTGCAGAGGTTAGGTTTGTCGCAGTTTCACTTACTCCATCGGGCGATGATGCCGGAGCGTTATGAGAATTTCCAGATGACATATCGTTCTACCTGCGATTGGAGAAAAGTTTTGATGAAAAACACCCCTGCCCCATTCAGTCCGAATGATCGTTTATCATTCTGGTAGTCCAAAAAGTAGCTGGTCAGGAACTATGCCTATGTTCGTCTTTGACAGTGTACTAATCGAACTATGCTAAGTAGCAGCTAGAATTGGCACTGGCCGACCGACTGTCACGTAATGCGACAAATCAGTCGGCCAATGTCATTCCCATGATCGGCAACGATAGGTCGTTACCTGTCCTACTGTGTCAGGTTTCATTATTGGGCAGCCTTACCGTGGCTTTTCAGCCAGGCCTGCATTTTTGCGATTTCCCGCGTTTGTGCGGTAATCGTCATTTGTGCCATATTGCGGGTTTGCTTGTCAGTTGCCTTATCAAGCGCCACGCGTGACATAGCAATTGCGCCGCGATGATGCTCGATCATTTTGCGGTACCACAATTCAGACGGAAGCCCTGCGTTTGCCATCATCATTTTTTTGTGCATTTCCATTTCGGTCGCACCATATGGATTGTTTGGATCATTCATCATCGCCATCATGTCAGAATGCTCCATCGGCATTTTGGAATGGTCCATCTTGCTGTGGTCCATTTTACTGTGGTCCATAGGTGGCATCGGACTTTTCTCGGAAGGCTGCATTTTGCTGTGATCCATGGGTGGCATGGGTGCCTGTTGCGCCCACACCGGAGACGTGAAAGCAAATGCCGCGGCTGTTATAAGATACAATTTCATAGTTGTTTCCTTTGATGCTTAATTGGACGTGCGCGTGGTAGTCAGTAAATGACCTGATCAGGTGAACCGTAACAACTCATGGACGTCGCTCTAACAAAAGAACGGACCCGAGATTGATTCGTTCCGGCGCAACGGGCGAGGGTGAGAAGTGTAATCAACATCGTTCCCATCATATTGCCGAAGGAGGCTGGTACGTCCCAATCCAAGCGACAAGGCCGACAATAGACACGATCAAAGTTAATTCGACCACGAGACTTTTTTGTAGCTTGGTCACAGCCAACGTGGGGCTTGTGCTTTGTAAAGCGCGTTCGAGCGCAGGGGTCAGCATGAAGCGATTTGCGGCGGCGAGAGCCAGCATGATGCCGAACAAAAGAAGCTTCGCAATAAGCAACTGTCCATAAAGCGTCGATTGCAGCGTCATCAAGTTGTTGGGGCCAACCAGCATCCAGCTATTTACCAACCCAGACGCAATGATCAGTGAAACGATAACGGTGCCTATCGTCGAAAAGCCTTTCAAGAACCGGTGCCCCATCTTCAAATAACTCTCGCTGGGTGTTTTGCCGGCACGAAACAAAATGAACGTGAGGATTACAAGAGCACCAAGCCAAGCGCCCACCGCAAGCAAATGGATGATGTCAGCAATTAACTGTACGCTTCCGGCCGTGCCTTCGCTTGCGGCTCCGTGGCCGGTCCAAGCGAGAGAACCAAGAGCAACTCCAGACCCCAAAGTCACAAAAACCAGCGTATGGATGCCTTCAGTTTTGCTCAGAATGACGGCAAATAGAATGCCAATCAGGACCAATACCCTAACTGCCCACGCATTGCCCATCGGCGTATCAACTATCATCGTTTTGATCGAAGCCGCATCAACTTCATTCAGTTGAACACCCATCATTGACGCCGTCATCGCCGTAATGCTGAGCAATGAAAGTGCAATCCCAAGCGGGGAAAGCCAGCCAGTGAAGGCGCGAAAAGGGAATACAGCATCCTGCTGCCGCTCCGCTGCATTCAAGGAATAAATACCAAACAATGGCAGACCAAACAGCAGCATCATGTTCGCATAGAGAGCAAACCTGACGCCGATGTTGAGTTGTTCCGTCACAATTTTATTTCACGGTAAATGTGAAGCTGCCTTCCATCCGGTGAGCGTCTGGACCAGCAGCAGCCCAATTAAGCTCATAAGTGCCTGCAACCAAAGCGCGCTTCATCATAAGCGTCATGGTTTTGCCATCCTTGCTCATCGCCGAAGTGAAACCGCTAATTTTCATTGGCGCATGATCTTTCATGCCGGGCATCCCTGTCATCGTGAGTGTCGTGGTGGCAAACTTAGCGATGAGCTTTTCGTTAAAGGTCAGGACAATTTTCGTTGGTTTCGCAACCACCGCATTAGCAGCAGGCGTAGACTTAACGAGCTTGGCGTGAGCGAAGGCCGCGCCAGAAAAGGTCAACGCAGCGAGGACTGGGGCGGCGAATAAGACGCGAAGCTTTAACATTAGGGTTCTCCAAAAAAGGTGTTCTAACTCTAATACGCACGCCACCGTTGATACCCTCATTTGAAAACCGTTGAGGGGTTTGAGTTGCTCTCGCGTATATATGACATGAGGATTGGAGATCTTGGCATGAGCCACATTGACGATATGCTTTATGGACTGCGCGCAATACCGCTGCCGACTCGGCTTATGACGATAGATGAGGCGGTGCTGTCACAACTTACCGATAGGCAGGCCAATTCCGCCCCGTTGTCAGGCGGTATGATTGGGTTTGCCATCATTGCAGCGGTGGGAATGGGATTAGTCAGCACGGTGGTTCCGAGCACTACAGCCAGAGCTGCATCGAGCCTGTCGCCCTTTGGTGCGCCAGCGGCTCTTGCACCATCAACACTTCTGGACAGCGGCGAATGAGCGGTATGCGTCAAACTATAATTTTCGCGATTATAGTTTTTCTGGCAGCAATCGGGGGCGTCGTGGCAGGGCGGATGATTGTTAATCCGCCAGTACCCGCTGAGAATGAACTTCATGCGTTGCTCCATAACGGTCTGGATCTCGACGATACTCAACATGCAAAGCTGGAGGCGTTGGAGAAGCAATTTGCCATTCGCAAACAGGCACTCGAATTAGAAATGCGTGCCGATAACGCTAAGCTGGCAGCGGCTATCGAGAACGAACACGGTTATGGCACCGAGGTAGCAGCTGCTGTTGACCAGTCACATATGGCGATGGGGGAGCTTCAAAAAGAAACGCTTGAGCATATTTTTGCGATGCGTGCTCTGCTCAGGTCCAATCAGGTGGCTAAGTTTGATGCAGCCGTGGTCAAGGCGCTGACTGCCGATCAAAAATGAGCCTTGCTCTCGACGACTGTTCAGATGGTGAGTTGGCGGCGCTGGCACTCAGTGGGCGGCAATCCGCCTACACCGCTTTGCTTGGCCGTTATCGTGAGCCGATATTTCGCGTGGTACGCGCTACCATTGGCGATGAGGATGCCGCAGTTGACGTAACCCAAGAAGCATTTGTATCTGCCTTCGCTGCGCTCAAAAGCTATGATGCCAACCGGCCATTCAGAATATGGATCGCTCGTATTGCGATCAATAAATGCCGCGATTGGGCACGGCGACGTTCGGTTCGGCGGTTCTTTTCGTTTGCGTTGCCTATCGAGGCGGCTGCACACATCGCTGAAGATACGATCACCGTCTATCAGCAGATTTCTGATCGTGCTGAACTTGCGCGCGTTCAGGCGGCGATAGCAATGTTGCCGCAGACCATCCGCGAGCCACTGGTGTTGCGGACAATCGAGGGGATGACCCAAGCTGAGGCCGCCCAGGTTCTGGGTATCAGCGAAAAGGCGGTTGAAACCCGACTTTACCGAGCGCGCGGACAATTGACCGAATTATTGAGGGATTAGCTCCTAACCTGCGTATCATAGTCAGAACCCAAAAATGGACGCCGCATGATACTGAAAACTCCCGTTGATCGCCGAAACCTTTTGCGCGGCGCTGCTCTTGCAAGCGGCGGCATGGCGCTTGCTCCTTTATTTCCTGCCTGGGCAAAAAGCGGTTCGCACGGGCTGCACAGTCTTGCAGGTCAGCCCGGCGTATTATCAGGTGAAAACATAGAGGTCAGCGTCGGCCAATCATCGTTCCGCCTCGGCAAGAAAACTGGCCATGCCTACACAATTAACGGGACGCTCCCAGGACCACTCATTCGCCTTCGCGAAGGTCAAAATGTAAAGCTGATAGTGCGTAATACTCTTGACGAAGATACTTCGGTGCACTGGCATGGCATGCTGCTTCCCTTCCACATGGATGGGGTTCCTGGAGTGAGCTACCC
>LNFK01000027.1 GCA_001464315.1 Sphingomonadales bacterium Ga0077559 | reverse complement strand
TGATGCTCAAGGATCTGAAACTGGCATTGGAGGCGGCGGAATCGGTTGGTGCGGACACCCCGATGGGCAGGCGCGCAGCTGAATTGTACAAGGACTTTGCCGATGCCGGTTCTGGCGGTCTCGATTTTTCAGCGATTATCAGGAAATTGAAGGCTTAAAGCTTTAGCCACTGATCCAGCTCGCCGACGGGTAGCAGGCGGTGGAACTCTAAGCCAAGCATATTGCCCGCGCGCCATTTCACTGTCGCAGCAACCGCGCGCTGACCTTCGGCGCGGAGAAGGACATTATTGTGCACGCGTAGCTTGCCTTCGCATTGCAACTTCGCGCCGCGCTGCGACACGTCGTGCAATATGGCATCGACCATTGCACAATCCAGCTTTAGCTGAACCGGTCTTTGCACCGCAAAACGCGGCAGGCGGGCGCGTTTGCCGTCGGGCTGGACCGACGGTTTGGCGAGAATCTGCTCGACCGGTACCTCTTCGGCGAAACTCACGCCGATCATGCTGCCTTCTTTCCAGACAACCGTCCCTGTTAATTCCTGATCGTCCAGCAATGCAATCGATACCGTCTGGCCGAGTTCCAGATCGAAATGCGCATCGATCATCATCCCGCCAGGCGAAACATCGCGGACCATACCAAGGCCTTCGGTATGAACAGCGGCCACCGCCAAACGAGCAACGCGCATGACCCGCATGTTGCGTGTATGCTGCCGCCGTTCGGCTTCATTACCGTCGTTCATGCCCGCCGCGCTGTCGGTATCGGGTTCCCGGATATGTTCTGAACGCAGATTCATGTCAGCAGCTATCACGGCAAATCCCTAATTTTCTTAAGGTTGCTTTTGGTTAACGTACGCAAGTGGATTGCCAAGAATTCACTAATCGGCCTAATTGGCGAGGCGGGGCCGGCCCCGAGTCTTCAGGAGCTAGCCAATGCAATCCGTAACACTGCAAACTCACAATGGTGTCGCTGTGGTCGTCGTCAATAATCCACCGGTCAATGCGCTGTCATGGCATGTCAGGCAGGGCCTGCAAGACAGTTTCAGCGCGGCGTTGGCTGATGAAGCCATAAAGGCCATTGTCCTGCGTTGTGACGGCACGACATTCATTGCGGGGGCTGACATCACCGAATTCGGCAAACCGCCGCAAGGTCCCGATTTCAACTCGGTTCTGAACATGATTGAGGCATCAGCCAAACCTGTTGTCGCGGCCATTCACGGCACCGCGCTTGGCGGTGGGTTGGAAACAGCGCTGGTCTGTCATTATCGTATTGCGGTGCCGTCGGCGAAACTTGGAGTTCCCGAAGTCAAGCTTGGCCTGTTGCCGGGCGCTGGCGGAACGCAGCGTCTGCCGCGTGTGGTCGGCATCGAGGCCGCGGCGACGATGTGCTCGCTCGGTGAGCCAGTTCCGGCGGTCAAGGCGGAGGCCATGGGGCTGGTCGATAGGCTGGCTGGTGAAGAGAGCCTCGCCGAGGATGCCGCAGCCTATGCCCGGGAACTTATTTCCGCTGGTCCTCGCCCGACCCGTGAACGCCCCGTTACCGGCGATGCGGCGGTCATCGAACAATTGAAAACGGCAAATGCGAGAAAGTGGAAAGGATTTGAAGCGCCTTATGCCAACCTTGCCTGCATCGAGGCGGCGACGCGATTGCCGTTCGAGGAGGGACTCAAATTCGAACGCACCGAATTCCTGAAACTGATGGGTGGTTCGCAATCGGCGGCGCAGCGGCACATGTTTTTTGCCGAGCGCCAGGCCGCGAAGATTGACGGCTTGGCTAAAGACCTCCCGCTCCGCAATGTCAAAAAGGTCGGCGTGATCGGCGCTGGCACAATGGGCGGCGGGATTTCGATGAACTTTCTGGCGAAAGGTATCCCGGTAACGATTGTCGAGATGGTCCAGGAAAATCTGGATCGCGGTGTCGGGGTAATCCGCAAAAATTATGAGACAAGCGCAGCCAAGGGGCGATTCACCACTGAACAGGTTGAGGGCATGATGGGCATCCTCACGCCTTCGCTTAGCCTTGATGATCTTGCCGACTGCGATCTGATTATCGAAGCGGTTTACGAGAGCATGGACGTCAAGAAGGACGTGTTCGGCAAGCTCGATACCATCTGCAAACCCGGCGCGATCTTGGCTTCCAATACCTCTTATCTGAACATCGATGAAATTGCCGCATCCACGTCTCGTCCGCAAGATGTGATCGGCATGCACTTTTTCTCGCCCGCCAATGTCATGAAATTGCTTGAAGTCGTACGCGGCGAAAAGACCGCTGACGATGTGCTCGCAACAGCAATGGCGCTGGGCAAGAAAATCGGCAAGGTCGCCGTGGTCGCGGGCGTTTGCCACGGCTTCATCGGCAACCGGATGCTTTCGACCCGTCAGGCACCTGCGATGCAGCTTCTGCTCGAAGGCGCGACCCCGGCGCAGATCGACAAGGTGCATACCGATTTTGGCATGCCGATGGGGCCATTTCAAATGAGCGATCTTGCGGGCCTCGATATCGGCTGGCACCGCGACCCCTCGCGCATTGAAACGATCCGCGATGCTTTATGTGCAGCGGGGCGTTTCGGGCAGAAGAACCGCAAGGGCTTTTACGATTATGACGAAAAGCGCGTCGGAACGCCGAGCGAAGAGGCATTGTCGATTATCGAAGAATTCCGAGCTACATCAAATCTGCCCAAACGTGAAATCAGCGACCAGGAGATCGTCGAGCGCACGCTTTATCCGATGGTCAACGAAGGCTACAAGATTCTCGAAGAAGGCAAGGCGCAGCGCGCGTCGGACATCGATGTTGTTTGGATTTACGGCTATGGCTGGCCGATCTATCGCGGTGGGCCGATGTTCTGGGGCGATTTGGAGGGCGCTGGGAAGATCGTTGAGGCGCTCGAGCGGCACGGCGTAAAAGCTGCAGATAGCCTGAAGGCCAAGGCGTAAATCAAACTGTCTGGTGCCCAAGAACTATCAAATAAGTAGTAGTGCTGTTGATCGCAGTTTTGGAGTGGCCCACTAAAAAATTCTTTGTGCCTAACTGTGCCAGAAACTGGTGTAACTTATTGAAAAAATTAGGCTTCACGTGCACCCGAACGGACAACTCCACCAGGCAGCCATTTGTTTATCAAGGGGTTTGGCAGCAGCTTCGACTGACGATCCGAAACGCCTCTTTTTGAACCCGTGATCGCGGAAGCGGAAATTCGTTCCAATATCGCTTTAACGGCAGCTTCGTCGGACGATGCCGACAGTTTGCTTTTAGCGAGATAACGTCATGAGCCGCCTCGAGTTCAATTACGGTAAAAAAATACAGAATTTCGTTTTCCGCTCGAAGATAGCGTAATCACTGAAAAATTGCTCTTAAGCGGGTCTAATCAAGTCTGCCCATCAAGCCGAGTGCAGGAAAGTCAAAGAATCAAAAAACAAACACTTGTTTTCCGCATGATTTTCGACGTAAAAGCGATAAAACATGATTGAGAAGGAGCAGGATTATGGGCAGACTTTCGGGCAAAGTTGCAATCATTACCGGTGCGGCGCAAGGCATGGGTGAAGCGCATGCAAAGGCATTTGTCGAGGCGGGGGCCAAAGTGATCCTGACCGATGTCAACGAGAAGGATGGTCAGGCGCTGGCTGATAGCCTTGGCGAAAATGCGATGTTCATCAAGCATGATGTGCGAGACGGTGCTGTATGGAAAGCGGTTGTCGAACAAGGCGAGGCGAAATTTGGCACGATCAATGTGCTCGTCAATAACGCCGGCATTATCGGGACCATCGCTCATACAGTCGACTTTACACAAGCAGAATATCAGCTGGTATGCGATATCAACCAGCTCGGCACCTATCTTGGCATGCAAGCGGTGATCCCTTCGATGATCAAGGCGGGTGGTGGATCCATCGTCAACATTTCGTCGATCGCGGGGATGATCGCGTGCATGGGTTCACCTAACCTTGCCTATGTCGGAAGTAAGTTTGCGGTGCGCGGGATGACGAAACAGGTCGCAGCGGAATATGGCCCCAACAATGTGCGCTGCAACTCAGTCCACCCTGGCTATATTCTCACCCCGATGATGGTTGCTGCGACCGATGAAAACGGTGGCGGCGCAGGCGATATGATCCCGCTCAAGCGTTTGGCTGCGCCTAAGGAAGTGTCGCAGTTGGTGATGTTCCTTGCGTCCGAAGAATCTTCGTTCATCACAGGGATGGAGCATGTAATTGATGGCGGGATGACAGCCTGCTGATGTGGTGACTGACGGTTTACCGGTCCGCCTCAGGCTGGAAGCCGGTCGGTCGGCCTAATTCCAATGGCTCATTGGTTCGCCTGGCACCGGCGAGCGTAAGACTCGCACCGTGTCATGGCCCAGACCGCCCAAATAGACGGTCTTTAAATCTGGCCCTCCGAATGCGATGCTGGACAGATTTGAGAGCTGCGATCCCCGGCTCTGAGAGATTTGCTCCCAGGTCAGCGCCCCTTTTGCATATGATGACGCGATGTCGGTCAGCGCTGGATCAGGATCTTCGAACAATATGGTCCAAGTCAGGTCGGGTGCAACCCTAACCAACCGGTTCGAGATAACGCAGGCAATCCACAGACTCCCTTCTTTGTCGAAGGCCATGCCATCAGGATAAATGTCTTGCGGAAAGACAAGCTGGACCGGGCGGCTCAACGTGCCATCCGCAGCGATATCATATCGCGTGGTACGGCAGGCGAAGGTTTCATTAGCGAAGAGATATTTGCCCCTAGGTGAGACGCGCACCTCGTTGGTCCAGTTCAGTCCATCTGCTGCAACCGATACGTGGCCGTCTTGCACCAGCAGTATCTTGCCGGTGTTTGCGGCAGCGATGAAATGTTCATGCTTGCGTTCGGTCGAGCTGATCGTGATCCAGGTTCGCTCGCCGTCGACGAGCACAAAGTTTGTTGGAGGAATTGGATGACCTGCAAGCTCGGTTGCGAATGGACTGATTTCGCCTCGTCGGCTGACCCGCCAGACGCCGCCTGCGCGCGCCATATTTGTGATCAGAAAATCGCCGTTTGGCATAAGGGCGATACCATTGGGCCGAAAGCCCTGTGCGATCAAATCCACCTCTACGGCTGGGCCAGTGGTTCCGTCTGGAGCAATGCGCGCGATGCCAAGCGTCCAATCGCCTGTGTAGAGCGAACCGTCTGGCGCGGCCAAGACACATTCCGGTCGGTTTAAATGGCTGCCGATCTCCGAAAGATCAGCAACTGAAAACGGCTCTATTCTCGTCATGCCTTCAGTCATAAATGCGCGCTCAGATTTCGGCTCATCACAGCGCTAAATAGCCGCCATCGACCGGAATCGTTACACCCGTCACATATGAGGACATGTCGGAGGCGAGAAAGATAGCGGGGCCGACGATTTCCTCAGTCTCGCCAACGCGACCGAGCGGCAGACGCTGAATAAACTTGTCGCCTGCTTCGCCCGTCACGGTCATCAGGTCGCTTTTCATCCGGCCAGGTGCGAGGCCATTGGCGCGGCCACCGGTCGGCCCAAGTTCTCGCGCAAAATACTGAACCAGAGAGCGAACAGCTGCTTTAGTCGCACCGTAAGCGGCGCTTGATCTGGGTGCCGAGAAGCCGGCAATCGAAGACAGGAAGATCACGCTCGCACCGGAGTGCTTCAAGCCGGGCAAAATAGCTACGGTGATGTCCCACTGTGCGGTCAGGTTTATGCTGACCACCTGATCCCACTTTTCCATCTGGTCGGAATCTTGCGGCCGGATGCGGGGGGCAATACCCGCGTTGTTCACAAGAACATCGATCCGTTCATAGCGATCCAGCATACGGTCGCCGAACGCCTTAACGGCTTCTCGATCACCGATATCCAATATCTCTGGTGTCGCCGAGCCACCCGACGCATTGATTTGCGCAACAAGCTCAAGTGCCGCATCGCTGTTTCGATCGACCACGACCACATGTGCTGCTTCAGCTGCCATTGCAGTGGCGATAGCTGCACCAAGGCCGCGTGCGCCGCCCGTAATGACTGCCGTTTTGCCCGCAAGTAGAGCCATCCTTATTCTTCCTTTGCGTTAAAGCCGCACATTGACGCTATTTACCTTGCCGGGATGGGCAAGGCGGAGGGCCATCATGTCATGATGTAGCCCTTGTAATCGTTTTCACGCACATCATCACAATACTCCCGAAACTTAGGGTTGCCGCCGACGAACAACAACGTTTCGCGTTTATCGCGGCCTTCAATGTTCTTATTGATTCCGGTAAACCAAGAGTTTGTCTGCCCCAGCAGCATTTTGCCCATCAATTTGGCACAATAGTCGGTGTAACTTTCAGCAGCGGCGATTTCCGGTTCGATGCGCTTAACGCCGTCATTTTTCGCTTGAGCAATCATGTCGCTCAACCAATCCACTGCCAGAGCGGAACATCGCGGAATGTTACAGAAGGTTGCTCCACTGTGCGGCCCAACCAACATGAAGAAATTAGGGAACCCAGGGGTTTGCATACCCATATAGGTTGTGATGCCCTTCGCCCATTCGTCCTTGAGCGCTACGCCTCCACTGCCGCGTATGTCGATTCGGTTCCAGGAGCCTTTCACCGCATCGAAGCCCGTCGCATAGAGAATCGCATCAAACTCGTGCAAGGCGTCAGTGGTTTGGATGCCTTCCGGTGTGATGCGTGTGATGGGCGTTTTGTTCAAATCGACGACCGACACATTGTCCTGATTGTAGACCTCATAATAATTGGTCTCCAAAGGCACTCGGCGTGTTCCGAAACCATGGTCCTTGGGGATCAACAGCTCGGCGATATGTTGATCTTTGACACGCTGGCGAATTTTATTTGCAACGAAATCTGACAGATATTGGTTTGCTTCAGGGTCAGAGAGCGCATCTTGAAAAGTGCCAAGCCACAGTGAGAAGCCCGGCCCCTTGTACAATTCTTCCAATTTTGCGTCGCGTTCCTCTTTGGGAACGTCGAAAAGGTTTCGAGGATCAAATTCATGGGGAAAGCCGGCGATCGATGCGTCACATTTGGCAGTAAACTCGTTATAGTGCGACTTGATGTAGTCCATTCGCTCTTGCGTCATTGGCCCGTTGCCCAAGGGTGTGCACCAGTTCGGTTCTAGTAGAAACACCGTGAGATGCTTGGCCACCTTGGCCATTTCCTGAATCAACTGAACTCCGGTCGAACCTGTGCCGATCACAGCAACGCGCTTGTTGGAGAAGTCGAGATTGGCGGGGCCCAGACCGACGGGGTCTCGCGGCCATGCAGCCGTGTGGTAGCTTTCGCCCTTAAAGGTGTTGATACCAGGAATGCGTGGCATCTGCACAGCCGATAGGGGGCCAAGTGCCGAGAAAACGAAGCGCGCGGTTAGCGGCGCCCGATGCCCCTGTTGAAATTCAAGCGTCCAAAGATTCGATGCATCGTCAAATGTTGCCTTGTGCACTTTAGCGTTGAACATGAAGTCTTTTCGGATATCCATAATCTCGGCGGCGCGGTGGATGTAGCGCAGAACTTCCGGCTGGGAAGCGAACCGCTCGGACCAGTTCCACTCCTGCATGAGTTGTTCGCTCCAGAAATAGCCATAGACTTCGCTCTCGGAGTCGACGCGGCAGCCCGGGTAGCGATTGTGATGCCAAACGCCTCCGATATCGTCTGCGGCTTCGACGCCAAGCACCCGATAACCCATCTCGCGGAGCCGATAGGCTTGGTAGAGTCCGGTCAGGCCGGCTCCAATCACGACGGCGTCAAATTCAGGTTCGGTTGTCATTCAGGCTCCTATTGCTTGTCCGACCTAGCAGGTTGGCTCTATGTTCGTTCGTCGTCCGAGTCACTCTGTGCTTTATATTTGGCACTTGACGTCTGGCGCAAAGCATCGGTAAAAACAAATGATTGTTTGGCATAACGACAATGGCGAGGACTTTCAACCATGAATGATAACCGATCTGCAATGGAAGCTGATCCAGAAATTAACCCGGATGTTCTGAAAAGCAGGTTTGGGCGAGACATTGCACGAGATTTCGATCTCGACGATCCCCGTTTCAACGAACAATTCGATGAAACATTGAACTTCATGGTGCGAAAATGCCCGGTTGTGCATAGCCAGGTCGGAACCGGCTATTATCTCGTGAATACCCAAGATGAAGTGCGCAGGATTGCGCAGGATTGGCGCACATTCAGCAGCGCCAAGGGCTATCAGCCGAACCGGCCTGAGGGTCTGCCCTATCTGATGCCGGAGGAATCGGATCCCCCGATCCATACGAAGTGGCGGCACAAGCTCAATCCGCATATGAGCCCGAAAACAGTGGCGGCATATGAACAACCCATCCGAGACGACGTCAACGCGCTGATCGATACATTCATTGGCAAAGGCGAATGCGAATTTATATCGGAATTCGGCGCGCTACTGCCGGGATGGGCGTTCTTCAAAAACATTCTCGGCGTCCCGGTGGATGACCTTCCCATGCTGGTGGAAGGCGTCGAGGAAGGAACGTTCGGGCCTCCTGAAGAGCGCGCCGGACATTTCGCACGGGTATTCGAGTATCTTGATACACACCTGAAATGGCGGCAAACGCAACCGCGACGCGGCGACTTGATCGATACCATTCAGGACGGTGTAACCTATGAAGACGGCACCGAAGCGCCGTGGGAACATAAGGTCAGCATATTGGTCGACCTTACATTTGGTGGCATCGCGACAACGACCTTCGTGATGGCGTCGGCCATTCATCACCTGGCAAATAATCCCGATGTGCGTCAACGACTGATCGATGATCCATCGCTTATCGAGAATGCCATTGAGGAATATACACGTTTCTTCCCACCTGTGGTGGCCTTGGGCCGGACCTGCACGCGCGATGTCGAGGTTGCCGGCACGGAAATGAAGGAAGGCGATTTTGTCATGCTAACCTATGCGGCGGCTTCACGTGACCCCCGGCATATGGATGAGCCGGATAAAATCGACATTACCCGCGAAGGAATTCCGCACTCAACATTCGGTGTCGGGCCGCATCGTTGTATCGGGTCCAATCTCGCGCGGATTGAGCTTATCACGACGCTTGAAGAGTGGCTGAAGCGCATCCCCGACTTTTCGGTCAAGCCCGGAACCGAGCCACGCCATGTCACTGGATTTCTGCGTTCGATACGCGAATTGCAACTGGTCTGGCCGACATGAGCGGCGGGCCAGCTCCTCGGTTCGCAACCTACAAGGACCGATACGAAAATATCGCGTTGACGCGCGGCGATGATGGCATCCTTGTCATGCGTCTTCACACCGATGGCGGTCCCCTTGTGTGGTCTGCCCTGGCGCATGAAGAGCTGGGTTATTGCTTCACCGATGTAGGTGCAGACCGCGAAAACAAGGTCGTGGTGATGACGGGAACTGGAGGCAACTGGTGCGAGGCGATCAATGCAGGCAGCTTCAAGCTTTCTACGGCTGGCGATTGGGATTTGACATTTTACGATGGTCGCCGCTTGTTGAACAACCTGCTCGATATTGAAGTTCCGATTATAAGCGCGATTAACGGGCCGGCGCGTATCCACCCGGAAATCCCGGTCATGTCGGATATTGTCATCGCCAGCGATAACACGCTGTTCCAGGATGCTCCGCATTTCATGTCGGGCATTGTTCCGGGTGACGGGGCTCATGTTGTCTGGCCGCACTTGTTGGGTCCAAACCGTGGGCGCTATTTCCTGATCATGGGCCAAGAAATTGATGCGGCACAGGCTCTCGACTGGGGCGTCTTAAGCGAGGTCGTGTCGCCAGAAAAATTGATGGGCCGGGCGATGGAAATTGCTGCGATGATTGCATCCAAACCTATCCTTACCCGCCGATATACGCGGGTTGCGTTAACGCAACGATATAAACGCCTCATGCATGAAGGCTTGGGGCTGGGACTTGCAATCGAGGCGTTGGCTGCGACCGATGCGTTGCCGACTGATGGCCGAATGAAGGACGCGCAGTGAGCGCTCAAGGAGGAACATATGCGAGTAAGAATTGACGGCGAAAACTGTTCTGGCCA
This sequence comes from Sphingomonadales bacterium Ga0077559, assembly GCA_001464315.1. Classification (GTDB taxonomy): domain Bacteria; phylum Pseudomonadota; class Alphaproteobacteria; order Sphingomonadales; family Sphingomonadaceae; genus Sphingorhabdus_B. The sequence goes on along the minus strand of LNFK01000027.1, from coordinate 6,090 downwards.
TGGACGGTGCGCTAAATATGCGCCGAACGTATTCAGGCTTGATGACGACGGCTACAATGCCGATCGCGGTAATGAGATCGACGTTCCCGCTGGCGAAGAAGACAAGGCGCTGCTGGGAATAAAGGCATGTCCGGAGCGCGCGATTTCGATCGTCGATGCATGATCACATGGCGACTCGATTTATGCTAGCCGGGCAGGGTGTTTTCAGATTAGTTTGAAATGCTCGACATTCGACGGCCCTGCAAAATACGGCTTGGCCAAAGTCACAAAATCGGCGAATTCCGCTGTCTTCGTAAATGCGATGTGGGCCTCTAGGTTGTCCCATTCGAGCAACAATATGAATTTGTCTGGATTTTCGACGCCACGGCCGACCTTGGCCGATGAGCATCCCGCTGCAGCGGCAAGTATCGACGTGCCCTTATTGGTCATCATCTCCGAAAATTCTTCCTCCATGCCATTTTGCACAGGTATCTCAGCGCGTTCGACAAACATAGATTTTCCTCATTTCAGGCGGCGATACGTTCGGCAACGATTTTGGCGAGTTTGAATTTTTGTGGCCTGCCTGTCACGGTCAAAGGGATCTCGTCAGCGACCAAGTAGACGACGTGTTTTGGTACTTTAAACCGGGCAAGGCGCTCAGCGCAAAATCCGATGAGTTCGCTGGCATCGGGTCTATCTGTGGCGCGCGGCACTACACAAAGGCAACCGACTTCCCCCATTTTCGGATCGGGAATTCCAACAACCAGCGCTTGAGCGATGGTGGGGTGATCATCGAATAGCTCTTCGATTTCGCGCGGCATTACCATTTCACCGCCGCAGCGGTATGTTTCCTTTATTCGCCCCGTCAATGAAAGGTAACCGTCGGCAGTCAGGCGGCCGACATCGCCCGTGTGAAGCCAGCCGTCCTCGGTATATGCGGCGGCTGTTTCCTCTGGCTTCTTATAATAGCCTCGGGTGACGATCGGTCCCTTAACCACCAGCTCGCCTTCGGTATCTGCCGGTAAATCGGCACCAGTCTCCGGGTCGATCACTTTGTATTGGGCAACTCTCCCACCAAGGGCCGGGTCGCCGGCAATCGACGGGGGCTTGTGGCATCCGTTACTGCTGAGCAGGAACCGATCACCGCCTTCGGGCAACGTGCAGGTGGTCGATGCGGTGGTCTCGGTCATCCCGTAAGCGGTAAGAACTTCTCGTGCCTTCAAATACGTTCGGATATCGGCCCATACAGATGGCACATTAACGCCGCCGCTGTTGAACATGCTAATAAGATGGCGTCCGTCAAACCCTCTTGTTTTGGCCAAATCGATCAGTTTGTGCGTCATCATCGGGACGCAGATCATTTCGCTGGTTTGATGGCGCTCGGCGATCGCGAGCATATCATCAGGGTCGAATATGATGTGAGGGATTATGGCCCCTCCAACGAAGAGCACGGCCATCAGGCATTCGACATATCCAAAGACATGATACATCGGCATGGCAAACTGGATGCGGCGACCATCTTCGAATGCACGCGTAATAGCGGACGAGAACGCAGCACGCAGCACCATCTCGTGCGTCAGCATGACGCCCTTTGAACGACCGGTAGTCCCGGAGGTATAAATGATGTCGCTCAAACCAAACGGGTCGGCCTGCGATTCGCGAAACGCCAGTTCGGCGTCGCTTTCGGGTGTTGCAGCGGCTTCCAAGTCACCCAGTGAAAACGCGGGGGCCTTGTCGGACTCTCCCGTCGGGAAGACCACAAGATGTTTGATGTTTGACGGGCGAACCAGATCAGCGATGTAATCATGGCCCCGAAATTCGTCCATCATGATCAACATGCGGGAGTCGGATTGTTCAAGGACGTAAGCCAGTTCAGTACCGCGCAGCAGGAAGTTGCACGGCACGCAGACACAGCCGGCGCGAGCAATCGCAAATTTAATGGCCGTAAACTCGGGATAATTGGCCATATCGAGAGCGACATGGTCGCCGCGCTGCATACCCAGAGCGATCAAGCCTGATGCAATCCGGCGCGACCAAGCCTGCACCTCAGAGTAGGTCCAGCTTTGCTTATCCGTAATAATCAGAGGTCGTTCAGGAAATTCTGTCGAAGTCCGATCGAGCGCCCCGGCAAGCGTCAACGGCTCCCATAATGGGAAACGCGTTTCAATTTTTTTGCGTCTTTCCGCGGGTGTTTGCATCTTCTAATCCTTATCCCATTGACCCGTTCGACGCATTGTCATAACAAACGTTCGTTTTTTAGCAATCCAGTCTATGGTGGTTGGATCATATCATATCGATAAGGATCGAAAATGGATTTCCGGTTCAACGACGAACAGCGCATGTGGAATGATGTAGTCCAGAATTTCATGATCAATGAAGTGGGGCAGGAATATACGCTCAAGCATGACCTCGCGCGTGAGTTTCCGGACGATGTGTATCGCAAAATGGGTGACCTTGGATGGCTCGGTTTACTCGTGCCGGAAAGTCAGGGCGGCATGGAAACAGATCCCATCATGTTCGCGATTTTCTGTGAAGCTATCGGTAAATACAGTTTGGACACTGCCGCTTGCATCATGACCTCGATGTTCACCGCTACAAATATCTGTCGTCATGGCACGACTGAGCAAGTCGAAACCTACATCCCACCATTTTTACGCGGAGAAGCGAAATTCTCCATTTCGATCAGCGAACCGCAATCTGGATCAGACGCGGCTGGAGGGCGTTCGACTGCCCGCCTGGAGGGTGATGAGTGGGTGTTGAATGGTAACAAGGTCTGGTGCTCCGGCGCGCACCTGCCAAACTCCACGATCGCGATTTTAGCACGCACGAGTCAGGATCGTTACGGCGGGTTCAGCCTGTTCCTGGTCCCGAACACCACGGAAGGTCTGCACATAAAGAAGATGGATACGCTTGTGCGCAAGAGTCTTGGCACAACCGAATTCTTCATGGACGAGATGCGCATCCCGAAGAGTGCAATTCTTGGCGAGGTCGGGAAGGGCTGGCAGTATATCGGCGAGCACCTTGATTTAGAACGATTGAGCATCGCGGCATCCCAGGTCGGTAATGCACGAACAGCGCTTGACGATACCATTCGATACCTCAGCGAACGTGAAGCATTTGGCAAAAAGCTGGCAGAATTTCAGGTCCTCAAACATCGAATGGCGGATGACGAAACCGAACTATCGGCCGCCCGGCTCATGGTATATTATGCGGCTGACAAGCTGGCACGGGGGGAAAAGGCAAATGGCGATGTAGCACAGGCAAAGTTATTTGCGGCCAAGACTCTTTTCCAGATTGCTTTCAACGGCATGCAAGCCCTTGGTGGGTATGCCCAATTGCCGGAATATCACATGGAGCGTTATTTCCGCGAGGCCAAACATGGCATGGTCGGCGGGGGCACCAATGAAATACTACGCAGCATCATTGCAAAATCCATGAGACTATGATGGTTAGCCATCTGAAAAGGGAATGATTCACGCCAATGGCAAGCACCGAAACACTTGATGTGGAAACCGGGCCTCGGGAGGCTATCCGTGATGCCGCGATGCATTTGTTCGGCAAACAGGGTTACACTGGGACTTCGATGCGCGATATTGCGAATGCGGTCGGCGTTCTTCCCGGCAGCCTGTATGCCCATATAGAGAGTAAGGAGGCCTTGCTCGTCGACATCGTGGCCGATGGCATTTCGCGTTTCATTTCGGCGGTGGAGCCGTCAGCAAAGGCAACGGGATCGCCAGTCGATAGGCTGCGGGCAATGATTGTCGCGCATGTCGAAGTGGTTGCAGACAACCCAGAACGCTCTTTGGTCGTTTTTCACCAATGGAGATTCTTAGGACCGGAAAAGGTCCCGACCGCTATCGAGCGCCGGCGTGCTTACGAAAAATCATTCGCCGGTGTGGTGGAGGAAGGCGTTGCAGCCGGACTTTTCAAAAGTGGCATGAACCTGCGCATTGCCGTCCTTACAATTTTAGGCGCACTTAATTGGACACCTGAATGGTTCTCGCCTGATGGAAAATTGTCGTCAAAGGAAGTTGGTGAACTGATGGCCGGCACCCTTTTAGGTGGCATTCAAGTCTAATTTTGCATGTGTGGTAACAAGCATACTTGACTTGGGCCTCGGTCAGCCATAATAAAAACAAATGATTGTTTGGAAGCTTTAATGGTGGGACGTCTCTTCAAAGACCCGCATGAAAAATGGTTCGAAGATTTCGAACTTGGCGACTGCATGATAACACGCGGCCGAACGGTCGATATCGGCGACATTACCAGTTTCGCTGGCCTAACCGGCGACCACTACCAGCTCCACACTGACGCCGCATTCATGGAAAAAGGTCGCTTCGGTCAGCGCATAGCGCACGGCCCTCTGACGTTTTCTTTGGCAGTTGGGCTGGTAGGCGGAAGCGGCTTCTATGGTGACGCGATCGTTGCATTGGTTGAAATTACAGGCCTCAAGGCCACGAAGCCTGTTTTTCCCGGTGACACAATCAACGTAGCTGCTGAAGTGAAAGCACTCGAGGCGTCGGGTACCAAATATGGCACGATAGCCGTTTCCTACACGGTAAATAATCAGAACGGGGAAGAAGTGATGACATTCCTGCAAACGATGTTGGCCAAGCGCCGTTCGACGGAGGGTTAGGTTAATGGCGGAAAACTGGACTCTTCATGTCGATCCGAATGCGGACAATGATCCTGTATTTGTTGGTGTCGGCGAAATACCAACCGGCAAGTTTCCTGACCGAGGATTTATTCAGGCGCTGACAAAGGTCGCCATCCTTGCGTTGAAAGACGCAGGCATGGTGCCACGCGATATCGACACCATCATGCTGATCCCTTGCCTGCATTCCGGTGCGGACCAGGCGGACCTTGTCTTTTCAAGAATGGTGGAAGAGCTTGGCATCCACGGCACCTGCAAGTCGAGCTACATGGTCCATTCGGGTGGCTCGACCAGCGATAATGCTGTGCGCGCCGCGCATGGTTTGATTGCGGCTGGTCACGCCCAGAATATCCTCGTTTTACAATGTGAGCGTTGGGGGTCTGCCGACCTTCAGGAAATGATCACGATGCTGTCCAAAAATGGCATCCCTGGTGAATGGGAACTGCCGACGGGGACCCAGTTTAACGCCATCGGTGCAATGATCACCCGGCGCTATATGCATGCATCTGGCAGCACACCTGAGGAAATGGCATCAATTTGCGTCACACTGCGCAACTGGGCCAATCTAAATGAAAATGCGATGTTCTACACCAAGCCGCTTACTGTCGAGCAGATACTGGCATCGCGCATGGTGGCCGATCCGCTGCACAGCTTTGAATGTCCCCCGATGGCCGACGGCGCATGTGCCTTTGTCATGACCAGCGCAGGCAACGCCAAAAAACGGGGGATCGATCATGCCGTGCGCGTTGCCGGTTCAGGCGGGTGCGTCAGCCATTACTGTTTAAGCCAGGAAGCCGATCAAGCCGTTCTTGGCTGGCCGGTGGCAGCGGAGCGGGCCTGGAACCAGTCGGGTTGGGGGCCTGACGATGCGGATATAGCGGAAATCTATGATAGCTATGCTGCGGTTACGGCCATCGCTCTGGAAGGTATCGGCATCGCGGCAAAAGGTGAAGGCGCGCGATGGTTTGCGGCCGGACATGGCGACCCAGGCGGAAAACTGCCGATGAACACAAACGGCGGTTTGCTGTCAGCTGGACATACCGGTGTGGGCGGGGGCACAGCGTTACTAGTCGAAGGCATCCGGCAACTGCTGCATCGCGCACCAGCGAAGCGGCAGGTGGAAAATTGCCAACGTGCCATCATTGGCGGATCGGGCGGCAGTTACATGGACGCACAAATTCTGTTGCTCGAACGCACGAACATCGCGAGGTAACCGATGAAAACTCCTGAAATAGTTTCCGATTTCCGTGCCGCACTCGCCAAAGGTGAACTGCATATCCAGAATTGCGGCGATTGCGGAAAGCCCAATATGTGGCCGCGTTATGCTTGTCCGCATTGCCAGTCGGAAAATCTGGGTTGGGTAAAGTCTGGCGGCAAGGGCTTGCTGCACAGCTTTTGCGTTCTTCGCCAAGGCGCGCCAGAGGGCTTTGAGGATGACCTGCCTTATGCCATCGGCG
>LNFK01000026.1 GCA_001464315.1 Sphingomonadales bacterium Ga0077559 | reverse complement strand
AATGCTATGCTGGCTGCGCACCCAACTATGCTCGAAACCTCGCTTTTCATTCATGTCAGCGAAGACTAAGGCAGCGCCAACTTCGGGGAAATTCCATTGCCGTCACACTTCGCCCGCTCGGGCCTCCTATTCGCGCTAGCCGGCTTTGCTTTGCTGTCCTGCGGCGATGCCGTGATCAAGTCGATTGCGGGGGCTTGGCCAGGCACAGCGGTCGCCGCATTGCGGTATTCCATTGGCGCATTCGGACTTGGTATGTTCCTGTTGGTGAAGGAGGGGCGTCGCGGATTTGCCCTGCCGCGACCTGACATTCAGCTAATGCGCGGTGCCGCAGTTGCCGCCGCGACGATATTGTTCTTTTCGTCGATTTTTCTCATGCCGTTGGCGGAAGCCACCGCAATTGGTTTTACCACGCCCATGATTACCGCGATTCTGTCATCGATTTTCCTGAAAGAGCGGACACGCGCTGCGACATGGGTTGCCTCACTTGCGGCATTTGGCGGGGTTCTAATTATCTTGCGGCCCAATATTGCAGAGCTCGGCTGGGTCGCGCTAATGCCGCTGGCCGCAGCTCTATGCATGGCGATGGTAATGATGGGCAACAGGGCGGTCTCGACCGCTGGCTCGCCCTTGCTGATGCAGTTTCTGATTGCGTCCATCGCCGTGCCTTTTGTGGTGGGCGCCGCCGTCATCGGGCATTTTTCCGGCTTTCCGCCGTTGCAAGTCGGCATACCTGACTGGACGATTATCGCCAAATGCTGCGTGGTGGCGGTGTCAGCCAGTTTTGCCCATTGGCTGATTTACATGGGAACGACGCGTGCGTCGGCCGCCGACATCGCGCCGATGACATATGTGCAGCTGTTGATTGCAATGGCCTTAGGCGTTGCGATATTCGGTGACTGGCCCGACCTTACGTCGCTAGCCGGGTCAGCGATTATCGTTGGTGCAGGGCTGTATCTATGGCGTCAAAGGCGCGTGTGAACGTTAACCTAGACCGCCTCAATCACTCGTTCGGCCAACACGGTCAGGCCTTTTTCATTCACCTCGGCAAAACCGCCTGCAATGGACAGTTTTTCCGGCGTTGCACCTTGCGTTGCGTAGATGTCGAGCGTCGCATCGCTGCGTAGCGTGCTCATGATTGGGCTATGGCCCTCGAGCACGCCAAAATCGCCCTCGGTGCCCGGGACGACGACCATATAGACGTCGTCCGAGCGGTAGAGCTTCTCAGGGGTTACGAGTTCGAAATGTAGTGGCATGATGGCTTACGCCGCCTCCGCAGCCATTTTGGCAGCCTTGGCCACCGCTTCTTCGATGCCGCCGACCATGTAGAAAGCAGATTCGGGGAGATGGTCATATTCGCCATCAACGACTGCCTTGAACGACTTCACGGTGTCTTCGACCTGGACGAACTTGCCGGAGATGCCGGTGAAGACTTCTGCAACATGGAATGGCTGCGACAGGAAGCGCTGGATCTTGCGCGCGCGGGTCACGGTCAATTTGTCGTCTTCCGACAATTCGTCCATGCCCAAAATCGCGATTATGTCCTGCAATGACTTGTACTTTTGCAGCGTTTCCTGAACGCGGCGGGCGGTGTCGTAATGCTCTTGGCCGACAACGGCAGGCGTCAACACGCGGCTGACCGAGTCGAGCGGATCAACGGCAGGATAGATGCCGAGTTCGGAAATCGCACGGTTCAGCGTAGTCGTTGCATCCAAGTGAGCAAACGAGGCGGCTGGCGCAGGGTCGGTCAAGTCATCTGCGGGAACGTAAATGGCTTGCACCGAAGTGATCGAACCCTTGGTTGTCGAGGTAATGCGCTCCTGCAACTGGCCCATGTCAGTGGCGAGTGTAGGCTGATAGCCCACTGCTGAAGGAATACGGCCAAGAAGCGCGGACACTTCGGAGCCAGCCTGTGTGAAGCGGAAGATGTTGTCGACGAAG
>LNFK01000025.1 GCA_001464315.1 Sphingomonadales bacterium Ga0077559 | reverse complement strand
CCTTGCCACAGGAATACATTTTTCGCGGTCTGCTGGCTGATCGTCGAGCCGCCTCGCATCCGGCCGCCTTGCTTGTTGCGTTCGAGCGCTTTTTCGATTGCCTCGCGGTCGAAACCGTCATGGCTGCAGAATTTGCCGTCTTCGGCTGCAATCACCGCGCGGACGAGATTGGGAGAAATATTTGATAGGCTTGTCCAGTCGCGCTTTGCCCCGTTGGTATCGAACAACATGGTGAGCGTCGTGGGCACGGGAACGACGGCGTAAACGACCGTCAACGCGATGCTCCCTGCGACAAAATAGAGCAACGCTTTGAATATGAAACGGAAGAAACGGGCGGGCAGCGAGCGCTTCGGTTTGGTCATGGACCAAAGCTAGCGCAGCGCCTGCCGCCCGTCATCTGTTTTTACTAACTGCCTTAATTGGCGAGCATCAACCGCTTTTCGCCGGCAATCCGCATCATTGCCTTTTGCAGCTTTTCAAATGCACGGACTTCGATCTGACGAACACGTTCACGGCTGACGCTGTAAACCTGACTCAATTCTTCGAGCGTCTTGGGCTCGTCGATCAGGCGGCGTTCGGTGAGGATATGCTTTTCGCGGTCATTCAGGCTGTCGAGCGCTTCTGACAGCATCGAGTGGCGCATATCGCCTTCTTGTGCTTCGGCGACGCGTTCGTCCTGCAACGGCTGACTATCAACCAGCCAATCCTGCCACTGGCCGTCGCCATCCTCGCGCATCGGCACGTTCAGCGAGGTATCGCCGCCCATCGCCATGCGGCGGTTCATGTTGTTGACCTCTTCCTCGGACACGCCGAGGTCGGTAGCGATTTTAGACAGTGCTTCCTGGTTCAGGTCGCCGTCTTCGAAAGCCTGAAGATTATTCTTCATGCGGCGAAGATTGAAAAACAGTTTCTTTTGCGCGGCGGTCGTCCCGATTTTGACGAGACTCCAACTGCGCAGGATGAATTCCTGCATCGACGCACGGATCCACCACATCGCGTAAGTCGCGAGGCGGAAACCGCGGTCGGGGTCAAATTTCTTCACGCCCTGCATCAGGCCGATATTGCCTTCTGAAATCAGCTCGGAAACCGGCAGGCCATAGCCACGATAACCCATAGCGATTTTCGACACGAGACGAAGGTGCGACGTCACCAGCTGCTCGGCAGCTTTGGTGTCACCATGTTCCTGAAAGCGCTTGGCGAGCATATATTCTTGCTCGGGCTTTAGAACCGGGAATTTCCGGATTTCGCTCAAATAGCGATTAAGGCTGGCATCCCCCCCAAGGGCAGGAATAGTAGCCGGAACACTCTTCTTATCAGACATGTTTTCCTCTTTCATTGTGCTTCCCGCAAGGCCTTATCAAGCACCTGTTGGCAAAGCGTTTCCATTTGAAACTCTATACCCGCAGCAGACTTAACAGAAGCTGCATATCTTCTGGTAAACCGCTGTCGAACCGTAAAGTTTCGCCAGATACAGGATGAATAAACCCCAGCGACGCGGCGTGCAATGCCTGTCTGTCGAATTTGGACTGATTCGGTCCGATTCTGTAAGGGTTTTGTCGATTAGAATAAACGGAGTCCCCGATAAGCGGATGTCCGATATGCGCCATATGCACGCGAACCTGATGCGTGCGACCGGTTTCGAGGGTGCATTCGACCAATGCGGTTTTAGCAAAGCTTTCGCGCGTCCGGAAATGGGTAACGGCATGCCTGCCCTTATTTTCCGGCAACACAGCCATTTTCTTTCGGTTTATGGTCGAACGGCCGATCTGCGTGCGCACCGTACCGGCTGGCGGGGTAGGGATCCCGCTGACGATCGCGAAATATTTCCGTTCGATGTCGTGAGTGGCAAACAATTTGGCCAGCCCTTCATGCGCAACATCGCTTTTTGCGACAACGAGCAAGCCAGAGGTGTCCTTGTCGATCCGGTGTACGATGCCCGGGCGTTGCACGCCGCCTATGCCGGAAAGCTGGCCGTGGCAGTGGTGGAGCAGTGCATTGACCAATGTGCCATCGGCATGCCCGGCGGCGGGATGTACGACTAGGCCAGCAGGTTTGTTGACGACAATCAGATGCTCGTCTTCGAAAATGATGTCGAGCGCAATGTCTTGCGCCTCGGCCTTGTCAGGTTTTGGCGCAGGGACCGATAATTCGAACCCTTGTCCTGCGAATTTTTTGCTCGACGCATCGTTCGCCAGTTTGCCGCCAATGTTTAGTGCGTTCTCTGCTATTAGCGCCTGAATCCGTGCGCGCGAGAATTGGGGCAGTGCAGTGGCCAACGCACTGTCAAGGCGGCCATCGCCCAACACACCTGAAAATATGGTATTTCCCCCGACCATGGCCTAGACATGGGCAATGGCCCTGCAAATATCAAGGAAGCACTATGCTCAGCTGTTGAAATGGGCTGAGCAGGCCGCAAAAGAAGAGTGTTGCGGGCTTTTGCTGGGGCATGGCGGGACGGTTTCTGAGGTCGTTCAAGCAGCGAATATATCCGCCGATCGCTATCATAATTTCGAGATCGATCCCGCGACGTTGATTGCAGCTCACAAAGAAGCCCGAAATGGAGGCCCTCAAATCAGAGGCTATTTCCACTCGCACCCCAATGGATTGGCGCGACCATCGAAGACCGATATCGCGCAAGCAGCGAACGATGGCCGCTATTGGCTCATTATTGCGAACCAATCGATTTCCGCATGGGAACCACGTGGCGATGGTAGTCAGATCTTCGCTCTTGATGCTGTTCCACTCATTGTCGAGGGTTGAAACACTAAGAAACAACGTTCATGAGCGCATGCAAGACGCCAGTTTGGGAATATATGTAAATGACCGAGTCCGAAGTAGATCTAGCCAGCCTGTTATGTTCGCGGCTTTGCCATGATCTTTTGAGCCCGGTCGGCGCGATGAATAACGGGCTCGAGCTGCTGGCCGACGAGCATGATCCCGAAATGAAGCAACGTTGCATGGATTTGCTTGCCGAAAGTGCGAAATCGGCGGCGGACAAATTGAAATTTTTCCGTTTGGCATTCGGCGCTGCTGGCGGGTTTGGCAGCGAAGTCGATCCGGCTGAGGCCAAAGCGGTCATCGAACCATTGGTTACCGCCAGTGGCCGCACGACCTTAGATTGGGCAATGCCTGCTACTTTTATGCCAAAGCGCGCGATCAAGGTCTTGCTGAACCTTGTTCTGGTGGCAAATGATGCTCTGGTGCGTGGCGGTACATTGTTCGTCAGCGCGGAAAGCCGTGACGGCGAACATGAAATCGTCATCCGCGCCAATGGTCCAAGGATCGTAATGGACGAATCCATTCGCAAGACGCTAACCGGCAATCTTGACGCGTCGATGGTAGATTCGCGCAACGCGGCGGCTTGGATGGCGCGTAATCTAGCCGTGCGCGGCGGCGGGCTGGTTCAGTTGGCCGAGCCCGACGTCGAGCATCTCATCATAGGCGCGCTTATTCGGTGCTGACTTTTCCCCTAGGAGGGAGAGTTTAAACCGCATTTTAACCATATGCCGGCAAAGCTTCGGGTTCGATACTCGGGGCCGGAAATATGGACGATCTGCTTGACGACTTCATCGCTGAAACACGCGAAAATTTGGAGACGTTGGCCAGCCAACTGGTCCAATGGGAGCAGACCCCGCAAGACCGCGCGCTTCTCGACAGCGTATTTCGTTTTGTCCACACCGTAAAAGGTAGCTGCGGCTTTCTCGATTTGCCGCGCTTCATGCGCCTCAGCCACGCCGCCGAAGACATATTGAGCGGCGCACGCGAGGGTCAGGTCACCGCTTCTACCGGATTGGTATCGGCCGTTTTGGCGGTAGTCGACCGTATCGCAGCTTTAACCGATGCGCTGGAAACGGGTAGCGCGGTATTCGATGACGATGACGATTTAATCGAGACGATGCTCGCGTTTCTGCCCCGAAATATCATGGCAAACGTGGGCGCTCCTGCTGCCGACGCATTCGATTCGGAGACCAACGAGGCTGGTGGGCGTGCCAAAGCCCGCACCGTTCGGGTGTCGCTCTCATTGCTCGATAAATTGATGAATGGCGTGTCCGACATGGTGCTCGCACGGAACGAGGTGTCCCGCCTGTTGCGTAAAATGCAGAACAACAGTGAGCTTGATCACAGTTTTACCCGGTTGTCGGCATCGGTTGCTGAAATGCGCGATGCGGTTGGCATGATGCGGATGCAGAATATCGACAGGTTATTTTCATCGCTACCCCGCCTATTGCGAGACATTTCGATTGAACTTGGCAAAGAAATCGAACTCAGAATCGACGGCAGCGAGGTTGAGGTTGATCGCGAAATGGTCGAGGCGTTGCGCGATCCGCTGACACATATATTACGAAACGCCGCCGATCACGGTATTGAGACCGCCGACGAACGTCGCGCCGTTGGCAAAGGTCCGGTAGGACAAATCCGCATTGTTGCACGCCAATCGGGCAACCAGATTCTGATTGAAATCATCGACGATGGCCGCGGTATCAACCTCGATAAATTGGGCGCGCGCGCGATAGCGGCCAAAAAAGTTAGCGCAGCCGATTGGCAGAAAATGAGCGAGAAGGCGCAGCTCAATACAATTTTCCTGCCCGGCCTTTCAACCGCCGAGCAAGTCAGTTCGATCTCTGGACGCGGCGTTGGCATGGATGTGGTCAAGACCAATCTGCACGCTATCGGCGGTACGGTCGATCTGGAAAATTATGAGGGCCACGGCTTGAAAATGACGCTCCGTCTGCCGTTGACGCTGTCGATCATCGCTGGTCTGTCGGTGCGAGCAGGGGACCAGATTTTCGGGATTTCACGAAATTCTGTCGTCGAAATTCTGTCATCGTCGAACCGGAACGTCAAAATCGAAGAACTGGGGGGCAAACACGTCGCGCTGATCCGTGGCGAACGATATCCATATGCCAAGCTGGAAACGCTGCTTGATATCGACGAAATGGAGCAGCCCGGCAGCGGCAGCAGAACGCTCATCGTCGTCCGCCCGGCTGCTGGAACAGTATATGTTCTCGACGTCGCAAGCGTCATCGACAACGAAGAACTGGTGGTAAAACCCGGTGCGCCAATTGTCATGGCAACGGGCATTTTTGCAGGCACGACGTTGCCCGATAATGGCAGACCCATGCTGCTCCTCGATGCGAGTGGCCTCGGAATGGCGCTTGGCATCGAACAAACGGAAAATCACGCCTCGTTGGAGCGGCACGCGACTGAGGCCCCCGAAGCGAAGCGGCCATCTGCCCTGCTCTATGTAGCCCGGGACCATGTCAAACGCGCAATCCGCCTGAGTGTTATCGACCGGATGGAAGATGTTGACGCGGCCAATATCAAATTTGTCGGCGGCCGGATGCGGGCCTCGGTGGGTGACCGCTTGATCGATATTTGCGAGCTTGATGAAGTTCCCGAAGAGGGGCTGGTTAAACTGCTGCGCCTGACTGACGGAAACAGCGTCAAATTTCTCGCGGTCGAAGATGTCATTGATATTTTCACCTTGGACGGTGAGATCGCGCCAAGCGCCCGCCCCGAGATTTACGAAGGTGTCGTGTCTGCCTTTGGCGAAACTGTCGAACTTATCAACGTGTACCGTTATTTCGAAATGGACGCTGGAGGGCCGGCTAACTCTGCGGAGCGACCGCTTTGTTACCTTCAATGTGACAGCGACGGGTCGTGGGAGCATCGCATCCTGGCTCCGTTGCTGATCGCATCGGGTTACCAAGTCAGTTTCGACGCAGCAGATCGCGATCAGGCTGCGGTTGTATTGAGCCGGGCTGGTAACAAAGATGAGGGTCTGGATCAGGACGCGCGGATATTGCGATTGCGCGATGCCAGCCATTCAAGCCCGGGATCGCGTTCGAGCATATATCGCTACGACCGGATCGGCTTGATATCCGCCATCGAAGCCAAATTATCGGGAGTGGCATGATATGACCGCATTATATCTTATCGCGCATATCAATGGATGCCGGGTGGCTATTGAAAGCGATCGGGTGGAATCAATCGTACAGGTCCCCGATATCGTCGCTGTGCCAAAATCCGACCCCAGTGTAGCTGGCATTTTTGCGCTTCGCAGCCGGGTGCTCACCTTGATCGATAGCCAGTTCATCGTCACTGGAACGCGCCGCCAGTTGGAGAAGGGATGTCTGGCGGTGGTTGCCGAAATCGGTGGTCATCATTTCGGCTTAGCCGTTGACCGGGTAGAAGACGTTGTTCCGATTTCTTCGGAGAACATACAGACAGCCATACACCCTTCAGACATCTGGAAATCTATCATTTTAGAAACCGCTTCGGTGGATGGCGAGCTTGTGATGATACTCGATCCGAGCAAATTGGTTGCCGGTGAATTGGCGTTGGCGGCTTAATCACGAACTATTTATCGCGTTGCTGCGGCAAATTAACGTGTCGATAACGTCCGCCACTTAAGGTTCAAAATGGACCAAGTTTAGGGGCGCATGGCACATGAAATCCTGTTTGATAGTTGATGACAGCAAGGTGATCCGCAAGGTCGCCAGGCATATTCTCGAAACAATGAAATTCGACGTTGCCGAAGCTGCAGACGGGAAGGAAGCCCTCGATCATTGTAATGTTTCGGCACCTGACGTCATCCTGCTCGATTGGAACATGCCGGTGATGAGTGGCATGGACTTTCTGCGGGCCTATCGGTCAACGGTCGAGTCCCCCTCAGCAAAAGTCATATTCTGTACGACGGAAAATGGCATTGCGCATATTCAAGCGGCAATCGACGCTGGCGCTGACGAATATGTCATGAAGCCATTTGACCGCGAAACGCTCGAAGCAAAACTGCAAATCGTCGGCTGTATTTAGACCGGATTCCGATGAACGCTGTTCAGCCACATGCGGGATTTGTATCCGCGGCCGGGCAATCGCCGATCCGGGTCATGTTGGTCGACGACAGCATTGTCGCGCGTTCGATCTTTGCACGGGTGCTGAGCAAACACGACCTGATCGAGATCGTGTGCGAAGCTGAAGATTGCGACGCTGCGCTTGCACATCTCGAGGAAAAGGATGTCGATATCATCCTTCTCGACATCGAAATGCCCAAGCGCACGGGTCTCGAAGCCTTGCCCGATATTCAGGCCAAAGCCAATGGCGCGCGGATCCTTGTGGTATCGGCCTTTGCCGAAGAAAATGGTCCAGCAGCGGTTCAGGCACTTTCCTTGGGCGCCTGCGATACGCTGGCGAAACCTGGACGGTCTGGGTTTTCGGGTCGCTTTACCGAAATATTAATCGACAAGGTCGTACGCCTTGGGCAGTCGGCCCGTACCAGAAGCCATGCGTCCTTCGCCGCCAAACTGGCAGTCGAATATCAGCGGATAGTAAGGCCATCATGTATCGCGATCGGGTCATCCACGGGCGGCATTCCTCCCATCTACGAGATAATTCGCAATCTCGATCCGGCGCTGGAGTGCCCGGTTTTCATCACGCAACATTTGCCCGACGCATTTATGAGCTTTTTTGCGCGACAGCTCGATGATCTGACCGGCCGCACTGTCAAAGTAGCGGAATCCGGGGAATATGTTCAATCTAACCATGTCTATATCGCGCCCGGTGACGCCCATCTGGTCTGCATTCGTGATCGTCATGGCGTTATGATTGAGCATCAGGCGCACTACTCGGCCAGCCGATATCGCCCATCTGTCGATGCGATGCTCGACTCTTTGTCGAAGGTGTACGGGGCAGGAAGCATGGCGATTGTTTTGAGCGGCATGGGTAATGACGGCTCCTTAGGGGCAAAATCTATCGCGCTAGCGGGCGGTTCGGTTCTGATCCAGGATGTAGAGTCATCGGTCGTTTGGGGCATGCCGGGCGCGATTGCACGCGAAGGCATAGCCACCGCCATACTGGCACCTGCACAAATGACCGAATTGCTCGGACGCCTGGCGAAAAATTCATGAGCGTGTCGGAAACTAAATCGTATCGGATATTGTCGGATTTGCTTGAAAAGCACACGGGCCAAACGCTGTTGGCCAACCGGCATTGGCGTATCGATATGGCGCTTAAGCCGTTGATGCGGCAAAATTCGATACCCGACCTGGAAACGCTTATTTCGCTAATCGAAATCGACGCCGATCCCCGACTGACAATGGCCTGTGTGGAGGCAATGGTGAATAACGAAACCTGCTTTTTCAGGGACCAGGCAAATTTTGCACTGCTCACCGGACCGGTATTCGATATGCTGCGCGAACATCGCATGGCCAGCAAGAGATTGCGTATATGGTCGGCCGCCTGCTCGACGGGTCAGGAACCCTATTCGATCGCGATGTCGTTCAGCGAAAATGCCGACAAATGGCGCGGATGGAATATCCAGATATTCGCCTCCGATGTTTCAGGCTCGGCGCTAACGCAGGCACGGGCTGGGCGCTATTCGCAGTTCGAAATCCAGCGCGGGCTACCAGTGATGCAAATGCTGCGCTATTTCGATCAAAAGGGCGAAGAATGGATTGCCAAAGACAGCTTGCGCAAAATGGTGACGTTTACCGAACATAATATGCTGAACAGTGCGCGGCATTTGGGGATGTTTGACGTCATATTGTGCCGAAATATGTTGATGTATCTGGGCGAGGATAAGCGCGGGCTGGTGCTCGAAGCTATCGCGCCGATGCTGGCAAATGACGGCATATTGATGCTGGGTGCAGCCGAAACCGTAATCGGACAAACGCAGCGATTTAAGGCCAGTCAGGAATTCCGCGGCTTTTATCAGCCCGCAGCGGCAAAAGCTCCGGCGCAGCCGGCCGAATATCGCCGAACCGCCTGATATTGCGGTACACTGTGCTTGCCTCTATGCAGTGGCAATGACGATGATCTGGACACCATCACCCAATTTCGGCGAGCGCACATTGCCGGTTTCGATGCTCGTGCTGCATTATACCGGCATGCAGTCGGGTGCAGCGGCCATCGACTGGCTCGCCAATCCCGCATCAAAAGTTTCTGCACATTATGTCGTCGATGAAGATGGGCAGTTGGTGCACATGGTCCGCGAAGAGCAGCGGGCGCAGCATGCAGGGCTTTCTTACTGGCGCGGCGTGACTGATTGCAACAGTGCAAGTATCGGGGTCGAGATCGTCAATCCGGGGCATGAATTCGGCTATCGGCCTTTCCCTGAAGCGCAAATGGACACGGTAACCCGTTTGGTTGCCGAATTGGTGCGCACCTACAGCATAGACCCGCGCAATGTTGTCGGGCACAGCGATGTCGCGCCAGCGCGAAAGGAGGATCCCGGCGAGTTGTTCGACTGGGAGCGTCTGGCGAAATTGGGACTGGCTGTGCCGCGACCAAAGGATAATCTCGTCGACCCCGAATGGCCCGATGCGGCCTTCCTCCTAGCGCTTGAGCGTTATGGATATGGCATATCCGACGGGCCTGCGGCGGTCGTTGCATTCCAGCGGCGCTTTCGGCCTAAAAATATCGATGGAATCATCGACGGTGAATGCCGCGCCATATTGCTCGCATTGCTCTTGGAGGTTGACGGCGGACCTGCTATCTAATGAGTGCCAGAGGGTTGGGCGACCGCCGCCAAGCGGGTAACTGCTTGGGGGAGGAAAGTCCGGGCTCCAGCGAGGAACGGTGCCGGATAATGTCCGGCTGAGGCGACTCAAGGGAAAGTGCCACAGAAATCATACCTCCGTATTTCGATACGGTAAGGTCGAAACGGTGCGGTAAGAGCGCACCGCGTTGCTGGTAACAGCAATGGCATGGCAAACCCCACCGGGAGCAAAACCGAATAGGGGCGGCATATGGCATCCTCCTGCCAGTCGCCCGGGTTGGTTGCATGAGCGGCGCAGCAATGTTCCGCCTAGATGAATGGTCGCACATCCGCCTTCTGGCGGTGGACAGAACCCGGCTTACAGACCCTCTGGCACATTATTTCGCGGGCGCCTTACCAACACGTCAACATTTACAAACGGTCCTCTTTATGGTGTCTGTCGGCCATAGGCATATACGGTGGAGGAAAATGGCAATGTCGATTGTGGATCGCGCAAAGAATATCATCCTGAAACCTGCGGATGAATGGAATGTTATTGCGGGCGAGCCTGCGACGGTAGGTGGTCTCTTCACCGGCTATGCGATGATATTGGCTGCAATTCCTTTGGTTGCCGGGATTATCTTTACTGGAGCACTTGGCATCAATGCCGCCAGTTTCGGCGGCATGGGCGGCGGCGCGATGGCGATGGGTTTCAGCGCGGTCGCGGCGATGGCCGTTATCGGATATGTCCTATCGCTCATCACGCTGTACCTGATGTCGATGATCGTCAACGCGGTTTCGCCGAGTTTCAACGGCAAGTCGGACATGGTGCAGTCGACTAAATTGATGACCTATGCGTCAACGCCGTCTTGGGTAGCAGGGTTATTGGGCTGGATTCCGATTCTGGGCGGGCTGATCTCCTTGGGTGCCATCGCTTATGTAGTGTATCTCATCTATCTCGGACTGAAGCCGGTTCTCGGCGTTCCTCAGGAAAAGGTCGCCGGATTTACCGTCGTAATTGTGCTCATCTATATCGTTCTGTCGCTGATCGTTTCGGGCATTATCGTTGGATTACTTTTCTCGACCTTCTTCGGAGGCGCGATGATGGCAGGCGCGATGTCCGGCGCATAATTTGCGTTTAGACCCCTAGCAAAATCACCATGCCGTCGCTAAGTCGGCGGCATGGCGCGAAATACGGGCAGAAACGACTGGGGATTTCCCCGCTGGCGCGGCTATGGTAGTAGCAGTGAAGCACAGCAGGTTCGCCTGTGCGACCGCTATGGTTGCAACAAAGCGGGCAGCTGTCCTGCGCCAAAATCTCCCAACAGCCCCGACCGCTGGATGTTTTGCGAGGAACATGCCGGAGAATATAATCGCGGCTGGGACTATTTCGAAGGCCTGACCAAGGAAGAGGCCGAGCAGCGCGAAGCCGACGAGAAGCGCGATTTTTCGGGCTATAAGGAATCTGCGCATTACGGCTGGGCCGGGTCGGGCGATGGCAGCCGCAGTCGCGACGAAATGCACGCGCTCGAGATATTGGGCCTCGAAAGCGATTCAAACTTCGACGACGCGAAAAAAGCCTGGCGCAAAATTGCGAAGGAAACACATCCCGACGTCAACCCGGGCAACGCCGATGCAGCCAAGGCATTTCAGGCAGGGCAGGCAGCCTACGACGTGTTACGCGTTGCCGAAGAACGGCGCGAGTGGAAGGGCTAACCCAAGTAACGCCCCGCCGTTTCGCGGATTAGCGAGATCATATTGGGAATACCCTGAGTCCTGTTCGAGCTCAGCTGATTTTTAAGGTCGAAAGGCGCGAGGTCATTTTCGATATCGGTATCGAGAATAGCGGCAGCGTCTTTGTCTTCCACCGTTTTGAGCACCAGCGCGATAATGCCTTTAGTAATTGCGGCGTTGCTATCCGCAAGAAAAGTGAGCTTGCTATCTGCGGTGATGGGATACACCCAAACACTCGCCGAGCATCCGCGCACTAGCGTCGCATCGGTTTTCAGTGCCGCCGGCATTTCGGGTAATTCGCGGCCGAGCTCAATCAGTAACCGATACCGGTCATCAGCTTCGAGAAATTCATATTCTTCCTGAATGTCGGCAAGCGTGGTCATAGCGCCAGCGCTTATGGCGGCAGGGGTCAGAGATCAATCCCTGCCGCGATAGCTTCGAGCTTTTTCACACGTTCTTTAAGGTCGGCAACTTCGATTCGCGATGTCGCAGAGGGCACCGGCGCATCGCTGACTTGCCGAACTGCATCGAGTTCAGCATGCTTCAAGGCAATCCAGTCGCGCCAGCCGCGCAAGCTGAGCGACGAAACAATCCCGACGCACAGCACCGCAAAGGCACCGATAATGATATAGAAATTGGGATCCTGATTCATGGGTTCCGTCCTTTCGTTCCCAAACGCGCCGCGACTAGCGGCCGCGCAATTCCTCTATCTGGCGGTTGAGGTCGTGCGCACTGTTGTTTTCGGTCGCGATGCGCTCGAGCACCTGAATACGGTCCTTGAGCACTCGGATTTCGTCCTGCATGGCCTGAGTGTCGCGATTGCTGATCAGGCGCTGTGTTTTGTTACCCAGCATATCCTCGTCCTCGATTATACCGTGCTTGGCCTTTTGCTTGGCGGAGATTATCTTGCCAACGGTGACGATCAGGATGATCGCCACAACCATTTCAAACGGACCCATAATCTTCCTCCTTAAACCAGATCGGGTTTCGGTGTGACCTGCTGCGGTGGCAGGCTGCGTAATTCTTCGATTTCTTTGGCAAGGCTGTAGCCTTGGTCGGTGATAATGCGTTCAAGCACCGCCACGCGTTCTTCCAACCGGCTTCTGTCGGCGCCATATTGGGCGGCTTTTTCAGCGATGCTGTTTGCGTTCAATTCCATCTGGCGCTCTTTGAGTTTGAGCCAAGGGCGAACGATCGCGCCGGAGAAAATCGCCAGCAGGCCGCAGCTGATGCCGAGGATGGGAATGAGCAGTGGGTTGATATCCATTTTTCGCTCCTCAATTCGACGGGCCTCGAAGGGCCTCGATTTCCGATGTCAGGCGATGGCTGTCGTCGACAACGATCTTTTCGATATTGGCGAGACGGTCCTTCACCGAACCGAGCTCCGCACGCAGCTGGGCATTTTCCTGACTGAGTAGCTTGACGCGCTCGACCGCTTCCTGGTCGTTTTTCGGATAGACAGACTGTCCCCATGCACCATCGAGCGGATAACCGTTTTTAATGCGCATCCAGGTGGTCAGCACCCAGCCGACCGAAATTGAGACAATACCAATGCCAATCATCGGGCCAATGGCGGTAATCATTGCAAGCTTATCAGGGTCCATATTTTCCTCCACAGCGCTTTCGCGCAAATTACTTGGCGCCTTAGCGCAGCTTTTCGATTTCTTCGGACAGGCGTCCCGCCTTGTCGGTGACGATACGCTCAAGAACCATGACGCGTTCTTCTAGATGGCCGATCTTGCTGTTCAGGGTTTCATTCTCGCTGCTGAGCAACATGATCTTGCGTTCGGCATCGGCGTCGACCTTTGCAGTCTGCCCGCCCCACTCATTCTCCAGCGGATAGCCGTGGCGCGCCCGGATCCAATTGTTGAAAATCCATCCTGCGGTGCAGATCAGCACGATTGCAACGATGAATGATGGTCCGCTGAAGTTCATGAAAAGTCCTTCCATGGCAGGCGGCGCGTTATCGGCCGAATATCGGTGTTACGGAAATCGACGCTCCAGTTGCGGCGGTCAGCTTCGCGTTTCTTTTTGGCAAAGTGGCGGTATCCGAACCAGGCGATCAGACCGAGGATGATCAATGTGAACATTTTAGATGGTCCTCCCAAACGCTGCGCTTAGCGCAGACTTTCGATTTCGTCGGCCAGCTGTTTGTTGTTGCTGACATAATAGAGTTCGACATCGGCCAAGCGGTTGTCGATTTCGCGGAAGCGCGAGCGGATGTCGCGGGTCGTACGGGCAGGGGACTGGCGGACGCCTTGCCAGAATTTCTGATCGTCATTGTCGACATAGAGGCTGATCGGCTTTTTATTCGCGAACCATGCCGCGCCGAAATAGGCGACCAGGGTCCAGGGGAAACCACCCGCTAGTGTCAGGATGACCGCGCCGAGACGAACCCACAGAACATCGACACCGGTATAATCCGAAATCCCTGCGCACACGCCCTTCCATTTGGCATTCTGCTTATCGAGATAAAATTGCGTATGTTTGCTGCTCATCTCAACGGTTCCTTTCCAGGCGGCGGATATTTTCGGATGTATAATCTTCGGCTTCATGGTCGATGCGGCGGGGCGTAAAGTTCGGATTATCTGTCCCGACCAGACGCTCGACCGTGTCCATGCGATCTTCCAAGCGGCGGGCAAGTTCGTACATTTCGCCCAGCAGCCGCTCGTCGTCATTGGTTAGCGTCGCAGCGGTTTTCCACTTTGTGACATGATGGAGAATTAGCCATGGAAGGCCGAGAAAGAGGATACCGACTACAATCGGTACCATGATGATTTCGCCGTCCATATTCTCAGCCCTCCTTCTTTACGTCGTGTTTCATTGCTTTCTTCATCGCCTCAAGCTCGGCATCGACAACGTCGAACGATTCGAGCGCAGCTATTTCATCACCCAACGTGCGCGGTGCGTCGCTGCCGATAGCAAGCGAGTCGGCATAGCCTTGGGCTTCGTCGACGCGGCGTTCAAGAACGTCGAAGCGTGAGAATGCTTCGCGGACCTTGTCGCCGTTGTACATCGTGCGCAGCTTGACCTGATTTTCCGCACTTTCGAGGCGGGTCATCAGTGCGTTCTGGCGGCTGCGGGCATCGGCCAGCTTTTTCTGCAACTTGTGGATGTCCTGCTCCGATGCTTTCAATGCGTCGTTCAGAACGTCGATTTCTGCAGTCAGCTGTTCGCGCATGTCGGTCGCCTTGCGCTTTTCGAGCAACGCTGCCTTGGCCAAGTCTTCGCGATCCTTCGACAGCGCGAGATGGGCCTTGTCGGTCCAATCGTTCTCAAGATTGTTCAGTTTGTCGATATGGCGACGCAGTTCTTTCTGGTCGGCGATGGTGCGCGCGGCAGAGGCACGAACCTCGACAAGTGTTTCCTCCATTTCGAGGATGATCATGCGGATCATCTTCGCCGGGTCTTGGCTCTTGTCGAGCAAGTCGGTGACGTTGGCGGCGATGATGTCGCGGGTTCTTGAAAATATGCCCATCGGGTAACTCCAGTTAGAACTTGTTTTACGCGTTGCTTCAAAAAAGGGGGCGACCGGGGCTTTAGGGGGGGAGCTGGGGGACCCCGGTCGCGGGCTGTCGAAGTCAGGCAAGATAGCTGACAACGATTGGCCGTTGGGAGTTGGTGTGTGCATTGACCTGGTAATCTTCCTTATGGTTGAATACCGAAACGGCATAGCTCGTGAAGATCATCGACATCGATATCGCGACGGCAACCCACAGGCGGCTTTCACTTTCTTTGGCGCTTTCATTGACGTTCAGTCGTGCGTTGGTTTCGGTGCTCATTTTGGTCTTCCCTTTGTTTGTCTTACCGGCATTGCCCGGTTTCCAATCATATAGCAGGGACCGTGCCAATTTGATTTTTTGTCGGATTTCAGCCAGTTTTTTCTCAAATACGCCATGAAGTGATAGTAAATATTGCTATAGTGTAGTGAAATATGCCAATGTTTGAATATGGATAGGGAGAGTCATCAATTTATCGGGCAATCGTCGGCATTTTTGGATGCCGTCGAACGTGCCAGCCGCGCTGCGCCGTTGAACCGGCCGGTGCTGGTGGTCGGCGAACGCGGGACCGGCAAGGAACTTATCGCTGAACGCCTTCACCGGCTAAGTTCTCGCTGGGACGGGCCTTTGGTGACAATGAACTGCGCCGCCTTGCCTGAGACGTTGATCGAAGCCGAATTGTTCGGGCATGAAGCAGGCGCGTTTACCGGTGCTACCCGTTCGCGCGAGGGGCGATTTGAAGAAGCCGATGGCGGCACGCTGTTTCTCGATGAATTGGGGACGCTTAGCATGGGCGCGCAGGAACGATTGCTGCGTGCGGTTGAATATGGGGAAGTTACGCGGATCGGATCGTCACGTCCGGTGCGTGTCGATGTGCGGATTGTCGCAGCGACGAATGAACATTTGCCCAATATGGTCGAGGCAGGACGGTTTCGCGCTGATTTGCTCGACCGATTATGCTTTGAAGTCGTGACCCTGCCGCCGCTGCGCGTACGCGAGGGCGATGTCGAAGTGTTGGCGGAGTATTATGGACGCAAAATGGCGGCTGAACTTGGCTGGCCGGGTTGGCCGGGCTTTGGTGACGTCGCGTCGCGCGCGCTCGAAAATCATTTATGGCCGGGCAATGTTCGCGAACTTAGGAATGTCGTCGAACGCGCGGTGTATCGTTGGGCCGACCCAGCACAACCGGTGGATTATGTGCAGTTCGACCCCTTCGAAAGTCCCTGGCGAAGCGGGATTGCACAATCCGCGCCGACGCACACGACCGTCGACAGCGATACCGGCACCGAAACGCGCTATTCAACTGACCTAAGTCAGGCCGTTGATGTCACCGATTTTCGCGACGCGACCGAGAAATATGAAAAAGCGGTGCTCGAACAGGCTTTGGCCAAATGCCGGTATAACCAGCGGCAGACCGCCAAGGCGCTTAACCTCAGCTACGACCAATTGCGCCATACGCTTAAAAAGCACGACCTATTGGGATAAGAAAAAGGGCGACCAAAGCCGCCCTTTTTCGAAATTCGCTTCGATACGGGATCAGCCGCCGTTGGCGCTGACCATGCAATAAAGCATCGGGATCGACAGCAATGTGTTCAGCCGCGATGTCATCATCGCGGTGGTCGCCGCCTTGGCCTTGGTCGCGTCATCTGCTTCAACGATACCCAGAGCTTTCTTCTGGTTCGGCCAGATGATGAACCAGACGTTGAACGCCATGATAAGCGCCAGCCACATGCCAACACCGATGAGCTTGTACGGGTCCTGCAAAGTGAACGCCTGATGCGCGTAACCCGCTTGAACGGCGATGATCAGTCCGAACAACACGGTCGCTGCTGCGCCCCAGCGAAAGAAGAAAAGCGCAGATGGCGCAATATGCTTGGAAATGCCTGGTTTCAGTTCGGCAGGTATTTTCGGCATCGTCGGAATTTGCACGAAGTTGAAATAATAAAGAAGGCCAATCCACACGATACCTACAAATGTGTGCAACCAACGCGTAACCGATTGAGCGGTCACCCCGTCACTATCAACACCGAACATGACGGCAAGAGCGAAAACAAAGCCCGCCACCAGCACCAGATGCAAATTCCCAAAAAACTTTGCCATTTTGCTTCCCCTATATTCTTTAATGCAATCGTTCGTCGTTTAGCCAAGCCCCGTGATTGTTACAAGTCGGCAGGCGGTGTCTCGCGTTTTTCATCTCCGAGATTTAATCCGTGTCGCATCAGCATCGGGATATTAGCCATCGCAAACAGGAAGGTAAGGGCAGTGACGCCCCAAACCTTGAGGCTCAGCCACGTATCGAATGGCACCAAGGCGCGCATCACCTCATTGAGAACTGCGAGCACGGTGAAGAACAGTCCCCAACTCAACGACAGTTTTAGCCAGCCGATATCGCTCAGGCCGTCATAGGCATTTTCGAGAACATATTTGAGCAATGCCTTGCCGCGAAACCAGCCGCCGAGCAGCAATACAGCGAAAAAGGCATAGATGATCGTCGGCTTGATTTGAATGAATCTCTCATCGTGAAACCAGACCGTCAGCGCGCCGAAGAACACGCCAAGTGCGGCCGTCAACTTCAGCATCGGCGATATTTTGCCGAGCTTCACTTTGGAGACGATGACCGAAATAATGATGGCGATCATGAAAGTCGCGGTGCCGATGATCGCGCCCTGTTTGGGGTCAGCCTGGGAACTGCCCAACTTTGAAGCTACAAAGAATAACAGCAGTGGACCAAAATCTAACAGGAATGTGAGCATCCCGGAGGGCTTTTTATGCGTTTCAGTTGTCACTGCGCACCGCCGCTAATGGCGCGGGCCAAATCCTGTGCATTGAATGGGCGCAAGTCGTCGATGGTTTCGCCGACCCCGATTGCGTGAATGGGCAAACCAAATTGCTTGGCCGCCGCCACCAAAATGCCGCCGCGCGCGCTGCCATCGAGCTTGGTCATCACAAGGCCTGTTACATTGGCGACTTCCTTAAAAATTTCGATTTGTGACAGGGCATTTTGCCCCGTGGTCGCATCAAGCACCAGCACGACATCATGCGGGGCTTCGGGGTTTAATCTCCCCAGCACGCGCCGAATTTTTGCAAGCTCGTCCATCAATTCGCGTTTGTTCTGTAAGCGTCCGGCGGTGTCGACGATCAGAACGTCGATACCCTCGGCGGTCGCGCGTTTGACCGCATCGAAAACGACACCCGCCGCATCGCCGCCTTCGGGGCCGGTAACAACCGAAATGCCGAGCCTGTCGGCCCAAATCTTCAATTGCCCGATGGCAGCAGCGCGAAACGTATCGCCCGCCGCGAGCATGACACCATAATCCTGTTCGAGAAACAGATGCGCGAGCTTGGCAATTGTCGTGGTCTTGCCCGACCCATTGACGCCGATGACCAGAATCACCTGAGGACGCGGGAATGCATCAATGTCTAACGGTTCGGCGACCGGCGCCAGCACGGCGGCAATTTCGTCCTCGACAATCTGGCGGATACCTTCGGCATCGATGCCCTTGTCAAACCGGCCTGCCGCAATTTTCTCGCGAATTTGCACGGCCATGGCTGGCCCCAGGTCAGAAGCAATCAGCGCGTCCTCGATTTCGTCGAGATCAGCTGTATCCAATTTGGCTTTTGTCACAAGCCCCGTGATATTGTCGGTTACGGTCCAACCCGATGCTTCGTTCATTCGATAACCCTTGCGTGCAACATGCCGTCCTTTAATTCGATGACCTGCGCCGATACGATGCTGCCCTCGGGGCTTTGCCTGTCGAGTTTCACATAAGCAAAATTTTCGGCATGACCAGCGGTGCCGCTATTTTCAACGGCGATTTTCTGGGTGGAACCAATCAGTGATTGCAGCCAATGCGCGCGTTCGCGCTCTATTGTTTCGCGCAATGCTTTTGCTCTGCCCTTAATGACCTGCGGAGCCACCTGCGGCATACGTGCTGCTGGCGTGCCCTTCTTGGGCGAGTAGGGAAAGATATGTCCGTGCACGATCTGGCACTGACCCACGAGATCGACGCTGTTTTCAAACATCGCGTCGTCCTCGGTTGGAAAACCGGCGATGATATCCGCGCCGATGGCAATTTCCGGCCGTTGCGCCTTCAGCCGGGCAACAAGGTTGATGGCCAGCTCACGATCATGCCGCCGCTTCATCCGCTTAAGGATCATATTATCGCCAGCCTGCAACGACAGATGGATGTGCGGCATCAGGCGGGTATCACCGGTGATAATATCGAACAGCCGCTCGTCGATCTCCACGCCATCGATCGACGATAGCCTTAGCCGCTCCAGATCAGGCACAAGCTTCAATATCCGCTCGACCAACTGCCCCAAATTGCCTTTGCCGGGCAGGTCATGGCCATAGCTGGTGACGTCCACCCCGGTAAGCACGACTTCCTTAAAGCCTTTGTCCACCAGCATCCGAATATGCTCGACAACGCTGCCTGCAGGTACCGAACGGCTATTACCTCGACCATAAGGAATGATGCAAAATGTGCAGCGGTGGTCGCAGCCATTCTGCACTTCGACAAAAGCTCGGGTCTTGCCCGAATAGGCGGTAACCAGATGCGGCGCGGTCTGCTGCAAGGTCATGATGTCCGACACGACCACCGGACGACCGGGCATATCGGTCAACTCGCGCAGAAAATTGCTATCCTGTTTTTCGGCATTGCCAAACACGGCCGACACTTCGGGCATTTGCTCGAACGTTCCAGGCTCGACCTGCGCAGCACAGCCTGTCACCCATATTTGCGCATCGGGACGGCGTTTTCGCGCTTGGCGTATCGCCTGCCGGGTTTGCCGAACGGCTTCGTTGGTCACCGCACAGCTGTTCACAACGATTATATCATCGTGCCCCGCCAACTGCTCGGCGAGCGCATTGCTTTCGGCAAGGTTTAGACGGCACCCCATGCTAATGACTTCGGGTTTGCTCATGTGAAAGCCGTCCAGTCGAGCTTGCCCTTGAATACATAAGTAGCACCGCCGGTCATCAATATGGGTGCGCCCGGCTGCCAATCGATGGTCAGCGTCCCCCCGGCCTGATGGACATTGACCGGCGACGTGGCTTTTCCTTGCCTGATTGCTGCAACTGCGGTTGCGCATGCGCCGGTACCGCAAGCTCGGGTCAGGCCGACGCCGCGCTCCCAGACGCGAAGCCTGATTGCGCCATGTTCGAATGAGGCGACGTTGACATTTACCCGATCAGGAAAGGCGGCATCATGCTCGATGAGAGGGCCAAGCCGTTCAAGGTCGATTGCATGCGCGTTACCGACAAAAAATACGGCGTGCGGGTTACCGACATTGACCGCCATCGGCTTTGCCAGCTCGTCCCATGCAAGCGGCACTGCTGCGGTGTCCATCGCGAACGCGAGCGGAATGTCCTGCCATTCAAAACGCGGCGGCGGCATTTCGAGCGTGATCGCGTGTTCGCCAAACCGGCCCTCGATCAGGCCGCCGTCGGTTTCGATCCGCACATCTTTACCAAGCAGGGCCACGACGCAGCGCGTCGCGTTACCGCACGATTCCACCTCGCCGCCGTCGCTGTTAAATATCCGCATCCGGACATCGGCAATATCCGATGGCGCTAACAAAATGAACTGGTCGCAACCAATCCCGCTTTTGCGGTCGGCGAGCGCGACTATCTGGCTTGCGGAAATAACGACAGGAGTTTTGCGCGTATCGATAATGACAAAATCATTGCCCAATCCGTGCATTTTATGAAATTCAATCCGCGCCATCGCGGGCGATTTAGGGACTGTCGCCGGTCAAGTCCACAATTCATGCAGTCGGCGATTTTCTTCGCGATGTTTACGACGCTTTCCGGCCCGGTTCCTGAAAATCCAGATCATCGCGGATTTCTGAATTGCGCCGCCGATGCGGTAGCATATCTTTTTGCGCCAGCAGCGTGCGCACCTGGTCGATATTCATCGGTTGTCCAAAATACCAACCCTGACCCTTGGTGCAACCAAGCGCCTTCAATTTACCGATAATTTTGTCATCCTCGATACCTTCGGCAGTGATCGGGACATCAAGACTTGCCCCCAGACCTGCTATTGCGCTGACTATGGCAGCGCTTTCGGCATTTTCGAGCATCGAGGAAACAAAGCTACGATCGATTTTGATACGGTCGAAGGGAAGCGCGCGCAAATGCGCCAGCGAGCTGTACCCCGTGCCAAAATCGTCGAGCGCGATGCTGATACCCTGATTTTTGAGGCTGCCGACTATTGATTGGGCAAGGCTCAGATTTTTGAACAACGAGCTTTCGGTGATCTCGACTTCCAAGCGGCTAGCCGGAAAGCCTGTCTCAACCAGCAGTTTGACTATTTTTTGGGCAAGCCAAGGGTCCTTTAGCTGCACCGGCGAGATATTTACCGAAATCGTGAGCTTGGGGTCCCAATCCTTCGCTTCGATCATCGCCTTACGGATGATGTTCATCGATAAATCGCCGATCATGCCGGTTTCTTCGGCAACGGCGATAAAATCATCTGGGGGGATGAGTCCGCGGACCGGCGATACCCAGCGCGCCAGCATTTCAAAGCCTACCAGTTCGCCCGTAGCCAGTTCGATTTGCTGCTCGAAATAGGGCACAAATTCATCATTGGGTATTGCTGCACGAATGTCGCCTTCGAGCGAATTGCGCGACCGCAGCTCAACTTCCATGCCATTTTCGAACCAACTATAGCCGTTTCGACCATTTTTCTTGGCGGCGTAGAGCGCGATATCAGCCCGGCGGATGAGCATGTCGATGGAATCGCAATCAAGCTCGGGACGGCTGATGCCGACCGACGCGGTTATCGTCTGTTCGCTATCGGCGATGTGCACTGGCCGCGCCAGCGCATCGACCAGGTCTTCCGCAATCCGGTCAACCGATTCTGGATATTCGGGTTCGAACACCACACAGATGCCGAATTCGTCGCCGCCAAGGCGCGAAATAACACTGCTAGGCGGGACAACATCACGCATTCGGTCGGCGACTTCGCGCAACAGTTGATCGCCTGCGTCATGGCCATAGAGGTCATTGATTTTCTTAAAGCCGTCGAGATCTACCATCATGAAAGCAATTGACTTGCCTCGCCGTGAGGCGCGAGCGCTCAACTCGGCGGTTTTTTCTTTCACCGCGCGCCGGTTGAACAGATTGGTCAACGGGTCTGTCATTGCGAGGTGTTGCGCACGGGTTTCCGCCTGCCGATAAACATCTATTTCATCGCTTAACGCGCTCGTGCGGCGCCAGATCAACAGGATGAGCGCGATATTGAGCAAAAGCGCGGTGACCATCGCTTGATCGGCACCTTGGCTGTCGCCAATAAGTGTCCTGACCGTCTGCGCCCCGACTTGTCCACCGATTGCCACAAACATGGCGATGGCGGCAAACATCACGAGGCTGTAGAAGATATTTCTGCCGCGTTGACCTTTTGGCATTTGCGCTTGGTCCTTGTTTTCGGCGTCAATCATCTTGTGTCCCGCTGGGTCTTTTGTCGATAACATTGAAGGAAATACTGCACTTAAAAGGGTCAATATTTGATTAATCCCGGTATTTTGGGTGCAATGCTAACAAGCGAACATCTCGTAATGACATCGTTTACCGATTGCTTTTGGTGCGACAGTCGAGTACCACCATAGCAACCACGGCGTTTGCCGATGCGTTATTTATTGGAAATCAATCATTTCCAAGCTGGTCGGCGAAGTTTCGCTCACCGGCTTTTTGTTCGTTCATGCCTTGAAAGAGGCATTTTGGTTAGGAAAAAGCATGTTTGACAAGCTGAGTGACCGGTTAGGAGGGGTTTTCGACCGCCTGCGTGGTCGCGGCGCGTTGAATGAGGCCGATGTCCGCGAAGCTATGCGCGAAGTGCGCGTGGCGTTGCTCGAGGCTGACGTTGCACTGTCGGTAGTGCGCGAGTTTGTCGACAAAGTCACCGAGACTGCGGTTGGCGCTCAGGTTCTGAAGTCGGTCACGCCGGGGCAGCAGGTCGTCAAGATTGTCAACGACGCGCTCGTCGAAATGCTCGGGGCAGAGCAGAGCGATCTGAATTTGGCCGTTGCACCGCCTGCGATCATCATGATGGTTGGTCTGCAAGGCTCGGGTAAAACCACCACGACCGCCAAAATCGCCAAGATGCTGAAGGCCAAGCAGGGCAAGAAAGTCCTGATGGCTTCGCTCGACGTCAACCGTCCTGCCGCGCAGGAGCAATTGGCGACTTTGGGCACGCAAACCGAGGTTGCGACGCTACCGATCATGCAGGGCCAGCAGCCCGTCGATATTGCCAAACGCGCGATGCAAGCCGCAAAGTTGCAGGGCTTCGATGTCCTTATTCTCGATACCGCCGGTCGTCTGAACGTCGACCAGCAGTTGATGGACGAAATGAGTGCGGTCGCGAAAGTCGCGACGCCGCAGGAAATCCTGCTGGTTGTTGACTCGCTGACAGGCCAAGACGCGGTCAATGTCGCAAAGAGTTTCGGCGAGCGCGTTGACCTGACAGGCATCGTGCTGACCCGCATGGACGGTGATGCACGCGGAGGCGCAGCGCTTTCGATGCGCGCCGTAACCGGCAAGCCGATCAAGTTTGCAGGTGTTGGTGAAAAGCTCGATGCAATCGAGGCTTTCAACCCAAGCCGAGTTGCGGGCCGTATCCTTGGCATGGGCGACGTCGTTGGTTTGGTCGAACGCGCGTCGGAAATGGTCGAGAAAGAAGATGCGGACAAGCTCGCGGCCAAGATGGCCAAGGGTCAGTTCGACATGGACGACCTGCGCATGCAATTTCGCCAGATGACTAAGATGGGCGGTCTCGGCGCGCTGGCAGGCATGATGCCTGGCATGAAAAAGGCCAAGGCAGCGATGGACGCCAGCGGCATGAACGACAAGCTGCTGATCCACATGGACGCCATCATTGGTTCTATGACGCCAAAAGAACGCGCCAAACCCGAATTGTTGAACGCGAAACGCAAGATCCGTATCGCCAAGGGTTCGGGGATGACCGTTCAGGACGTCAACAAGCTGATCAAAATGCATCAGGAAATGGCGACCGCGATGAAGCGCATTCGCAAAATGGGCGGGCTTAAGGGCCTTGCTGCGATGTTTGGAGGGAAAGGCGGAGCAGATCTGGGCGGCGCGATGGAGGGCATGCACGGGCTGCCCCCGGGCGCGATGCCGCCGGGAATGGGCGGCTTGCCCGGCATGGGCGGTGGCGGCGGAATGCCACCAGACCTCGCACGACTTCTTAGTAAAAAGAAATAAGTATCAGTTCTAGTTTATAATATTTCAGAAAGGTGAGTTAGTTTTATGGCATTATCAATGCGTTTGTCGCGGGGCGGTTCGAAAAAGCGTCCTTATTATAAAATCGTCGTAGCCGACGCCCGCGCGCCTCGCGATGGCAAGTTCATCGAGCGGATCGGCAGCTACAATCCGCAGCTTCCCAAGGACAGCGCAGAGCGCATGATCCTCGACGCAGAGCGCGCAAAGCATTGGCTGGCCGCAGGCGCACAGCCTTCGGACCGCGTTGCCCGTTTCCTTGACATCGCTGGCGTTAAAGAGCGCAAGGTCAAGAGTAACCCGAACAAGGGCGAGCCTGGTCAAAAAGCAAAGGATCGCGCCGAGGATAAGGCTACCAAGCTGGCAGAAGCTGAAGAAGCAGCGGCAGCAGCTGCAGCCGCTCCTGCACCTGAGCCAGAACCCGAGGTTGTTGAAGAAGTAGTGGCCGAAGAAGCTGCACCGGCGGCAGAAGAAACGCCTGCTGCAGAAGAAGCTGCGCCAGAAGCAGCAGTTGAAGAGGCTGCTCCAGTTGAAGCGGCCGCTGAAGAAGCACCTGCCGCCGAGGAAGCTGCACCAGAAGCAGCTGCTGAAGAAGCGCCTGCTGCGGAAGCCGAAGCTGCACCGGCAGCCGACGGAGCAACCGAAGAAAAGGCCGAGGGCTAAGCCTTGGCCGACAACACCGTCACGCTTGCCGCCGTTTCCGGCGCGCACGGCGTGACGGGTGAAGTCCGTCTCAAGCTGTTCACCGATAGCGTGGACAGCTTGAAGCGGCACAAAAGTTTCAACGACGGTGCGCTGACAGTAAAGTCACTTCGCCCTACCAAAGACGGCGCAATCGCCCGCTTTGCCGAAATCAACGACCGCAATGCCGCAGAAAAGCTGCGCAGTACCGTCCTGACTGTACCGCGTCACGCCTTGCCCAAACTTGGCGAGGGCGAGTATTATTACAGCGATCTGCTGGGCTTGCCGTGCGTCTCGACCGACGGCACCGACCTTGGCACATGCGTCGCCGTCGAAAATTTCGGGGCGAGTGACGTGCTGGAAATTCAAAAACCTGACGGCAAGAAATTCATGGTGCCAATGACGCTTGAGGCCGTTCCTGTATGGGGCGAGCAGATCGTTATCGCTGCGGAATTCGTTGCCGCCGATTGAGACTGATGTTAGCGCTCTAGCACTGAACTGGCGGAGGCATTATGCAATTGAAATCAGTGTTTGTTGCAGGACTGCTGCTTGGTACGGTAACTCCCGTATTCGCGCAGGCAAGTGCCGCCCCAACACAGTCGGTTGAGCAACTCGCCCCCGAAATCGACGCGCTTTTTGCCAAATTCCAGACCGATGCGCATGTCCCGGGCATTGTCTACGGCATCGTAAAGGACGGACAGCTAGCGTATGTGAAGGCTAATGGCGTTCAGGATCTGACTGAAAAGCGCGCCGTTACGTCCGACACGCTTTTCCGCATCGCATCGATGACAAAGGCCTTTACGGCATTGTCGATCCTGAAGTTGCGTGACGAAGGCAAATTGTCGCTCGACGACTTTGCTGAAAAACATGTTCCCGAAATGAGCGGCTGGAAATATCCGACTGCGGATTCTCCTCGTATCCGAGTGCGCGACCTACTTCAGCATGTCGGCGGCTTTGTGACCGACGATCCTTGGGGCGACCGGCAACAGGTTTTGCCCGAAGCCGAGTTCACCAGAATGATCAAGGCAGGCGTGCCGTTTAGCCGCACGCCGCAAATGGCGCATGAATATTCCAATTTGGGTTACGCGCTGCTCGGGCGGATCGTGACTAATGTATCAGGCATGCCCTACCGTCTGTATGTCGAAAAGACGCTGCTGATGCCGCTGGGTATGACCTCTAGCGGGTTTGAGGTCACCGACGCACCAAAGGAGCGCCGCGCCATCGGCTATCGCTGGGAAAATGACGCATGGTCAGAAGAGCCGACGATGAAAGACGGCGCTTTCAATGCGATGGGCGGGCTTCAGGTCAACGCCAATGACTATGCCAAATGGGTGGCCTTCCTTCTCGCCGCGTGGCCACCTCGTGACGATGCTGACAACGGTCCGGTCAAGCGCTCCACGGTGCGAGAAATGGCGCAAGGTTTGAACTTCGTGACACTGGCCACCCGCACCGGCACGAGTGGCGCAACCGCCTGCAAGCAGGCCGCCGCCTACGCAATGGGCTGGCGTGTGGCGCAGGATTGCGACCTTGGTCTCACGATGGCGCATGGCGGCGGCTATCCTGGATATGGCAGCCACATCATGCTGATGCCTGAATATGGGGTAGGTGTGTTCGCAATGGCCAACCGCACCTATGCCGGGCCGAGTGCACCTGCTTGGGACAGCGCGGTGGCGATGCACAAGGCGGGGTTACTGAAAAAGCGCGACGTGCCAGTTTCTGTTGCGGTGCTAGCAATGCACGGGTCAGCACAGAAAGCTTACGCTGCCGGGAACATAGATGGGTTAAACGGCAAGCTTGCGATGAATTTCCTGATGGACCGATCAGCCGCGAATTGGACGAACGAGCTCGCCAAGCTCAAGGCGCAAGTCGGCGAATGCCCGACAGTTGATTGGATTAAGACAGATACGGCTATGGCTGGTACGTTTCGATGGACGTGTGATCGTGGAGCACTTGAAGGACTAATTTTGCTCGCGCCGACCACGCCTGCGTCAATCCAGGCTTGGCGGATGCTTGTGGTTCAGCCCTCAAAACCGTGACCTTCGCTACCCAAATCCTGACCCTTTACCCCGAAATGTTCCCCGGCCCGCTCGGCATTTCGCTGGCTGGCCGTGCTTTGGAGGAAGGGAAGTGGTCTTGTTCGCCTATCCACATTCGCGAATTTGCAACCGACAAGCACCGTACTGTGGATGATACACCTGCTGGTGGCGGGGCAGGGATGGTGTTGCGGGCGGACATACTGTCTGCAGCGGTCGACCACGCTACCGCTGCACAGCCTGAAGCTCCGATCCTCGCAATGACCCCGCGCGGCGCTCCTATCACCCAATCCCGCGTCCGCGAACTCGCCTCTGGCCCAGGCGTCAGCATAATCTGCGGGCGTTTCGAGGGCTTCGACGAACGTCTGTTCGACGCCAATCCCGAAATCGAGCAAGTCTCGATGGGCGATATCGTCCTTTCAGGCGGAGAAATTGGCGCTTTGATGCTGTTAGACGCTTGCATTCGGCTGCTTCCCGGCGTAATGGGCGCGACTTCAAGCGGAGATGAGGAGTCCTTTGAACAAGGATTGCTCGAATATCCGCACTACACCCGACCCGCTGAGTGGGAAGGGCGTATGATCCCTGAAGTGTTGCGATCGGGGGATCATGCGAAGATTGCGGCGTGGCGAAAGTCACAGTCCGAAATCGACACACGGTTACGCAGGCCGGACCTTTGGGAGCGTTACAACGACGCTCGGGTCCAGTCTGCCTCTGATGCGCGACAGAAGAATAAGGATTAAATGGGGCATGAACCTCATCCAGACATTAGAAGCAGAAGCCATTGCGGCTCTATCGGAAAACAAGACCATTCCAGCCTTTCGTGCCGGTGACACCATCAAGGTCGGCGTGAAGGTTATCGAAGGCGAACGCACCCGCGTACAGAATTACGAAGGCGTGTGCATCGCGCGTTCGAACAAGGGCATGGGCTCCAACTTCACCGTACGCAAAATGTCGTTCGGCGAAGGCGTTGAGCGTGTGTTCCCGCTGTACAGCCCGAACATCGAAAGCATCGAAGTCGTCCGTCGCGGCGTCGTTCGTCGTGCGAAATTGTATTATCTGCGCGGTCTGACCGGCAAGAAGGCACGTATTGCTGAACGCCGCGACCCGCGCCCAATTAAGACCACCGAGGCTGCCGAATAGGCAGGAGCCGCGCTGCGTTTTTAACAGAACACCAAGGCCGGGCTCCCAAAAAGAGCCCGGCCTTTTTTATTGTCTAAAGGGAATTTGAGATGGGTTATCGTATCGTAGTTGCGGGCGCGACGGGCAATGTCGGACGCGAAGTCGTCAACATCCTGGCAGAGCGCGAATTTCCTGCCGATGAAATCGCCGTTCTGGCATCGTCGCGCAGCCAGGGCATCGAAATCGAATATGGCGATACCGACAAGATGCTGAAGGTCCAGAATATCGAGAATTTTGACTGGACCGGTTGGGATATGGCGATTTTCGCGATCGGTTCGGAAGCGACTAAGAAATTCGCGCCAATTGCGGCCGCTGCAGGCTGTGTGGTCATCGACAACAGTTCGCTGTTCCGCATGGACCCAGACGTGCCGCTGATCGTGCCAGAGGTGAACCCCGACGCCATTGATGGCTATAAGCGCAAGAATATTATCGCCAACCCCAATTGCTCGACCGCGCAGCTCGTTGTCGCGCTCAAGCCGCTGCACGATTATGCCAACATTACGCGCGTAGTTGTCTCGACTTATCAGTCGGTGTCAGGCGCGGGCAAGGAAGGCATGGACGAGTTGTTCGAGCAGAGCCGCAATATCTTCGTCGGCGACGGCGCGGTGGCGAAGAAATTCACCAAGCAGATCGCCTTCAACGTCATCCCGCACATCGATAGCTTTCTGGACGACGGCTATACCAAGGAAGAGTGGAAGATGATGGTTGAGGTCAAGAAGATCCTCGATCCCAAGATCAAGCTGACCGCCACCTGCGTGCGCGTGCCGGTATTCGTAGGCCATAGTGAAGCAGTGAATATCGAATATGAGCGTGAAATGTCGGCGGCAAAGGCAAAGTCGATCCTACGCGAAAGCCCAGGCATCATGCTGGTCGATAAGCGCGAAGACGGCGGTTATACGACGCCGATCGAAGCTGCTGGCGACGACGCCACATACGTTTCCCGCGTGCGCGAAGACTCGACCGTCGACAACGGCCTTGCCTTCTGGTGCGTGTCGGATAATCTTCGCAAGGGTGCAGCGCTTAACGCGGTGCAAATCGCTGAACTGCTCGGACGGCGGCATTTGAAAAAGGGGTAGGGCCATGGGGCTGCAGGCAGATGTTTTCTGGTCATTCCGCAGCCCGTATAGCTATCTCGCCACGCGGCGGTATCGGACGCTGACGACAGAATATGACCTGACGATCAATCTGCGTCCGGTTTATCCGCTGGCGATCCGTGACCCTGCGTTTTTCGAGCGCAGCCATCCCAATTGGCTGCGCTATACATTTACCGACATATTCCGTGTTGCGCAGTTTCACGGGGTCCCGTTCGGCCCGCCGCGTCCCGATCCTATTGTTCAGGACATACGGACGCGCCAGATTTCAGACGAGCAGCCTCATATTTTCCGGCTGACGCGCTTGGGGCAGTCGGCTGCACGCCGGGGCAAGAGCCTCGCCTTTTGTGACGAGGTGTCGCGGTTAATCTGGGGCGGCGCTGAAAATTGGCATGAGGGCGAGCATCTGGCGGGCGCTGCGGAACGTGCCGGGTTGGAGCTGGCTGAACTCGACGCTGAAGCCATTAGTGATGCCGAGGCGCTGGATGCTGAAATCGCCGCAAATCAAGCTGCCCTTGAGGCTTCGGGTCATTGGGGCGTTCCAACTTTGGTATTCGATGGCGAGCCCTTTTTCGGGCAGGACCGTATTGATATGGCGGTTTGGCGGATGGAGCAGAAAGGGCTGCTACGCCGCATTGACGCCTAACAGAATTTGCTTTCCTACACTGCTGTTAAATGTCACCAGCGGACGATGTTTATGCTGGTCAAAATTGATAGTCGTTGTTGGAAATTCGGGGACCTTTTTGCGCCCGGAAGACACCCAAAGGGGTGCCTCTACTTTCTGAGATTTCTGCGGGTTTCGCTCGAAGGATTTAGGTCATGATCTCCAACAGTTTTTTAACCGCTGACGGCGTTGAAATTGCATGGCGTGAGACCGGCGAGGGGCGAGCATTGTTGCTCATCCACGGCTATTTTAGCGAGGCCGATACCAACTGGATTAAATTCGGTCATGCCGCCTTATTGGCTGCGGCGGGCTTCCGCGTTATTATGCCCGACCTGCGCGCACATGGATTGAGTGCGAAGCCGCATGATCCGGCGCATTATCACAAGGACATTTTGGCCGACGACCAATTCGCCCTGATTACGCATCTTGGGCTGACCGATTTCGACCTTGGCGGCTATTCGCTCGGAGGGCGAACGGTGGCGCGGATGCTCACGCGAGGATGCGAGCCGAGGCGGGCGGTCATATCAGGAATGGGGCTGGAAGGGCTGACCCAGACCGGCAAGCGCAGCAGTCATTTCAAGCATGTCCTCGATAATTTGGGCAATCACGAAAAAGGATCGCCCGCTTGGATGGCGGAGGCGTTCCTGAAAACCACCGGCGGTGATCCCGTTGCGCTGCGTAATATACTCGATACTTTTGTCGATAGCAGTGAGGCGGAGTTGGCGGCTTGGGAGCTGCCTGTCGCTGTCATTTGCGGCGAGGATGATAATGACAATGGCTCGGCGGCGGCGCTCGCGGGCGCGCTGAAACATGGAAAGCTCTTCTCGGTGCCAGGCAACCACATGAGCGCGGTGGTGAAACCAGAGCTGGGGCAGGCAATAGTCGCGGCGCTGACGGGGCCGTCATGGTGAGAGCCGATTTGCAGCCTACGCTTACCGGTAACATACTGATGCTTCGCCCGCTAACCGAAGGCGATTGGGAGGCGATGTATGTGGTAGCGAGCGATCCGTTGCTGTGGGAAGTTCACCCGGCTTCGGACCGGTACAAGGAACCTGTATTTCGCGAGTATTTTACTGGCGCAATGAAGTCGCGCGGTGCGTTGGCGGTGATCGACCGGGCAACAGGCAAAATCATCGGCGGAAGCCGCTATGCGAATTTTGTGCCCGAGCGGAACGAGATCGAAATTGGCTGGAGTTTCCTCGCGCGCGATTATTGGGGCGGCGCCTATAACCGCGAGATGAAGTCGTTGATGCTGACTCATGCGTTTCGCACTTTTGACAGCATCCGGTTCAACATCGGCGCGACGAACGTTCGTTCACGGCGTGCCATTGAGAAAATCGGCGCGCGGCTCGACGGCGAATATGTGCCGGAAGCGATCAATGGCGTGCCGCCGGTGCTTCACGTCATTTACCGGTTGAGCCGAGCCGAAGCTGAGGCGGCAAATATGCTTTTGGGAGATAGCGATGACCGAGAGCAAATTAGCGCGTAGCTTCTGGCGATACTGGTTGGGCGGTCTTTTGCTGCTTGCGCTGATGATTGCCATGAATCCGTGGTTTTCGAACGACGTTTCGCCGTGGGGGATACGAGACCATCAGGCGGCTGCTACGGCGGTGCGTGTCGATGCAATCCAGTTTGCGTGGCAGGCGGCTGGCGTCCTCAATCTGGCGCGGCTCGGCATGGCTATCGACCTGATCTACATCGCGGTCTATTCATTCGGAGCCTATTGCGGCGGACGTTTGTTTGTCCAAGCATCGCAACCGATGTTGCGCCGACTTGGCTGGGTTGTCATTGCTTCTGCGATCATCCTCGGGGCTGCTGACTATATTGAAACGTTCTGCCAATTTATTCAAATCATGACGTTTAAGGGTAGCGACCTGCTCGCCGGCATCGCGGCCACCGCGCAACCGATAAAGTCGGTGGCATTCCTAATAACCTTCTTTGGTCTGCTAGCAGCGTTATTCCTTCGACGAATCAAGCGCCGCGCCGCTTGACGGCGGCGTCACAAAGTTTCACCGTCGCGCCACAAAAAGGTTGAGGATCGCACCAATGAAAAATCTCGTTTCGCTCGCTGCTTTGGCGATTTCCACGCTGTCTGTGCCCTCGGTCGCGCTCGCGCAAGACGCGCCTGCGGCAATGGCAGCACCAACCGTCGCCGATGCCGAGACTTTCCTAGCCAAGGCTGAAAAGGACTTGTTCGATTTCTCGGTCGAGGGGGCAAAGGTTGCGTGGATTAACTCGACTTACATCACCGACGACACCGATGCGCTCGCCGCCAAATATGGCGAGATCGGCACCGAAAAAGCCGTCCAATATGCGCTCGATGCCGCGAAGTATCAGAATGTCGCAGGGCTATCGGCGGAAACCCGGCGCAAGCTTGATATTTTGCGCGGCGGTCTCGTTCTTCCTGCACCGACCACCGAAGGTGCTGCCAAGGAGCTTTCCGAAATCGCGACACGGCTGAACTCGGCTTATGGTAAGGGCAAAGGCACGCTGAACGGCAAGGAAATTAACGGCTCTGACATCGAAGCCGCGATGGGCACCAATCGCAATCCCGAAGAGCTGAAGGAAATGTGGGCAAGCTGGCATGACAATGTCGGTGCACCAATGAAGAATGATTATGCACGCATGGCGGACATCGCCAATGAAGGCGCGAAGGAACTTGGTTTCGCCGACCTCGGCGCGATGTGGCGTTCGGGTTACGACATGCCTGCTGACGATTTCGCCAGGCTGACCGACAAATTATGGCTCGAGGTGAAGCCGCTTTATGACGAACTCCACACATACGTCCGCACCCAACTGCACAAGAAATATGGCGAGGGCGTTCAGGCCAAGACCGGCCCGATCCGCGCCGATTTGCTCGGCAATATGTGGGCGCAGGAATGGGGCGATATCTATGACCTCGTCGCGCCTCCGGGCTCGGGCGATATCGGATATGACATCGGCGCGTTGCTTAAGGAAAAGGGCTATGACGAGATGAAGATGGTGAAAACCGGCGAGGGCTTTTTCTCCTCGCTCGGTTTTGCGCCACTGCCTGAAAGCTTTTACAAGCGCTCGCAATTCTTAAAGCCAGCCGATCGCGAAGTTGTGTGCCATGCCTCGGCTTGGAACCTCGACAATGTCGATGATCTGCGGATCAAGATGTGCATCAAGATCAACACCGGTGACTTCGTGACGATCCACCACGAGCTTGGTCATAATTATTATCAACGCGCGTATAACAAGCAGAGCTATTTGCATCTAAACGGCGCAAATGATGGGTTCCACGAAGCAATCGGTGACGCCATCGCGCTGTCGATTACGCCCGATTATCTGGTGCAAATCGGTTTGCTCGATCCAGCAAAGGTGCCGAGCGCAGACAAGGACAACGGCCTTCTATTGCGTCAGGCGATGGACAAGGTTGCATTCCTGCCGTTCAGCGTGATCGTCGACAAATGGCGTTGGGGTGTGTTTGCTGGCGATATCAAGCCCGCTGAATATAACACTGCCTGGACCAAACTGCGTACGCAGTATCAGGGAATTGTCCCTCCCGTCGAGCGCCCTGCCAATGCATTTGATGCGGGAGCGAAATATCATGTCCCCGGCAACACGCCCTACACGCGCTATTTCCTAGCACGGATTTTGCAGTTCCAGTTTTACAAGGCCGCTTGCGATACAGCAGGCTGGACAGGCCCGCTTCATCGTTGCTCGTTTTACGGCAACAAGGAAGTAGGCAACAAGCTGAATGCAATGCTCGAGATGGGCGCTTCAAAGCCTTGGCCGGATGCGCTGGAAGCGTTCACAGGCAACCGGGAAATGTCAGGCAAGGCGATGCTTGAATATTTTGCGCCGCTGATGAAATGGCTGAAGGCGCAGAATAAGGGTGCGAAAAAGGGTTGGTGAATTGAAACCGGCCCGGTTGTTTAGACCAGGCCGATAATGCTTTCAGGTATTTGGCGTCGTAGGTTTGGCCGCCGCAGTATTTGCAGCCGATTTTTTGGCGGCGGTAGTTTTTGCAGCGGCGGGTTTTCTGGCCGAAGGCTTTTTCGTAGCTGAGGCCGCAGATTTAGGCGCCGCCGGTTTTTTTGCCGCTGGCTTTTTCGCAGCAGACTTTTTCGCCGACGGGTTGCCCGTCTTGCTGCCGTAAAGCTTGGTTCCGGCGACGGCTGCGGCGGTTGCGGCAAGCACGGCGCCAGCTGCCGCGGCGGTTTTGCCAGGGTTATTCTTGATCACAGCGCCCGCCGATGAAGCGGCTTCGCTAATGGTTTCTGCAGCGCTTTTGGCGCCTTCGGTCGCTGACTTGGTTGCCGACCGCGCGCTATCCATAACGCTTTCGGCCAGCGAGTTAAGCTTTGCCTTGGCCTTTTCAAAAGTGCCTTCAGTCTTTTTCGAATTTGGCATGTGTTTTTCCTCCTCGTTGAAATGATAAAGGTAAATCTTTCACAAGCCAATTCGTTCCCTTTTACCGGAAAGGTGGCTCGTTGAACGCACGCAACTTGCGGCTATGCAGCGTAGTGCCAGCATCGCGGAGCAACTCGCAGGTCTGGATCCCGATTTGCAAATGCGCGGCGATGGCTTCTTCGTAAAAGCGGTTGGCTTGCCCGGGTAGTTTGATCTCTCCATGCAGAGGCTTGTCCGAAACGCATAGCAACGTCCCGTAAGGGACGCGGAAGCGGTAGCCCTGGGCCGCTATCGTCGCTGACTCCATGTCGATTGCAATCGCGCGGCTCTGTGAAAAACGCAACGCGGACGCGGAGTAACGCAACTCCCAGTTGCGATCATCGGTGGTAACCACTGTTCCCGTTCGCATCCGGCGTTTCAGGTTTGCTCCGCTGGTTCCTGAAACATGTTCGGCGGCAGCTGCCAAGGCTTGCTGCACTTCGGCAATCGGCGGTATCGGAATTTCAGGCGGAAGGACTTCATCCAAAATATGGTCATCGCGCAGGTAGGCATGCGCCAGCACATAATCACCAATGCGCTGCGTCTCGCGCAAGCCACCGCAGTGGCCGATCATCAGCCACGCCTCTGGCCGCATCACCGCAAGATGGTCGCAAATCGTTTTTGCGTTGGAAGGGCCTACGCCAATGTTGACCAGAGTGATCCCCGACCGGTCCGGCGCGATCAAGTGATAAGCAGGCATCTGGTGTCGCCGCCATGTGCTGTCTGCTACGAGCTGCGCAGCGTTATCGGTTGGCTGGTCGACATAGAGCCCACCCGCGCCAGACAGCGCGGTATATCGTCCATTGCCAACCTGAGTGCAGGCCCAGCTGACGAATTCGTCGACATAGCGGTGATAGTTGGTGAACAGGATATAATGCTGCACATGTTCAGCAGGCGCGCCAGTGTAGTGACGCAGCCTCGCTAGAGAAAAATCGGTGCGCAGCGCATCGAACAGCGCCAGCGGCGAATTATCGCGGCCTTTTACCTTGAGCAGGCCATCGGCGATTTCATCTCCGATATCGGCAAGTTCTGTTGTCGGAAAATGACGCGCCAGCTCGGTGGGACTGACCGTCCCCAATTCAAGATCCGCCGAGCCGTCGAGTACGTAAGGAAAGGGGATTTCCTGACCGCTACGCCCGACGCTGATATCGACTTCATATTGTTCGATCAGCAAGTCTAGTTGTTTGCCGACATAGTCTGAAAACAAGTCAGGTTTGGTAACGGTCGTGCGGTAAGTGCCAATCTTTTCGAGCTTTCCGAATGCAAGATTGGTAACAGTTTCCCTTTCCTTACCGTGATAGGTAATGACAAGTTCAGGATAGCAAAAATCGCGGTTGGTCCGGTCCTCGACAGTCGGTGCAATGCCATCGCGCAAATAAATCGCTAAGGCGGTTTGCAGCCGCAAAACCGACGCCTCATATTCTGTTGTCAGTTGCTCGATTATGGTTTGGGCAAAAACGCTAGTCATAATCACGCTTCACCGAATTTTGGGTTTTTCGCAACAAAAAAGGGAGGGTTACCCCTCCCTTCAATGCATGCCGTAATGGCATGGCGTGGATGCGACGGTTAAAGCTGGCCGAGCATATGCTCTGCGGAGCTGACGTTGAAATCGCCTGGTGCCTCGACATTGACCTGCTCAACGACACCGTCATTGACGACGAGCGAGAAGCGCTGTCCACGCTTGCCCATGCCGAACGCTGTGCCATCCATTTCAAGACCTAGCGCTGCCGCAAAATCTCCATTGCCGTCGGCTAGCATTGTAATGGCATCAGAACCGCCAGCCTTGTTCCATGCGCCCAACACGAAAGCATCGTTGACCGCCGTACAGGCGATTTCATCGATGCCCTTGCCCGCAAGTTCATCGGCTTTTTCAACGAAGCCAGGAAGATGGCGGGCCGAGCAGGTCGGCGTGAACGCACCGGGGACCGAGAATAAAGCAACGCGGCGTCCAGCAAAATATTCTGCAGATTGTACCGGCTGTGGGCCG
The DNA here is from genome assembly GCA_001464315.1 of Sphingomonadales bacterium Ga0077559. Taxonomy (GTDB): domain Bacteria; phylum Pseudomonadota; class Alphaproteobacteria; order Sphingomonadales; family Sphingomonadaceae; genus Sphingorhabdus_B. The sequence continues at coordinate 34,582 of LNFK01000025.1, read as the reverse complement.
TCTGCGGTTGCTTTGACTAATTTGACGTCAGGAATTTTATCGCCAACGGAAATGCTCATGATGTAATCCTTTCGGGGGTGAGGCGTTTCTCATCTGGAACTGGCTTGGTCGAGTCAAGTAGCCGATTGCATCAGATTATATCTTAATAAACCTATCGAGCCAAAAAGTTCCGTTTAACGGCAAATTTAACATGACCAACTTTCAGCCGGATAGATGGTTAATTTTGCTTTACCGCGACTGTTGAAATTTCCGTAAACAGGATGGTCAATCTTCCCCATGTTGAACACGCAAAGGGGTTGGGGAAATGACTAGTTATTGGAAGAAGGCTGCGGTCGCCGCAGGAGTAATCGTAATGTCCGTGCAACCTGCACAGGCATGCTGGACAAACGCCGCGCAAGATGCGGCAAAGATCAAGCATTTGAACACAATGTTGATGGTGACTGCGCTGCGATGCCGGAACACGGCCGACAATTTTCTACCGCATTATAATCGCTTCGTAGCCAAACATAACGGGCTGATTGGCTCGCAAAACAATGTTCTCAAATCACATCTTGCCGCAACTTATGGTTCGGGCGGTGCATTGAACGCCCTCGACCGCATGTCGATCGGTTACGCCAACAGCTACGGCATGGGCCACCGCATGATGGGTTGTTCCGAGTTAAAAGCATTGGCAAGCAAGCTCTCTTCTGAGCCGCACGGCGTCGTGACGATGGCCGCGGCTGCCGATGCCGCGGTAATGGGCCAATCCTGGTCGGGAGCAACATGCCCGTCGCGCATGGCTGGCGGCAAGTAAACATATAAAGCAATCTTTATATTTGATTTCGTTGAAGGCCACGGCTAAGGGCGGGCGCGACCCTACCCTATCCGGAGACCAAGCCCGTGGCTTTCAACGATTATGTCATCGCCGATATTAATGAGGCCGATTACGGCCGCAAAGAAATCAACATTGCTGAAACTGAAATGCCAGGACTTATGTCGCTGCGAAAAGAGTTCGGCCCATCGCAGCCGCTGAAGGGCGCGCGCATTGTTGGTTCGTTGCATATGACGATTCAAACAGCGGTTCTCATCGAGACCTTGACTGCACTTGGTGCCGATGTGCGCTGGGCAACTTGCAATATCTTCTCGACGCAAGACCATGCAGCTGCGGCCATTGCGGCCAAGGACATCCCCGTTTTCGCAATCAAAGGCGAAAGCCTTGCAGATTATTGGGATTATGTCGGCCGCATTTTTGATTGGGGTGATGACATCACCGCCAACATCATCCTCGACGACGGCGGCGACGCGACGATGTTTGCGCTTTGGGGCGCAAAGCTCGAGCGCGGCGAAACTTTTGCCGAGCCAGAGAACGAAGAAGAAGTCGAATTCCAGCGCGCTTTAAAAGCGTTCATTGCGAAAAAGCCTGGATATCTGACCGAAACGGTCAAGAACCTGAAGGGCGTCTCGGAAGAAACCACCACCGGCGTTCATCGCCTGTATGAAATCGCGAAGAAAGGCGAGCTGCCGTTCCCTGCGATCAACGTCAACGACAGCGTCACCAAGTCGAAGTTCGATAACCTTTATGGCTGCAAAGAATCGCTGGTCGACGCCATCCGCCGTGCGACCGACGTGATGCTAGCTGGTAAGGTCGCCGTCGTCGCCGGTTTCGGCGATGTCGGCAAGGGCTCGGCCCAATCGCTCCGCAATGGCGGCGCGCGCGTCATGGTCACCGAAGTCGACCCAATCTGCGCGCTTCAGGCAGCCATGGAAGGCTTTGAAGTCGTAACGATGGAAGAAGCGGTCCAGCGTGCCGATATTTTCTGCACCGCGACCGGCAATGCCGACGTCATCACTGCAGAGCATATGATGAACATGAAGCCGATGAGCATCGTGTGCAACATCGGTCACTTTGACAGTGAAATCCAGATTGCTGCACTAAGCAATTACAAATGGACCGAAGTAAAGCCAGGCACCGACCTCGTCGAATTCCCCGACGGCAAGCAGATCATCGTTCTTGCCAAGGGCCGTCTGGTCAACTTGGGTTGCGCCACTGGTCACCCGTCGTTTGTTATGTCGGCATCGTTCACCAACCAAACGCTTGCGCAAATCGAGCTTTGGACCAAGGGCGAGAATTACAAGAACGAAGTCTATGTTTTGCCAAAGCATCTCGACGAGAAGGTCGCCATGTTGCACCTCGAAAAGCTGGGCGTGAAGCTCAGCAAATTGTCGGAAAAGCAGGCCGGATATATTGGCGTTTCGACCGAAGGCCCATTCAAGCCCGATCATTATCGTTATTGATTACGAGATAAGCCCGTTTTCGAAAGCCCGCTGCAGCAATGTAGCGGGCTTTTTTGTTGCGCCGCGCCCGCTTTTGCGCATTAGCAGGCGGGTGAAATATCAACCGACACCCTCCGCATGACAGCTGATGACCTTCCCGTCGCGCTGATCGGAATATTAATGGCGCTGTGGCTAGTAGGTGCCACGGTGGCTATTTGGGTCGGGCTGTCGCTGCGCCGTCAGTCGCTCAAAATGTTACGCCAAACATCGCGTCTGTCTCGATTGTTAGAAACGGCACCGGCATTTCCCGTCGTGGTGAAAGGCGATGGGCGGATCGAAGCAGCCGATCGGTTTTCGCGCTTGATGGGCTTGTCGGAGCCAGCCAATACCTTAACCGATCTCGGCGGACATCGGGATGCGGGTCTTAGCCAGCAGGATTTGGCGAAGCTCGACGAAAAAGTGCGTGAAACCCAACGGACGGGCAAAGATTTTGCCTTGCCGATGGCAATTGAAGGTTCGGACCGCAGGTTGCTGGTTATCGGCAGTATCGCGGATGCGGTTATTTATCCCAATGGCGCGGCCTTACTCTGGTTCTTTGATTCAACTGAGAGTCTGCGGGAACTGGAGCAAAAGACGCACGAGTCCGAAGAAGCGAAGGCCGCATTTGCCGCTCTCGCTGGCCTTATCGAGGCTGCGCCAATGCCTATGTGGCATCGCAGCCCTGATATGAAACTAAATTTCGTCAATCAAGCGTACGTGGAAGCCGTTGGCGCGAATGACGGGCTTCAGGTGGCAGAAGATGGAATCGAACTCATCGAACCCGAAGGCGGCAAGGATGCCGCGACATTCTCACGCGAAGCACAAACGACAGGCGAAAAATCCGAGCGCTCGGTGTCTGCCACGCTGGCGGGGAACAGGCGGCAATTAAGGGTTTTTGACATACCCCTTGGATCTTCCGGGGTGGCCGGACTTGCGATTGATATCCAGGAACTGACCGAGGCGCGGGCAGAGCTCCGGGAGATGTCGGACGCGCAGCGCGACCTGCTCAACATGATGTCGGCAGGCGTCGCGCAATTCAGCGCGGACCGTTCGTTAAGTTTTGCCAACTTGCCGTTTCAGCGGCTATTTGCATTTCGCGACCAATGGCTGGCCGAGAAGCCCGAATTTGCGCGTGTATTTGACCGGATGCGCGAAAATGGGAAATTGCCCGAGGTTCGGGATTTTCCCGCGTGGCGTGCGGAGCGTGAAAACTGGTTCCGAACAGCCGAGCCCAGTGAAGAAAACTGGCTATTGTCCGACGGCACCCACTTACGTGTTCTTGCGCAGCCCGTTCCTGATAGCGGCCTGCTGCTGATATTCGAAGACCGGACCGAACAGGCGCAACTCGCCAGTGCGCGTGATATCCTGCTGCGCGTGCGCACGGCGACCTTTGACAATCTGTTTGAAGGCATCGCTGTTTTTGCAGCGGACGGTCGGATCAGTATCTGGAACAGACTGTTTGCTGAAACCTGGGGATTGGACGACGCCGTTCTCATCAAACATCCGCGCCTTGATGAGCTATTGCCGCTTTTGGCGCAGCATCTGAAGAAACCGTCGCAAATTTCGATTATCGGCGAGTTGGTGCGGATGACGACGGCCAACCGCGAACAACGCCGGAGCAAGGCGACCTTTGCCGATGGCCGGCTGTTCCAGATCGCCACGATTCCTTTGCCCGATGGCAATGCGCTTTTTACGATGCTCGACATGTCCGACAGTATGAAAATGGAGCAAGCCTTGCGCGATCGCAACAAAGCTCTTCAAGAGGCCGACGGCATCAAGGCCAAGTTCCTTGCCAATATGAGTTACGAATTCCGGACACCACTGACGTCGATCAGCGGTTTTGCAGATCTTTTGAAAGCAGGTGTCGCAGGCGAGTTGAACGATCAGGCGTTGGAATATGTCGATGCAATCCTGACGTCGTCGCAGCGTCTGTCTGAGCAGATCAATACCGTCCTTGACTATAGCCAGAGCGAAGCAGGAGCCTTGCCGATTTCGCGACAGGATGTGGAAATCTCAACGATGCTCCGCGAAATTGCCGATGCGAAGCGCGAATTTGCCAAGGCCCAGTCGGTTTCCTTGGATGTACAATTGGCCGAAGCACAAGGGAATGCTTTGCTGGATCCGCAACGCATTGGACAGGCGGTGGATCATATCCTGGATAATGCCATTCGCCATCATCGGGCAAAAGGTGATGTCCTACTATTCGCGCGACGGGCAAACGGAAATCTGGAAATCATCGTGTCCGACAACGGCCCCGGTATAGAGGAAAATAGCCGCGACGGAACGTTCAACGACGACGGCAACATGCTGCGGGGCTTAGGATTGCCGTTGGCAAAGCAGATCATCGAAGCACACGGCGGGACTTTGACAGTTGAATCTCGACGTGGAGAAGGTACGACTGTTACGATATTGTTGCCCAATATATGATAATCGCAACCGAGGATAAAATGCGTGCATTTGGTGAGCGTCTTGCGACCCGGTTGCAGGTTGGTGACTGGGTCGCAGTGGATGGGCCATTGGGTGCGGGAAAGACTGTGCTATGTGCCGGGATATTGCATGGACTTGGGTTCACGGGAGAAGTTTCAAGCCCGTCTTACGCGATTGTCCATAGTTACGATCCGCCCGAAGTATCAATTGCCGTAGCGCATGCAGATTTGTATCGGCTGAATAATGTCGGCGAGTTGGAGGAACTCGGGCTGGCAGAAGAGCGCTCTGGAAGAATTACGCTGGTCGAATGGGCCGAGCGATCAGGACCGGGCTATACGAAGCCCAGCCATCATATTAGCATAAATCCAAAGAACGATGGCACCCGAGAAGTAATAATGAAAATGGACACGCATGACGCCAGCAACTGATATGACGCCGCCACCTGGTTTAGAGTCTTTCCTTCATGCATATGGTTGGTCTGATTGCGTTATCAGCCCGGTTGCGGGTGACGCGTCGTTCAGGCGCTATTTCCGTGTGACCTCGCAGAGTGGCGCGAAGGCGATCCTTATGGATGCGCCACCGCCGCACGAAGACCCGCTACCTTTTATCAATATTGCGGAATATCTGGCCAAGCATGGCTTTCGGGCACCCAGCATTTTTGCCAAGGATCTGTCACGCGGACTGGTGCTGATCGAAGACTTCGGCGACCAAAGGATGCGCGAGCATTTGGACGATTATCCTGGCGAGGAATTTGCGGTTTACAAACATGCGATCGACGTAATCGTTGACCTGTCTCGTCAAACTAGCGCCGAAATCGCTCCATATGATATGGCCGCTTACTTGCGCGAGGTGCGTTTGCTCACCGAATGGTATTTGCCTGCAATGGCGCTGCCGGTCGACCAAGACAGTTTTGACAATGTCTGGACAGACGCGCTTGTACCGGTTGCGCAGCATCAACAGGTGACGGTTTTGCGTGACTATCACGCGGAAAATATCATGCTGCTCGAAGATGGACAGCAGGGCCTCATCGATTTCCAAGACGCGCTGGTCGGGCACCCGGCTTATGATCTGGTTTCATTGCTGCAGGATGCACGGCGCGATGTTTCGCTAGAACTGGAACGGGCGATGCTGGAACATTATAAACAAAGCGCCCTGCCGGATAAGGATTTTGACCTGCATTATGCGTTGTTGGGCGCGCAGCGAAATACAAAGATAATCGGAATATTCACACGCCTTTGGAAGCGCGATGGAAAGGACCGATATTTGGCGCTTCTGCCGCGCATGTGGGGTCTACTGGAACGCGATCTGGCACATCCCGGCCTTGCTTCATTGAAAGACTGGTTCGACCGGAATATTCCGGCAGAGGTCCGCGCACAGTCGCCTTTGTCTGTCACGATGCATGAATAGACATGTCGATACCGCGATGATCATGGCGGCAGGCAAGGGCACCCGAATGATGCCGCTGACCGCCGACCGGCCAAAGCCGTTGATAGAAGTTGGCGGCGTGGCGTTGCTCGATCATGTTCTCGACCACTTGCGCGATGCCGGCGTCGGCAAGGTTGTTATCAACGCGCATTATCGGGCCAGCCAGGTCGAAGACCATATGGCGCGGAACGCCAACGATCTCGACGTCACTATTTCGGACGAACGAGACCTGTTGCTCGATACTGGCGGTGGCCTAGTTCGTGCGCTGCCGCTGATAACTGATGATCCGTTTCTGTGCGTCAATGCCGACAATTGGTGGACCGATGCTGGTGAGAATGCCTTTGCAAGGCTGATGCGCGCTTGGGACGGCGACATTATGGATGTCCTGATGTTGTTGGTGCCTTTTAACAACGCTTACAACACGCAAGGCCAGGGCGACTTTGATATGGCAAGCGACGGGCTACTCTCTCGCCGCCGCCCCGACGAGCAGGGCACTTTTGTGTGGACTGGCATACAAATGCTGTCCAAGCGGCTGATCGTGGATGCGCCGTCTGACGTCTTTTCAACAAATGTTTTTTGGGATCGAGCCATTGCGCAAGGCCGTTGCTTCGGGCTCGAACATAAAGGCCTTTGGTTCGATGTTGGCTATCCTGCCGCCATTACCGCTACCGAACAAAAACTGACGGAACATGTCGGAGACTGAACCGCGCCCGACGCGTGCGCGCGTTTTTAACGTGCCGCTTGGGGCGAATGTCAGTGATGCAACGGCTGTACATATTCTCGGCCGAGCGGGTAGCGACCCGCTGGCAATCACCAACATGGTCATGCTGCTCCCCAACAACCGTGCGATTAAAGCAATGACCGAAGCTTTCGTGCGGCAGGCATCGCCGGGGTTGTTGCTGCCGCGCATGGTAGCCGTCGGCGATCTGGCCCTGGACGAAGCGCTCGGACCTTTGCTTGATCCATTGGCGGAAAACGACGCAATTTGGCCAGTAATCAACGCCACGGCGCGCATCGTATTGCTGGCTGAGTTGGTAATGCAGAATCGGCCGACGGGACAAACGGTCTCGGCCGCCGAAGCACTGCGGTTGGCGCGAAAACTCGCAGAAATGATCGACGAACTTGAAATCGAGCAGGTCGACATAGACGTGATTGCCGATCTCAACGTCGAGGCCGACCTTGCCGAGCATTGGCAGCGATCTTACGGGCAAATTCAGAACATTCTGCCTGCTTTTCGAGCTGAACTTGCGCGCCGCAAGTTATTGGGTCCTGCCGAGCGTCGAAACCTTTTACTAGGCAAACTTGAGTCGCGGTTGCGGGACGCCCCAGCCAAATTCCCGATCATCGCCGCGGGGATAACAACATCCGCCCCTGCCGTTGTACGGTTGCTGCGACGGATAACCCGCATCGCTGATGGGATTGTTATTCTGCCGGGTGTTGACCTCGAAATGCGCAAAGCGGATTGGGATGCGCTGTCGGACCAGGATAAAGAGGATGGACAACCTCGGAAAAGACGCAATGTGGAGGTTCATCCACAGTTTCATCTAAAACTTCTGCTTGACCGCATGGGGATTAACCGTGACGAGGTCGAAAATATTGCGATGGCGGGCGTAATAGCCCAAACTAATGTTATAGCCGATATATTCTGTTTACCGGAGCAAAGCACAGCATGGCGCGATCTGCCCGCGGTGCGCAAACGCCTTGCTAACGTAAAATTGGCCGAAGCGAGCGACAGTGCCACTGAGGCCAAAATCATAGCGGTCCAAGTGCGCGCGGCACTCGAAAAGGCGGGCAAACGGGTCGCCGTCATCACACCGGACCGCGAGCTGGCGACGCGGGTTTCGTCGCAGTTGCGGCGCTGGGGCATTTCGGTCGATGACAGCGCGGGCCGACAGTTGCTTCAGACGCCGGAAGGCACGTTGATACTTGCCTTGGCTGAAGCGGTGGCCAACAGATTTGCCGCTACCAACATCTTGGAGATCGCCAAACATCCGTTGGTGAATGCCGGGGATCAACGGCTTGAGTGGTTGAAAAATGCGCGGTCCTTAGACCTAAAATTGCGAGGCCCAGCTGCAGGCGTCGGTCTCGTCGCAATCACCGACAAGCTGGCGAAAGATTTGCCCGATGATGACGCAATTCGAGCATGGTGGATCGATTTTTCGGGCCAGCTAACGGCACTTGAAAATATACCAAGGCCAAATCTGGCAATCATGCTTGATGCCATCCAGACAGTTGCGGGGGCGCTGACGAACGGCCAGATATGGAGGGGTAGCGCTGGGCGCGAATTGGCGCGGATCTGGGAAGATCTGAGCGCGTGTAACCTCTCCGCAATTCCGTTTTCAGACGGCGCATCTCTCCCGTCGATATTGAACGAATTGATGTCAGGCGCTGTCGTCCGTCCACCTTATGGCGGCCATCCCCGTGTCGCGATTTTCGGTTTGCTCGAGGCGCGGATGCAGCAGGCAAATATGATTATATGCGCCGGGCTTAACGAAACAACCTGGCCGCAAATCGCTCAACCCGATCCGTGGCTAGCGCCCGCAATTCGCAAGCATTTGGGGCTGGCGACGCTTGACCGGAATATCGGGCTGTCAGCGCATGATCTCGCGACTGCGTTGGGTTCAAGCGAAGTGTTGCTGACCCGCGCCAAAAGAGATCGTGGAGGTCCGACCGTCGCATCGCGCTTTTTGCTTCGGATCAAGGCGCTGCTTGGCGACCAGCTAGAGATAGATGATACATCTGGACGTCTGGCGGAATTACTCGACCGTCCGTCAGAAAAGCAGCATTTTGCTAGCAGGCCTGAACCTACACCGTCCTTGACGCAGCGTCAGGTAAAAATCTCGATTACCGATTTCGACCAACTCAAGTCCGATCCCTATTCTTTCTACGCCAAACGAATATTGGGGTTCAAGGTTCTGGATGCGGTTGACGCCGACCCCAGCCATGCATGGCGCGGCACTTTGGTGCATCAAATACTGCAAGACTGGTTTCAACAAGATGATTGCGCACCGGCAAGGCTGATCGCGCGCGCAGAGGATATGCTGAAAGACGGCGCGCTCGATCCGTTGCTTCGCACATTATGGCAGCCTCGCATCGCCGATGGTCTGCGCTGGATCGCGCTCGAGACCCAGCGCATGCGCTATGAAGATGGACGCCGCCTGTTGATCGCCGAGGAAAAGGGGCAAACCGAACTGCTCGGTGTGCCGATCAGCGGACGCGCCGACCGGATCGATGCGCTCGCGGATGGCAGCCTTGTCATCATCGATTACAAAACCGGGATGCCGCCCAAGCCCAAGCAGGTCAACGCAGGCTTTGCGCTGCAATTGGGGCTTGTCGGATTGATGGCGGAGCGCGGCGGTATCAAGGGCGTCAGCGGTGAAGCGATGAGGTTCGAATATTGGAGCCTAGCCAAGAACAAAGACCGCGCTTTCGGATATGTTTCGGTAGCAACGAGCACCAAGGCCAGCGACAAAAAGCATGCACCGGACGAGTTTGTCGCGTTCGTAACGGCGGAGGCAGAGGTCGCTTTAAGCAAATGGATATTGGGTTCGGTGCCGTTTACGGCCAAGCTTAACCCTGAATATTCCGATTATGCTGACTATGATCAGTTGATGCGACGGCAAGAATGGGATGGCCGTCAATCGATAACCGAGGCGGGCTTGGAATGAGGGACAAGGATAAAAGTCTGAAACCGCTTATCCTGTCGCAACTGCAGGCAGTGCAGCCAAGTGACAATATTTGGCTAAGCGCATCGGCAGGGACCGGCAAGACGCAAGTTTTGACTGCGCGTGTGATACGTTTGTTGCTGGAGGACGGTGTCGAGCCGGAAAATCTGCTGTGCATTACGTTTACCAAGGCGGGCGCGGCGGAAATGGCTGAGCGCATAAACCAGCTGCTGGCCTTATGGGTGCAGTTGGACGATCATGCGTTGTTCCGCGATTTGGAAGCGATCGGCGCAAAATCGGGGCCAGATGCGCGGCAACGGGCAAGCGAGTTATTTGCAAAGGTTCTCGACGCGCCCGGCGGCGGTTTGCAGATCATGACGATCCACAGTTTCTGCCAGTCCTTGCTTGGTAGCTTTCCCGAAGAGGCGGGGCTTGTACCCGGTTTCAAACCGATTGAGGGGCCCGAGCAGAAGGAGCTTCAACGGCAGGCGCTATCCGCGATGATTATCGCTGCAGAGAAGAGCGGCAACGAGGAATTGATAAAAAACCTCCAGAGCCTAAGCCTTGCGATGGGTGAAGATGCCGCCACCGCCTTTTTGCACAAATGCGCGGCTGTGCCCGATGTCATGGCTGAGATACCTGATGGGGAGGGCGCGTCGGTTTGGGCGCGGCGATTAGCCGAGGTAACTTTCGCGGGACCGCCGGAATTAATGCTTCAAAGCATGCTCACCGACGAGGAAATCAACGATGCTTCGATCCGGTCGATTGCTGAACAAAATTTGATCTGGTGCAAGGGCAAGGCGGACAGCCGCGGCGGAAAGCGGGCTCAGGCAATTTACGATTGGCTGGCACTTGATCCCGAGCAACGCGCGGCTAATTTTGCGATGCTTCATAGCTGCTGGTCAAATGCCAAGGGTGAACCCATGGTGTCGTCAAGCGCATATACGCCAGTCAACGATGCCTATGCCGCTCTGGCGCTTGAACTTTATCGTTGGACCAAATCGCTGACCGATCAACTCAATCGGGCCGCCTATGCCGACCGTTTGGCGAAGGCATTGCTTGTCGGAAAGGAATTTGCGCGCTTTTATTCGCAAGCGAAGCACGAACGCGGAGTTATCGATTTCGATGACATGATCCGGCGCACTGCGGCGTTGCTCGGTACAAGCCATATGTCGGAATGGGTGCGTTTCAAACTTGACCGGCAGATCGATCACATTTTGGTCGACGAATCGCAGGACACCAACAAAGCGCAGTGGGACATCATCGGCGCGCTGGCGGCGGATTTTTTCAGTGGAATGGGTCAGCATTCCGAGAGGAACCGGACCATCTTCTCGGTTGGCGATTTCAAGCAGGCGATTTACGGCTTCCAAGGCACCGCCCCCGAAAGATATCGCGAGGCTGGAAAGACGTTTTCGCAGCGTATCGAGGATGCGGGATCCGAACTGCGGCCGCTGACATTGTCGCAAAGTTTTCGGTCAACCGCCCCCATTCTCGATTTTGTCAACGCCGTCATCGAAACAACCGGAGCTGAGCAATTCGGGATCAGCGACGGTATCGAACCGCATTATAGCCAAAAACCCCAGGTCGGTTTGGTCGAACTGCTTGCACCTGTCGTTGCGGGTTCTGCGACAGGGGATCAGGCCGCAAACGACAATGATGAGGACGAAGAGAACTGGGTCAGCAACGAAAAGCGTCTCCTAGCCTCCAAACTTGCTGACCACGTAAAGGCATTGATAGAGGAACGCCCATGGCTTGCATCGCACGACCGGCATCTCGAACCCGGTGATATCATGTTCTTGTTGCGCAGCCGGGGCGAGCTCGCATCATTGCTGGTAGCCCAATTGCATGAACGCGGAGTACCCGTGGCCGGAATTGACCGATTGCGCCTCGCACAGCCTTTGGTGGTGCAGGATCTGCTCGCCGTCATCCGCTTTGTGTTGCAGCCTGACGATGATTTGAGTCTGGCCTGCATATTGGTCTCGCCGATTATTGGTTGGGATCAAGACCGCCTGCTGCAATTCGGCTATCGCGGCAATCGGCAGGTAAGTCTGTGGCAGCATTTGCGCGAACAGGAGGCAATTGCCGCTGACATCGAACCCTTGCGCGCCGTGCTCGACAAGGCCGATTATATAACCGTGTATGATTTTCTCGAGGATATCTTGTCTGGGACAATCGGCGCGCGGCGGAAATTTGTGGCGCGGCTGGGGACAGAGGCGCTCGTTCCAATTGAAGAAATGCTCAACACCGCGCTCCAGTTTCAACAGCAGCAAGGGGGCGGGCTGCAGAGCTTTCTCGGATGGTTCGACCGCGGCGATATTGAAATCAAGCGCGAGGGCGAGGGCAGCGCGAACGAAGTGCGCGTGATGACCGTGCACGGTTCCAAGGGCCTGCAAGCGGCCGTCGTCGTTTTGGCCGATACCACATCCGACCCGGGCAAGAAGCCCGACCGAACAGCAGAACTTCTGATGGATGACGGCGGGCGAACGCCCTTGTTACCGATTCGAAGTTCCGAGCAATCGGGCCGCTTGGCTGAGATTGTCAAAATGCAGAAAGAGCGCGAGTTGCAGGAGCATAAACGTTTGCTCTACGTTGCTATCACCCGCGCCGAAGAACGGCTGATCATGGGCGGTTCGTTTGGCATCAGCCGCAAGGGTGAGGCTGCTGCTGACAGTTGGTTCGTGATGCTTGAACGCGGCATGATAGCTTTGGGTTGTAGTTGGAACGACGATACTCGCTGGGGCCAGGTCATGCGGCATATCGGCGAAAACGGCGTGACCGGATCGCCAAAAGTCACCAAACAAGCAGAGCCAGCACAATTTGCCGTTCAAATGGAACAGCCGACCTGGCTGCTTTCAAAAGCACCCGAAGAATCGCGCCCGCCGCGCCCGCTAGTGCCCTCGCGGCTGGATGATGATGACTTTGGCGATGCGCCTACCTCCAACGCGATGCGCGCCGCAGCGGAACGCGGCAAGCTGCTGCACGCCTTGTTCGAGCGGATCGCCGGCACCGCTTCACTGGATGCCGCTAAGGCTTGGCTGGATGTGACAGTGCGCGATCCCGCAATCGATAAAGCGCAACTTCTGAACTCTGTTCGTACGGTGCTCGAAACGCCAGAGTGGGCCGCATTTTTTGGCCCGGATGCAAGGGCCGAAGTGCCTTTGGCGGCATTGGTTGGGGAAACCGTTATTACGGGCAGGATCGATCGCTTAGTAGTCGAGCCGGGACTTGTAAGGTTTGTCGATTTCAAGACTGGTCGCTCGGTGCCGCAGGATGAGAATGGGGTAGCCAAACCCTATCTGCGGCAAATGGCGCATTATACCGCTGCGCTGCAAACTATCTTTCCGGACAGCAAAATTGAGGCATCGTTGCTGTTCACCCATGCGCCTCGCCTGCTTACCCTATCGGACGAAATATTGGCGGCGCACAAACCCGGCTCTTGAGCTGCCAAGCAAAACTATCGCCACGCCAGCTTGTTTTGCCTCGACCAGCGGCATACATTGTTAGTCAAGCAAAGGAGATTATTATGGCTACCACTTCAGTTGGCGACAGCGATTTCGACGCTCAGGTCCTTAAATCCAGCAGGCCCGTTCTGGTCGATTTCTGGGCAGAATGGTGCGGACCGTGTAAGATGATCGGGCCGAGCCTTGAGGAAATAAGCGAAGAATTGGGCGGACAGGTCGATATCGTGAAGCTCAATATCGACGAACATCCTGATACGCCTGCCAAATATGGCGTGCGCGGTATTCCAACGATGATCCTTTTCAAAAATGGCGAAATTGCCGACACTAAAGTCGGTGCAGCGCCAAAGGCGCAACTCAAAAGCTGGCTCGAAGCTGCGCTTTAACTTCGATAATCGGCGTTGATGCTGATATAGGCATGAGTGAGGTCGCACGTCCAAACGGTCGCGCGGCCATCGCCAAGGCCCAAATCAACGCCGATTTCGATATCTTGACCTTGCAAGTGCGCAGTCACGGGCGTTTCGTCATAGCCATCGACGGGCAAACCATCGCGCGCAACGATTGTCGTCCCGAAGCTTATCGATAATTTGTCACGATCCGCAGGTTCGCCCGCTTTTCCAACAGCCATGACAACACGGCCCCAGTTCGCGTCCTCGCCAGCAATCGCGGTCTTCACCAAAGGTGAGTTGGCGATGGCCAGCCCTACACGGCGCGCACTGTCGTCGCTCACAGCACCGATGACGCTGATTTGGATGAATTTCTGTGCACCTTCGCCATCGCGTACGACCAGATGCGCGAGCTGCCGGCAGATGTCGTTAAGTGCGGAGGCAAAGGCGTCCGCCCCAGTGTCTTTGAATGAACTTAGAGGGGCGTTATCTGCCTTGCCGGTTGCGAACGCCAGCACCGTGTCACTGGTCGAAGTGTCGCTGTCCACGGTAATGCAACTGAAGCTGGTTTGATTGGATGCAGACAGCAATTGCTGCAAAAAAGCCGCATCGACAGCCGCATCGGTAAAAATATAACCGAGCATCGTCGCCATGTCGGGCGCAATCATGCCCGAGCCTTTGATAATGCCGGTTAGATGCACCTTGCGGCCATCGACGATAGCGCTTGCAGTCGCGCCTTTTGCAAATGTGTCAGTGGTTCCAATGGTATTGGTCGCCTCTTCCCAATTGCATGGATGTGCGGTGAAGGCGCTGTCCAGCCCAGTTTCAGCTTTGTCTTTGGGAAGCGGTACGCCGATCACTCCCGTCGAGGACACAAAGATTTCGGATTTTGGGCAACCCAAATGCACCGCAACTTTAGCTGTGATCGCTTCAACCGCCTCACGCCCGCGATAGCCGGTAAATGCATTGCTATTGCCTGCGTTGACCACCAATGCACGCGCTTTGCCGCCCTTCAAATTTTCACGACATAATTCAACTTCTGACGAGCAACAGAGATTGCGCGTCGTTACGCCAGCGACTGTAGTACCTGCCGAAAGTTCGACAAATGTCAGATCACACCGCCCCCAGTCTTTGTAACCGGCGCGGGCAATACGCGGTGTTGCACCTGCGATGTCAGGCATGTGAGGAAAGGGAATTGCGAGTGGCGAAACAGCAGACACGGATATGACTTTCAAACAAGGAACAGGGTTTTGGTCTAAAAGGATTTTTGCGCGCGGACAATGGCGAGTGGGGCGTTTGCTTTCGGAGTGGACGAAAGCCGAGGTCATCCTTATATGGCCATTGTCATTCAAAGGCACCAAATGCGCATACTGATTTATCTTTTGGCAATGTTGACCGGATTTTCGGCCGCCGAAGCTGCGCGTCCGGTGTCATCAGCTCCGACACTGGTTGGCACAACGGTGGATGCGGCCTATGCGGTGGCATCCGTTAAAGTCTCCTCGCAAGCACAGGTTAGGCCCTTAATGGCCTTTCCGGCAATTACTTCGCAATCGGCTCGCGTAGAGAGTTGCCCGCCGCATTTGGTTGATTGTTCGACCACTCCGATTAAGCGGAACGATATCAACCACAGCTAGGCAACACCGCGTCATTTTCTGACGTCGACTTATTGCTCTGCCCGCGCGAAAACCATCGCGCATATTCTAATATAATTTAAGGAAATCCCATGCTCGGCTCCGTCGCCAAAGCTATATTCGGCTCGTCAAACGACCGTTACGTCAAATCGATCATGAAAACTGTCGCAAAAATCGGCGCGCTTGAAGATGAAATTGCGGCGTTCGACGATGAACGCCTGACCGCGCAGACACAGATTTTTCGTGATCGCCTAACCGCAGGCGAAACGCTCGATGACATTTTGCCTGAGGCCTTTGCGACTGTACGTGAAGCCTCGAAGCGCGTGATGGGTATGCGACATTTCGATGTGCAGATGGTTGGCGGAATCGTCCTTCATCGCGGTGAAATCGCTGAAATGCGGACCGGTGAAGGTAAAACACTTACCGAAACGCTGGCATGCTACCTCAACGCGCTTGAAGGCAAGGGCGTCCATGTTGTTACTGTGAACGACTATCTTGCTCGGCGTGATGCTGAATGGATGGGCCGTATTTATGGCTTTCTCGGACTGACGACTGGCGTGGTTGTACCCAATATTGCAGAGCACGAGCGCCGTGCGGCCTATGATTGTGACATTACCTATGCGACCAATAACGAACTCGGGTTCGATTATCTGCGCGATAATATGAAATACGAGCGCGCACAAATGGTGCAGCGCCCGTTCAATTTTGCGATTGTCGATGAAGTTGACTCAATTTTGGTCGACGAAGCGCGCACGCCGCTGATCATATCGGGGCCGACCGATGACAAGTCGGAACTGTACATGCAGGTGCACGCCATCGTTTTGCAATTGGATGAGACCGATTACGAAAAAGACGAAAAGAGCCGTAATGTCCTTCTGACCGAAGACGGCACCGAAAAAGCCGAACGATTGCTGGAGGCGGCAGGTTTGCTGCAAGGCTCCAACCTGTACGATTATGAAAACACGTTGGTCGTGCATCATCTCGACCAGGCGCTCAAAGCCAACACGATGTTTAAGCGCGACACCGATTATATCGTCAAGGACGGCAAGGTTATCATCATCGACGAATTCACCGGCCGTATGATGGACGGACGGCGCTGGTCGAACGGACTGCATCAGGCGGTCGAGGCCAAAGAAGGCGTCGAGATCGAGCCTGAAAACCAGACTCTGGCGACAATTACTTTCCAGAATTATTTCCGCATGTATCCGAAACTTTCGGGTATGACCGGGACAGCGGCAACAGAAGCCGGCGAATTCCACGAAATCTATAAGCTCAACGTTGTGGAAATTCCGACCAATGTTCCAGTAAGCCGGATCGACGAAGACGACCAGTTTTACAAGAATACGCAAGACAAATTTGGCGCGATTGCCAAGACGATCAAGGAAGCCAATGACCGCGGTCAGCCCGTTTTGGTTGGTACGGTTTCAATTGAGAAATCTGAATTGCTCTCTGAATTCCTCGAAAAGGAAGGCGTCAAGCATAGCGTATTGAATGCCCGGTTCCACGAGAGCGAAGCGCATATCGTAGCGCAGGCAGGCCGGTTGGGCAGTGTGACAATCGCCACAAACATGGCTGGTCGCGGGACCGACATCCAACTTGGCGGCAACTATGAATTCCGGCTTGAGGACGAGCTGCGTGCATTGACCGAAGGTCCCGAACGCGATGCAGCAGTCGAGGCTTTGAAGGCGGAAATTGCTGCGGAAAAAGCCAAGGTTATCGAAGCTGGCGGTCTGTTCGTGCTCGCCACTGAGCGCCATGAAAGCCGCCGCATCGACAATCAGCTCCGCGGTCGTTCAGGGCGTCAGGGCGACCCCGGCCTATCGCGTTTCTATCTTTCGCTAGACGATGATTTGCTGCGCATTTTTGGATCGGAGACATTGTTTTCGAAAATGATGAATTCTTCGCTTGAAGATGGCGAAGCGATCGGTGGCAAATGGCTCTCCAAAGCCATCGAAACTGCGCAGAAGAAGGTCGAAGCGCGCAACTACGATATCCGCAAACAGCTGGTCGAATATGACAATGTCATGAACGACCAGCGCAAGGTTATCTATGAACAACGCAGCGACATCATGGATGCGGAATCGGTGGACGACATCATCGAGGACATGCGCAACGACACCGTCAACATGCTCGTTGGCGAATTTTGCCCTGTCGGCACCTATCCAGAACAGTGGAATGTCGATGGGCTCAAGGCGAAATGCGCAGAAGTGTTGGGCCTTGCGCCCGACATCGATAGCTGGTTGCAGGAAGATGCAATCGAGCCAGAGATTGTGGAAACCCGCCTGGCAGACATGGCGACCGTCAAATTTAATGCCAAGGGTAAGGATCTTGACGAGACCATTTGGCGGCAGGTTGAGAAAAGCATATTGCTGCAAACGCTTGACCATCATTGGAAAGAGCATCTCTCGACGCTCGATGCGTTGCGTCAGGTCATCTACCTGCGCGCTTATGCCCAAAAGAACCCGATCAACGAATATAAGCAGGAAGCTTTTGGTCTGTTCGAACGGATGCTAGTTGCAATTCGCGAAGGCGTAACCAAAACCATTGCTACCAACGATTTCCGGGCAGAAGAGCAAATCGATTTGCCGGAATTGCCAGAGTTGCCTGATTTTCTGACGACGCATATCGATCCGTTTACCGGCGATGATGATAGCGACGATGTCGATGGCGGTTCTCTTGGATTAGTGACGACAAGGATGCCAAGCGCGACAAAGACCAATGATCCCTTTGCGGGAAATCCGGATATACGGCGGAACGACCCATGCCCGTGCGGTTCGGGACAAAAATATAAGCATTGTCACGGCGCTTACTGATTTGGTGATTAGGCGAGGGCGAAGATGATCTGGCTAACCGGTCTTTTCGCCCTCGTGGCATTAATATACGCTTCGGTCGGTTTTGGCGGGGGTTCGACGTACACAGCTCTGCTTGGGCTCTGGGGCGTGGATTACACGCTGATCCCGGTCATCGCATTATTATGCAATATCATTGTCGTTACGGGTGGTTCGATCCGTTTCGTGCGGGCAGGTTTGGTCAAATGGCCGCAGGTGGTGCCATTGCTCGTTGTGTCCGCGCCCTTAGCGTTTATCGGCGGTCTGGTGCCGCTGAAACAATGGCTGTTCCTGATGATCTTGGGCGGAGCATTGCTTTTGTCTGCGATTGCTCTGATCGCCCAGCCTGAAAAAATGGCGCAGCGCGCATTATCGAAAACGACGCTGCTTTGTTTATCAGGCGGTGTTGGATTGCTCGCCGGGCTGTCAGGGATCGGCGGAGGCATCTTCATGGCGCCGGTACTTCACCTTATCCGTTGGGATAATGCCAGAAGGATTGCCGCCTTCGCATCGCTCTACATATTGATCAATTCGATTACCGGTCTGGCCGGGCAAATCATCAAGGCTGGGCCGCAATCACTTTCAGATCCTACTGCGGAATATTGGCCCTTGCTGCTCGCCGTTTTGATTGGTGGCCAAATCGGTAGTTTTTTGGGGATGCGCTTGTTAACGCCGCGCCTGTTGCGCTCGCTAACCGCTTTGCTTGTCGGTTACGCGTCCATCCGCCTGCTGTGGCAGGGATGGGGATTGATGTAGCGGAAAAATGGCTCCCCGGGACGGA
This sequence comes from Sphingomonadales bacterium Ga0077559, assembly GCA_001464315.1. Classification (GTDB taxonomy): domain Bacteria; phylum Pseudomonadota; class Alphaproteobacteria; order Sphingomonadales; family Sphingomonadaceae; genus Sphingorhabdus_B. The sequence goes on along the minus strand of LNFK01000025.1, from coordinate 15,689 downwards.
TTCGAACCGCCGGCCAATTGATTAACAGTCAACTGCTCTACCGCTGAGCTACCAGGGAACGGCCCGATCGCTCGGGCAGAGGCGCGCCTATAGCAGCGGGTTTTCGCTTTTGGCAAGCATCCTTTGCGCACGTCAGGTAATAAATTGCTCCATTGCAATGCGGTCGTCGAGCGCATGTTCGGGATCGAACAGCAATGTAAGTGACCGGCTCCGGTCAAGCGCAACTTCGACATGCGATATGTCACGGATTTCACGTTGATCGGCGACTGCGCTGACAGGACGTTTGTTTGCTTCCAAGATCGCCAGTTTGATAACATATCGATCGGGCAAGATAGCACCTTTCCAGCGCCTAGGCCTAAATGGACTAATCGGAGTGAGTGCCAGTAGCGAGGAGTCCAGCGGCAGTATGGGGCCGTTTGCGGAGAGATTATATGCAGTCGACCCCGCTGGCGTGGATACCAAAATGCCGTCGCAAATGAGCTCTGGAATTACCGGCCTGCCATTGACTGAAATTTCAAGCTTGGCCGCCTGCCGCGTTTCGCGCAGCAATGAAACCTCGTTGATCGCGGGCAGGGTGAAGCTCTGTCCGCTCAGGGTCGTAATCGTTGTGGTCAGCGGACGGACAGAAAAAGATTTAGCGCGAGATATACGGTTAAGTAGGTCGGCGGCATGCCATCCATTCATCAGAAATCCGATGGTGCCACGGTTCATGCCATAGGCCGGTATGTCGCGCCGGTCTTCAAGCAGCTGGTGTAGCACCTGCAGCATATGGCCGTCGCCACCGAGCACGACTACCGCTTCAGCGATGTCGAGCGGAAAAAATTCATGCTGATCACGCAATATCTTCTCGGCTTCGCGCGCCGCCGGAGTAGCAGACGACAATATTGCGAGGCGTTCAAAATGGTTCATCCGCCGGTTGTATTCATATGGCGGACAAGCCGCATTTCCGGCTGCGCCATCTGGCGTTCGAAATCGTGCCTTTCGGGCTTCAGCCGCAATGCTTTTTGCAACATTCGATCAACAGCATCCATTCCTTCCTCGCGGATGGCCTTACGGAAATCGACATGCATTTCAGACCCCAAACACATGAAAATCTTGCCATCGGTCGTGAGCCGGAGGCGGTTGCAATCATCACAGAAATTATGGCTCATCGGCGTGATAAGACCCAATCTCAAACCGAGTGGGGCCACATGCCAGTAACGGGCCGGACCGGCGCTTCGATCCGTCAAAGGCTGTAGCTGGAAATTGGCACGTATAGGCGCAATAAAATCATTAATTGCGATATATGCGTTCTGCCGATCCTCAACGGCATTTCCCAGCGGCATGGTTTCTATAATCGACAGATCAAAACTGTTGGCCGCGCAATATTCGGCCATGGGCAGCAAATCTGTCTGATTCTGCCCTTTCAGCGCAACCATATTGATTTTTATGTGCAGGCCACTGGCCTTGGCGGCGGAAACGCCTTCGAGAACCTGCGCAAGATCGCCGCCTCGAGTAATGTTTCGAAATATATCAGGATCAAGGCTATCGATACTGACGTTGATCCGCCGAACACCAGAATCAGCCAAAATTTCGGAAAATTGCCTAAGGCGGCTACCATTTGTGGTAAGCGTCAGTTCGTCGAGCCGTCCTGCATGCACATGGCGGCCAAGTTCTTTTATCAACACGTCGATATCACGCCGCACAAGCGGTTCTCCGCCCGTCAGCCGGATTTTACGGATACCATGGGCTATAAACCGGTTCGCTAACGATGCTATTTCGCTATAGTCGAGGAGATCGGCGTGCGGCAGAAAGCTCTGCTTTTCGGGCATGCAATAATGGCAACGGAAATTACACCGGTCGGTGACCGAAATCCGCAGATAGTCTATTTTGCGTCCGAAACCGTCTATCATAGTCAATCATGTAAGGCCAAAATGCCAACAGACAAAGCCGAAATGCTGCATTCGAAAGGGTTGGGAAAGATATTGAGTTTAAACGGCTATGATGCACGAAACGCGTGAAATATCGAAAGCTTCGAAACAGCCTGGATCGCTGGCGATGCGGCGTGCCAGAGATGCACGCGAATGGTTGTCCGCCCCATCAGACGGTCCGGTCACGATTTTGTTGCTCGGCATCAAGGATCTAAAGCAAATTAACGACCGATTGGGCCGGGCAACCGGCGACGCAGCTATCCGCCGGGTCGGGCAACAAATCCGGATCTTTGCCGAACAGCAATTGTCTCCGATACAATTGATGGCGCGGATGCCCGGCCGCGAGTTTTTACTGGTTGTCGGTGGAAACAGTGGCGGCAAACAATTGGAGCTGGCGGCGCAGAAATTGCTGGAAATGGTGTCGGTGGATTTGGGTGATGGCGGTGAACCACTTCATATCAACGCGCGTGTCGGCATCGCGTTGTCTCGACCCGGCGAAAGTAGACAGGATTTGGCGGTTCGGGCTGCAGATGCGCTGGCGAATGCTTATGGCCGAAAGGGTAAGCGGTTCCTTGTTGCGGAGGCCAATATAACGCGTAACGCCGATACCAGCCAATTGCTCGACGACGCCACACGGTCTGCATTGGCGGAGAGACAAATCTCAATCATGCTGCAACCGCAGTTTGAGGTTTCGTCAGGGCGTCTGGTTGGTGCAGAGGCGCTTGCCCGGCTCCAGCATCCCGAACTTGGCGTGGTCAGCGCCAGCGATCTTTTTGCGGCTGCAGACCGGTGTGATCTGCGTGAAGAACTGTCGCATATGATCCAGGAAAAAGCGATTACGCTTGCGGCAAACTGGCCCGTAGCGCTTAATGAACTGCGGTTGGCGGTCAATCTTGGTGCCGAAGAATTGACCGATAACTACGGGCCGCATTTACTCGAGTTATTAAACGCAACCGGGTTTGCCCCGAGTCGGTTAACCTTGGAATTGACCGAAGAAAGCCTGGTCCGCGATCTCGAACTGGCATCGGAACAACTCGATTTATTACGCGCACATGGCGTACGGATTGCCGTCGACGATTTTGGCACTGGCTATTCTAGCCTCGCCTATTTGAAAGCATTGCCGCTCGATTATCTAAAGATCGACAAAGGCATGACACCGGATATCGTCGGGGTAGGCAAGGACAGGATTATTTTGCGCGCGATCATCGCGATGGCGAAGGCGCTCGGTATCGCAATCATCGCTGAAGGTGTCGAAAAGGCAGAAGAACTTGAGTTGCTGAAGGCCGAGGGCTGCGACTATTTTCAAGGCTATTTGCGCGCGCCGCCGCTTGCGCCCGATGAATTCAAAAAATTCGCCTTAAGAGCCGATTAAACGGCCTTGCGGGCTAAGTTTGCAAGGCCTTTGGATAGCTGCAGACACCCGTTCAATCGTGATGTAGGGTCGCCCCAAACGCGGTTAATTACGAGCTTGCTGTCAGGGCGCAGCTTGGCGGTTTCTCCGAGTTTCTCGACATAGGCGAGCAGGCCGGGGACATTAGGCGGTGAATCGTCGTGGAAACTGACCAAGGTGCCGCGTGCGCCAACTTCGATTTTAGAGACTCTCGCGACCAAGGCATTCTGCTTGATCTGGATTAGCTTGAGCAAATTTTGAGTAGGCTCGGGGATTGTCCCGAAACGGTCGGTCATTTCTGCGGCAAAGCCTTCGACATCCTGACCTTCTTCAAGCTCGTTCAAGCGGCGGTAGAGCGCCATGCGAACCGACAGGTCGGGCACATAGTCATCGGGTATAAGGATCGGCGCATCGATTGTGATCTGCGGCGAGAAGCTGCCGCGTGGCTTGCCCAGGCCTTGGGCATCGGCGCGTGCTTCGAGAATCGCTTCCTCCAGCATTGACTGATATAATTCGAAACCGACTTCCTTGATGTGGCCGGATTGTTCGTCACCAACTAAGTTGCCCGCGCCTCTAATATCGAGATCATGGCTTGCTAGCTGGAATCCAGCGCCCAGCGTATCCAGATCGCCAAGTACCTTAAGCCGCTTTTCCGCTGTTTCGGTAAGCGCCTTGTTTTCCTCGTGTGTCAAATAAGCATAAGCGCGCGTTTTGGATCGACCCACGCGACCACGCAACTGGTACAATTGCGCAAGGCCAAACCGGTCGGCGCGGTGAATGATGAGGGTGTTCGCACTTGGTATATCGAGGCCGCTTTCGACGATGGTGGTTGATAACAGCACATCATAACGCTTTTCGTAAAAGGCACTCATCCGCTCTTCGACTTGCGTCGGCGACATCTGGCCATGCGCGGTCACATATTTAACCTCTGGAATCTCGGTACGCAGGAATTCCTCTATCTCCGTGAGGTCCGAAATGCGCGGCACAACGAAGAAGCTTTGCCCGCCGCGATAATGTTCGCGTAACAGCGCTTCGCGGAGGACAACCGGGTCCCATGGCATCACGTAGGTCCGCACCGCAAGACGGTCGACAGGCGGTGTCTGAATAACCGACAGGTCACGCAGACCCGACATCGCCATCTGCAGCGTACGCGGAATCGGAGTGGCGGTCAGGGTCAGCATATGCACGTCGGTCTTGAGCGCTTTCAGTTGCTCCTTGTGATTAACGCCAAATCGCTGCTCTTCGTCGACAATCACCAGGCCCAGCCGTTTAAACTGCAACGACTTGGCCAAAACCGCATGCGTGCCGATGACAATGTCTATTGTACCGTCGGCGAGGCCCTCACGCGTGTTGCTGGCTTCTGCGGTGGGTACGAGGCGTGACAGGCGGCCAAGCTTCAGCGGCAGATCACGGAACCTCTCGGCAAAATTCGAATAATGCTGCCGCGCCAGCAATGTGGTCGGTGCAATTACTGCAACCTGAAGCCCCGCCATCGCCGCAGCAAACGCCCCGCGCATTGCAACTTCGGTTTTGCCGAAACCAACATCGCCACAAACAAGTCGGTCCATTGGCTTGCCCGCCGCTAAGTCTTCGAGAACCTCATCGATAACACGCTGCTGATCGTCGGTTTCTTCATACGGGAACCGGTCGGCAAAGCTGGCATAGGCCTGATCGTCTACCTCAATAATGGCGCCGGGGCGCAGCGCCCGCTCGGCAGCAGTTTTAAGCAGCTCGTGCGCAATGGCGCGGATACGTTCTTTTAGCTTCGATTTACGCCGCTGCCATGCCTCGCCGCCCAACCTGTCGAGGCTGACGCTCTCGCTATCCGAGCCATAGCGCGACAGAACGTCAAAATTCTCGACAGGGACATATAATTTATCGCCGCCCGAATAGGTCAACGCGACGCAGTCATGTGGGCTGTTGCCTACGGGTATGGAAATGAGGCCTTCATAGCGCCCGATGCCGTGATCCTGATGCACCACCAGGTCACCGGGCGTCAGCGCTGCTAATTCGGCGAGGAACGCGTCGGCGGACTTCCGCCGCTTTTGTCGCCGCACCAAACGATCGCCGAGCATGTCCTGTTCGCTCAGCAGCGCTACGTCAGGCGTGGAAAAGCCATGATCGATTGGCAGGACGATCATCGCCGTTCGTCCATTTGCCGCGCCGAGTGCCTGCTGCCAGCTATCGGCATCGGTCAAAGGCGGCGCACCGTGATCGGATAGAAGGCCTTTGAGCCGTTCTCGCGCGCCGATGGAATAGCTCGCAATGACGGTCTTGCTGCCCTTCTTTATCAGCGATTTGAGATGCGCCGCGACCGCTTCATACACGTTCGTTTTTTGGGTGCGCTCCGGCGCGAAATCGCGGGCAGCCGATATCGCGAAATCAACGATGCTGGCCGAATCGGGTTGAGCGAAGGGCGTCAACAGATGCGCTGCCTTGTCGCTCAAAAGTTGTTCGAGCTCGGCACCCGACAGATAAAGCATTTCAGGCGGTAAAGGCCTATAACTGCCAGGCTCTGCAACCTGTGCTTTTACGCGGTTATCGTAATAATCGGTGATGGCATCCAGCCGCGATTGCCCCGCCGAAACCGCGCCTGAATCACGAATGACCAGTGTGTCGTCGCCTAGATGGTCAAAGATCGTCGCCATGCGTTCTTCAAAGAGCGGCAACCAGTGGTCCATCCCCGAAAGACGGCGGCCTTCAGATACCGCTTGATACAAGGGGTCGCCAGTTGCGGTGACACCAAAACGTTCGCGGTATCCGATGCGGAAGCGTTTGATGGCTTCTTCGTCCATCAGTGCTTCGACGGCGGGCAAGATATCGAAATAGTCTACCCGGTCTACGCTGCGCTGGTCAGTGGTGTTAAACCTACGGATACTCTCGATCTCGTCTCCGAAAAAGTCCAGGCGCAGGCCAAATTCACTACCTGCGGGGAATAGATCAACGATGCTGCCACGTATCGCAAACTCGCCAGCTTCAGCGACGGTATCGACGCGGAAATATCCGTTGGATTGCAGCAATGAGGCCAAGCGCTCGCGTGTGATCTCGCGCCCGGCGGTAAGGCGCTCGCCTGTCTGGCGGATGCGGAATGGCGTCACATATTTCTGAATGACTGCGCCAATGGTCGTCAGCACCAGTTGTTTCTTCTTCGGTACTTGCTGGAGGGCCTGCAATGCCGACATACGCTGCGATGTGACCGCTACCGACGGCGATGCCCGGTCGTAAGGCAGGCAGTCCCATGCTGGTAGCTGCAATATCTCCAGTTCTGGCGCAAAAAACGGCACCGCGTCGGCAACAGCGCGCATCGCCGAGTCGTCGGGCGCGATAAACAGCGTCCGGCCTTTTGCGGCACGGGTTAGATCAGCAAGCAACAAAGGCGCGAAACCCGACGGCACCGACGCCAGCGTCAGGCCGGTGCTGCTGTTTATGATGCGCTGCAAGTCGATCATGATCGGCGGGTTTCAAGTCCCTCAGGCAATGAAATGAAATCGAGCCGCTTGAGCTGTTCCATCATTGGTCCAGCAAAAGCTGGATCGGGCTCAGCTGTCCCCAATGCCCATGCCATGATGTCCACATCTTGCTCTTCAATTAGCCGTTCGAACCATTCAAATTCCGTTTGCGCCCAATCCGCGGAATAGCGGTCGAAAAAACCGCCAACCATTGCGTCGGCCTCACGCGTACCGCGATGGTGCGCGCGATAATGTAGTTTGCGAAGATAAGGGTCGGCGTCCACGCGGGCGTCCTTTAAGCTTGTGGTTTCTTGTCTTTTGCGGGTTATAAGCGGCCCTAGTCATGCGCCCCGATATACTCAATCCGTTATTTGCAGAAGTACGCAGCCTGAAAGGCGTGGGGCCGGGGTTGGCAAAGCCGCTCGAGCGGCTCGGGTTGGAACGCGTCAAGGATGTTGCCTTCCACTTTCCTGTCAACTGGACCTATCGAAAGTCGGTCTCGCGGCTCGATGTCGAAGACATTGGGAACAACATCATTATTCCCGTGACAATCATGGAGCATCGAAGCAGCGGAAGCGCACGTGCGCCCTTGCGAATTTATGCAGCGGATACCGAAGGAAACTACATCACACTCACTTTCTTTGGCCGCAACGGAGGCTGGGCGAAAAAGCAGCTTCCGACAGGTGAAGCTCGTGTGATTTCTGGCAAGCTTGACCGCTATGGCGACGAACTACAAATGGTTCATCCCGACCATATTGTCGAAGTAGGCGCTGCCGGCTCGCCCGGATTGGCCGAGCCGATATATCCGCTGTCGGAGGGTATAACCAACGGCCGGATGGGGCAGCTGACGGCAGCGGCGCTCGCACATTTACCCGCCTTGCCTGAATGGATCGAACCGACCTTGCTTGCGGCACGCGGTTGGACGGACTGGGACGCGGCGCTGCAGACGGTTCACCGCAAGGATGATCAGGCAGCGCGTGATCGTCTGGCGTATGACGAGCTATTTTCCAATCAGCTTGCAATGCGCCTTGTCAGGGCTGCAATGGATAAGCGCAAGGCAGTTCCTATCGCGGGAACCGGTGCGTTGGTTGACCGGCTAAAGCTGCCGTTTGAGTTAACTGGCGCTCAAGAGAGGGTTATAACCGAAATCGAGGGCGATATCGCGCAGTCGCGGCCCATGCTCCGGCTGCTGCAGGGCGACGTTGGCGCCGGCAAAACGATGGTCGCATTGCACGCACTGCTCCGCGCTGTCGAGGCTGGGATGCAGGGCGCTATGCTGGCGCCGACCGAAATATTGGCGCGGCAGCATTTTGCTGGGTTACAGAGACTACTTTCCGGCCTTCCGGTGAATATCGCCATTCTAACGGGCCGCGAAAAGGGCAAGCTGCGCGAGGCGACGTTGATGGGGCTGGCCGATGGCTCGATCCATATCCTGGTTGGCACCCATGCAATATTTCAGGAAACGGTGACGTATAAGTCGCTGGCATTGGCGGTGATCGACGAACAGCACCGCTTCGGTGTATCACAGCGGCTGATGCTGTCGCGCAAGGGCAGGGGGGTCCCGCATTTGCTGGTGATGACCGCAACGCCAATTCCGCGCAGTTTGGCGCTCGCGGCCTATGGCGAAATGGACAGTTCGATATTGGATGAGTTGCCGCCGGGTCGAACGCCTGTCGAAACTCGGGTCATTTCGCAAGAACGCTTGCCCGAGATCATCGACGGCGTTGCCCGGCATCTGGCGTCAGGCAAGCAGGCTTTTTGGGTGTGTCCGCTGGTCGAAGAAAGCGAGAATAGCGACCTCGCCGCTGCTGAACAGCGCGCCGAACAATTACGGTTGCGCTTTGGCGAGCAGGTCGCGGTAGTGCATGGCCGGATGCGCGGACTGGAAAAAGATGCGGTCATGGAGCGGTTCATTAACGGCGAAACACGGCTTTTGGTCGCGACAACGGTGATCGAGGTCGGCGTCGATGTGCCTAATGCCAGCCTGATGATTATCGAAGCAGCAGATAGGTTCGGGTTGGCACAACTGCATCAATTGCGCGGGCGTGTCGGGCGTGGTTCTGAAAAGTCAGTCTGCCTTCTCGTTCGAAGCTCACAAATTGGAGAAACTGCTCGGGCAAGGCTTGCCCTGATGCGCGAGACGAATGACGGGTTCCGGATAGCCGAAGAGGATCTTAAACTGCGCGGGGCTGGCGAAATGCTGGGCACGAGGCAATCCGGCGATAGTCCATTCCGTATCGCTACGCCCGAACAGGTGCGCGAACTTATCGGCGTTGCCGCCGACGATGCACGGCTCCTGATCGACCGCGACGGCGGCTTAGACGGGCCACGCGGACAGGCCGCGCGAATTGGACTTTATTTGTTCGAGCGCGACGCCGGTGTCGCAACGCTCAGGGGCGGTTAGCGCAATTTTGGGCTGATATGTTCCAGCAGCCCCATAAAATCGGGTAAGCGCACCACTCGCTCAAACTGGAAGCCAGCGCGGTTCTCGACGGTCCAGATAATCAGCGCTTCGATGCGGCCAATTACAGGCAATCGTAACTCGACGCGTTCGCCGCGCTCAAAACCCGGATTATCATCGATCATAAAGCCATGCGCTGACACATTGACGATGTGAACCGTCCGGTCGCCGTGAACCTTGCTTTCGGTAATTACGTTATGGTCGGCGCGATGTCGTGCCGCCCTGCGCAAATCCACGTCGTTATTCGGAGCGGCCTGCGCCATAGAGTGCGATCCCATGCTTGTTGCTTAAGCAGGCATTATGCAGTCAAGTTACAAATATTTGGTAAAATCATGTCTTCAAAATCTTTACCGCGAAAGGTTCACGTAAAGCACAGTAATCCATGCTTTTTCTTTCCTGCAGATATTTTGGCTGCGTTGGATTGCGGAAAAATCATCGTGTTGTCGTCTGAAATTGCTTCATCATTCACGCGCGCGCCGCCACCTTGGATCATTCGTCGGGCCTCCTTTTTTGACGCGACAAAGCCCAGCGCCACGAGGGCGTCTACCAGTGTGATTTCGCCAGTAACAGTAACGGTAGGCAAGTCACCACCTGCGGCACCTTCTTCAAATGTCTTCCGGGCGGTGTCTGCTGCCAGCGCGGCAGCCTCTGCGCCGCGGCACATTTCGGTGGCTGCATTGGCCAAAGCAATTTTGGCCGCGTTTATTTCCGACCCTTCTAGCGCCTCCAATCGAACGATTTCATCCATCGGCAAATCCGTGAACAGACGGAGAAAGCGGCCTACATCGCGGTCATCGGTATTGCGCCAAAATTGCCAATAGTCATAATCGGGCAACTGGTCCTGATTGAGCCAAATGGCGCCCGAAACCGATTTCCCCATTTTTGACCCGTCGGCTTTGGTAATCAGCGGGGTTGTCAAGCCGAACACTTCGGTGCCATCCATTCGCCGGGCCAGCTCCATTCCATTAATGATGTTGCCCCATTGATCCGAACCGCCCATTTGCAGGCGTACGCCCATCGTCTTGCTGAGGTGGCGGAAATCATAGCCTTGCAGGATCATATAATTGAATTCGAGAAACGTCATCGGTTGCTCACGATCGAGGCGAAGCTTGACCGAATCGAATGCCAGCATCCGATTGATAGTAAAATGCGTGCCGACTTCTTGTAGCAGTTCGATATAACCAAGCTGTCCGAGCCAGTCGTGGTTGTTCACCATCACTGCGTCGGTCGGTCCATCGCCAAAGCGAAGGAAACGTTCGAACGCGGTGCGGATCGAAGTGATGTTCGACTCAATCGTTTCATCGGTCAGCATTTTGCGGACCTCGTCTTTGCCCGTCGGATCGCCGATCCGCGTTGTCCCGCCGCCCATGACGACGACTGGCTTATGTCCAGCCTGTTGCAACCGCCTGAGCAGCATAATCGACACCAGATTTCCCACATGAAGCGATGGCGCAGTAGCATCGAAGCCGATATATCCCGGTACCAGTTCCTTGCTCGCCAGCGCATCCAGCGCTTCGGCATCAGTTGTCTGGTGGATATAGCCACGCTCATCAAGCAGGCGTAAGAGATCGGATTTGTAAGAAGTCATAGCGCCGGTGCGCGTAGCATGGAGTTTGACATTGGCCAATATGCCCATGAATGAAATCCGATTGATCTGCCATCGGGCAACTCCGCCTGTAAGCGTGAATCAGGTTGACGTTGAAATTCGGACAGCCGTCGCGGGGCGTATGTTTGCACGGTTTGTCATCGAGTGTGACACAAGCCTACTGATCCTTCCCGAGCCGCACGAGCCGCTACGCTCTGACCGGCTGTGGCAAACGACTTGTTTTGAATTGTTCATCAAATGTGCCGGCAGCGAGCGCTATTTCGAGTATAATTTTTCACCATCGTCCGAATGGGCGCTTTATCGGTTTTCAGATTATCGAAAAGGCATGGCCGAAGAAATGATATCGCGGCCCAGAATAACTTGTGATTATTCCGAAAGCCACTTCGCGCTGAATGCCGAATTCGATTTGCCCATCAGTTTGCACGACGGCCCGCTGATGTTAGGCATTTCGGCGGTTGTCGAAGAAAGCGACGACAGAAAGTCATTTTGGGCTCTGACGCATCCGTCAGGCGAACCGGATTTTCATCATAAGGATTGCTTTGCATTGCAACTGGATGCACCACGAGAGGCATGAAATTCGGAATTGATCGCCTCCTGACGGAGCCTGAACTACGCAAGCCATTGATCGGGAAAAGGATCGCATTACTAGCGCATCCTGCATCCGTAACGGCTGACTTGACGCATTCACTGGATGCACTGATCGGTTTGGAAGAGATGAACATCACTGCTGCATTCGGGCCTCAGCATGGGCTGCGCGGCGACAAGCAAGATAATATGATGGAGTCGCCCGACTTCACGGACCCTGTTCATGGCATACCGATATTCAGTCTTTATGGTGAGGTTCGCCGTCCGACCGGCCAGTCAATGGGAACATTCGATGTCATCCTGATCGACATGCAGGATCTGGGTTGTCGGATTTATACCTTCATTACCACACTGTGTTACATGCTAGAAGCGGCCGCGGAGCATGGCAAAACGGTTTGGGTGCTGGACCGTCCCAACCCCGCAGGACGGCCCGTGGAGGGCCTAACGCTGCTCCCGGGTTGGGAGAGCTTCGTCGGAGTTGGCCCAATCCCCATGCGGCACGGATTGACGCTTGGCGAACTTGGCCAATGGCTTGTCGACCATTACAAAATCGACGTCGATTATCGTGTCATTGCAATGGAAGGCTACGAACCCGATGCCGCGCCCGGCTTTGGCTGGCCGACCGACCGGTTGTGGATCAACCCGAGCCCTAATGCGCCAAATATCAACATGGCGCGTGCGTACGCAGGCACGGTGATGATCGAAGGTGCGACCTTGTCGGAGGGCAGGGGGACGACTCGCCCGCTCGAGATTTTCGGTGCGCCGGACATCAACGCTCACGCGGTGATAGCCGAAATGCGCGCGTTTGCGCCGCAATGGTTGACCGGCTGCGCGTTACGCGAAATCTGGTTTGAACCGACTTTCCACAAACATGTCCACAGCCTGTGCCATGGTGTTCATATTCATGCGGAAGGTGCGCTTTACGACCATCAGGCTTTCAAGCCTTGGCGCGTCCAAGCGCTCGCATTTAAGGCAATTCGGCGACTATATCCGGAATACGATCTTTGGCGCGACTTTCCTTATGAATATGAATTTGGGAAGCTGGCCATAGATGTCATCAACGGCGGCCCGGGGCTGCGCGAATGGGTGGATAACCCGTTATCGACGCCTGACGATCTTGACGCCTTGACGTCTCTAGACGAGCGCGCGTGGAGCGAAGAACGGCAGAAATACTTGCTTTATTAATGCCCGTGCTTGCGGCTTAACTCGCGCATCGCGTCGTCCAAACCGTCCAGCGTCAGTGGATACATCCGGTCGTTTATCAGTTCCTTGATGATCTTTGTCGATTGCGAATATCCCCATTGTTTTTCAGGTACAGGGTTAAGCCACACCGTCGCCGGATAGGTGTTGGTGATGCGGTGCATCCAGACCGCGCCCGATTCTTCGTTGAAATGTTCAACCGAGCCGCCCGGATGCGTGATTTCATACGGACTCATCGATGCATCGCCGACCATCACGACTTTATAATCGTGCGGAAATTTGTGGAGCACGTCCCACATCGGCGTGCGCTCGCTGAACCGGCGCTTATTGTCCTTCCAAACGCCCTCGTAGGGGCAGTTGTGGAAATAGAAAAATTCTAGATTTTTGAACTCACTGGTGGCTGCACTGAATAATTCTTCACACAATTTGATAAACGGATCCATCGATCCGCCGACATCGAGCATGAGCAGCACTTTTATGGCGTTGCGCCGTTCGGGGCGCATGTGGATATCGAGCCATCCCTGACGGGCAGTGCCGTCGATGGTTGCATTGATGTCCAGTTCTTCTGCGGCTCCATCACGCGCAAATTTGCGCAGGCGGCGCATTGCAATCTTGATGTTACGCGTACCGAGCTCGCGCGTGTGATCCAAATTCTGGAATTCGCGCTTTTCCCAGACCTTGACTGCGCGCTTATGCTTGGATTCACCACCGATACGAACGCCTTCGGGATTGTACCCGCCATTGCCGTAAGGTGAGGTCCCCCCAGTACCTATCCACTTGTTGCCGCCCTGATGCCGCTTTTCCTGCTCTTCTAACCGTTTTTTTAGGGTATCCATGAGCTCGTCCCAGCTGCCCATCTTTTCGATCGCGGCCATCTCTTCGGGGCTGAGATATTTCTCGGCGATAGCTTTCAACCAGTCTGCCGGAACATCGACAGGATTCTGCCCATATTCGGTAAAAATGCCCTTGAAAACTTTGCCGAAGACTTGATCGAACCGGTCGAGTAATGCCTCATCCTTCACAAGCGTGGTGCGCGCCAGATAGTAAAATTCCTCCGGGCTCTGCTGGATAACATCGGCTTCAAGCGCCTCAAGCAAAGCCAGATGCTCTTTCAACGAAGCGGAAATCCCCGCGCTGCGCAATTCTTCCATGAATGAGAAAAACATCGGATTTCCTTTGTTGGAATATGCTTGTGCCGCGCAGGCACCGGCGCGTCAACCGCAGTTGGTTAATCACCTGCTAACGATATGGGGCTATCGCCGTGGCAAACAATCGAAGGACCGGTCGCGCCATGAAAATGGAAAAAATTGAAATCGCAGACAATAGCTGGATTAAAAACGCGGCGCGGATGTGCGGTGATGTGACGGTAGGCTGTTCCGACACAGCAGGTATCCTTGAAAACGCCCTTGCATCAGCTGACTTTCTCAAAGCTAAATATAGCGGTCTGACTGAGCTCACATTGCGCCTCGATAGCGATATTGCCGGCGTCACGCAGGCGACGTCGGAAGCCAGGTCGTTGTCCGAAGCGGCACTGACCAAATTAAATTCAGGCGCGGAGACTATCGGAGTATCGATGGTCCGTTTCTCTGAGATGATTTCGCTCATTGAAACGCTGGGCACGCATATCACCGGATTCGCTGCGGCGATGGAGCAGGTGAAGCGCGTATCGCAATCTATCGATACCATTGCGCGAACGACAAATATGCTGGCGCTAAACGCAGCCATCGAAGCGGAGAAAGCGGGCGTTGCAGGCCAAACTTTTGCGGTCGTGGCCGCAGAAGTGAAAAAGCTCGCGCTCGACACGCGCAAAGCTGCGGTTGAAATCACTGGAACGGTCAATTCACTGTCCAACGAGGCGTCCAAATTCGTAGGGCAGATCGAAGATGGTATCGCGACCAGTGGCGCTGCACAGCAGCAATTTTCTAGTCTGCAGGCCGTAGTCGAAGGCGTAACTCACATCGTCGGACAAGTAGGCGGCCACAATCGTGAGATCGCCGAAAGCACCTATGCCATTCACCAAAGCCTGGTGGATTCGCAAAAGGTTCGCGATGAAGTCGCCGAAGCCAATGGCGAGATGTTTAGCGCAGTCACCAGCGCGCACCATCAGATTGTCGATTTGGAAAATCAGGCAAACCGGATGTTCGACCATATCGTGCACAGCGGGCTGTCGAGCGAAGATCAGCTATTTGTCGAACTGGCGCAAGCATCAGCAGACGAGCTGACCCGGCTGACCGAGGCAGCCATTGCTTCGGGCAATCTGAAAATGGATGAGTTATTCGACACCGATATGCAGCCGGTGCTGGGGAGCAATCCACCGCGCTTTACCACAAAGCTTACAAAGTGGGCCGAACAGCAATGGCAACCGCTGATCGAACGGGTCAAGGCCCAAAATGAGGCGATTCTTTCGACCGTCCCCACGAGCCGTCTAGGCTTCCTGCCGATCCACTTGAAGGAATTTTCGCGCACGCCCACGGGCGACCTTGCGCATGATACCAAATATTGCCGAAACGGGCGGATATTGCTGGGCGGAATTGACGACATCGCCAAGGCTAGTGATCAGGATTACATGATGGCGGTCTACCGTCACGAAGGTGACGGCAAAACCTTTCAGACCGTGCGTAACGTTTATGTTCCGCTCCGTTTCAACGGCCAGCGCTGGGGCGACTTCGAAATTGCCTACGTTATTTAGTTGTTGGTACGCCGAGCCATGAAGGCGAGACGTTCGAAAAGCATCACATCCTGCTCGTTCTTGAGCAAGGCCCCGTGGAGCGGCGGGATCGCCTTCGTCGGATCGCGCGATTGCAGCACGTCGAGCGGCATGTCTTCGTGTAGCAGCAGCTTCAGCCAATCGAGTAGCTCCGACGTCGAAGGTTTTTTCTTAAGCCCCGGCACGTCGCGTACCTCGTAGAATATATCCATTGCCTTCGACACGAGGATTTTTTGGATGCCGGGGAAGTGAACGTCGATGATCGCCTGCATCGTCTCGCGGTCGGGAAATTTGATATAATGGAAGAAACAGCGGCGCAGGAACGCGTCGGGTAATTCTTTTTCATTGTTGGAGGTAATGATCACGATCGGGCGATCAACG
>LNFK01000024.1 GCA_001464315.1 Sphingomonadales bacterium Ga0077559 | reverse complement strand
GCCAATGCAGGCGACGACAAGGACGCGGCGATGCTCGCGAAGCTGGGGCTGGTGCCGATGGAGGCAGAGGAGCCGCTGCGGGCGTGCAAGGCGTTGGAGGCGGCGGAGTGAACATCTTAAGACTTCCGTTGGCTGCGATGTTGCTGATTGCTTTGCCTTCGGAGAATGCAATGGCTTGCACAGTCCAAGGATCGGAAATCGCAGCCAAAGCACGAAAGAAGCGTTTGGCTGGTGCAATCAAAATCGAGGGCCAATTTCGCGTAGAACGCACAGAACCTGAAGGAAATGACCCAAACGACCTGCGCAAAATGTTGGGTGTCATCACGTCGAAAAGTGGGAAGGAATACCGCACCATTCATGATCAAGATGGAAGGGTTATTCTCTTGTGCGCCACTTTTTACACGCCATCGCAGGATGTTGAAGGTGTGTTTTACCTGAAACGTCAAAAAGACAATTCGTTTCGGCTCATGCACTGGGAAGACAAGTATTTGACCGAGCCAACCGAATCTGAAACCGAAGGCTTATAAATGTTCAAAAAAATCCTGATTGCCAACCGCGGCGAAATCGCTTGCCGCATCATCAAGACCGCACGCCGGATGGGGATCGCGACCGTCGCGGTCTATTCCGATGCCGATGCGCGCGCGCCTTTTGTTGCTATGGCCGATGAGGCGATACACATCGGGCCTTCACCCGCCGCGCAGTCTTATCTTATTGCCGACAAGATCATTGCCGCGTGCAAGCAAACCGGCGCTGAGGCAGTACATCCGGGCTATGGCTTCCTGTCCGAACGCACCAGCTTTGCCGAGGCACTGGCCGCTGAGGGCATCGCCTTTATCGGTCCGCCAGTAAATGCGATTGCCGCGATGGGGGACAAGATCGAGTCCAAGAAACTGGCTATGAAGGCAGGCGTCAATGTCGTCCCCGGCTTTGTCGGCGAGATCGACGATACCGAACATGCGGTTCGGATTTCGGCGGAAATCGGCTATCCGGTGATGATGAAGGCGAGCGCCGGCGGCGGCGGCAAGGGGATGCGGCTTGCCTATAATGAGCAGGATGTGCGCGAAGGGTTCGAGGCGACCAAGCGCGAGGGGCTGAACTCGTTCGGTGACGACCGCGTCTTTATCGAAAAATTCATCCTCAACCCGCGCCATATTGAAATCCAGATCTTGGGCGACCAGCATGGCAATATCCTCTATTTGAACGAACGCGAATGTTCGATCCAGCGGCGGCATCAAAAGGTCGTCGAAGAAGCGCCGTCGCCGTTCGTCACGCCAAAGATGCGCAAAGCAATGGGCGAGCAATGCGTCGCTCTGTCGCGCGCGGTGGGCTATTATTCTGCGGGCACGGTCGAGCTGATCGTATCGGGTGCAGACCCCTCGGGCGAGAGTTTCTACTTCCTTGAAATGAACACCCGTTTGCAGGTCGAACATCCGGTGACCGAATGCATTACCGGCATCGATCTGGTCGAACAGATGATCCGCGTCGCCGCTGGCGAGAAGTTGGCGATGACTCAGGACGAGATCAAAATCGACGGTTGGGCCATCGAAAACCGTGTCTATGCCGAAGACCCCTATCGCGGGTTTTTGCCATCAACAGGACGCCTAACGCGCTACCAGCCTCCGGTCGAAGGATGGACCGATGACGGCGCCGAAAATGGCCGACGCGGCATCGATGGCATCCGCGTCGATGACGGCGTCTATGATGGCGGCGAGGTATCCATGTTCTACGACCCGATGATCGCCAAACTGATTACTTGGGGCGCAACCCGCGACGAAGCCGCCGACCTGCAAATCGCGGCGCTGGACCGCTTCGAGATCGAAGGGCTCGGCCACAATATCGATTTCGTCAGCGCCATCATGCAACACCCGCGCTTCCGTTCGGGTGAACTGACCACCGGCTTTATCGCCGAGGAATATCCCGACGGCTTCCACGGCGCAGCATCGACACCAGAACTCGTCAAATCACTTGCCGCCATCGCTGGTTTCGTTGCCACCGCCGAAGCCGACCGCGCGCGGCATGTCGACGGCCAGCTGGGCGATACGCTCGACCCGCCTTCGCGCTGGCAAGTCAAGATCGCCGAGGCCATCCATGACATCGAGATGGTTGACGGCGACATGCATGTCGATGGCGAGCCGTTCGACTTGTCGATGGAATATGACCCCGGTGACCGGTTGATCGAAGCGGAGATTGGCGACGAAGAACTGGCAGTCAAAATCATGCGAACCCGCATGGGCTTCAAACTCACTACACGCGGCGCCAGCCACACCGCGCGCGTCCTGCCCGGCCATATCGCGCATCTCGCCAGTCACATGATCGAGAAGATCCCGCCCGATCTCTCCAAATTCCTGATCTGTCCAATGCCCGGCCTGCTCACAACGCTTCACGTCGGCGTCGGCGACATCGTCGAGGCAGGTCAACCTCTGGCAGTGGTCGAAGCCATGAAAATGGAAAATATCCTCCGCGCCGAAAAATCGGGTGTTGTGAAAAGCGTGAACGCCGCGCAGGGCGAAAGCCTTGCAGTTGATGCGGTGATCCTCGAAATGGAGTAAAGTCGGGCAGGGCAATCACGGGAGGGAAACCATGACATTACCAGTAACCGCATTCGTCGCCGCCATTTGCGCACTTATGTTGCTCGTCACCGCGGTCGACACCGTACGTCAGCGGCTGCGCCTCAAATCGGCATTCGGTGATGCTGGCGACGCAAAGTTGATCAGCGCAAGCCGGAGCCACGGCAATCTCGCCGAGCATGCGCCGATTGTCATATTGCTGCTCGGCGTCCTTGAGCTGAGCAACGCGCACCATAAAACGCTGATGGCGGTTGGCGCGCTGTTTCTGCTTGGACGCATGGCGCATATCATCGGGCTTTATACGCCCTCGGAGCCCGGCAAAGCGCCGCTGGGACGACAGATCGGTGTCATTGCGACATGGTTTACACTGGCATTTCTGAGCGCGTGGACATTATGGATGCTCGCAACGCTAAACTAGCGGCTTGAACATCACGCTATTGCCTATAAGACAAAGCGCTGGAGTTTGAGGGGAAAAACATGGCCAGTGCCGCCGAGACCGAAGTCACGTTAAATCCGCAGCGCGACCGATTGGTCATTACTGCTTCATCGCTCGGTACTGTGTTCGAATGGTATGATTTCTTCGTCTACGGCATATTGGCGGCGCTGATCGGCAAGCTGTTTTTTCCCGCCGATAACCCGACAGCAGCGACGTTGGCTTCGCTCGCGATCTTTGGTGCAGGCTTTGGCGTTCGGCCATTTGGCGCGATATTGTTCGGCTATTTTGGCGACAAAATTGGACGCAAATATACGTTTCTTGTTACGATAACGCTGATGGGTGTAGCGACCGCCGCGATTGGCCTGTTGCCGACATTTGAAACCGCAGGCGTATGGGCCGCTGGCTTGCTATTGCTGATGCGCTGTTTGCAGGGCCTTGCCTTGGGTGGCGAATATGGCGGCGCTGCTATTTACGTTGCAGAACATGCGCCAGACGGCAAACGCGGCCAATATACCAGCTGGATTCAGGCTTCTGTTGCAGGCGGCTTCCTGCTCGCTGTCATTGTCGTTCTGATCACTCGCCATTCAATGAGCACAGAAGACTTCGAAGCGTGGGGTTGGCGCGTGCCGTTTCTGACATCGATCCTGCTCTTGGCCATCTCGCTTTATATGCGGCTGAAGCTGTCCGAAAGCCCAGTTTTCAAGGCGATGAAAGAAGCGGGGACCACTTCGAAAAACCCGTTTGTCGAGAGCTTCCGATATCCGGGTAACGTTGGCCGCATCTTTGTCGCTTTGTTCGGCGTCGCCGCTGGTCTGACGGTTATCTATTACACATCGCAGTTCGGAACCTTGTACTTCCTCACCGGCACAGCGCGCGTGCCCGAGGAGGATGCCCTGCTTTACATGGCAGTGGGGGCGGCGCTTGCTGCACCAACCTATGTCGCCTGTGGCTGGCTGTCCGATAAATGGGGCCGAAAGCGTTTGTTGCTGCTTGGTTACGGCCTGTCGATTGTCGGGGTATTTCCGATTTTCTGGATGATGGCCGATGCCGCCAACCCTGCACTCGCCAAGGCAACGGAGAGCAATCCGGTAACTCTCGCGATGCCGGAATGCGACTTTAACGCTCTCAATCGGGTGCACACTTCCGAATGTTCTCAGGCACTTAACTTTCTGACAAAGCGCGGAATTGCCTATAGTAAGCAAACGTCTGAAACGGTGTCATTGCAGGTTGGCGATGCCCAATTGCAGGGTTTTGACGAAAAAGCCTATATCGCGGCACTCGAACAGGCTGGCTATCCCGACAAGTCCGATCCGGCTCAGCGAAGCCCATGGAAGATAATCCTCGCGGTGTTCCTGATGGTGGCCTTATCAGGGATGACCTACGGCCAGGTCGCGGCGATTTTGGTCGAGATGTTTCCCGCCAAAATCCGCTATACCTCAATGTCGATCCCTTACCATATTGGCGCGGGCTATTTTGGCGGGTTCCTGCCGTACATCTCACAATATATAGTTGCCCAGACCGGGCAGCCGTTTTCGGGGCTTTGGTACACCGTTGGCGTGACAGCGATGGCGTTTATAGTCGCGCTGATCTGGTTGCCGGAGACATCGGGCAAGACAAAGCTGGATTGACAGTCCGTTAGCCACGGGCAAAGGGGCGGCAATGACTGATTTCGACCCGCCCCTGCGTTTGCACCTCGATGGAAACGCGCTGGTCTCCAACTGGCGGTTTCTGCAAGGGCAGGGTGGCGCGGCATGCGGCGCGGCGGTTAAAGCCAATGGCTATGGTCTGGGTGCACGCGAGGTCGTGGCTCGGTTGCGCGACGCCGGTTGCCGCGATTTCTTCGTTGCACATTGGTCCGAAGCTGCGGCGATTGCTGACCTGGTGCCGCCTGAATGGATTTCGGTGCTCAATGGCATACAACCCTTTGATATTTCATCGATACAGCAGCTTGGCGCAGTCCCTGTTCTGAACACACCAAACCAGATTGCCATGTGGAAAGCATCAGGAGGCGGCGCCTGCCATGTGATGATCGACACCGGCATCAATCGCTTGGGAATTGGACCAGAGCAAATCGCGAACGATCTGTTCGACGGGTTGGATATCGATATATTGCTATCGCATCTGGCCTCGGCTGACGCGGATAGCGAGCAGAATGGCCGTCAACTGGCAATGTTCAGCCAGTTTGCAAAGGAAATCCCCGCCAAACGCCGCAGCTTCGCCAATAGCGCCGGCATTATGCTGGGACCCGATTATCATTTCGACCTGACGCGCCCGGGCATCGGCCTATATGGCGGCGTCGAGCGGGCAGAAATGGCCACCGGAATATCGCCAGTCGCACACATCGCCGCTCGGGTTCTACAGGTTCGCCACCTGAATGCGGGTGATGCGGTGGGCTACGGCGCCACTTATATTTGCGAGGAGCCAACCATAATTGCGACCGCTTCGATGGGATATGCCGACGGCTATCTACGCAGTTTTGCGGGCCGGGGCGTAGTATATGCTGATGACGTTGCGCTGCCAGTCATCGGACGGGTTTCGATGGACCTTATCACAATCAATGCGTCGGCAGGCTCTTCGCTGTCCGAAGGTGACTGGGTTAGTTTACCCTTTGATTTGCCGGAACTGTCAGCGCAGTCAGGACTGTCGCAATATGAGCTGCTCACGACGCTCGGCCAGCGTTCAGATCGGATCTGGTCTTAACCAAACACCATAAGACAAACAAAAAGGGCGCCCCGAGAGGCGCCCTTTTTTTCGTGCGTGACGATTTTTATTAGAATTTTGCAATCACGGTCGCCTGATAGCGGCGGCCTATTTGATCGTAATAATCCTGGAACAGATAGCCCAGATTTCCGCCGAACGTCACGTCAGTGAGGTTTGTCGCTGACAGTTGAACGCGGAAATCCTCGTTCACGTCGACGCCGACAGCGGCATCGAAGATATTCAAAGCAGGATAACGATTGAACGGTACGATTTCAGGACCTGCGGGAGCACCGGATGAGAAAATCCTGGTCGATGTACGATGGTTCCATGTCCCAGTGACATAAAACCCGTCTTTTTCATATCGCGCCGAGGTCTGAATTTCCCATTTTGGGCGATTGAATGTGCCGTCCGAGCGCAAGCCGTCCAGAGAAAAATCCCCCGATGCCGAAGCTTCATAACGAAGCAGGCGGTAAGCGTTCGTGCGCAGCGACAATTTGCCAAGATTACCCAGATCGATCGGATAGGAACCCGAAATATTCACCGCACGAATGCGAAGGCTTCCCAGGTTTAGGAATGTCAGCGAATAGCCATTGGCGATCTGGAAGGCCGAGTCGCGCGTAAACGAGGCGCACAAATTGGTGCCTGTTTCTGACGTTGTATCCGGGAAGTTCGGGCTGTCGTAGCAGCTCTGGATCCCTTGTGCCAATCCGGTAGGAACGATCGTGCCGGTCAGATCGAGATGGATATAGTCCGCTGAAATCGACAGGCCGGGGATCAATCGCGGCGTTAATGTTGACCCGACGGTCCAGCTCGTTGCCTTTTCCGGGTTCAAACCGGTGTTTCCGGCATAAGTCCCGGAAAGGCCGACGCCAGCTGGCGTAAAGGTTGCCAAAAACGCATCAGCGGTCACCGGATCAGTAGCCAGCCCCGACGAAATAACCGCAGTCCGGCAATTGGTCCGTCGTACAGCAGGGGCTGCTGCGGTCAGGTTACCAGGGCTGCAAAAATCGGTTGGAGTGGTGAAAACGGGCTGACCACCTAGGAACAGCTCGACCACCGATGGCTGACGGACCGATTTTGTGTAGTTTGCCCGAACACGAAGGTCTTCAACTGGCTTCCAGCTGCCGGCGATCGAATAAATAGTCTCTGCCTTGCCGTTGGTTTCGGGCGAGATCGCAACGCCTGCGGTGTTGCGATATTTATCTGCCGCACCATTTGCTTTAGTTACCCGGAATGCGGGGTTGAGTTCGAGTTCACCCATGAAAGAGAGGAAATCTTCGCCGGTAATCGGGATACGCGCTTCGATGCCGCCTTCAAAAGTTTCGGTGAATGCGCCGAAATTTGACGACGGTGCGGCACGGCCCCGGCCGAATTGGTTCAATATGTTCGACGTAAACCGCAACTGATCCTTGCGATACTCCCCGTTAATCGAAATGGCCAATTCACCGGCTGGCAAATCAAACAGACCGCCGCCAAACGATGCCGTGAACAGCGTCTGTTCCGACACGTTTTTGAAAGTCTGTTGCTGGCGCACGTAATCCTTCGCAGCTTGGGACATGTTATTATAGCCAAACGGATTCAAAGGCGCGCAGCGGCTGATCATTTCCTGCGTTATCGTTGGGGTGAATAGGCTTTCAACCAACTCGCCTGACCCATTTGCCTGACGAACGATATTTGCGGCGGTGCCGATTGGAGTGCGCCCGAGATACTGCGCAGGGAATAGCGATGCACGACAGACGATATTGCCATTGGCAACGCCCGTCAGTTCACGTCCTTGATCAACCGCATCGAGCGCGAGCTGATATTCCAAATCATTAATCTGCGTTGCCTGGGTGCGGGTCACACCCTTACCGAATGTTGCAGAAACTTCGGCGTTCCAGTCGCGGCCAAGGAATTCATATTCTGACCGCAAACCACCAACGAGGCGGAATGTCTCGTTATTGCTGCGGAATGGATTGTCGCCGAAAATATCCTGGTTCTGGCGCGTCACGATAAAGCTCGATGTTGCCGGAGTGGCACCGGTGATACCCACGGATGAGAGAACCGAACGGTTCTGCGCAGTCAGATACGGGTTGGTATTGACGTTGACCAGCAACGGCGCGTTTTCTGCCGTGTTCGACAGAAAGTTTTGGCTTGGCGAGTTGCGCAGCGATGTGTTGTTCACCCGGACATAAGTGTTCTCGGTGAAAAACGTAACCTCTTCAGTCAGGTCAACATGACCGATCAAGTTTGCAATATAGCGATCTTGCTGCGTGCGCAGAACAATATTCTCGATACTACGCGAAAAACCACCGTTTGAGCCCGTTGCTTGGCCGACGGTCAGCGGTGTTGTCGGTGTCATCCCACTCGCAAAGTCGTATGTGCGAAGATTGCCATTGGCTTCGAATTCAAGGGGAACGGCAACAAATGGCAGGACCTGATTTACCGGAACCATCGTCGTTCCGCCAGCTTGATTGGTCCTAACCGATACCAATGTTGTGTCGGTATTGGCAATCCGAGGCAGGCCAGGGACAAATGTGCCGATAAAATAATTGACGTTGATATTCGGGTTCGCCGCGTAAAACTCGCGTGCTGTAAAACGGTTAGCCTGTAATACGTTGAGAGCCAGTGTAGTCTGCTGTGCGGCTGTCGCCCCTGTTGGTGGTGTTATGCCGAATTGTGTGAATACCTGCGCGGCTGTCACACCGGTTGGTAGTGCTGTTGGCGCAAAGGTCGTGATCGGCAGACTTGCAATTGCGGTCGTCCGTCCATTCAGACCGTTACCCGAAATATATCCGGCACCTGGAGTACCTTGTATAATCTGGTTGGTTGCAGCAAAAAATCCAACGTTAGTTGTCGGAATGGTCGTTGCCAGTCCTCCTGCGGTCCTCGCAGCCAAGCGCTGCCCAACAGGAGCAAGTCCGTTGTTGAACGTTATAAAATTGGTCGTCGTTGTCCCTGACGTTATCGGCGTGTATGCCGTGTATGGGTTAGTCGCGATTGTATTGAGCACGGTGCCGTTGAAACTCAGCGACTGATTGACAAAGCCCCGACCGAACAAAGTGCCGGCTTGGGCGTCATCGCTGTTCCGTAAGAAGGCACCATTGTTCAGACCATTCACGTCTATTACCGCAGACGCGAACGCTGGGTTACGGACGCTGCCGTTGAACGGGTTGGTATATGATCCGGTGCGATCGCGCCGGAAGCCACGGGCGTCGGCCTGAAGACCATCGTTGCGGCTATATTCACCGGAAACCACAATGTTTCCGCGTCCATCCCAGAAGTTAATGCCATAGGTTGCCGCGAGCTGATATTGGGCTGCATCGCCGCGATCAGTGATGCCGGAAAGCGCGCGAAGCGTCAGGCCTTCAAAATCATCCTTTAGAATGAAGTTGACGACGCCTGAAATAGCATCGGCACCATAAGCCGCGGCGCCGCCGACGGTCAGTACGTCGACGCGCTCAATCAAAGTGCTCGGAATGATATTGACATCGACTTGCGCGCCCGTTGCGTTGCCCTCAACAAAGAGAGAAGCGGCGTTACCGGAAACAAAGCGGCGACCGTTTACCAGTGTCAGCGTGCGTTGCGTTCCAAGGTCGAGCAAGTCTGGAAATGCTGCCCCAAGACTGGCAGTCTGCCCGCCGTTGTTGCCGGTCAGGGGACTGGCGCCCGGTCCAACCAAAGGAATATCGTTCAATGCTTCAAGAGCGTTGGTGAAGCCTCGAGTTGTGATTTCTTCGGCATTGACCTGCACGCCTGCGATTACGCCACTCGATTCAGGACGCGCGATCCGCGATCCGGTTACCAAAATGGTTTCGCCGCTTTCGTCGTCGGATTCCTCTTCGGCCGCCGGTGCGATTTCTTCATTTTGGGTCTGTTGTGCATTTGCTGCTACAGAGGCAAAAAGTGCTACGCTGATTGCCGACGCGGCAATCATCAAACCTGACTTCTTCATGTTAGTAAGCTCCCCAGCTACTTGTTATTCACATTCGATTAATCCACCGGATAAGCGCAGCCGAAAATCAAGAGCAAGCGCCAAGCGCGATTTTATCCGAATTTGTGTTATTTTGACCAATATGTTGCTGCAATGCAACAGTCGATTGATGCGGCTGGGTCCCGAAATTCGTAATTTACGGAGTAATATTGCGGAGGAAGTGTAACAATGTAACTTCAAATCGTCACATATTGTACATATATATCGAATACGCCAACGGCGCGATGAATCAGCATTTTCGCAAAAGATCATGTGCCACGGTCATCGGAAATGATCTGCTGTCGATTGTAACTCTACTGTCACACTCACCGTTGGACGGGCGGGCCCGAATCAATCACCCGGAATCGCCCCATTCCAACCATGTTGCAGTGCATGATAAACTGGTGCTAATAACGCCCATCACCCCAAGAGGAAAACGACATGGCGCGCGCGGGCAAAACGGATGACGGCATCGTCATCATCAAAAAGTATGCAAACAGGCGTCTGTATAATACGCAATCGTCGAAATATATCACGCTCGACTTTCTGGCTGATCTGACGCGCAAGGAAATAGACTTCAAGGTTTTGGACGCCAAGACGAACGACGACATTACTCATAATGTGCTAACACAGATCATCATGGAAGAGGAAAATAGCGGGCAACAGATTCTGCCCACCAACTTCCTCAAGCAGGTTATCGCGCTTTATGGCAATTCAATGCAGGGTATCTTGCCTCAGTTTCTCGAAACGTCGATGGATAATTTCCGCAAGAACCAGAAGCAGGTTCAGGAGGCGATTGAGGCAGCGGTAACCGCAGGTCCGTTCGGAGCGATTGCAAAGCAGAACATCGAATTTATGCGCACCGCACGTGAGGCGTTATTGCCAAACCTCTCCAACCTGACCGGCAAGAAGTCAGAAAAGGAAGAGAATGTTGACGAGCTAAAGCGTCAAATTGCGGCATTGCAGGCAAAGATTGACCAGCTTTCCGGCCAATAGATTTAGTAAGAGTTTGCGGGTAATAAATTGATAAAACATGCTTTGAACGTCACACGCGCGCAAAATTTTGCGGGCTGGTATCAGGAAGTCATTTCGGAAGCCGATTTGGCCGAAGAATCCGGCGTACGCGGTTGTATGGTAATTCGGCCTTGGGGCTATGGCATGTGGGAACGCATCCAGAAACTCATGGATGCCGAGATCAAGGCTGCGGGTGTCGAAAATTGCTATTTTCCGCTCTTCATTCCTTTGTCGTTCTTTGAAAAAGAAGCTGACCATGTTGAGGGGTTTGCTAAGGAAATGGCGGTGGTCACGCATCATCGGTTGATTGGCGACGGCAACGGCAAGTTGATCCCTGACCCCGATTCCAAACTCGAGGAGCCACTGGTAGTCCGCCCCACGTCGGAAACTGTAATCGGCGCGGCGATGAGCCGCTGGGTGCAAAGCTGGCGTGATCTGCCGTTGATGGTCAATCAATGGGCCAACGTCGTGCGATGGGAAATGCGTACGCGGATGTTTTTGCGGACTAGCGAATTTCTCTGGCAAGAAGGCCATACAGCGCATGCCGACAAGGCCGATGCGATGGCAGAGACAATGCGCGCGCTAGAAATGTACCGCGCATTTGCCGAAGGCCCGCTGGCGATGCCGGTAGTGGCGGGGGAAAAACCCGAAAATGAACGCTTTCCAGGCGCAGTAGCGACCTATAGCATCGAAGCGATGATGCAGGACGGCAAGGCGTTGCAGGCTGGAACTTCACATTATTTGGGTACTGGCTTTGCCGAAGCATCGGGCATCAAATATCAGGACAAAGAAGGCAGTCAGCAGTTCGCGCACACCACCAGTTGGGGCGTATCCACGCGCATGATCGGCGGCGTCATCATGACGCATGGCGATGACGATGGCCTGCGCTGCCCGCCGCAAATCGCGCCGCACCAGATTGTGATCGTGCCGATGTTGCGCGACAATGACGAGGATGAGGCGGTCTTGGAATATTGCCGCAGCCTGCGTTTGGAACTGCTCGCAAAGAGCGCCTTCGGCGAGCCGCTGCGGGTGTTGCTCGACACCAAGGCCATCAAGGCATCGAACAAGCGCTGGGCGTGGGTCAAAAAAGGCGCGCCGATTATCGTCGAAGTCGGCCCCCGCGACATGGGCGAGGGCAAGGCCGCCGTGCTGCGTCGCGACCGGTTGTACAAGGACGACGGCAAGCTTGCGACGGCGTTCACGCTGCGCGACGAGTTTGTAGCCAACGCGTCGGCAATGCTGGAGGACATCCAAACGGGTCTTTACGCAGAGGCCAAAGAACGGATGGAAGCCAATATTCGCCGCGACGTCACAGATCTCGTAGCGCATTTCGCTGGCGACGAGACGGGCTTCGCCGGTTGGGTCGAGGTCCAATGGGCCAAACCAAGCGGCGCGGCGCTCAACAAAATCGTCGATCAGCTAAAAGCGCTTAAGCTGACCATGCGGAACAGCCCGTTGAACGCGGCGCCGGCGGACGGTCCGTGCTTCTTCACAAGCGAACCTGCGGTCGAACGGATATTGATCGGGCGGACCTATTGATTGTTTTCACGCAGAGGCGCAGAGAATGCAAAGAGCATATCACGCCGAAATAGTCCGAAATCTCGGCGCACTCTGCGCCTGTGCGTGAACCATATTTCGGAGTATCCGATTTGAGCAAGTCCGCGAAACATGAAGGCATGCCATCACGCCAGCAAATATTGGCGTTCATTCAGGAAAGTTCTGAACCGGCTGGAAAGCGCGAGATAGCGCGTGAATTTGGGCTGCGCGGGAATGAGAAAATTGCGCTGAAGGCGTTGCTCAAGGACATGACCGACGAAGGGCTGGTCGATATGGCCCCAGGCCGCGCTTTTCACAAAATGGGCGGTATTCCCAAGGTTACGGTGCTCAAGATTGTCGGGATCGATGGCAATCAGCCGGTCGCGGTGCCCGAACGCTGGGAGGCCGAGGGCATCCCTATCCCCAAAATCCGCGTCATCGAGGGCAAGCGCGGCGCGCTGGGTATCGGCGACCGGGTATTGGCGCGCACCGAGGAACGCGGCAATGGATGGGTCGCGCATGTGATGAAAAAGCTCGCCAAGGGCAGCGAGCAAATATTGGGCGTGGTCGAAGGTGGCGAGAATGGCAGGTTCTTCCTGAAGTCGGTCGACAAGAAAGCGCGGTTTGATACGCAAATTGGCGATATAGGTGAGGCCAAGGCAGGCGATCTTGTGCTCGCCGAACTGACCGGTAATGCGCAGCGTAAATCGGCGCGGGTGACTCAAGTGCTTGGCGACCCATTCGCACCAAAGAGCTTTAGCTTAATTGCCATCCATAAATTTGGCATTCCGTTTGAAATGCCCGACAACGCCGAACGCGAAGCGGCGACCGTCAGCAAGCTACCCGTTACCGCCGATCACCGCGAGGATTTGCGCCATCTGCCGATCATCGCCATCGACCCACGTGACGCACGCGACTTTGATGATGCGATCTGGGCTGCACCCAATGCCGACACTGGCGGCTTCGATGCGATCGTCGCGATCGCCGATGTCAGCTACTATGTCCGCCCGGGCAGCGCTCTCGACCACGAAGCGGCGAAGCGCGGGAATAGCGTTTATTTCCCTGATCTTGTCGTGCCAATGCTGCCGCACGCTTTGTCGTCGGACAAATGTTCGCTGCGGGCAGGGGAGGACCGCGCGGTCATTGCGTGTCACTTGAGCATCAGCAAGATGGGACAAGTGACGTCATGGCGTTTTACCCGCGCTGTGGCTAAGATTGCTGCCAATATTCCGTATCCTGACGCGCAAGCGGCCATCGACGGCAAGATGGAAAACCCACTGCTCGAGACCGCGCTCAAGCCGCTATGGGCGTGCTGGCGGTTGCTGGCACGTGCGCGGCATAAGCGTGGGCCGTTGGAACTCAACTTGCCCGAAAAGCGCATCACACTCGACGACCAGGGCCGGGTTACCGGCGTCGCCGAGCGGGAGCAGCTTGAAGCGCACCGGTTGGTCGAGGATTTTATGATCGCCGCCAATGTCGCCGCCGCAAAGGCGCTTGAGGCAAAGAAATCATCATTGATCTACCGCGCGCACGAGCCGCCGAGCCGCGAGAAACTCGTTGCGCTCAAGGATTACCTCAAGACTTTCGATATAGAATTCGCACTTGGGCAGGTCGTTAAGCCTGAAACCTTCAACGCTATCCTAGAGAAAATCATCGACGAGGAAATCCGCCCGCAAATCATGGAAGCAGTTCTCCGCAGCCAGACTCAGGCGTATTACGGCCCAACCAATGTTGGCCATTTCGGGCTGTCACTCGGCAGTTACGCGCATTTTACCTCGCCGATCCGCCGCTATGCCGACCTGATCGTCCATCGCGCGTTGGTGAGCTCTTACGGGCTGGAAATGCCTAAGCCCAAGCTCAAGGATGTCGAGCCGACCACAGGCTTGACCGAGGCCGCCACTGCCAAACTCGCAGCAACCTCCGAAGCCATCAGCCGCACCGAACGTCGCGCGATGGAGGCCGAGCGTGAAACGACTGATCGTTACATCGCGGCGTTTCTCTCAGCGCAGGTCGGCCAAATTATTCAGGCGCGAATTACCGGCGTACAGAATTTCGGATTTTTCGCTACTGTAGAGGGCATTGGCGGTGATGGTTTGGTCCCAGTCTCCACTCTGGGCAAAGACTATTTCCATTATGATGAGGCCAGTCAAACGTTGATCGGCGAGAAGACCCGGCAAGAATATCGCCCGGGAATGCGGTTGGAATTGCGTTTGGCCGAGGCCAATCCGGTATCGGGGGCGCTGCGGTTCGAATTACCCGAAGGCGGCAGTTTCGCGCCCGACCGGTTCAAACACAAGGGCAAGGCTGGAAATTTCGACGTCGGCAAACGCGGACGGCCGAAAAATATCCGACATCAGGGCAAGAAACGTTAGCTCAATTCGTCAAGATGCTCGTCGGTAATCGATCCCGGGATTACCATGACCGGGCAGGGCAGCGTGCCTGCATTCACGCCGGTAAAGTGAGCAATCAAGGGCCCTGGCGCGCCTTGGGCGGCAGCACCTAACACCAATGCCGCAATCTCCGGATGCTCCTCCAGCATCGCCTTAACCACATCAATCGCCTCGCCGGGTTTCACGGTAATCGCCGGACGCACACCCATTTCGTCGAAAATCGAGCCCGCGGCGGCGGTCACGAGCTCCTCGGCCCGCACCCGCGCCTCTTCCTCCATCGTCGCCTGAACGCCGCCCCAAGCGACAAAATCTGCCTGTTCGACCAGCGCGAGGATATGCACCGCGCCGTTCGTTTTCGATGCACGGCGCGAGGCAAAGCGCAAGGCGGTGCGCGCTTCTTCGGTTTCGTCGATAACTACCAGATATGTCCGCATGCGCTCCCCCCGGCCTCGTCTCTCGCGCAAAGCCCTTATGAATTCGAATAACGTGCGCGAATTTTGAATGCTTGGCAACCTTAAGCCGCTTGACGCTGCGGCACGCATGGTTATTCCGAAATTCAAATAACGACCCGGAAAAGGCCTTAGGATGTCCATCGAACTCAAAATGCCCGCGCTTTCGCCGACGATGGAGGAGGGGACGCTCGCCAAATGGCTGGTCAAAGTGGGCGACAGCGTGTCGTCGGGCGATTTGCTGGCTGAAATCGAGACCGACAAGGCGACGATGGAATTCGAGGCGATTGACGAGGGTATTATCAAGGAGCTTCTGGTTGCCGAGGGCACCGACGGTGTGAAGGTCGGCACCGTGATCGCGGTGATTGCTGGCGAGGATGATGATGCGGCGCCTGCGCCAAAAGCGGCTGCACCGAAATCGGCAGGCGTCATGCCAGCACCTCAGGCCGCTACTTCTGCGCCACCGCCGCCCGCTGCGCCGGTGGCCATAGGTGCATCTAGTAAAGCATCGGGCGATCGCATTATCGCGAGTCCGCTCGCCAAGCGGATTGCAGTGGACAAAGGCATAGATCTCGCGGGCCTGACCGGAACGGGCCCCAATGGTCGTATCGTCAAGGCTGACCTTGAAGGTGCTACGACAGGCGGAAAAACAGCGCCGGTCACTTCGGCCGCCCCCGCAGCCTCGACCCCCGCACAGGTCGCGGCTATCGAAACCGACATCCCGCACGAAGTCGTCAAGCTCAGCAACATGCGCAAGACCATTGCGCGCCGCCTGACCGAATCCAAGCAGACCATTCCGCATATCTATCTCACCGTCGATATCCGCCTCGACGCGCTGCTCAAACTGCGCGGCGAGCTAAACGCGAGCTTAGAGGCGCGCGGCGTCAAGCTGTCGGTCAACGACATGCTGATCAAGGCGCTAGGCCTTGCGCTCATTCAGGTGCCCAAATGCAATGTCAGCTTTGCCGGCGACAATATGCTGCAATACACCCGCGCCGACATCAGTGTAGCGGTATCGGTGCCGACCGGCCTGATTACCCCCATCATCACCGATGCCGCGAACAAGTCGCTGTCGAAAATCTCGACCGAAATCGGCGAACTGGCGGGCCGGGCGAAGGAAGGGAAGCTGCAACCCCATGAATATCAAGGCGGCACCGCTTCGATCAGCAACATGGGCATGATGGGCATCAAGCAGTTCGAAGCCGTCATCAACCCGCCGCAGGGGATGATACTGGCCATCGGGGCAGGTGAAAAGCGGCCATATATCGT
This sequence comes from Sphingomonadales bacterium Ga0077559, assembly GCA_001464315.1. GTDB lineage: Bacteria > Pseudomonadota > Alphaproteobacteria > Sphingomonadales > Sphingomonadaceae > Sphingorhabdus_B. The sequence continues at coordinate 614 of LNFK01000024.1, read as the reverse complement.
CGATGACGCAATCGCCATCGCCACGGTGATGTCCGCCACGGGGTCTTTCGACCACCGCGCAATCGACGGAGCGGACGGCGCAATGCTGATGAAGGTATTCAAGGAATTGGTGGAGAAGCCATTGGGAATGGTGGCTTGAGATGGAACCGCTGCCTACCCTTGGATTTGTGGGGCGATGGCGATGAAATCTGGGCAATTGAAGCAGCTTTTGCCGTGCTCGATTTGCCAGTTCCAGTGAAGGATGCGCCAGATTGGGTAACCGTCGGTAGTTTATGGAATTCGGCAGTTAGGATTGCGCCATCACTCGAGGATAACCCGACAAACTGGGACAAATTCCGGATTGCACTTAGTGTTGAGACTGGCATCGAATGGACAAGAGTTGAACAAACCACGACACTCGTTGATGGCCGGGGGCACAACATAATCAGCAGACTGTTCACAAGTCTGCGAGAAAAAATGAAGAAAGCATTTGAGCATGCCTGAAAACTACGACCTCATCGTCCTCGGTTCCGGCCCCGGTGGATATGTTGCGGCAATCCGCGCTGCCCAGCTCGGCTTGAAAACAAATTTGGCATTCCGTTTGAAATGCCCGACAACGCCGAACGCGAAGCGGC
>LNFK01000023.1 GCA_001464315.1 Sphingomonadales bacterium Ga0077559 | reverse complement strand
GCGCTATTTGCGCCAACAGATTGACCGGTTCGGCAGCATCCCGCTGGCGCTCGCTGCCTATAATGCAGGGCCAGGTGCGGTGCTTCGTTATGGTGGTATTCCGCCCTACCGGGAAACGCAAAATTACGTGTCGACAATAATGCGGCGGTGGCAGCCGCCGCCTAGTTCAACAGCCGCGGCTGCATCAACAATCGTCGCGCCCGACATTCCAGCTATTAACGAAAATGCATTTTTTATCGAGGTAACAGAGCCATGAAATATCGACTTAGCGCCCTTCTCGCCCTGCTGTTTTCATCGCCAGCCTTTGCCCAATACGCGGCGCCCGACCCGGCTGGTTCCGGACCGATTGCCGGCGCGGTCGACTGGCTGCAGGGAACACTGCTCGGCAATGTCGCCACCGCCGTTGCAGTGATTGCAGTCGCAGCGGTAGGGTTCATGATGCTGACCGGCCGGGTGAACTGGAAATATGGTGCGACTGTAGTGTTGGGGCTGTTTATCCTGTTCGGCGCAGCATCAATCGTTGGCGGCATTCGTTCGGTGGCCGGGTGAACCGCGATCCTTTGTTTAGAGCGCTGGCGCGTCCACAGATGGTGGCGGGCGTTACCTATCCGTTTTTCGTACTCAACGGCATCGTAGCCGCCGAGTTGTTTCTGATATTCAAAACGCCACTTGCCCTGATGCCTTCCCTGTTCATCCATGCGCTGGGCTATGCAGCGCATTTGCGCGATGCCCATATCATGGCGTTGTGGATGACCAAGCTTCGCCGCACGCCGCCCGTCAAGAATCGCCGTTTATGGGGGGCTAATGCTTACCGCGCGTGAAAAACTGGCGCGCCGTGAAGCTGCGGTCGGCGACCATCTGCCCTATGCGGCGCAGATCGACGACTATACGATAGTCACCCGCGACGGACTTGCGCTGCAGGTCATCCGGCTCGAAGGCTTGCCGTTCGAAACGATCGACGCGCTCACGCTGGAAGCGCGAAAGAATGCGCGCGACGCAATGCTGCTTTCGGTGGCATCGGCCCGGTTTGCATTGGTGCATCATGTTGTCCGCAGAGCGGTCGAGCCGGTGTTCGAAGGAAATTTCGACGACGCGTTCAGCCAGTCGCTTGACCGTGCCTGGCAGGACCGGCTGGCCACGCGGCGGCTTTACGTCAATGATCTCTACCTCACGCTCATGATCCGACCGCTCGGCGGCCGTGCGGGGATTGCCGAAAAAATGCTGGGGCTTTTTGGCGGCGGGGGAGCAACAAGCCGCGAGGCTGGGCCCGATCTGCGCCAGCTCAATCAAGCACGCGAGGCGATGCTTTCGGCGCTTGAGCCCTATCAGCCCAAATTGCTTTCCGCCTACGACTTGCCAAAGGGCCTGGCTTCGGAACCGCTCGAGTTTCTGGCATCGCTAGCCAATGGCGTCTCGCTGCCGATGCTGCTGCCGACCGGCGACTTGGGACATGCGATGGCTCGGCGCCAAATCGTTTTCGGTGCGGATGCAATCGAGTTTGGATCGATGAACGGCGAGCCTTCCGAATTTGCGGCCATTCTTTCGATCAAGGACTATCCAGCCAATACCGACGCCGGAATGCTTGATGACCTTTACCGGTTGCCGTTCGAGATGACGGTAACGCAAAGTTTCGCGATGATCGACCGTGGTCCGGCGCTTGAGCGGATGGATTTGGCGTTACGCCGGATGCGCTCGGCCGATGATGCCGCGATATCGCTACGCTCGGAGCTAGTGCTCGCCAAGGATGAGGTTGCCGCAGGGCGAGCGGCATTTGGCGAACACCATTTAACCGTCATGATCCGCGCCGATCAGCTCAGCGAGCTTGAAGTGGCCATCGGTGAGGCACAGGCCATGCTTTCGGAGGCCGGATTTGCCGCTGTGCGCGAAGATCTGGGCTTGGAGGCTGCATTTTGGGCGCAGTTCCCTGGGAATTTTGGTTATATCGCGAGACGTGCGCTGATTTCATCTGCCAATTTTGCAGGCTTTGCGAGTGCGCATAACTTTCCGGTGGGACAGCAATCGGGCAATTTCTGGGGCGATGCGGTGACGTTGTTCGAGACAACATCTGCAGGTCCCTATTTCTTCAATTTTCATCGAGGCGACCTCGGCAATTTCACCATCATTGGCCCTTCGGGATCGGGCAAAACCGTTGTTCTCGGTTTCCTGCTTGCGCAATCACGCCGCTTTTCGCCGCGTATCGTCTTTTTCGACAAGGACCGGGGTGCCGAAATTTTCCTTCGGGCAATCGGCGGCGTCTATGACACGCTAAGGCCCGGGGAGGCCACGCGGCTGAACCCGTTGTCGTTACCCGACAGTCCAGCAAACCGGGGTTTCCTTACCGTATGGCTGGCAACCCTGGTGACCGTGAACGGCACAGCGCCAACGGTCGAGGAGTCGGCGTGGATCGCGGAAGCTGTCGATGCAGCTTATGCAGGCCCGCCAGAACACCGACGGATGCGCTATCTTGCCGAACTGTTCCGGGGACGTGGCCGCGCATCGGGAAGCGATCTCGCCGCGCGCTTTGCGCCTTGGCATTCGTCGGGCGAGCATGCGTGGCTGTTCGACAATGAGGCCGACGGGCTCGAACTCGAGGCCGAGACGATCGGATTCGACATGACCGCGATTTTGGACCAGCCAGTGCTCCGGTCGCCTGCCATGCTGTATCTCTTCCACCGCGTCGAAGAGCGGCTCGATGGGCGCCCGACGATCATTGTCGTCGATGAAGGGTGGAAAGCGCTCGATGACGACGTGTTCGTGGCACGGATTCGCGATTGGGAGAAAACCATCCGGAAACGCGGCGGCATTGTTGGCTTTGCTACGCAATCGGCATCGGATGCGCTCGAAAGTAGGATTGCTTCGGCCATAGTCGAACAGGCCGGGACGCAGATATTCATGGCCAATTCTTCGGCGCAGGCACATGATTATATCGACGGGTTTGGCCTTACAGCGCATGAATATGAACTGGTGCGCAACATCCCCGAAACCGCACGCGCATTCCTCGTCAAACATGGCAATGACAGCGTCGTCGTTAGGTTGAACCTTGCCTCTGAGCCCGATCTGCTGACCGTGCTGTCCGGCCGCGAACGCACGGTGCGAATGCTCGATGGCCTGCGCGCCGAGGTTGGTGACGATCCAGCCTTGTGGCTGCCATTGTTGTTGGAAGCGGCATGAGACCCGATTTTTGCGCTGCCCCTGAAAGCCCCGGTCTCGCGGCGCGGTTGCTTGCCGATACTGATTGCCAGTCGTTCGGACTGGTCGAGCGCGGTTATGCCGCGCTGTCGCAACCCGGCGGACCGATTGCCGCTACTCTTACGGGCCTGCTGGTATTAGCGGTCGCATTCTTCGGATACCGTCTGATACTGGGTCGCGGGCTATTGCTTGTGGATGCTGTCGGTCTTGCGCTCAAAATCGGTGTCGTTCTGCTTCTGGCAACATCATGGGAGGCATGGCAGGCCGTTGCCTATGATACATTCGCCCGTACCCCTGTGCGGCTTGCAGGCGAAATGTTGACCGGGTTGAACGCTATGGACCCGATCGCGAGCTTGCAGGCTGCGCTCGATGGGCTCGAAGATGCGAGCGTCGGTTACCGCACGCGAGCGGGTATCGCATCACCGCTGGTTGGCGGCCCTGCGGCAGCGGCAATGACACTTAACCTGTCGGGCTATTTTCTGACGCTGTCGATCCTTGGTCTGTTAGTTGTAGCGCGCATTTTACTGGCGTTGCTGCTTGCCATCACGCCGGCAATGGCGGGCTTCATCTTGTTCGATGCGACACGCGGCATGGCCTCACGCTGGCTTGCCGCGATGGCGGCTGCCGCATTCGTACCGATGTTTGTGCTGGTGCTCGCTGCGGTCGAGTTGTCGATCCTCAACCCCATGATCACGCGGCTTTTGGCCGAACAAGCGGCCGAACGCTTCGAGAATGAAGCCGTTACACCTATCGGCCTGGTCACGGTGATCTTTGCATTGTCAATGTTGGCCGCCGTATGGGCAGGCAGCAAGATTGCATCAGGCATCCGTCTGCCGGGGGCAGCAAAAGCTGTGCCGTCGCAAGGAACGAGTATGAAAGAGAGTATAATGTCACCCCCCATCGTAGCCGAGCAACAGTCGTCCGCTGTCCATATTGCACAAATGCTCGAACGTGCCGCTCGCCGCGAGGCTGGACTAGCACCAGCCATGGCAGGCGCTGCATCGTTCATGCAGATATCAAACGCAACATCGAGCGGAAGCCGCGCACGGCGTGACGCAAGCGCACAGGTTGAAAGCATCTTTGCTGCACCAAGTTCGCGTCGGGCCACGCTTCCGCGCGCTCAGCGGCGGACCCGCACGACGGCGCGGAGGGACGCATGAACGAGCGCGAGGAATATTTCGAGAGCGCACGAAGCTGGGCCGAAACACAAAACGGATCCGTATTGCGTGAACGCAAGATCGCTTGGATTGCGGCTGGGGTTGCAACCGGCATAGCGCTTATCCTGGCGCTGACGTTGCTGATATTGTTGCCGTTGAAATCGGTCGAGCCGTATGTTGTTACGGTTGATCGCCAAACCGGCGCCGTGCAGGTTGCGACTGGCATTACACCGGGCAAGCTTTCGGAAAATGACGCCGTTATCCAAGCGGAGCTGGCGCGCTATGTGCGGGCACGCGAAACATTCGATGAAAGCGATCTTCCGCAGATGTACCGGCTTGTCCAGTTGATGTCGTCGCGCAACGTGTCGGCGGCCTATGTCAAAATGATGTCGCGCGAAAACCCGAACAGTCCGCTACGCACTTTGAGTCGTGGGGACGTGCTTGCGGTTACCATCAAAAGCGTGTCGATCATCAGTGCGTCATCGGCGATTGTCCGGTTCGATGTCATGCGCATTACGCCAACCGGCAGCCAGTCGCTGAATACATATGTTTCGGCGATCAGCTTCGGCTTTAACGGGCGGCCAATGCGCGCGATCGACCGCTTCGATAATCCCCTCGGCTTTCAGGTGACCCGCTATCGCCGCGACATCGAAGGTCTGGTTCAGTGAGAAAATTGCTTATGACTTGCGCGCTGGCGATGGCAACTCCGCTTCAGGCGCAAAGCGGGCCGGACGCGCGGGTGCAAACGGTCTTTTGGGATCCGGACCAGATCGTCAACATCACCGGCGCAACCGGATGGCAATTGATGATCGAATTTGCCCCGGACGAGCGGATCGAAAATGTCGCCATCGGCGACGCGCAGGCCTGGCAGGTGACGCCCAATAAACGCGCGCGCAACCTGTTCCTCAAGCCGCTGCTGAAGAATGCAGAAACAAATATGACCGTGGTTACCGACCGCCGCCGGTATATATTTGCGCTGGACACTGCGCCGCGCCGCGCATCGACGCCCTGGGTCGTTCGTTTCGAATATCCACCGCCGCCCGTCGTCGAGAATTCCAACTATATCAAGCAGGGCGACGCCGGGTTGCTGCCGACGCGCATATGGGACGACGGACGGATGACGTATTTCGAGTTCGACGAAAATGTCTCCTTACCTGCGATCTTTGTCGGCAAGCCGGGCAAGGATGAGGCGCTTGCAAATTCAACGATGCGCGGACGTATCGTAGTTATCCAGCAACTGGCGTCCGCATTCACGCTCCGCGATGGCAAGCGCTTTGCCACGGTTCGACGTCCCGACGGGAATGGAAAATGACTGAAGATATACCTATCAAACCGCTCGCTGTCGCTAGAGCGCCACGACGGGTTCAGCCTAGTGTAATTGCGGGGGGCTTGGGCCTGCTGGGCCTTATGGTATTCCTGATGATGGCGAGCTCACGTGCCGCGACCTCTCAGCAGGGTTCCGACTTGCCAGCGCTTAACGGCTCGCCGGTAAGCAGCGCCAGTCCGTTGCCTCAAGTTCCCGTCGCCGCGACCCCAGTTCAGCCGTTTGCAGCAGCGGCGACGGTTGCTCCGCTCGCTCCTGCGGCAGTGTCGCCAGCAACGCTGTTCGCGAGCGAATTCGCCCCGGCCAGGATGGCGCCTAACCGCGGAGCCGAACGCGCCCGTCAGCCCATCCTTATTGTCGACTTTGCGCAGTCGGGCACTTCCGGTCCCGGGTCTGTCGGCGCGCCAGCGCAAGGGACGGTGGGTGTGCCCACCCTTCCCGCCGACCGGGGACCTCAGCTTTCCAATTCGGAGAGTTTTTCCGCGCGCGTGTCGAGGGAGGATGTCGCGGTTGCCGAGGCCGTTCAATTGCCCCGACTTAACCGCTTAGTACCGCAAGGGTCAATCATAGCAGCAGTGATGGAAACCGCGCTCAATTCGGACCTACCGGGTTTTGCGCGGGCGATTGTCCAGCGCGACGTGCTCAGCTTCGAAGGCGGCGATGTGCTCATTCCTGCAGGGAGCCGCGTCATCGGTCAATATGAGTCGGGCGTAGCACAAGGCGCTTCGCGCGTGTTTATTGTCTGGACCCGGCTCATCCGCCCTGATGGTGTAACGATTGCCCTGGCATCTCCTGCAGTCGATGAGCTCGGCCGCGCCGGAGTAGCCGGTAAAGTAAACCGCCACTTTTTGCGTCGCTTTGGTGGATCGATCCTGCTCTCGGTCCTGTCAGGCGGATTGAACGCGGCTACCGCCGCGGCAACACGCGGATCGGCAGTTGTGGTCAGTTCATCAAGCCAGGCATCGGGCCTCGCCGAACAGGCCTCGAAGGACCTGGATATCCCGCCGACAATCAAGACACCGCAAGGCGCCGCGATCCGCATCTTCGTTGCCCGCGATCTCGACTTTACCCGCGTAGGGCCAACGCGGTGAACCAGAATGCATCCGTCTACCTGGGTACATTCCTTGCGCCATTGCTCCCGTATCTCGACCGCGAAGACGTAACCGATTTGTATGTGAACAAGCCGGGGGAACTGTGGCTCGAGACCGACCATGGTACCGAACGCCATATCGTCGAACAGCTCGACGAAGCATCATTATGGCGGCTCGCACGGCAAATAGCGGCAACATCGGATCAAGGCATAACGCGGGAGCATCCCTTACTCGCAGCAACCTTGCCCGACGGCTCGCGCATCCAGATTTGTGCTCCTCCGGCCACGCGCAGCGCCATTGCGGTCGCTATCCGAAAGCATAATGTTTCGGATTTGCGGCTGTCCGACTATTTTTTGGCGGGTGCTTTTTCCCGCGTCGGCGAGGCAGCGTTGACCGAGAAGGAGGTCAACAGGTCGCTTACCGCGCTGCTGAATGCCGGAGACACGCTCGAGTTTCTGGCTTCTGCGGTACGTGCACGCAAGACGATCGTCATTGGCGGCGGCACAGGAACAGGCAAGACGACGTTTCTCAATGCCATGCTCAAGGAGGCGCCTGCGCGCGAAAGACTGATTCTGATTGAAGACACAGCGGAAATCCAGCTGTCGCATGAGAACGCTGTCGGCTTGATTGCCGTGCGCGGACGTCTGGGCGAAGCCGAAGTAAGTCCGGCCGATTTGGTTGAAGCTGCACTGCGCCTCAAGCCCGACCGGATCATCATGGGCGAAATCCGCGGCGCCGAGGCGATGAGCTGGCTTCGCGCGGTCGGTACCGGCCACCCAGGCTCGATCACAACCGTTCACGCCAACTCGGCAAGCGGAATCGCAGAGCAACTCGCGCTGATGGCGCTCATGTCAGGCGTCGAATTGCGCCGGTCGGAGCTGATCGATTATGTACACGATATCGT
>LNFK01000022.1 GCA_001464315.1 Sphingomonadales bacterium Ga0077559 | reverse complement strand
GCGCCCGACGGCAAGGTTGCAGTGATCATTGATCGCAAGGATCCGCTGGCGGCGCAAGGCGCGCTGACCGTCAGTTCGGTCGACGAGACAATTGCTGCGGTCCGCAAGATTAAAAATTCGGGGCTGTCGGGGGTCAAATTCTACACCTCAATGACGCCGGAGTGGATCGCGCCTGCCGCTGCTGAAGCTCATAAATTGGGACTGCACGTCAACGGCCACATCCCTGCCGGCATGCGCCCCGTAGATGCAGTGCGCAGTGGCTATGACGAAATTACCCACATCAACTTCATCATGATGCAGGCGATGCCGCAGCATGTGGTCGACAAGGCAAACACTGCCGCACGGCTGGAAGGTCCAGCCAAATATGGTAAGGATGTCGATCTCGATTCAGCGGAAATGCGCGCTTTTTACAAAGAGCTGGCCGAGCGTAAAACTTATATCGATCCGACTATTGTGGTGTGGGAAGGAACGCTAACGTCAGATGGCAGCGCCATTTCGCCTGCCTATGCGCCCTATGCCGCCATCTCGCCTCCTGCCGTCGCGCGGGGATGGAAGATTGGCGGCTATCCTCTGTTCGATGGCCTGACGCGTCAGGATTTCAAGGCCAGTTTTGCCAAGATGGTTGGCGTGATCGGGCGGCTTCACAAGGCGGGCGTGCGCATTGTGGCCGGAACCGACGGTTATGGGCTGGAACTGGTGCGCGAGCTTGAACTCTACCAGCAAGCAGGCCTCACCAATGAAGAGGCGCTGCAAACCGCAACAATCATCCCGGCGCGGATGACAGGAATGGCGGATCGCCTTGGTTCAGTCGACGCGGGCAAGACTGCCAGTATGGTCCTTGTTGATGGCGACGCATCGAAGGATATGGCAGCGCTGCGGCGAGTATCAACGGTGTTCCTTGATGGCTACCGGCTAAGCGGCGACGAATTGCGCAAGGAAAGTGGCTTTAGTGGAGCCCCGAAATAGTGGGGTGATTCAAGTCGATAAGTCATTGGACGTTCTGAAGGGCCCAGTGCCCTGTGGAAGACTGACGCGCCCCTTATTCTGACGTCAACCCCAGTCAGTAACCTCTGGTAACGGAGGGATGAGCGGGCATTATGCTCTCCTTTAAACTTCGGCTTCGGCCGACAAAATCGTTCGGCCATTATTTGCGAGCGCCGCCAATGAAACTACGCGACCATCGACACTACCTACCAAGTGCAGTGGCTCACCGGTAAAGGCGGGCGATACGGCGCGCATCGAAAACTGCGTCAGCGCATTTTGCCCGAATTCTCGTGCGGCAAGGTCGAGCAGCATCGATGCGATTAGCGGACCGTGAACCACTAGGCCGCTATAGCCCTCCACGCTGGTCGCATAAGGCTGGTCATAATGGATACGATGGCTGTTAAAGGTGAGCGCCGAGTAGCGAAAGAGTAGCGGCGCTGACGGAATGATACTGCGGTAGATGGGCCAGACCGATAAATCCACTGCTCCCTCGTTCGGCGTGGTTGGTGCTGCGGCGGTGGGGGAGTCGCGGTACACCACAGATTGCCGCTCGCTGATTGCCAAAACACCTTCTGCCCATGTTTCATGATCGATCGTCACAAACACTAATAAGCCGCTTGCACCCTGCTTCTCGGCGATGTCGGATATCGTTGAGCTGCGAGAAATCGCCGTGCCTGATATAAGCGGTACGTGAAACCTGACGTTGCTCGATGCCCACATCCGGCGAGGCAGGGGGACCGGCGGCATGAAATCGCCGCGTTTGGGATGACCGTCGGGACCAAGTTCGTCCGTTGCCGTTTCTGGAAGGCATAGGCACCAGTGAATTCCTTGCGGCGCGACTTCACCCGTTTCTCCACTATCTATCGTTGCCCGAAACCGTCGGACTAGCGCCGGAGTCAGGACATCGGATTGCTGTTGCGTCCGACCTATCCAAGCATCCCACTGGCCCATCAATAAGACCTCGGCAAACCGAGAACATGCTCTGCCACGAAAGACAGGATCATATTCGTGCTGATCGGCGCGACCTGATAAAGCCGCGTCTCGCGGAATTTGCGTTCGATGTCATATTCGGCGGCAAAGCCGAACCCGCCGTGCGTCTGGACGCAGGCTTCACCGGCGGCCCAACTCGCGTCGGCGGCTAGCAATTTCGACATATTGGCTTCCTCGCCGCAATTCTCGCCCGCTTCATATTTCCTAAGCCCTTCATGCACCAATAATTCGGCGGCACGCATTTGCGCATAGGCGCGCGCAATCGGGAACTGCACGCCCTGATTTTGGCCGATTGGGCGGCCAAACAAAACGCGTTCTTTGGCGTAGTTGGTCGCTTTGTCGATAAACCATTTGGCGTCGCCTATACACTCTGCGGCAATCAGTAACCGTTCTGCATTCATGCCCGACAGGATATATTTGAAGCCTTGTCCTTCCTCGCCAATCAGGTTGGCTGCGGGGACGCGCATATCTTCGAAGAAGACCTCGGTGGTCGAATGGTTCATCATCGTTTCAATCGGGCGAATGGTCAGTCCATGGCCCAGCGCGTCGTTCACGTTGACGAGAAACACCGACAGCCCATCGGTCTTTTTCACCGCCTCATCGCGCGGAGTGGTGCGGGCAAGAAGCAGCAGCAGGTCGGAATGTTCGATCCGGCTCGTCCAGATTTTCTGGCCGTTAACAACATAATGGTCGCCATCAAGCTTGGCAGTAGTTCGCAACGCCAGCGTGTCGGTGCCGCTGGTCGGCTCAGTAACGCCAAAAGCTTGCAGGCGCAGTTCGCCGTTCGCGATCTTGGGCAAATAGGTAGCCTTCTGCGTGTCCGACCCGTGGCGGAGTAACGTCCCCATGATGTACATTTGCGCATGGCAGGCGCCGCCGTTGCAGCCTTGTTTCTGGATTTCCTCCAATATCGCGGCTGCCCCAGATATTGGCAAACCCGCCCCGCCAAATTCCTCGGGTATTAGTGCGGCGAGATAGCCAGCATCGCCAAGTGCGGTAACAAACTCGGTCGGATAGGCCCGCTCGCGGTCCTTGCCGCGCCAATATTCGCCCGGATATTGCTGGCACAGCTTGGCGACTTCTTCGCGGATGGCGGTGTAATTGTCGTGCATCAATTTCTGCCTTCTAATATGCCGCGCGCAATCACCTGCGCTTGAATTTCTGCAGCACCTTCAAAAATGTTGAGGATGCGGGCGTCGCACAGCAGGCGGCTGATTTCATATTCGAGCGCATAGCCGTTACCGCCGTGGATTTGTAAAGACGCGTCGGCGTTGGCCCAGGCAACTTTGGCAGCCAACAGCTTGGCCATACCGGCCTCGATGTCACAGCGTTTGCCCGAATCCTTTTGACGCGCAGCGAAATAGGTAAGCTCGCGTGCCATGACGATATCGACCAGCATCATTGCGAGCTTGTCGGAAACACGCGGGAAATCGATGATCGCTTTGCCGAATTGCTTGCGGCCAGATGCATAATTATACCCCAGTTCGAAGGCACGCCGGGCAACACCCACCGCCCGCGCAGCGGTCTGAATCCGTGCGCCTTCGAATGTGCGCATCAGCTGCTTGAACCCTTGCCCCTCTTGACCGCCGAGCAGCGCCTCGTCGGGGGCAACCATGGCGTCGAAGCTCAGTGCGTATTCGCGCATGCCGCGGTAGCCGAGAACCTCGATCTCGCTGCCGTCCATCCCTTCCGCGGGGAATGGGTCGGCTTCGGTACCTCGGGGTTTGGGGACCAGCAACATCGACAATCCGGCATAGCCAGACGTATCGGGCTTGGTTCGCGCCATCAGCGTCATCAGGTCGGTGCGCGCGGCGTGGGTGATCCAGTTTTTTGTGCCGGTTATTTCCCACCCCTTGTCGGTTTTTACAGCCCGGGTTGAGAGGCTCGCCATGTCGGACCCGGTATCGGGTTCCGTAAAAACAGCAGTGGGTAGCACCTCGCCGCTGGCAATTTTTGGCAACCAATATGATTTTTGATTCTTGGTGCCGCCGAGCATGATGAGTTCGCCAGCAATCTCGGACCGCGTGCCGAGCGAGCCTGAACCGATCCAGCCGCGCGACAGTTCTTCCGTAATGATGCACATTACCAATTTGCCAAGGCCAAGCCCGCCAAATTCCTCGGGAATGCATACTCCAAAAGTTCCCAATGCGGCCATTTCCGCAACAATCTCATCGGGGATCAGCGCATTGGCCAGATGCCATCGGTGCGCACGGGGCACGATACGGTCATCGGTAAAGCGGCGATATTGGTGACGAACCTGATTGAGCGCGTCGTCATCAAGGCTGTCGCTGATCGTTCCACCCGCGCGGATAAAGTCAATCAGCGCCACACGGTTAGCAACGGTGTTGCCCGATGCAAAAGGGGCAAGCATTTCGGCGTGTTCGGGCAGACCGAAATCTGCGGGGCGGATATATTCATTCTGCCCCATCGGCAATCCGCCCGCCAATTGCGCCAGCGTTTCACCAAAAGCGATTTGCAGAACAAATTGCTCGCCGACGCCTTGATGGCGTGATGCCCACACCGATAACGCGCGCAGCGCCTGAATGCTGGTTTCGATCCACGCAAGACCGTGCACGATGCGCTGTTCGCTGTCGGTTGTCGCGCTTTCCAGCCGCGCAAGTACACTCGCTTGCGCAGCAGCCGCGTAATGTTGAGCTGCAAGTAAGCCTGCTTCGATCATGCCGCCTCAAAAATCGCAGCGAGGCCTTGCCCACCGCCGATGCACATTGTCTCCAGCCCGAACCGCCCGCGGCGCCGTTTTAATTCGCGAGTAAGGTTGGCGAGAATGCGACCGCCGGTGGCACCAATCGGGTGGCCGAGAGAAATTCCTGAGCCGTTGACGTTCAAGATTTTATGGCGGCTGTCATCATCGCTCCAGCCCCAGCCTTTTAGAACGGCTAAAACTTGTGGTGCGAAAGCCTCGTTGAGTTCAACGAGGTCGATGTCGTCCCAGCCAAGGCCGTTGCGGGCGAACAGGCGTTCGGCGGCGGGAACTGGGCCAATCCCCATCCGCGAAGGATCGCAGCCTGCCGCCGCCCAGCTATGGAACCATGCTATCGGTTCGAGACCAAGTTCTTCCAACTTATCCTCCGCCACCACCAGGCAGGCGGCAGCCGCGTCATTCTGCTGGCTGGCATTGCCTGCGGTTACAACGCCGCCTTCCAGCGGTCGTAAAGCGGCCAGCGTTTCTGCTGTGGCATCGGACCTGAAGCCTTCGTCCTTGGTAAACATGACAGGATCTCCGCGTTTCTGCGGGACAGGCACTGGTACGATCTCGTCATTGAACACGCCTTTTGCCCATGCGGCGGCCGCGCGCGCGTGGCTGCGCGCGGCGTAGGCGTCGCATGCTTCGCGGCTAATATTATAGTCTTTAGCAAGATTTTCGGCGGTCTCGATCATGCCGCTGATTGCGCCAAATCGCTCCACCGGTTGTGACATCACCCGCCCCCGCGTCAGCCGGTCATGTAGCGTGACATTGCCGGCACGAACACCGCCGCGCAAATCGATCGAATAATGCTCAACATTGGACATGCTCTCAACACCGCCTGCAACCACGACATCGGCAGCACCGGTCTGCACCATCATCGCTGCATCGATTACCGATTGCAGCCCAGACCCACAGCGCCGGTCTAGCTGATATCCCGGCACCGAAATCGGCAGGCCAGCTGCAAGCGCCGACCAACGGGCGATGCAAGGTGCTTCGCCATTGCCATAGCCTTGCGCAAACACGACGTCGTCGATGCGCAGAGGGTCGATGCCGGTCCGTTCGACCAGTCCGCGCAGGATGACCGCCCCCAATTCGCCCGCATTTACTGAAGCGAGGCTCCCCAAGAATTTGCCTACAGGCGTGCGGAGCGGCGAAACAATCGCGGCGCGGCGGAGTGTCATGAGTGTGTTCCTTTATGTGTCAGTCCGACAATGCCCTTGGTGTGAAGTTCGCCAATCATAGCGGACGTCAGCCCCAAACGTTCAGCCAATATCTCTTCGCTATGTGCGCCGAGCAACGGGGCAGGCAAAGGCCCGCCGCGTTCGATCTGGGGAATCGTGGCGATTGATCCTGCTGCGGGATAGTCAAAACCGCTAGGGTTATCGGCGCGGCCAAATATCGGGTTGTTGCCAACCAGAATGGCATCGTGCGCCGCATCGTGCATGGTTTGATAGGGGCCGTAGCAGCCGCCCACCGCGTCCAGCGCATCTTTTAATTCGCTATAATTCCATCCGGCAACTTTTGCCTCGACCAGCGGAAACAGTACATTGCGGTGCTGAAAGCGCACGCCTTCGTCGTGATCGAAACTGACCCCGCGCTCTGCCTCGATCGCCGCAATGTCGGTGGCGATGTCCAGAACCGTCACCAGCCCTGCCCATTGGCGCGACGTGATCGCCATCAGCATCAGCCGCGTTCCGTCGCTTGTGACGAAATCGCGGCCAAAGGCACCGTAGACGCTATTGCCGAGCCGCTCGCGGTTTGCGCCGGTGTACAGCATCTCGGCAATTCCTCCGAGATTGGAGACCGTTCCAATTGCGACATCGGAAAGCGGAATGCGTACCTCTTGACCTTCGCCCGTCGCCGTCCGGTGATGCAGAGCCGCCATCATCGCAAAAGCCGCATATGCCCCGGTGATCAAATCCCATGCAGGGAGGACATGATTGACTGGCTCCGGCCCAGCGCCGGTCAGGTCAGGATAGCCGACCGCTGCGTTCACTGTGTAGTCCAATGCTGGGCTGCCATCGGCCATGCCCATGACGCGGACGGTGATCAGGTCGGCGCGGGCCGATCTTAGCTTCTCGTGGTTTAGAAACCCGTGGACCGGAAAGTTGGTGACAAACTGCCCTGTATTCCGAACCAGTTCCTGCAACAATTCGCGGCCTTCAGGCGAACCCAAATTTAGCGCCACGGACTTTTTGGCGCGGTTCAGATTTTCCCAATAGAGGCTTCTGCCCTCATCAGTTTTGGGCCAGCGATTAAAATCGGGACCGCCACCAATCTGGTCAACGCGGATGACCTCAGCGCCCATTTGCGCGAGATATAACCCCGCGCTAGGCGACGCAACGAACGAGGATGCCTCGATGACGGACAGGCCATGGAGTAGGTGGTACATTCAGTGTGCGATCTTCACCAAACCGCACCGTCGCTGGCAAATTCGCGCAACATATGTTTGGCGATCTGCAACTGCATAATCTGCGTTGTTCCCTCGTAAATCCGCAAGATCCGTGCATCGCGGAAGAAACGTTCGGCCTCATATTCAGCCAGGTAACCCGCGCCGCCATAAATCTGTACACAGCGGTCCGCAACGCGGCCACAGGTTTCGGTGGCGAACATCTTGCAGGCGGCGGCTTTGCGTACAATGTTCTCACCCCGGTCCGCGCGCGCGCAGGCGTCAGCGATCATACATTCGGCGGCATAGAGCTCGGCATCGCTGTCGGCGAGCATTGCCTGGATCAATTGGAAATTGGCAATCGGTTCGCCAAAAGCCTTGCGCTCGGTCGCGTAACGCACAGCGGTATCGAGAATGCGGCGGCCCATTCCAACGCCCATCGCTCCAACCGACAGCCTGCCATTGTCGAGGCTCTGCATCGCGATCTGGAAGCCTTTGCCCTCCTGACCGCCAACCAAAGCGTCGCCATCGATATGGACATCTTCCATAATCACGTCGGCGATATGGGCACCTGCCTGGCCCATCTTCTTGTCAGGGGTGCCGATGCTGACGCCGGGCGTGTCCATGTTGACGATGAAAGCGCTGACATGCGCATTTTTGGCCAAGGCTTCACGCGACGTGCGCGCCATGATCAGCCCGACTTTGGCATGCGGGCTGTTGGTGATGTAGCGTTTGGTACCATTCAGCACATAGCCGTTGCCGCTGCGTGTCGCCATCGTCTGCATCGCGGCGGAGTCCGACCCGCTGCCCGGCTCGGTCAGGCCGAAACAGGCGATTTCGCCTGACGCAATCCGCGGCAACCAGTGCGCTTTTTGCTCGGGCGTTCCGAATTTGCGGATCGCGCTGCCGGTCATTCCAACATTGATCGACATGGTCGACCTATAGGCGGGGGCGGCATAGGAGAGCTGCTTTACGGTCTCGATATACTGGCTGATATTCATGCCCGCGCCACCATATTCTTCGGGTATGGTGATGCCGAACAGCCCCATTTCACGCATTTCATTCAGGATATCGTCAGGTATCCGGTCATTGGCGATCACTTCGGTTTCAGCAGGGATCAGCCGTTCGCGCACATAGCGCTTCAACTGAACGATGAATTGGTCAAAAACTTGCGGGTCCATGGCAGACATTTGAAATGCTATCCTTCGTTAGATCGGGTCCCAGGCGAAGACGTCGCCCTAGCGTTCGTTCGGACAGAAGCCGGGGCGAAACGCAAGGAGCATTTCCGCCGTCAACGACCCGCCGTCAACCCATCCAATTTGCGGATATTGCGGATCGGACGGGGCTTTGAAAAGAGAAAAATCTCGTTCTAGACAACGTTGAGAATCTGGTGGGCGACTTCGGAAGAAGCATCGGATACCAACACGCTACCAAAGGTGCAATCTTGTCTGCACTCATTGCCTGCAGCCCCAGCAAACCGTTGGAAATAATATTCATCACACAAGACTAACCGCTTCAGCAATCAACTCAACTGCCGTTCGCTCAGCTTAAGGGAGGAGAGCTCAAACAAAGCGGTGCAGAGCACGCGGTTTTTTACCGAGCGAACGTTTGATCGTTTTTTGCGAGCAGGTTTCTGTGACCTACGGAGATTGCGAGGGGCCAAACCGCTGAACTAAATTTAAAGTCCCATTAGAATGGACCCGAGTGCATCCCAACTGTGTTCCGCATCGTAGCTGAAAGCTGACATTGCAGGAAATTAACCGGATGACCCAAGGAAAAGATGGCGTAAATCATGGTATTAACACCATATCTGATCCACAAGGCGATGATGCTTTTTGGCAAACAACACCGCAATTGGGCTACGCAATACAGGAGAAATGTAGGGATAGTTTATTCCCAGTCTCTGTTTTTTCTAGGATTGCTGCGGGTGATCAAAAGGCGTTCCAACATCTCTACCAAGAAAATTGCAGATCGGTTTACACAATTGCGCTGCGGATATTGCGGGACACATCTTTGGCCGAAGATGCCGTCCAGGAAACATTTGTAAAAATCTGGCGGTCGGCGGGGCAGTTTGATCCCACCTTGGGCACGCCACAAAGCTGGATATCGATAATCGCACGTAATGTTGCGCTTGATCTCGTTCGCAAACGCCGGCCGTACCAAGAGATTTCGGATATGGACATTATGGCGATTGCCGCAGATCCTTGCGAGCCTTCGGATCCAAAGCTTGGCCAATGTCTGTCGCAGTTGCCAGAAGATCAGGTTATAGCCATCGTGACGATGTATACTTACGGGATGAGCCACTCAGAGTTGTCGAGCCACTTAGGGGCGCCAATTGGCACAATTAAAAGCCGCGTGCGGCGCGCGACAGCGTCCTTGAAAAAATATATGAACGTCTGAAAAGGAAACTTTCCGGCCTGCCACTCTGCTTATGCGTCCAATAAGGGGGTACGGTGCGTATTAAGGGTTGAAGTCATGGGTAACGAACAAATGTCGATTGAAGATAAGGCCATCGGGTATGTGCTGGGATCATTATCGCCGGAAGAACGCGATAGTGTAGCGCGTGAAAGGCTGTTCAATGCCAGTCTCGACAAGGAGATATCATCGGTCGAGCG
Organism: Sphingomonadales bacterium Ga0077559; assembly: GCA_001464315.1. Classification (GTDB taxonomy): domain Bacteria; phylum Pseudomonadota; class Alphaproteobacteria; order Sphingomonadales; family Sphingomonadaceae; genus Sphingorhabdus_B. The sequence goes on along the minus strand of LNFK01000022.1, from coordinate 3,023 downwards.
TCTTTACAGTGGATTGCTTCGTCAAGACGAAATTGAAATGCCGGCGAAGGACATCTGGAGCAGGATTACTGGCGCCGTCGCAAAAGAGGACGCTGCGCTGGCCGATATATTTGTCGAAGATTGCCGGGCGGGCGACTGGCAGGAATATGCCCCATTGATTGAAACCAAATCATTGTGGTCGGACAAAGCAATCCTGATCCGCTGTAATCCGGGTGCGGTCGAAGAAGAGCATGATCAGCCTGTTGATGAAGATGAGCATATCCTCGTCGTGGCCGGCGATTTGAATGTAGCCGGGCGCATTTTCGGTTCCGGAGATTACCTCCGGGTGCCAGCAAGCGCAGTGCACAAAAAGATGACGACAGAGCGAGGGTGCCTCTTATTCACTGAATATGTTCCGGCAAGCGAATCTCACGTGTCGGCGGCATGGCACGTTTAAACTTAGCGCAATGCATAATGCTTCAGCCAATCTATTAAAAGATAAAGGGTTGGTGAGAGCATTCCGCAAGTCGCTGCTGTTTACATCGGTCTTGTTGGCCCATTTGGTCGTTATCGTTCTGCTTGTGCTTTCTCGACATGCCGCACCTTCGTCCGAAAAGCAGGGAAGCTTGTCCGTGTTTTCACTGTCGGCGGCGCCAAGCCAGCCGTCAACCCCGGTAAATGCGCCGGCAATTGTTCCGGACATCATACCAATTTCAACAACCCCGGCCGAGGCCTTTGCCGAGCAACAGCATAGCGCCGACGGGGATCCCGAGGGCGAAGTCTGCTCGCCGATCGATGTTGTGACGAGCCAACTGACGAGTGACCCGACTGTACCTGCAGAAATCAACATGGTGCCGCGCGCGGAACGATCCATTTCCGAAGCGATTGTGGTGTGGAATGCCGAGTGGAGCAATACAGCCATCGCCGATGACGCACCGCTCAGGAATGTCCGCGATCGTATTGAAAGCACACTGGCCGAATTGCCGCTGGAATGCCTCGAAACGCCAGTGGCGGGCCCAAGGTTAATTCCGATCGTGATCGATGGAAGCACGACATTTCTGGCGTTCGGTTCGGGCCAGTGGACATGGCAGCAGCTTATCGAGCCGCAACCCGACCCATTGTTTGCGGTCGGTGAGTGGACGTGGGAGGATTTGCTGCGAACAGACTTTTCGCAAGCATCTAAACCCTCCTTTGAACGTTCGCGGCCGCCGACCGACTGAAATCAGTGTTGGCGTATACGATAGACCGAGCAAATTTCGCGGCGAAACGAGAGTCCTAATTGAACCCGTTCATCGCGCTCACTGCGTATCCCTCCCAAGCCTCGGTTTAACGCAAAATAACGAACCATGAAAAATGACGTAGGCGGGTTCTTGTTCAGGAGTAGTGATATGAAATTTCAAGATTTGTTGAAAGTGAGTACTGGCATCGCGCTAGCAGTCTGTGCAAGCTCATCTGCTTTTGCGTCGAGCCACCGGGAAGCTCCCGGGGTTACGGAAGTTCCTAAAGTCGACAATACCGACGTATATGCGTTTCGCAGTTACGAGCCCGGTCGCGAGGACTATGTCACGATTATCTCCAATTTTCAGCCGGACCAGGGTCCGGGCAACGGGCCGAATTATTACACGATGGACCCCGACGCGGTTTATGAAATTCATATCGACAGCAATGGCGACGCCAAAGAAGACCTGACTTACCAATTTAAATTCGCAAATCAGCTCAGCGGGCCAAAGGGCATAACGCTGAACGTCGGCGGGGTCGATCAGTCGATCGCGTTGAGACATGTTGGACCAATCTCCAGTGCTAACGATGCGGACCTCGGAGAGCGGGAAGTTTACACGGTTACGCAAATCACCGGAGACAAGCGCTCAGGAGCACGCGGCCAGCTTACCAGCGGCGGCAGCGCTACTTTCGTCAAACCGTTCGATAATGCAGGCAACAAATCGGTCCCTAACTACCCGGCTTATGCCAACCAATTTGTCTATAACAATGTCGCAATTCCAGGCTGTGCTACTCAGGGTCGGGTTTTCGCAGGCCAGCGCGCCGAATATTTTGCGGTCAATCTGGGACCAATTTTCGATCTGGTGAACTTTGTCCCGATTCAGGGCGCGGCCGATCCGGTTTACAGCAGCGGTGCACCCTTTCCAGGCGGCATTACCCAAAGCCAGGACAACCAGGAACTGATCGGGAAAAAGAACGTGACCTCGCTGGCGATTGAAATACCAATCGCTTGCCTTCGAGGCGCGGGAAATGGAGTCATCGGCGTGTGGAGCACCGCCAGTCTGCCGCAAGCGCGTTTGCTTCGTCCGACCCCGAATACCCGGATGAGCGATTTGCAAGGCGGCGCCTTGGTTCAGGTTTCCCGTCTTGGAATGCCGTTGGTGAATGAAGTGGTTATTGGATTGCCTGAGAAGGATTTATTCAACGCGGCGAAGCCTACGCAAGATGGCGCGCTTGCAACTTATGTCACCAATCCCACGTTTCCGGCAATTCTCGATGCGCTTTTCCGCGCGCCGGTGAATACGACGCTTGGGACGTCTTTTACAAACCTCGCACCTACCAACTTTCCGCGAAATGATCTGGTTGCAGCATTTCTTACCGGTATTGCGACATTGAACCAGCAAAGCACGGTCACCGCTTCGGAAATGTTGCGATTGAACACGGCAGTCAATCCGACACCTCAGGCTTCGCAAAAGACCCTGGGTGTAGTCGCTGACGATCTGGCAGGCTTTCCCAATGGACGCAGACCCGGCGATGACGTTGTCGATATTGTATTGCGCGTGGCCATGGGGCGGCTGTGTCACCCCGTTCCGATTGCGGGTACGCCGACCAATCTTGGTCTCTGCACTCCTGCACAAGCTCCCACTGGTACGGTTGCCTATACCGATGGTGCGCCGAGTAACGCAGCCAACATTCAGAACGCGTTCCCATATCTGAACGCTCCTTTGCGCGGCGCTCCCCGTCCGCAAACACAGCCATAAGGAGCTAAAGTAATGAAACGCAAAAGCCTTAATCTCCTTCTATTCGCGGTTCCGATATCGACGCTT
>LNFK01000021.1 GCA_001464315.1 Sphingomonadales bacterium Ga0077559 | reverse complement strand
GGCGGTCAACAGCCTTGATCGTCTCGTGCGTTTCGTAGACGTAGAATTCCATCCGATCGAGTTCCTGCAACAGGTCGTTCGGAAACTCTATGTCGGCCTTATCTATTTCGTCGATCAGCAGGACTGGCAGCACAGGTGCGGTGAACGCTTCCCACAGCTTGCCCTTCTTGATGTAGTTTTTGATGTCGTGAACCCGCTCATCACCCAACTGGCTGTCGCGCAACCGCGCCACTGCGTCATATTCGTACAGGCCCTGGTGCGCCTTGGTGGTGGATTTGATGTTCCACTCGATCAGCGGCGCGCCCATTGCGGTTGCAATCTCTTGAGCCAACACAGTCTTGCCTGTCCCCGGTTCGCCCTTGACCAGCAATGGTCGCCGCAGCTTGGTCGCCGCATTTACCGCAACCTTCAGGTCATCAGTGGCGACATAATTATCAGTGCCTTCAAAGCGCATGGAACGTTCCCGTCAAGTTAATCGAACGGTTAATCGTTAAGTGCGCTACCCAATATATGCAACCCGGTTCTTTGTAAGGTCAGCTTGCCAGCGTTTCGGCATGGCGCGCTGCGATTAGCTGCCACAGGCCGCGTTGCTGCGCCAAAATCTGTTCGGCACCAAATCGCATCGCGCGGCGGTAGCTTTCAGATGTGCCGAGGCATTCGGCTAGGTCGCTGCATTCGTCCACGGTTGGCAAGGTACATTGAGGCACGTCGAGTCCGATATGTAGTGCCACGGCGGCCAGAACCGGGCGGCTGCGTTGCCAATCGATGGCAAATGCGATAGCTGCGCCAGCAGGACAGCCCTTGCGGTCCGACGACGCCAGCATTTCGAAATTTTTGGATTGCGCAGTGATAAGTGCCGCGACCTTATTCTCGCCATTACGCCGTCGTTCAGGCCCGGCGGCAACGGTCAAGGCATTGAGGAAGGCGCGCTCGGTGGTAAAGGCATCGATCGCGCGGATAAGCCATTTTCGCGCGGCATCATCAACGATTTTATGCGCGGCATGATCGATAATGCCGGGATGGCGCCCGTGCGAAATATTAATGAAATGCGCAACATCGGCAACCAGTGCGCCGCGGGCATATTTAAAAGGTGAGCGCAAATCAGGCCGGATCGCGCTATCGGAGATGAATGCGGTGAGCGGCGCAGTTACACTAACGCTGCTGTCACCGAGCACGGTGTCGACAAACAGCGAACCAAAGTCGCCTGATATTTCCGGCCGTGCCAGATTGTCCATTACCCACTCCGAATGACGATCAGCCCGCCTAATGGACGCACCGAATTGAGGAGGAGTAGCAAAAAGTCCTAAATGACACGTTTACGATGAATGAAGTTTTGATTCGGAAGTTCTCTCGCTGCGATAATAGCAGAATGTCAGCCATAATGAGGTTGCCCCAAGCAAATGCCAGATGGCATGACCTTGCAACAGGCTTTCTGGCGCGCATAGTGTGCCATGCTGATCGAGGTTCCAGACCGTGAAGGCCAGGGCCTTGGTGGCGATGCCGGCGAAATAATAAGAGACACGGACGCCTTTGCGCTTGGGCCGGGCAAAACCGATTTCAAAGACAATGGCCAGAACCAACACCACCGCAAACAGCCAGCGCCGCACATCGGGAACCTGATACAATAGCACGATCAAACCGCCGACCAGCACAAGATATACGACAATCGACAGCTGCGCCGGCCACCTGCGCCAGCGCGACACCGCGCTGACCAGCATGAATCCGCCGGTCAGATACATGCCCATCACGTCGAAAAACTGTCCCCATAAGGTCAGTGTCGCGTGCAGTAGAACCGAACCCAACCCGACAAATATCGCGGTCGCCCCGAACCATGTCGCCGCCTCTGCCCGAAAACGCGATTTCCATGTCTGGCTTTGCGAGAGCACGATCATCAGGAAACCGGCAAAAGCATAGCCATAGCTCGACCAGCTGTTCGCCGGCTGTAGCACGAGCGACCCGACGCGCGGCAACTCACAAAAACAGCGCGTTGCAGTGCATGTGGCAGGGGCATAAACCGCCCAGTCAGGGCCTAGCGTATTCAATAACCACCAAACTGCTGCCATCGAAAGGGCAGTCAGGCCAGCCGACAGAGCGATGGAATTTAATCCAATCGCGACGCCATTTTTATTGATCAAGGAAACTCCGCATTTTCCGGCTACGGCTCGGGTGCTTCAACTTCCTGAGCGCCTTCGCTTCAATCTGCCGAATTCGTTCGCGGGTCACGCTGAACTGCTGGCCAACTTCCTCGAGCGTATGGTCAGTATTCATGCCGATACCAAAGCGCATGCGCAGCACGCGTTCTTCACGCGGCGTTAGCGACGCCAGCACGCGAGTGACGGTTTCCTTGAGGTTAGCTTGAATTGCGGCATCCACTGGGATTATCGCATTCTTGTCCTCGATGAAGTCGCCCAAATGGCTGTCTTCCTCATCGCCGATGGGGGTTTCGAGCGAAATCGGCTCCTTGGCGATCTTCATCACCTTGCGGACTTTTTCGAGCGGCATCGACAAGCGCTCGGCCATTTCTTCAGGCGTTGGTTCGCGGCCCTGTTCGTGTAGGAACTGGCGGCTTGTGCGCACCAACTTGTTGATCGTCTCGATCATGTGCACCGGAATACGAATGGTGCGCGCCTGATCAGCGATTGAGCGGGTGATTGCCTGGCGGATCCACCATGTTGCGTAGGTCGAGAACTTGTAGCCGCGGCGATATTCAAACTTATCAACCGCCTTCATCAAGCCAATGTTACCTTCCTGAATAAGATCGAGGAATTGCAGCCCGCGGTTGGTGTATTTTTTCGCGATGGAAATCACCAGGCGAAGGTTCGCCTCGACCATTTCCTTCTTGGCAATACGTGCTTCGCGCTCGCCCTTTTGCACCATGTTGACGATGCGGCGGAATTCGTTGAGGCTCATGCCGGTATTGGCGGCAATATCGGCTATTTCCGCGCGGATGCGCTCGACGCCGTCGGCCTCCGTTGTCGCAAACGCCGTCCACTTCTTGTCGATGTTCGATACGTCCGACAACCAGTTTTCGTCGAGCTCATGGCCCATATAGCTGTCAAGAAACGCTTTGCGCGGAACCTTGTGCCGTTCGGCAAGGCGTAGCATTTGCCCGCCTAATGCGGTCAGGCGGCGGTTGAACGAATAGAGCTGATCGACCAGATACTCGATCTTGTTCGCATGGAACTGAACTGATTCAACTTCGGCGGTCAATTCTTCACGTAATTTGTGATACTTGTTTTCCGAAGCTGTGGAAAAGTCTTCACCGGCATTTAACGCCCGCATCCGCTCCAGCTGAATGTTCGAGAATTTCTTGAACAAGGACGCGATCTTCGCAAAACGTTCCAACGCCTCTGGCTTCAGCGCTTCTTCCATCTGCGCTAGGCTAAGCGTATTGTCCTCTTCCTCTTCCTCCACCGGCCGCGTACGGCGTTCGGTCATGTCTTCGTCATCGTCGCTGGCGGCCTCGGGCTCGTCTTCGACTTCTTCTTCTTCCTTGCAGGAAACGCCAGCGGTTTTCTCGCTGATTTCGCCGTCGCCTTCTTCTTCCTCGTCGTCGGTCAGCGTTTCAGGCGCCTTCGAGAGCATGGCGTCCAAATCGAGGATTTCGCGCAGCTGCATCTCGCCATTGTTGAGCGCGTTCGACCAGTCGATGATCGCGTGGAAGGTGATCGGGCTCTCGCACAGGCCCAGGATCATCGTGTCACGGCCCGATTCGATACGCTTGGCAATCGCGATTTCACCCTCGCGAGAAAGCAACTCAACCGCACCCATTTCGCGCAGATACATGCGCACCGGGTCGTCGGTGCGTTCGCCGGTGCCGGTTTTCTTGATAGTGTTGGTCAGCGAGCGAGGATCGTTTTCGGAAATATTGTCGATGGTTTCGACTTCTTCCTCGGGCTCGTCGCCATCTTCGCCGGCTTCTTCATTTTCGACAATTTGAACGCCCATGTCGTTAATTGCCGACATGACGTCTTCGATCTGCTCCGAAGACATCTGGTCCTGCGGCAGCGCGGCATTGAGTTCGTCATAGGTCAGGAAACCACGGCGCTTGGCCTTGGCCAGCAGCTTTTTGACAGTCGCATCATTCAAATCAATCAGCGGTGCATCGCCATTTTCTGCGATATCTTCTTCATTCTCGTTTGCGCGACTTGCCAAAATAATTCCCCGATAATCTCAAAAACCGTCCGCATCGCGCCTGAAAAATGCGATGATGCGGTCGTCAAATGCCTTTTTCTCGTGTCGCAAACGCTGCTGTTCCGCAAAAGTCTCGTCGGTCATCTCTGAACTCGCCAACCGCGTGGCGTGTTCCAGAGCTTCTTCCAGCGCGGGACGCTGCTTCATCAGCCTGATTGCTTCACCCAATTCCTTTGAAGCGCTGGATAATCCGTCGCCCCCACCCCCCGCTTCCCCACGATTGAAGGCAAAGACTTTGCCATTACTGTGGAGGAGCGTTGTGGCGACATTATACAACTTCTCGTCCAATATGGTAATTAACCCGTCTGTATCAAGCGATTCTTTGGCAAAACTTGCATCCAGCATTGCGCCGAGCAACGCGGCATGATTCGGGTCGGCGGGAACGAAGTCGCTAAGCACTTCCTGGTGCTGCTGAATGAGCGGCGGATTGCGCAATAAAGCGCCCAGAACACCCTGCACCAGAAAGTCCGAGCTTTTGGCGTTAAAGCTCTTGGTCTCGACCCCGGGCGGCAGAATTTGCGGTTTGCGCCAATCGCGTTTCGGACCTTTATTGCCGGGGACGAACGGCACGCGTGGCTTTGCGGCGAACAGCGTGTCAAACCGTTCGCGGAAAGCATCGGCATAATGGCGGCGGATTTCGGCGTCGGCAATGTTAGCCAAATGCGCGCCGAGGCGCTGTTTAAGGCCTGCACGGTCTTCGGGGGTGGTGAGTGGGCCCGCCGTGACTTCTGAGCGCCACAATCGCTCTACAAGCGGCTCTGACGCGTCCAGCAACGTTGCTAGCGCCTTTGGTCCGGATTTCTTGACCAGGTCGTCTGGGTCCTGTCCTTCGGGCAAAGTAACAAATTGCAGGCTGTGCCCCGGCTTGAGCAACGGCAATGCCCGTAATGCCGCACGCAGTGCCGCTTTTTGTCCCGCTGCGTCGCCATCAAAGCAGAGCAACGGCTTCTCGGTCATCCGCCACAGCATCTGGATTTGCTGCTCGGTGAGCGCGGTGCCCAACGGCGCGACCGCATCGGCAAAACCCGCCTGCGCGATCGCAATTACGTCCATATAGCCCTCGACGACGATTACCCGCCCTGTCTGCCGCGACGCGGGCGAGCATTTGTCGAGATTGTAAAGCGTTCGGCCTTTGTCGAATAGCGGCGTGTCGGGCGAGTTGAGATATTTCGGTTCGCCTTCGCCCAAAATACGGCCGCCAAAAGCGATCACCCGTGCGCGCGGATCGCGGATGGGGATCATCAGGCGGCCGCGGAAGCGGTCATAAGGCTCCTTGTCATCGACTGCGATGAGCAGACCTGCCTCGACCAGCATCGGGTCACCAAATTGCTGTAGCTCGTTTTTAAGCGCTGTCCGGCTGTCCGGCGCAAAGCCGAATCCAAATTCTTTAATTGTCGTCGCCGAAAGCCCGCGCTTTCCCAGATATGCCCGCGCGCTAGCGCCACTAACGCCCTGCAACTGGGCGACAAACCAGTCCTGTGCCGCCGTCATGACGTCATAAAGATTGTTCGCTTTTTCAGTACGTTGCGCAGCCTGTGGGTCTGGGGCAGGGACATCCATTCCCGCTTCGGCGGCCAGTTCCTTGATCGCATCCATGAACGACAGCCCGCGCTGGTCAGTCATCCAGCGGATCGCATCGCCATGGGCTGAACAGCCAAAACAGTGGTAGAAACCCTTCTCGTCGTTGATCGTGAAGCTGGGCGTCTTTTCGTTATGGAACGGGCAACAGGCCTTGAACTCGCGTCCCGCCTTGGTGACCTTGACGGTACGTCCGATCAGCGCCGAAAGCGTGACCCGCGAGCGTAATTCATCCAGCCATTGCGGGGTGAGTGCCACTTTACGAGAGCGCAGCCTTTACCAGCCCGCTCGCCTTGCTCATGTCGAGCTGCGGCCCGTGGCGTTCTTTCAAGGTCGCCATAACCCGGCCCATATCCTTCAGGCTCCCGGCGCCCAGCTCGGCCTTGATATCCTCAATCGCTGCGGTGGTTTCAGCTTCGTTCATCTGGGCTGGCAAAAATTCCTCAATGATAACTAGCTCCGCCGCCTCAACCGCCGCCAGTTCCGCACGCCCGCCTTGCTCATACAACGCAATCGATTCGCGGCGTTGCTTGATCATTTTTTGCATGACCTCGACCACCATCGCGTCGTCGTCGGGCAATGCGCTCGCCGTGCGTAGTTCAATATCGCGGTCTTTGACTTTGGCGAGGATAAGACGGATTGCGGCCAGACGGTCTTTCTCGCCTGCCTTCATCGCGGTGATTTGGGCGGCCTTTATGGTATCACGAATCATATTTGGTTCCGAATTTTGATGATGAAGTGTGTTAGACCAACTCCCTGTCATCGTCATCCTGAACTTGTTTCAGGATAACGAGCGTCGGTGCGTTGTGCTGAAAAAATTTCAATATGACGAAGGATAAGGTATTCCACAACTTTCTCGATTTGCGGATTGACGCTGCGGCGCAGCATCTCTAGGCGCGGTGCCTTAGCGACATTGCTGTAATTTTTCTGACCGGAGCGACCCCATCATGGCCGACCCCACCTCTACGCGCGCGCCCACCGGAGCGACAGGCGTATTGGTATTGGCGTCGGGTGAAGTTATCTGGGGCAGGGGCTTTGGCGCTGAGGGCCAGGCGGTCGGCGAAGTCTGCTTCAACACCGCGATGACCGGATATCAGGAGGTGATGACAGATCCATCTTACGCCGGGCAGATAATCAACTTCACTTTTCCGCATATCGGCAATGTCGGCACCAACCGCGAAGATGTCGAGGCGCTGAACCCGCATGCTTTAGGCGCGATCGTGCGGCAGGATGTGACTGATCCGTCGAATTTCCGTTCAACGCAGCATTTCGATGCATGGATGAAGTCAAATGGACGGATCGGGATTTCGGGAGTCGATACGCGGGCTTTGACCCGGCTTATTCGATTAGCTGGCGCACCCAATGCGGTAATTGCGCATTCGGCGAGGGGTGATTTCGATGTGCCTGCCATGCTGGCGCGCGCGAAAGCCTGGGCCGGACTTGAAGGCATGGACCTCGCCAAGGATGTGACGACGTTGCAGACTTATGGCTGGGATCAGGGCTTGTGGAAGCTGGGTGAGGGCTATCAGAAGCCAACCAATGGCGCGAAAAAGGTCGTCGCCATCGACTATGGCATCAAACACAATATCCTGCGCAATCTGGTCGACGCCGGCTGCGATGTCACCGTGGTCAGCGCCACCGCGACGTTTGAGGAAATCATGGCGCACGCCCCCGACGGGCTGTTCCTGTCGAACGGCCCCGGCGACCCGGCCGCGACTGGCGAATATGCGGTGCCGGTCATCAGGCAATGGTTGGAGACCAAAAAGCCTTTGTTCGGCATCTGCCTCGGGCACCAGATGCTCGGCTTAGCGGTTGGCGCAAAGACCGAAAAGATGCATCAGGGCCACCGCGGCGCGAACCATCCGGTCAAGCGGCTTTCCGACGGCGCCGTCGAGATTACCAGCATGAACCACGGCTTTGCGGTTGACGCCGCGACGCTCCCTGCCAACGCCAAGGCAACACACATCAGCCTGTTCGATGGCAGCAATTGCGGCTTCGAACTCGCCGACCAGCCAGCTTTCAGCGTGCAATATCACCCCGAAGCCTCACCCGGCCCGCAGGACAGCCATTATCTGTTCGAGAAATTCGCGGGGACCATGGGGTGAGTTGGCGGCTTAGTCCTAATCACTGGCGATATCGTTACGCTGCGAAAATGATTACATTCTGGCCCGTTATCGGCTTTTTAATGGCTGCTGCCGTCATCTTCACAATGGCATCTGGCGAGACCCTTTTCGCATTCGTGGTCATCTTTCTCTCTTGGCCTTTTGTTCTCCCGGCGGCTGGTCTTGGTTGTTACAAATGCAGCTTCAACTTATTTCTGCCTAACCGTGGACTGGGGCATTCCGAGCATGGAGATAGTTGGACGCATCCGGATGTCGAGCGACGACTATGGCGAAAGCGTTTGGTAGTGCCGAGCACTTGTCCAAAGTGCGGCGCAGAAATTTTGAAGGATAATTCTTCTCAACAGGATCAAAATGCCCAAACGCACTGACATCTCCTCCATCCTCATCATTGGCGCTGGCCCGATTATCATCGGCCAGGCGTGCGAATTTGATTATTCGGGGACTCAGGCGTGCAAGGCGCTGCGTGAGGAGGGCTATCGCATCATCCTCGTCAATTCGAATCCGGCGACGATCATGACCGACCCGGATATGGCCGATGCGACCTATGTCGAACCGATTACGCCCGAAATCGTCGCCAAGATTATCGAGAAAGAGCGCCCCGATGCGGTGTTGCCGACGATGGGCGGGCAGACTGCATTGAATGTCGCGCTGGCGTTGTTCAACGACGGCACGCTGGCGAAATATGGCGTCGAGATGATCGGTGCCGATGCCGAAGCCATCGACAAGGCGGAGGACCGGATCAAGTTCCGCGATGCGATGACCAAAATCGGGCTGGAATCGGCGCGGTCGGGAATTGCGCATTCGATGGATGAGGCGCTGGAGGTGCTCGAACGCACCGGATTGCCGTCGATCATCCGGCCCAGCTTCACCATGGGCG
>LNFK01000020.1 GCA_001464315.1 Sphingomonadales bacterium Ga0077559 | reverse complement strand
CGGCGGCGGGATTGCCTATAATCGCGACGAGTTCATGGCCATCGTCGCCGGCGGGCTCGACGCGTCGCCGACGACCGAGGTGCTGATCGAGGAATCTTTGCTCGGGTGGAAAGAGTTCGAGATGGAGGTCGTGCGCGACCGCGCCGACAATGCGATCATCATCTGCAGCATCGAGAATATCGACCCGATGGGCGTGCATACCGGCGATTCGATCACCGTAGCGCCCGCGCTGACGCTGACCGACAAGGAATATCAGATCATGCGCAATGCGAGCATCGCTTGCCTGCGCGAAATCGGTGTTGAAACAGGGGGTTCAAACGTTCAGTTCGCAGTGAATCCGAAGGATGGCCGCCTGATCGTCATCGAAATGAACCCGCGCGTGTCGCGGTCCTCGGCGCTGGCCTCGAAGGCGACCGGTTTTCCCATCGCCAAGGTCGCGGCGAAGCTGGCGGTGGGCTATACGCTTGACGAGATTACCAACGACATCACCGGTGCGACGCCTGCTTCGTTCGAGCCGACCATCGACTATGTCGTGACCAAAATTCCCCGCTTTGCCTTTGAAAAGTTCAAGGGTGCGGAGCCTTTGCTGTCCACCGCGATGAAATCGGTGGGCGAGGTGATGGCGATTGGCCGCAATATCCATGAGAGCCTGCAAAAGGCGTTACGGGGCCTTGAAACCGGGCTTTCGGGTTTCAATTATATCGACGCGCTTAAGGGTGCGTCGAAGGACGAACTGTCCGCCGAGCTGAGCCGCGCGACGCCCGACCGGCTGCTGGTGGCGGCGCAGGCCTTGCGCGAGGGCATGAGCGTTTCGGAAATCCACGCGATTGCCAAGTTCGACCCTTGGTTTCTGGAGCGGCTCGAAGAAATCGTCGCCGAAGAGAATGCGATCAAGACCAATGGCCTGCCTAATGGTCCCGAAGCGTTGCGCCGTCTGAAGGCAATGGGCTTTTCGGACAAGCGCCTCGCGTTTCTGGCGGTCGAGTCGCTCAATCTGCGGCCTGGTATGGAAACCGCCGTACGCCACGGTTCGGGGATAGCGATGCAGGCTGCCCGCGCAATGGCTGGCGCGGTAACCGAAGGCGAAGTCCGTGCGCTGCGCCATAAACTCGGCGTGCGTCCGGTGTTCAAACGCATCGACACCTGCGCTGCCGAATTCGAGGCGAAGACACCTTATATGTATTCGACTTATGAAGCGCCGAGCTTCGGTACGCCCGAATGCGAAAGCCGGCCCACAGACCGTGAGAAAATCGTCATCCTTGGCGGCGGACCGAACCGGATCGGGCAGGGGATCGAATTCGATTATTGCTGCGTCCACGCCTGCTTTGCGCTGGCTGATGCGGGTTACGAGACGATCATGGTCAACTGCAACCCCGAGACCGTCTCAACCGATTATGACACCAGCGACCGCCTTTATTTTGAGCCTTTGACCGCCGAGGATGTGTTGGAAATCCTGCATGTCGAGCAGCAAAATGGTACGCTAAAGGGCGTGATTGTCCAGTTCGGCGGGCAAACCCCGCTCAATCTGGCTAAGGCGCTCGAAGCTGCGGGCATCCCGATCCTGGGCACCTCGCCCGACGCTATCGACCTCGCCGAAGATCGCGAGCGTTTTGCGGCTCTCATCAACAAACTGAAGCTCAAGCAGCCCGAAAATGGTATCGCCCGCAGCCGTGAAGAAGCCATCGCAGTCGCCGACAAGATTGGCTATCCCGTTCTGATGCGGCCATCTTACGTGCTCGGCGGACGGGCGATGGAGATTGTCGATACGCAGACGCAGTTGGAAAACTACATCCAGACTGCGGTAATCGTGTCGGGTGACTCGCCGGTGCTGATCGACAGCTATTTGCGCGATGCGATCGAAGTCGATGTCGACGCACTTTGCGACGGAGACGATGTCGTGGTCGCCGGTATTCTCCAACATATTGAAGAGGCTGGCGTCCATAGCGGGGATTCTGCCTGCACTATCCCGCCCTACAGCTTACCGGAACACATCATCGCCGAAATCCGCCGTCAGGCTGAAGTGTTGGCGTTCAACCTCCACGTCCGCGGGCTAATGAACGTTCAGTTCGCGGTCAAAGACGGCGAAGTCTACCTCATCGAGGTCAACCCGCGCGCGAGCCGCACCGTCCCCTTCGTCGCCAAAGCGATCGGTGCGCCAATCGCCAAAATCGCGGCGCGCGTTATGGCGGGCGAGAAGCTCAAAGACTTGCCGCCGATCAACTTGGACATCGACTATATCGCGGTCAAGGAAGCGGTGTTCCCCTTCGACCGTTTCCCCGGAGTCGATCCTGTCCTGTCGCCCGAGATGAAATCCACCGGTGAAGTGATGGGCATTGACCGCGATTTTGCGACCGCCTTTGCCAAGTCACAAATCGGCGCGCGCATGCCGCCGCCGATGTCGGGCAAATTGTTCGTTTCGGTCAAGGACAGCGATAAGCCGGTCATTGTACCCGCGGTCCGCCAGGCTATCGAATGCGGCTTCACCGTCTGCGCAACCGGCGGCACGGCGGACTATCTGCTCGCCCAAGGCATTGAGGTCGAACGCGTCAATAAGGTTGCACAAGGCCGCCCTCATATTGTCGACAAGATCAAAGACGGTGAAATTCAGCTGATCTTCAACACTACCGAAGGCTGGCAGAGCTTGAAAGATAGCGAAGAAATCCGTCGTTCGGCGCTTGCTGGCAAGGTCGCGCAATATACCACGGCCGCAGGAAGTGTCGCAGTGGCACAGGCGATTGCCTCGCTGCAGCAACGTCCGCTTGAAGTTCGGCCACTTCAGGACTATTATTAGGGCAGCAGTATCTTTCTCCCCTACAATTGAACTGCAAGCCGGATGAAGCGTTAGGCTTCGCCGGTAGGGAAAATTTTGTGACGTTAGGACCTGTGCTCATGGCGAGCTTTGAAAAATATCCGATGTTGGCCGAAGGCTACGAAAAGCTGACGACCGACCTGAAACGCCTCCGCGACGAGCGTCCTTTGATTGTCGAGGCAATCGAGGAAGCGCGTGCGCATGGCGACCTTTCGGAAAATGCAGAATATCATGCCGCCAAGGAGCGTCAGGGGCAGGTTGAAGCTGCGATCAACGAAATCGAAGACAAGATCGGCCGCGCGCAGATTATCGATCCGACGACGCTGTCAGGCGACAAGATTGTCTTTGGCGCGACTGTTACATTGATGGATGAGGATGATAAGCCAGTGCGGTATCAACTCGTCGGTGAAACCGAGGCTGATGCCAAGGCGGGCCGGATTTCGTATAATTCGCCGTTAGGCCGCGCGTTGATCGGCCGGGTTGCGGAGGACGAAGTTGAAGTCACCGTTCCTTCAGGCGACAAATTCTATCTCGTCTCGAAAATTGAGTTTATCTAACAATATGCGTTTTCCGCGCGGTCCAGTCACGAACGCGTTGGTCGCTATAAATGTGCTGATTGCGGCGGTGTTGCTGGTGCCGATGTGGTGGCAATATGCTGTCGTGTCGGGCGGGTTGTTTCCGGTTCGGTTGAGCGGCGACAGCTCGGCTTTTGCCGATGTCGGTTTTCTCGTCCCTGCATTTTTGACGCCGTTTACGGCGGCGTTCCTGCATGGCGGCATCGCGCATCTCCTAATGAACATGCTGATGTTGTTACTGATGGGCAAAATGGTCGAGCGCGTGCTTGGTGGCGGCCTATATTTGGGGCTATATCTGTTTGGCGCTTACGCGGCGGCAGCCGCCGAATGGCTGGCGGCGGTTATGCGATGGCCTATGTCACTTGATATAATGGCCCCCGCGATCGGCGCGAGCGGTGCCATTTCGGCAATTATAGGCGCATATGTGCTGCTATTCCCAAATCAGCAGCCAAAGCCGTGGGGGCCGGTCCCCGCGAACATCGCGCGTCCTTTGCATCTTACGATTGCTTGGGTCGGGCTTAATCTTGCGATTGGCTTTGTCGGACCCGGACTTGGCATCGGCATAGCAATCTGGTCACATATCGGCGGATTTGTTGCAGGTTTAATGCTTGCAAGACCGCTGTTGCTATGGCGATACCGAAAAGCCTAAGCTTCTGGTTGCAACAGCCTGTGTAAATGTACGACGACATATTTCATTTCGGCGTCGTCGACCGTGCGCTGCGCCGCGCCGCGCCAGGCTTCTTCGGCGCTGGCATAATCGGCGAACATCCCGACGATGTCGAGTTTTTCCAAGTCGGTAAACTCCAGCGTTTGGGGGTTTTTAACCCGGCCCCCGAACACCAGATGCAATTTTGCGTCGTTCAAGCTTTTTGCCCCTTAGTCTTTTTTCTTGGCAGCCTCGGTGGCGGCCTCTCCGGCGGCCTTTACAGCGAGAGCGGCCTTGCTGACAAGGTCACGAAACTGTTCGCGCATCGCGTCGCCATTTAACCCAAGGCTATCGACCTGCTGCTTACCTGCGATTTTCGCCGCTTTAGCCATTTCCTTGGCCTTTTTATTGAGCTTCTTGCCGGTTTTGCCCATAACTTTCTTCTCGCGCTCGGTCGTCGGCAACAAAGCGCCGACGATTGCACCCAAAGCGATTCCGCCGAGTACGATGGCCAGTGGGTTCTTATCGATACCGTCGCCGGTCTTGACCGCGACATTATGCGCTACTTCGCGCGATTGCTGAACCCCACGCGCAGCAGCTTCGCGACCTTTCTCATAGGCTTCAGCCGCTTTTTCACGCGCAGCCGCGCTGGTTTCCGTTGTTTTTGCCTTTGCGGTGGCCAGGCCTTCTTTCGCGCTGTCAGCTGCGGATTTAATGCTGTCGCCAATGTTGCTCATTTTTCGTTCCTATATCAGTCGCCATCCGGCGTGTTAGTTTTACTCTTTCGCAAACGCGAAATCCAATCCGAAATCGGGCGGCGCGCCGCATAAATCAGTGCGCCCAACCCAATTGCGCCGATCAAGGGCGCATTTTTCTTCGCAATATGAACAGCGTCACCTGCCACGCGCGCCGTTTCAGCAGTTTTTCGCGCAATAAATTTGTTAAGTTGGTTCCGGGGAGCGAGTACTTCGCGCGCCGCCTCTATGCTCCCCCGAAACTTTCGGCGCAAATGACGGCGTTCGGCATTGGACAGGATCACGCTTTCGCGGTCTGTTATTACCGGCTCTTTAGGTAAGATCGTCGACATTTTTCTGCATCTCCGGAAAGTAAACTTTCCTCATCCACTTTCGTGCCTGCAATCCGAAAATAGCTCCGATAATCGCGAAACTCAAGGTGACGACTAGCGTTGCGCCTAAGGGACCGATCAATGGTGACAAAGTCAGCACGAGTCCGATCACCAGCGCAATCGATGCTCCGCTAAGCGCAAACGCAGCCATAACGCCGTACCGAAATGCCCAACGAAATACATGCCGCGTGTAATCGAGGCGAGACCGATGATAGCGCATCTCGGCGTGAATCATCTCGCGAAGGTCTTCGATTACCATCGACACCTGTTCGCCGGCAGTCGGTTCTATCGGGGGCTCAACAGTTGGCGGCACGTCGTCCGGCGCTTTGTCCTGATGTTCGTCTATCTTCATCGGACTCGCTTATCGGCCAATGGCGGCATTTTGCAATGCCGCCGGTTACGTAAAAATCAAGCGTCCTTGCCGCCTGAACGGACCAGGCGAGCAAGCACAAAGCCAATTGCGGCAGCGGCGCCAATCGCGACAGCGGGGCTTTTGCGGACGAACTGACGGGCGTCTTCGGCGAGTGCGTCGACATCTTTTGCGTCCATCTTGCCGGCAAAGCCTTCGACCATATCGGCGGCGCTGCGAGCGTAATCGCCATATTGCTTGCCAACATTGTCATCAATGGTGGCAGCGCTGTCGCGGATCAGCTTGCCAATGCTACCAACCGCTTCAGTGGCGCGGTCCTTGCCTTTTTCGGCGGCGGCTTTGGCGCTTTCAGTAGCCTTGGCTTTGAAATCGTTCATATCTGATTTGACCTTGTTTTTGACGTCTTCGGTCTTGCCTTTATGCGGTGCCGCTTTGGCAACAGCTTTGGCGGATGCCTTCGGCTTGGTCGCTGAAACCGATTTTTTCGGCGCCGTTTTCGGTTTTGCTGCGGTTTTGGGTGCAGGCTTTACAGCTGCCTCTGGTTTTGCAGTTTCTGCCATTTGGAACTCCTTCTTTGTGTTGGGCGCATGTTTAGAGGAATATTGGTACTGCGGGTGCCTTAGTCAACTATAGCACCTAAAGTTGCCGGGTGAAATGTATATGTATGCACTTCGTTGCCAAATCATCCACTCAACGATAGATGCGCGCTTACGTTCCCGCACGCACCAATTGGAGCCCGAAAAATGACCGCAATCCTTGACATCCATGCCCGCGAAATCCTCGATAGCCGAGGCAACCCTACGGTCGAGGTCGATGTGTTGCTTGAGGATGGCAGCTTTGGCCGCGCCGCCGTACCTTCAGGTGCATCCACCGGCGCGTATGAAGCTGTTGAAAAGCGCGACGGCGACACGGCGCGTTACATGGGCAAGGGCGTTCTGCAAGCAATCGAGGCTGTAAACGGCGACATCAGAGAAGCATTGATCGACCTCGATGCCGAAGACCAAGAAGATGTCGATCAAGTAATGATCGACCTCGATGGAACCGACAACAAATCCAATCTGGGGGCGAACGCTATACTTGGCGTCAGTCTCGCCGTCGCCAAAGCCGCCGCCGACGCGCGCGGATTGCCGCTCTACCGCTATGTCGGCGGGGTCAACGCGCATGTCCTGCCAGTGCCGATGATGAATATCATCAACGGCGGGGAGCATGCCGATAACCCGATCGATTTCCAAGAATTCATGGTCATGCCCGTGGGCGCCGACTCCATTGCCGAAGCGGTGCGTTGGGGTTCGGAGATTTTCCATACGCTGAAAAAAGGTCTGCACGAAAAGGGTTTGGCGACAGCGGTTGGCGACGAGGGCGGATTTGCGCCGAACCTTGCCTCGACGCGCGATGCGCTAGACTTTATCATGGCTTCGATTGAAAAGGCTGGCTTCAAGGCTGGCGACGAGGTCGTGTTGGCGCTAGATTGCGCGGCAACCGAGTTTTTCAAGAACGGCAAATACGAGATATCGGGCGAGGGGCTATCGCTGACCCCTCATGAAATGGCCGATTATCTCGCGGCTTTGTGCAAGGACTATCCGATCCGCTCGATCGAAGACGGAATGAGCGAGGATGATTTTGAAGGCTGGAAGGCGATTACCGACAAGATCGGACACGAAGTCCAGTTGGTCGGCGATGACCTGTTCGTGACCAATCCCGAGCGGCTGTCAATGGGCATCGGCAAGGGGCTGGCGAACTCGCTGCTGGTCAAGGTCAACCAGATCGGCACGCTGACCGAAACGCTTGCGGCCGTATCGATGGCGCACCGTGCGTCCTACACAGCGGTGATGTCGCACCGTTCTGGCGAAACCGAAGATGCAACCATCGCCGATCTCGCGGTTGCAACCAACTGCGGACAGATCAAGACCGGCAGCCTTGCGCGGTCTGACAGGCTCGCCAAGTATAATCAGCTCATCCGCATTGAGGAAGAATTGGGCGGCGCGGCGCAATATGCGGGGCGTTCGATTTTCCGCTGATCCGCGGCTTTGCTAGAATCGCAATTCGCGCTATGACGCCGATCAGTCATGGCGCGCGGCAAGAAAAATCCAGAATATATGAAATCGGTCATCGGACCGGGGCTGGCGCTTGTTGCGCTGCTTGGGATCGCGTCTTACGCGCTGCTTGGGCCCACCGGCATCATTGCGTGGACCGATTATCGTGCCGCGCTCAGCGAACGGAAAGTCGAACTTGCGCAGTTGCAGAAGGAACGCGATGCGCTTCGCAACCGGCAGCTATTGCTCGACCGCGACAATGTCGATCCCGATCTGGCGGGGGAGTTGATGCGCAAGGAATTGAACGTCGTTGCCCCCGATGAGGTCGTCGTCCCATTGAAATGAATAGCTATGCAGGTCTTTTCGTTACGGAAAAGCGCTTTTCATCCCTCTGCATTTTGATTAGGCGGCAGGGTACACACCGAAGAGGATAACCGCCTTGGCAAAGACGCCTGCGAAAAAAATAGCTCCGAAGAAAGCCAGTGTCAGTGAGGATGCGGCGCGTGCCAATCGCGAACGGCCAATGGAGCCAGTGCCATACAAAGCGTCCAAAGAAGAACTGCTCGAGTTCTACCGGCAGATGCTGCTTATTCGCCGCTTCGAAGAGAAAGCTGGGCAATTATATGGCCTGGGCCTTATTGGTGGTTTCTGCCATTTGTACATTGGGCAGGAAGCCGTTGCGATCGGACTTCAATCCGCGCTGACGCCAGGTAAGGACAGCGTTATCACGGGATATCGCGACCACGGCCACATGCTGGCTTACGGCATCGATCCGAACGTCATCATGGCGGAACTCACCGGACGCGCTGCTGGCATATCCAAAGGCAAGGGCGGGTCGATGCATATGTTTTCGACAAGCCACAAATTCTATGGCGGCCACGGTATCGTCGGTGCGCAGGTCTCGCTCGGCGCTGGCCTCGCCTTCGGGCATAAATATGCGAACGACGGCGGAGTGTGCCTTGCCTATTTCGGCGATGGTGCGTCGAACCAGGGGCAGGTCTACGAAAGCTTCAACATGGCCGAGCTGTGGAAGCTGCCGATCATTTTCGTGATCGAGAACAACCAATACGCCATGGGCACCAGCGTCAACCGTGCTTCGTCGGAAGACCAGCTGTACCGACGTGGTGAAAGCTTCCGGATTCCTGGGATTCAGGTCGATGGGATGGACGTGCTGGCAGTGCGCGGAGCGGCTGAAGTCGCTCTAGACTGGGTACGCAGCGGCAAGGGGCCGGTGTTGCTTGAAATGAAAACCTACCGCTATCGCGGGCACTCGATGTCCGACCCGGCCAAATATCGCAGCCGCGACGAGGTACAGTCGGTACGTGACAACAGCGACCCCATCGAAGGCTGCAAAGCCTATCTCGCCGAAATGGGAGTTGGCGAAGACCAGTTGAAGATACTCGAAAAGGAAATCCGGACCATCGTAAATAATTCCGCCGATTTCGCCGAAACATCGCCCGAGCCGGATTTGTCCGAAGTGTACACAGACGTGCTGGTGGAGCAGTATTGATGGCGATCGAACTCAAAATGCCGGCGCTTTCACCGACGATGGAAGAAGGCACGCTCGCCAAATGGTTGGTGAAGGAAGGCGACAGCGTCAAGTCAGGCGACATTTTGGCCGAGATCGAAACCGACAAGGCGACGATGGAGTTTGAAGCGGTTGATGAAGGCGTGATTACGTCGATTACCGTGCCTGAAGGTACCGATGGCGTGAAGGTAGGAACGGTAATTGCGTTGATTGCTGGGGAAGATGAAGAGGCCACCACCAAAGCTGCGCCGAAAGCTGTCGAGGCTAAGGCTACGCCGACCGCGCCAGAAAACGAACAGCCTACGCCCACTGCCACGGCTGCACCGGCGCCCGTTAAATCCGACCCTGCAACCGCTGCTGGCACGGCAATGACCTCGGTTACGCTCCGCGAAGCCTTGCGCGACGCGATGGCAGAAGAGATGCGGCGCGACGACCGCGTGTTTGTCATGGGCGAAGAAGTCGCCGAATATCAAGGCGCGTACAAGGTCACTCAAGGTCTGCTCGATGAATTCGGCGCACGCCGGGTTATCGACACGCCAATCACCGAATATGGTTTCGCTGGAATCGGCACGGGCGCGGCTATGGGCGGACTTCGCCCGGTGATTGAATTCATGACCTTCAACTTTGCGATGCAGGCAATCGATCACATCATCAATTCAGCCGCGAAAACCAATTATATGTCGGGCGGGCAGATGCGCTGCCCCATCGTGTTCCGCGGGCCCAATGGCGCAGCAGCACGCGTGGGCGCACAGCATAGCCAGAACTACGCACCATGGTATGCCAGCGTTCCCGGGCTGATCGTCATATCACCATATGACGCGGCAGATGCCAAGGGACTGCTAAAGGCCGCTATCCGCTGCGAAGATCCGGTAGTGTTTCTTGAAAACGAGCTGCTTTACGGTCGCACGTTCGAGGTTCCGGCGGAAGGCGACCATGTCCTGCCGATCGGCAGGGCGCGGATCATGCGCGAAGGGACCGATGTCACTATCGTCAGCTACTCAATCGGCGTAGGGCTAGCGCTCGAAGCCGCCGAGAAACTGGCAGGTGAGGGGATTAGTGCCGAGGTCATCGACCTGCGCACGATCCGTCCGCTTGATAAGGCGACGGTGCTGACCAGCCTTGCGAAAACAAACCGCCTGATTGTCGCCGAAGAGGGCTGGCCGACATGTTCGGTCGGCAGCGAAATAATCGCTATCTGCATGGAAGAAGGTTTTGACGATCTCGATGCGCCGGTTATGCGCGTGACCAACGAGGATGTGCCGATGCCCTACGCCGCCAATCTGGAAAAGGCGACGCTGATCAATGCCGACAAAATTGCCGATTGCGTCCGCAAAATCGTCAGATAAGCGTTAGCATCCCGCAGGTATTGCCCTCTGGTCTAAGCTGCAAAGCCGCAGCTGGAAGCGGCCACGCCGTCGATCTGGTAAACGCCTTCTTCGCCGCCGGTGTAGTCGCGCACATCCCTGACGACCATCGATGCGGTCTTCGTTATGCTTTGCTCACCTAATTGGGAGAATCCATTCAGGATGACCGGGCGGAAAAAATAGTGCGTTTCAACAAACATCAGTGCGCCGTCATCGGGCGGGACAGCGAAGCGACCTGCCGGACCTACACCGTCAATCTCAGTCGACTCTTCGACCGTGCCATATTGAGGTTCGAACTGTTCGCCGGTTCCGATACACCGCTGCCAACGGATGCGGTATTTAGGATCATCTTCGTCAAAATCCTCGACCGGTTCTACGCTGGATAGAATAATCAGCGCATTGCCGCGTAATGTCACTTCGCCGGTGCCGGGGTCTTTATATTCATGCTCGCCGCCGAGCAGAATACTCTCCCCTTGACGGATCGTGCCAGCAAATACGTCATTGATCTGCGCTTCATCGATAGTTTTCGAAGCCAGAACCTCGCCTTCGCCCATTCGCGCTGCGCCATCTGCGGTTTCGATCGTCAGCTGGTTCAGCCGCATGTGGACATAGGCATAGTTAGCGGTTTCAAATCCGCCGACGGTCAACGTCATGAAAAACGGAAGCGACACCGCAAATTCCACAAGGGCCAGGCCGCTATTGTCGTCGCGCAGTCGTTTCAGGAATTTTTTCATTTAAGCTTCCTCCGCCTCACATGCGACCGGTACTGGCGGTGCGAATTGTGTCTGCTGGCCATATGGTTGGTTAGCAATGACCGAGTCGGACACAAGGATGACATCACTGCCGTACCCGATGAATGATGCCGACGGGAAAAGCCGGTCGTAACGTAATGTTACGCCGATGATGACCACGTCTTTTGCGCCGCCCTGGCCATCGGTGCCGCCGTCTTTATCCCATTTTCCATTGTGGTTGGCATCCATGAAGCTCTCGCCCTCATCACATTGGTTGTTCGCGTCTTCGTCATCTTCAATGACATCTTCGGCCTGTGCCGCCGCAGCTTGGCTGAAAGTCTTATAATAGCGTCGTGTGACTTCGACTTCGGCATTGGGCACGACGCCTTTGACCGATTGCGTCAGCCTTTCGTCGATTTCAGCGCGCTGGTCGGCATTGGTCGCTCCTTCAAGCGCCGAGTTGCGCCCAACCTCCTGCAACGCGCCGTTGAGCACCGACTTGACGTACATTTCATGGCCGACGTCATAGGTGCCCAACAACATGATCAGGACGACCGGAGCGATCAGGCCGAATTCAGTGATCGAAGTGCCGGATTGATTGCGGCGGATCGTGCGGAGCGCATGTAGCATTTCAGAATATCCCTTATTGCGTCAGACGAAGCGCGGAAATCTGGTTCGCGATCGTTTTGAACTTGCTGACAAGACCTGCAGTGTCGTCCGCTTCGAAATAGCGGCCTTCAGTTGCGCAATTTTGCAGATTTGCTTTGGTGTTATTTGAAATGCCTTCACCAAAGGCAACAACCCACAAGGTGATATTTTCGTTTTTAACCCAGTCACAGATGGCTTGCGTGCGTGCATTGATATTGGCTACGAGCCACTCATTGCTTGGGGCGCTTGCGCCGCTATTCTGCCGCCGGTCCCACCAATGCAAGCCGTGCGCTGCGTAATTGACGTTGCTGGCAACGGTGTCGCCATCGGTCATGAAAACCATATGCCGTTCGACCCAGGTGTCGGTATCCGATGTGAGTGCGCTGAAGATACCATTTGGTGCCATCAAGCGGGCACCCCATAACAATCCGATATCATGATAGGTGTTTCCACCCGTTTGCAGGCCAGACATGTAGTTCGAGAATGCAGTACCACCCATTTCCTGATATAGTTGCGCCTCGCTAGGGCAGTTCTCACTTACAGTGTCGGTATCGTAGTTGTTCCCATTGAAGGAATGCCAGTTACTTGTCGAATTGCTGGTGGTCTGGAAGGTGTTGGTTGTGTTGCCGATATTCTGAATATCACGCGTGTATAGTGCACCGGCAAGCATTGGTCCCCACAAAGTCGCAGGATTGGCGGGATCTGGTGCCAGTTCGATGTCCATGTCGAGGGCGTCTTCAGGGATAGGATCCCAGTTATCGGATGGATCGCCGTCGTTGATACGCGCAGTCTGGCGTTCCTCAATACAGCCGTTCCATGTCACCGAACGATTGGTCCCGCTATTGCCGATCGGCAGATTTACGGCGCTGTTCCAGCCGTTATTAGTAGTATCTTTCAGCCCACTTACGTTGAAAGTGGTAGGCTTGTAAGTCCAGCGCAGGAATGACGGATTATACGCCCAAGTTATCGGGACAGTGGAGCTGTAATTGATACGCGTCGATGTCTGGTCGACCGTCCGACGTTGCAACTGGCAGTAAAATTTCCTGTTGTTGCCATTCCCTGTTTGCGTCGCGATATATTGATATTGAAAAGTCGAACCGGTGTTGGTTCGATAATAATATTTTGTAACAGAGCTTTCGGGATAAACAGGCGTGGCGGGGGACTGCCCGTTAGCCACCAGATTGCCCGTCGCCGTAGGGTTGGGAACCTGCGGTATTCCGGTGACACATGATGTCCCGGAGTTCGCACGTTGATAAAGATAGGAATATTGCTGACCATTGGGATGGTTCAAATTGGTGGACTGGTTCGACCAACCGGTATTGCCGGGCGCTGTTTGCGGTACCGTCGTGGTTTGGACTATGGGCCCTTCGGTTCCATAATTGGCATCGTACGCGTTGGGGTCGGTTTGGGCCTCAAAGGTGGCTTCTCGCGATTGATATGTCCATTGGTCGGCGATGAAATTAAGCGGCAGCAGTTTGCCTACGTTCACGTTGACCGCATATGGCACAAAGCCAAAGCGCAGACGCACGTCGGACGTCGCCCCTACTGGTTCGGCCTCTTCATCGCAGTCTTCGGGGGTTACGATC
>LNFK01000019.1 GCA_001464315.1 Sphingomonadales bacterium Ga0077559 | reverse complement strand
GGCACTGGTGCGTTGGAACCGAACGCCTTCGGGCTCGACGACTGCGACTTCGTTACCGCCGGCAAGGCTCAATTCGTCTAGCCCTTCATCGCCCGAAATGATCCGCGAATGTTCGGTACCGAGATGATGCAGCGCTTCGGCATAGACCGGCACATAGGCTGGGCGAGCGATTCCGATAAGCTGGCGTTTAACGCGGGCCGGGTTGGCAAGTGGCCCCATCAGGTTGAAGATGGTACGTTTGCCGATGCGTTGACGGATGGGCTGGATCCGCTTCATCGCTGGGTGGTGGTTGGCGGCGAATAGGAAGCAAATGCCTAGGTCTTTAAGCGTTTCCTCCGCCATTCGCCCTGCGCGCTCCATGTCGAGGCCGAGAGCTTCCAGAGTGTCCGCCGCACCGGCTTTGGAAGACGCGGCCCGGTTGCCGTGCTTGGCGACTGGTACTTCACAGGCTGCTACGACGATCGATACAGCGGTCGAAACGTTGAGAGTGTGATGCCCGTCGCCGCCTGTGCCGCAGACGTCGATGGCGCCTTCAGGCGCCTCGATTGGAATAAGCCGCTCGCGCATCGCTTGCGCCGCAGCAGCGATTTCGACCATTGTCTCGCCGCGGGCCGAGAGTGCGACGAGGAAGGCTTCGATTTCATCTTCGGTCGCGCGCGCGTCGAGGATATCGGCAAAGGCCTGTGCGGCCTCGTCGTGACCGAACAGATGTTGCGGGTCGGGCAGGGGGCCGAAGGG
>LNFK01000018.1 GCA_001464315.1 Sphingomonadales bacterium Ga0077559 | reverse complement strand
CATCCATGCCTGCAATCCGCATGAAGTTCGCCAGCATTGCATGGCCATGTTCGGTGGCGATGCTTTCGGGGTGAAACTGAACGCCGTGGATTGGCAACGTCGCATGCCGGAAACCCATTACATGACCGTCGTCGCTGGTTGCGTTGACGATCAGGCTGTCTGGAATATTCTCGACGATCAGGCTATGATAGCGCGTTGCGGTGAAGGGCGAAGGCAGGCCGGCGAACAACCCGCTGCCGTCATGAGCCACCGGCGAAGTCTTGCCATGCATCAAACCGCCGCGCGCAACGGTTCCGCCGAAATGCTGGCCAATAGTCTGATGCCCAAGGCACACGCCCAGCAACGGCTTGCCCGCATCGGCGCAGGCAGCAACCAGATCGAGGCTGACGCCAGCTTCATTCGGCGTCTTGGGCCCCGGCGAAATTAGGAAAGCCTGCGCGCCAGACGATAACGCCTGTCCCGCCGACATATCGTCGTTGCGCACAACCTCGACCTCAGCGCCCAGCTCCATCAGATAATGGACGAGGTTCCAGGTGAAGCTGTCATAATTGTCGACGACTAGGATCATTGACCAAACCCTGCCTCTCCGGCAACTTTCACTGCCTCGCGCGCCGCTGCAATCAATGCTCCCGCCTTTGCTTCACACTCGCGCTGTTCATATTCCGGTTCGCTGTCGGCGACGATGCCTGCGCCTGCCTGTACGTGGAGGACGCCGTCTTTAACGATTCCGGTGCGCAACACAATGCAACTATCCATGTCGCCATTGGGTGAGAAATAGCCGACGCCGCCTGCATAGGCTCCGCGTGTTTCGGGTTCGAGTTCGGCGATAATCTCGCAAGCGCGAACCTTAGGTGCGCCGCTGACGGTGCCTGCGGGGAAGCCTGCGAACAGAGCGTCGATGGCGTCCTTGTCGGGTGCCAATTCGCCAACCACGTTGGAAACGATATGCATCACATGGCTGTAAAGCTCGACCATATAGCTGTCGGTGACGGTCACGCTGCCGCCTTTAGTGACTCGGCCGACATCGTTACGGCCGAGGTCAAGCAGCATCAGATGCTCTGCACGTTCCTTGGGGTCGGCCAGTAAAGAGGCGCGGTTTTCTGCGTCTTCAATAGAATTTTTACCGCGCGGCCGCGTTCCGGCAATGGGCCGGATCGTGACTTCACCGCCGCGCGCACGGACGAGAATTTCGGGACTTGAGCCGACAATGGCGAAGTCGGGCAGGTCGAGGAAATACAGGAAAGGCGAGGGGTTTATGCGGCGGAGTGCGCGGTAGAGGTCGACTGCCGACAGCGCGAATGGCGCGGTGAAGCGCTGGGCGAGGACGACCTGGAAGATGTCACCTGCCGCAATATAGTCTTTGGCGCGGAGCACCATTTGGCGATAGCGGTCGGCGGGCAGGACTGGACTTAGCTGTAAAGCGTCGGCAGATCCGGGGCGGTTAGCGACAGCTTTATCCACAGACTTGTCCAGAAGCCGCTCGGCCTCATCGAGCCGCTCGTTAGCAAGTTCGACAGCGGGCGTGTCGTCGGCACCCGACCAAATAGGTGAAACGAGAAACATCTCGTCTTTCAGCCGGTCGAATACCAAAATGACGGTTGGCCGAACAAACAGCATATCGGGCAATTCGAGTTCGGACTGCGGCGCCCGCGGAAGTTTCTCGACCAGCCCGATGGTTTCATAACCGAAGTAGCCTACGAGACACGCCAATGCAGGCGGCAATTCCTCCGGCACATCCATCCGGCATGAGGCTGCTAATGCCCGTAACGCTCCCAATGTGGGCACCGGTTCAGGCTCAAATGCCTCGCGGTCGGTCAGCCAATGACGATTGATTTCGGCTCTGTCACCGGCAGCCCGAAATACCAGGTCCGGCGCAATGCCGATCAGACTATGGCGACCACGCGTTTCTCCACCCTCAACCGACTCCAGGATAAAATCGCCGCGTTCGGGCTCAAACAGCTTCAGCGCCGCCGACACCGGCGTCTCGGTATCGGCAATCCGCTTACGCCATATCAGCGTCGGTTTAGTTGGCGTCACGATTCGACAGGCGGGTGCGTAGCTCCTTGATGCCGTCCTCGTTCTTTTCAACGCCAACAGCTTTGGCGGCTGCCGCAACCAACTGAGCGCCATATTCGGTTTGCAACAGACCGGTAATCTCTTGCTTGCGCGCACGCAGCATCTCGGCATTGCCGCTTGCATCGCCTTTGACGACTTCGTTGAGATAGACCACATACCATCCGCGATTCTGGCCACCTTGCAGCGTTTTTGCGGTGCCTTTTTTCATTGCGAACATCAAAGATAGCGGGGGCGATATCGGCTGGCCTTCCTTGGACAAGTCGGCGCGCGTGCCATTGATGCTCTCGATGACCGCGCCTTGGACCTTGGCAGCGGCGAGCGCGGCTTGCAGGGTCAGGCCGCTATCGACTGCCTTGCGCACGCGTTCGGCGGTTGCCCGTGCTGCTTTAGCGCCTTCGGTCAGCGCCCACTGTTGCTGCACCAGCGGACGCACCGACGCGAGTGGAGGCGGAGCGGCTTCGTCAAAATCAGCCACCGCCACCATTGCGAATTTCTCACCGGGGACCAGCTCGACCAGTTGCGCCTCGCCATCGGTTTCCAACTGAAACGCGGCGGGCAATATGACTTGCATTTCAGGAATCGGCTTATAAGCGGGGTTGGCGGGATTTTGACCGTTGGCGAACAATTTAGGCGATGTTTCGACGCTCAAGCCATTGGCTTTTGCCATATCTGCGATTGTCGAACCGTCGGCAAAGGCATCCTCAATCTCCGCCGTCATTTCGGTCAGCATTTCTTCACTGCGGGTCTTAGTCAATTCTGTTTCAATTTCGCTGCGTGCCTGCGCCAACGATTTTGCGGCAATCTGGTTGATCGCATCGACACGCACCACCGCCCAGCCAAGCTTTCCACGCGCGGGCGTCGCAATGCCGCCTTGGGCCGCGGCGAATACTGCATCGGCAACCGCAGGTGAAGCGCTACCGCTCAAATTGATCTTGGCAACGCCGTTCAGTGTCGTCACCGAAAGCCCAAGTTCATTCGCCACTTGCGCCAGCGATTTGCCGCCGCTGACCTGCGCCACAACCGATTTCGCCGCAGCTTCGGTCGGAACAATAACCTGGCTGATATTGCGCGTCTGCGATGCGGCATATTTCGCGGCATTTGCCTTATAATAAGACGCAATGTCAGCGTCTGACGGCTTGGCCTTGGCGGAGATGATTGAGTTATCGAAAATTGCATAGCTGATGGCGCGGCGTTCGGGCATCGTGAACTTGACCGCGTTATCCGTGTAATATTTTGTCAGCACGGCCTCAGATGGAGGGGCCGAAGGGAAAAATGCCGAAGAAGGAATCGATGCGACCTGTCCTGAGCGCTTTTCGAGCATTAACGATGCAAAAGGCAGGACCAAGCTGTCGGGCGCGGCCGGGCCGCTGGCGGCTGCTGGCAGAATTTGCTGCGTGAACAGACCTTGCGTGATATCTTCGCGGATAGCGTCTTCGCTGACGCCGATTTGTTGCGCAAATGCACGGAAGGCGTCGGCACTGAATTTGCCATCCAATCCCATTGCGCCGGGAATTTTGCGAATTTCGGAATCGATCAGACGCTTGCTGACAGCGACGCCCGTTTCGTCGCCAAACACCGCAATCGCGTACCGGTTGATCAATTGCTCAAGCGTAGAATCAAGCCCGCCGCCTTCAACAAAGCTTGCCATGTCCAGCGTCGGATTATTTTGTCGTTCGGCCTTCAGCCGGTTCTGCAAAGAATCGTTCAGTTCGCCGAGCGTGATATTCCGGTTGCCGACTTTGGCGACATTACCACCGCTCAATCCGCCGAAACTGCCCGACCCAGTAACATCGCCAAGTGCAAAGGCGACCGCAATCATGCCGATAAATATCAGAGCGAAGATCGCTCCGAATTTGGAATTGATAAGTGAGCGGATGAAAGTGATCATGCGGTTATGGAATCCTGTAATCTGCACCAATGTGCCAATTTGCCAGTCGCTTTAGGCGGCAAGGCCCATGCAATCAAGGGGGGCATAGCGTCACGGGCTTGCAGCAGCTTGCGAAACAAGGGCATAGCGCCGCACTAGATTCGCACTGCAACAAAAAGGGTAAGTCATGCGCAAATATATAGTCGGCAACTGGAAAATGAACGGCACGTCGGCTGATTTGCATGAAATTGCGGCGATTGCGACAATGGCCGCGGCCTATCCTTCGGTCGACAGCGCAATTTGCATTCCAGCAACGCTGATTGAGCGCGCGGCGGCCGCACTTCCAGAATTTTCGATTGGGGGGCAGGACTGCCACGCCACAGCTTCGGGCGCGCATACCGGTTGCGTGGCGGCTGCAATGCTGGTCGATGCAGGGGCTAGGGTCACGATAATCGGTCATAGCGAGCGCCGCGCTGCACAGCATGAAACCGACGCCGATATTCGCGGCAAAGCTGAAGCCGCCCGAATTGAGGGTTTAAATGTAATCGTCTGTGTCGGGGAGACTTTGCAGGAACGCGATGCCGGGCGAGCGTTGGAAATCGTATTGGGCCAGTTACAGCATTCACTGCCCGCTAACAGCAGTGCTGACTGGCTGAGCATCGCTTACGAGCCTGTATGGGCCATCGGTACAGGACGGATTCCGGAAGAAAAAGACGTGCGAGAAATGCATGCCGCTATCCGCGAACAACTCGTCGGCCGTTTTGGTGAAACAGGTAAAAAGTTTCGCCTATTATACGGCGGATCGATGAACGGTGAAAATGCCACAATGTTACTGGCAATTCCCGATGTCGACGGTGGCCTGATCGGTGGCGCAAGCCTGAGTGCGGCAAAATTCGAGCCCATACTGGCGGCTGCAGCCAATTCGGGCGAATAGCTTGAAGAATGTGGGCGTGCTCGCTATGTGGGCCGCATCAACGGCGCGATGACGCCCTTTAACGTCGGAATTATTCATGGGTCTTTTTCATTTTCTCATTGTCGTACAGGCAATTGTAGCAGCCTCGCTCGTCGGCGTCATCTTGATGCAGCGTTCGGAAGGTGGCGGCCTTGGAATGGGGGGAAGCCCATCTGGATTGATGTCGGCGCGCGGTGCCGCCGATTTCATGACCCGGACAACGACGATATTGGCGACTTTATTTGTCTTGTTGTCGATCTCGCTCGCATTCGTTGCGGCACGCGAAGGCGGCACATCCAATATCGACACGACTCTTGAGCGCACCGAAGTTCCGGCAACGCCGACCGCTCCTGCTGCCGGGACCGACCCCGCTGCTGTTGCTCCTGCGACGACCGAGACCGCGCCGCCAGCAACCGAAGTCCCGCTCGACAAATAAATTTCGACCGGGCGGCAAAACCGCTTTTGCACAAATTTATTTGGTCATCGGGGATTCGCCCGCTTGTCTTTTGACGCAAAGGCGCTTTAAGCCTTTCCTCCCATGGCACGGTTCATTTTCATCACCGGTGGCGTGGTCTCCTCGCTTGGCAAAGGTCTTATGGCGGCGTCGCTCGCGGCTCTGTTGCAGGCGCGCGGGTACCGCGTTCGCATCCGCAAGTTCGATCCCTATCTAAACGTCGATCCAGGCACCATGTCGCCCTATCAGCATGGCGAAGTCTATGTGACCGATGATGGCGCCGAAACCGATCTCGATCTTGGTCATTATGAACGGTTTACTGGCGTGTCAGCGCGCCAGTCGGACAATGTCACCTCTGGCCGCATCTATCAGCAGATCATCCAGCGCGAACGGCGCGGCGATTATCTCGGCGCCACTGTGCAGGTCATTCCGCACGTCACCGATGCAATCAAGGAATTTGCCAAGGCTGAAACAGACGATCTCGATTTCGTTCTGTGCGAAATCGGCGGTACCGTCGGCGATATCGAGTCGCTGCCGTTTATCGAGGCTATTCGCCAATTGCGGAATGATCTTGGTCGCGACCAGACCCTGTCGGTACATGTCACTCTGGTGCCGTACATCGCTGCAGCGGGAGAACTGAAAACCAAGCCAACGCAGCATAGCGTGCGCGAGCTGGCATCATTGGGGGTCCAACCCGACATACTGCTTTGCCGCTGCGAACATCCATTGCCGGAAAACGAACGCGCCAAAATCGCCGCCTTTTGCAACGTTCGCAAGGAAGCTGTTATTCCGGCGCTCGATGCGAAAAGCATCTATGCGGTGCCGCTGCAATATCATGCCGAGGGGCTTGATACCGAAGTACTTCAGGCATTCGGTTTGGATGCAGCCGGTGAACCTGACCTGTCGCGTTGGGACGATATTATCGACCGTCAGACCAACCCCGAGGGTGAAGTAACTATTGGCGTCGTCGGCAAATATGTTGGTCTAGCTGATGCGTATAAGTCGTTGAACGAGGCGCTGGTTCACGGCGGGCTGGCTAATAGGGTCAAGGTCAACGTGAAATGGATCGATGCCGAGTTATTCGAGCAATCCGAAAATGACATCGCGGCCGCGTTGGAGCCAATGCACGCGATTCTCGTGCCTGGCGGCTTTGGCGAGCGCGGTTCGGAAGGCAAAATCGCGTCGGTCAAATTTGCGCGCGAGCGGCAGGTGCCGTTTTTTGGAATTTGTCTCGGTATGCAAATGGCGTGCATCGAAGGCGCGCGAAATACCGCTGGAATTACCGCTGCATCGAGCACCGAATTCGGCCCGACCGATGAGCCCATCGTCGGCATTATCACCGAATGGATGAGCGAAGAAGGCTTGCAGAAACGCGAGGCCGGCGGCGATCTCGGCGGAACGATGCGGCTTGGTGCATATGAAGCTAAGCTGACAGGCAACAGCCATGTTGCGAGTATCTATGGCGCGAGCGATATTTCGGAACGCCACCGTCACCGCTACGAAGTCAACGCGCATTACAAACAGGCGTTGGAGCAAGGCGGCCTTGTCTTCAGTGGCATGTCACCCGACGGCGAGCTGCCAGAAATCGTCGAGCGGCCCGACCATCCGTGGTTTATTGGCGTGCAGTTCCATCCTGAACTGAAGTCGAAACCCTTTGCACCTCACCCTTTATTTGCGAGCTTTGTCGAAGCGGCCGTGAAACAAAGCCGGCTGGTTTGATAATCAAATTGTCAGAAATTTGCGGTAGTTTAAACATCATCATTATCTGATGTAACCAAGGATTAATTCAGATCCGCATCCGTCGGCCCAATTGCGACCCGGGCTGACGCGATGAGGGAGGGCGCAGATGTGCCTGGGGCGGCCGATTGCTCGACCGCCCCGAACCTTTCATCAATTAGCGGCGGCCGATTGCTCGGCCGACCCAACTTTATAGATTAAGCAGCCTTGCTGTCTTTTTTCTTTGCATCGGCATCATATTCGATGACCGTTGCGGCTGGTTGCGAACCGATGTTGATCTTGCGCGGCTTCAGCTCCTCGGGCACTTCGCGAACCAAAGTGATGGTCAGCAAACCATCGGCCAGATCGGCGTCGGTGACATGGATATGGTCGGCAAGCTGGAACTTGCGTTCGAAATTGCGGCTGGCAATGCCCATATGCAGGAAATCGCGGTTGTCGTTGCTGTCGGCATCTTTCTGGCCTGCAACGATCAGCAGATTCTGCTGTGCAGTAATCTCGATCTCGTCCGATTTAAAACCGGCAACAGCGACAGTAACTTTATAATCGTTTTCGCCGGTACGTTCGATATTGAAAGGCGGATAATTTTCATTCTGTGCCACCCGGCCATTATTTTCGAGCAGCTCGAACAACCGGTCAAAACCGACAGTGTTGCGGCGATAGGGGGTGAAATCAAAACGTGTCATGTCAAATTCTCCTTAAAGCAATTTGGTTTGGAGCAGGCCCAAATGGCACCTGCGGTCATGTTTGGACCCTGTTGGGGCGTCCGGATTTTAAGATGGGTTTGGAGCAAATAATTTCAAGAGAAAAATGCAGACCAAAAAACAAGACCGCCCGGAATTATCCGAACGGTCTCGCATTGCAGCTTTGCTAGCGCAGTGTTCAGTCCTCTGCCGGTCCCCACCGGCGGGTCTGAGTTTTCCCCCCTGAACCCTCGGCCACATGGGCGTCCGACGAATTCCACGTCTTCATCTGCCCCAGACCGATTCTTTGCAATGCTTAGCGTCATCGTCACATCGCTTTTTCAAAAGCTGTTGCAGCCTTGCAACAAAGCTTGCCAGCGGCTTTGGCCCCGACTAATGCCGCGAGCATGCTAAAAATGCTGAATAAAGGCCGCTGATGATCCTGTCACGATACGAACGGATGGTGGCCAAACGCTATCTCCTCCCCGGCAAGGGTGAGGGCTTTATTTTCCTTGTCGCCAGCATCAGCCTGGTCGCCGTGGCGCTCGGGGTTGCTGCGCTTATTATCGTCATGAGCGTGATGAACGGGTTTCGCGCAGAGTTATTCGACAAGATTGTCGGGCTTAACGGCCATGCAGTGGTACAAGGCTATGGCGGGCGATTGCAGGACTGGCGGCAGATACTGGACGATGTCAAACAAACGCCCGGCGTCACCAATGCCACAGCGTTGATCGAACAGCCTTTGCTGACGACATATAATGGCCGCGTTGAGGCGATATTGGCGCGCGGCATGTCGGTTGAGGATATCCTCAGCAATGAAACGCTCGATGGCAAGACAGTCGCTGGCGATTTGCGCGCGCTGAACTCTAATGAAGATCGCGTAGCGATCGGCTCGCGGCTTGCGCAAAATCTGGGTGTTCAGGTCGGGCAGAGCATCACGATTATCAACCCTGCGGGCCGGACTACGCCATTCGGCACTGTGCCGCGCGAAATTTCCTATGAAGTGGTCGCGATTTTCGAGGTCGGTGTCTATGATTATGACAAAGCGTTCGTGGTGATGCCAATCGAGCGCGCGCAGCTATTAATGTTGCTCGGCGACGAAGTCGGGATGATCGAAATCAAAACCGACGATCCCGACAATGTGAACCGCATATTGGCGCCGTTGCTGCCTAAGCTCGATAACAAGGGCCTGATCGTCGACTGGAAAAGCATGAATGCGTCGCTGTTCGAGGCGTTGGCGGTTGAGCGAGTGGCGATGTTTGTCGTGCTGTCGATTATAGTCTTGGTCGCAGTGTTTAACATTCTGTCTTCGCTGATCATGCTGGTGCGCGCAAAGACGCGCGATATCGCGATATTGCGGACAATGGGGGCTTCTCGCAAATCATTGCTGAAGATTTTCATGACCGTTGGATTGTTGATTGGATCGGCAGGGATATTACTGGGCATGATCCTGGGTGCGATTTTCCTCTATTTCCGGCAATCGGTGGTCAATTTCATTCAGCTGGTGACCGGGCAAAACCTGTGGGATCCGTCGATTCGTTTCCTGACCGAATTGCCGTCGCGCACCGATCCGTTTGAGGTGCTGGCGATTTGCGGATTGGCCTTATTGTTCAGCTTTCTGGCGACGCTCTATCCTGCGTTGAAGGCAGCAAGTACCGATCCTGTGCAGGTGTTGCGTTATGAGTAAGATTGTCGAGCTTATCGATGTCCGCCGCCAGTTCGTGCAAGGCGATGTCACCATAGAGGTATTGCGCGGTATAAATTTGTCCGTGGATAAAGGCGAGCTTGTTGCGCTGCTCGGGCCATCAGGTTCGGGCAAGTCGACGTTGCTTCAGGCGGTTGGGCTGCTTGAAGGCGGATTCTCCGGATCGATTAAACTCGATGGTGAAGAAGTCAGCGCCGCCAGTGTTGACCGGCAGACCGAAATCAGGCGACAAAAGCTGGGCTTTGTTTACCAGTTCCATCACCTGCTGCCCGATTTCGATGCGCTGGAAAATGTGGTTCTCCCCCAGTTGATCGCTGATGCCTTGCCCGATGCGGCGACCGAGCGCGCGACCCATCTGTTGTCCAAATTGGGCCTTGCCGAGCGGTTGCATCACCGGCCATCAAAGCTTTCGGGCGGTGAGCAGCAACGCGTAGCAGTTGCGCGTGCATTGGCCAACCGACCCAAGCTTGTGCTGGCGGATGAACCGACCGGTAATCTTGATGAGCATACCGCCGATAAGGTATTGGGCGAATTCATGGCCTTGGTACGCGACGAGGGCTCATCGGCGATTGTCGCAACGCACAACGAGCGGCTAGCGGCCAAAATGGACCGGGTTTTCCGGCTGCATGAAGGCGTATTGGCTTAAACAGGGAGAGAGCAAATGTCCGTTTATGATTTCACCGTAAAAATGCCCGGTGGGCGGGACGAGGCCATGGCCGAACATGCAGGCAAGGTTCTGCTAGTCGTCAACACTGCGTCCAAATGCGGATTTACGCCGCAATATGAAGGGCTGGAGGCGCTCTATCGGAAGTATAAGGATCAGGGTTTCGAAGTGCTGGCCTTCCCATGCAACCAGTTCGGCGCGCAGGAGCCAGGCGACGAAGAAGAGATAAAGAATTTCTGTTCGCTAACCTACGACGTGTCGTTCCCGTTGGCTGCGAAAGTGGACGTCAACGGCACCGATGAGGACCCGCTCTGGCAGTATATGAAACAGCAACAGGCCGGCCTGATGGGGTCGCGCGGTATCAAATGGAATTTCACCAAATTTCTGGTCGACCGCAAAGGCAAGGTCGTTGCCCGACATGGTCCGCAAGTGAAGCCCGAAGCGCTGTCCAAAGACATCGAGAAATTGCTCGCTCAGAGTGCATGATTGTCCACAGTTAAGCCCGACTGACCCGTTTGCGAATCGCAAGACAGTGACCTAACGTCTGCCAATGGTTTATGTCCCCTTCGTCCCTTTACGTGTATTCTCGGCCTACACGATGCTCGAGGGGGCAATCGAGCCTAAGGCAATAGGGGAAGCCGCACGAAAGCTCGGATTTCCGGCGATTGCCATTTGCGACCGCAATGGTTTGTACGGCGTGATGCCCTTTCAGGATGGTGCAAAATCCAAGGGCATTCAACCGATTATCGGCAGCCTGCTCGGCGTTCGGCGACCGACAAGCGATGGCCAGTTCGTGCGCGACTGGCTGCCGCTCTTCGCGCAGGATGAGGCTGGATATCATAATCTCTGCCGCCTTGTGTCGATGGCGCATCTTGATCGGCCGGAGGAGTTTGATGCGCATGTCACCCTAGAGCAAATTATGGGGCTGACAGACGGGCTGATCGCGTTAACCGGTGGCGGCGAAGGGGCGTTGGCGCGGTTGCTCGCCGAGGGCCAAGCCAATGCGGCTTCGGATTATATGTCGCAGTTGCAGTCACTGTTTCCCGACCGGATCTATATCGAGTTAAGTCGTCGGCAGGATGCTGTCGAGGAAGCCGCTGAAAACGCGCTGATCGATTTGGCCTATGCGCGCGACGTGCCGCTGGTCGCAACCAATCCCGCTTTTTTTGCCGAGCCTGAATTTTTTGACGCGCATGATGCGATGTTATGTATTGCCGACGGCGAATATGTCGAGAATCAGGACCGCCGCAAAAGCAGTCGCGAAACATGGATCAAGACCGGCAGGCAAATGCGCGCCTTGTTCGCGGATATACCCGAGGCCTTGGCCAACACATTGACCGTCGCGCAACGCTGCGCAATTGGTGCGCCGTACCGCGAACCGATCCTCCCAAGCCTGGCAGGTGATCGTGCCGCCGAGGACACGCAACTTCGCGAAGATGCGCGCGTCGGCCTTGAAAAGCGGCTCGAAACCGCTGGCATCACCGATGCCGCCGAACGGCAACTCTATTTTGATCGCCTGAAGTTCGAAGCCGATGTCATCTGTTCAATGGGTTTCCCCGGATATTTCCTGATCGTTGCCGATTTCATCAAATGGGCCAAGGAACAGGATATTGCGGTGGGCCCGGGCCGTGGCTCGGGGGCAGGGTCGCTGGTTGCTTGGTCGCTGACAATCACCGACCTCGATCCGATCAAGCTTGGCCTGCTGTTCGAACGGTTCCTGAACCCAGACCGTGTATCGATGCCCGACTTCGATATCGACTTCTGCGAAACGCGGCGCGGCGAAGTCATTCGCTATGTGCAAAAGAAATATGGTTCGCGTCAAGTTGCGCAGATCATCACTTTCGGGAAGCTGAAAGCACGCGCAGTTTTGCGCGATACTGGCCGCGTGCTGCAGATGAGCTATGGTCAGATCGACCGGCTGTGCAAGCAAGTGCCGAACCATCCGACTGACCCATGGGATTTGAAGCGCGCGCTGGGCGGCGTAGCCGAATTGCGCGAAGAATATCGGCGTGATGAACAGGTTAAGCGGTTGTTCGATCTTGCGATGAAATTGGAGGGGCTACCTCGGCATAGCTCTACCCACGCTGCAGGCGTGGTCATCGGCGACCGGGAATTGTCCGAGTTAGCGCCACTGTACCGCGATCCGCGGTCGGACATGCCCGTCACGCAGTTCGACATGAAATATGTCGAAAGCGCCGGCTTGGTAAAGTTCGACTTTCTGGGACTGAAAACGCTGTCGGTCTTGCAAAAGGCCTGCCAGATGCTTGCCAAACGCGGAGTCGAGATCAATCTCGACCTGCTGCCGCATGATGATCCAGCGGTGTATGAATTGCTCCAGCGCGGCGATACGGTTGGCGTGTTCCAGCTGGAATCCGAAGGCATGCGGCGGACGCTGGCTGCGGTTAAGCCAACCAATTTCGGCGACATCATTGCACTCGTGTCGCTTTATCGTCCTGGCCCGATGGATAATATCCCGATGTTCGGACGTCGCAAAAATGGCGAGGAGACAATCGAATATCCGCACCATTTGCTTGAGCCGGTACTCAACGAAACCTACGGGATTTTCGTTTACCAGGAACAGGTAATGCAGGCCGCGCAGATCCTGGCGGGCTACAGCCTCGGTGAAGCAGATTTGCTGCGCCGTGCAATGGGCAAAAAGGTCCAGGCCGAAATGGACGCGCAGCGCGGACGGTTTGTGACTGGCTGTGCGGCCCATAGCATCACGTCAAACCGCGCTAATGAATTGTTCGATTTGATCGACAAATTTGCTGGCTATGGTTTCAACAAGAGCCATGCGGCGGCTTATGCTGTGCTCGCTTATCAAACAGCTTGGCTCAAAACGCACCATCCCGAAGAATTTTTCGCGGCATCTATGTGCTTCGACATGCACCAAACCGACAAGCTCGGAATTTTCATCGACGATATGCGGCGGTTGGAGGTTGCGTGCCTTCCGCCCGACATCAACCGAAGCGAAGCCGAATATGTCGTTGAAGGCGACGGCCATGGCGGGCTTGCGGTGCGCTATGCTTTGGGCGGCATTAAGAATGTCGGAGAAAAGGCGATGGAGGCGTTGGTTGCCGAACGCGAAAGCGGCGGTGCATTTGCCAGCCTTGATGATTTCGCCAACCGCGCAGACCCTGCGCAACTCAACCGGCGCAGTCTAGAAAATCTGGCAGCAGCAGGGGCTTTTGACGCGCTGGAGCGGAACCGCGCAGCTGTCCATTCGGCGGCAGAAACTTTGCTAGCCGCAGCGCAATCTGCGCGCGATTCGCGGGAGAGCGGGCAGGGCGGCCTATTCGGTGAAGGCGGTTCGGACATCGCCAAATTGCGGATCGATCAAAGTATATCATGGTCACCGGGCGAGCAGATGAACCGCGAAAAGGAAGCCTTTGGTTTCTATTTCTCGGCGCATCCATGCTCGCAATATGACGCGATGGCCGCGAGCCATGGCGCTAAATCCTATGCGACTTGGCTCGAAAGCGGACCTATCCCTGAAGGCGTCCGCCGTGCCGCCACAATGTCGGCCTTGATCGAAGGCGTGCGCTGGCGCGAATCGCGCAAAGGCAAGCGCTTCATGGTTGCCGATTTCTCCGACCAGAGCGGTCAGTTTTCAGTACGCTGTTTTGATGAGGCAGTCGGGGTGCAACTGTCCGAATGGGCAAAGGAGGCGGCCTGCCTGTTGCTTCACTGCGAAATGGACATGCGCCCAGGCGACGAGGTTCCAAGCTTTACGGTCAAGAGTGCAAAGCCGCTGAATAGCCTGACCAGCGTGTCACGCCTCAAGATGCAGCTGGACATAACCGATGCGTCAGCCTTGTCGCGGTTGGCACAATTGGTTGAGCCATTACACGGCGGAAAGAGCGAGCTAGTGGTCAAAACCCGCACCGCCGACGGCCGATGGGCGCATATCGTGCTGGGGCGACGTTACCAGCTTGATGCATCATTGCTCGAACAGGTGAAATCAATCGACGGCGTTGGAAATGTAGAGCTTGCGCCACTAGGGCCTGTTTTGGCATTGGTGCATTAACGAGCGAACAAAAACCAGTTATCCGTTCGGATCGAGCATGGTCGATACGCCCACAAGGCGCGCCCGCCAAATGGGTGCCTCGACTACGCTCGACACGAACGGGTGACGATTTGGAGGAGAGAGCGATGCACGGCACCATGCAGGATTGGGACCTTCGGGTTACCCATTTGATCGATTACGCGGCGCGCGAACATGGCACGCGTGAGATTGTGACGCGATGGTCAAACGGCAGCATCGACCGCACAAATTGGGCAAATGTTGCGACTGAAGCACGCAAACTGGCGCAAGCCTTTGCCGGATTTGGCCTGCAAAAGGGTGACCGGATCGCCACCTTCGCAATGAACCACCACCGCCATCTGGCCGCATGGTATGGCGCAATCGGCTTTGGCGGCGTCATCCACACCGTCAATATCAGGCTGTTCGACGAAGACCTGATCTACATCATGAACCATGCCGAAGACAAAGTGCTGATGTACGACGCGGCGTTCCAGCCTATTATCGACCGGCTGAGGCCGCATTTGATAACGGTGGAGCATTACATCATCTTTGACGACGCTGCCA
This sequence comes from Sphingomonadales bacterium Ga0077559, assembly GCA_001464315.1. Lineage (GTDB taxonomy): Bacteria > Pseudomonadota > Alphaproteobacteria > Sphingomonadales > Sphingomonadaceae > Sphingorhabdus_B. The sequence goes on along the minus strand of LNFK01000018.1, from coordinate 36,513 downwards.
GCTACGGCGCGCTGATCGCGGCGCACGACGGCAATTACGAATGGGCCACGGGCGACGAGCGCGATCCGTGCATGCTTTGCTACACAAGCGGCACGACCGGCAATCCGAAGGGTGTGCTCTATCAACATCGTTCGACCATGCTGCACGCCATGGCCGAAATTGCGCCTTCGGTGTTCGACTTAAGTCCGCAAGCAGCGTTGCTACCAATTGTTCCGATGTTCCATGCCGCAAGTTGGGGCTTGCCTTTTGCAGGCGCTGCAGCAGGCGTAAAGTTTGTGTTTTCGACTACCAACGAAGCGCCGGTTTTGCATAAGCTCATGCTCGACGAGGGGATTACCCATAGCGCAGGTGTTCCCACCGTTTGGCTCGCGATGTTCGGGCATCTGGATGCCGAAGCCGCGGCGGGACGCGACGCCGGGCTTGGTAAGCTAAAACTTGTTACAATCGGCGGTTCGGCTGCACCGCGCGCGATGATTGAGCGGCTGATGAAATCGGGTGTGCGCGTATCGCACGCATGGGGCATGACCGAAACCTCGCCAATCGGCACGATGGGTGCACCAACGCCGAATTGGGACGATCTGACGCTCGATGAGCAAATCGACGTCGTGTGCAAGCAAGGCCGCACGCCTTTCGGGGTGCAACTGCGCGTCATCGACAAGGACGGAAATGTCGCGCCGCGTGATGGCGTAACCTCAGGGGCACTACAAATACGTGGGCCTTGGGTTATTAAGCGCTATTTCAAGGCCGAAGCCGATTGCGTCGATGGAGACCAATGGTTCGATACCGGCGACGTTTCGGTGCTTCACCCCGACGGCACGATGCAGATTACCGACCGCGTTAAGGATGTCATCAAATCAGGCGGCGAATGGATCAGCTCGGTTGAACTGGAGAATATCGCGGTTGGGTGTCCGGGTATTGCCGAGGCGGGCGCAATCGGTGTTGCTCACCCCAAATGGGACGAGCGGCCCGTACTGATCGCGGTAAAGAAACCTGGCGCAGATGTAACCGAAGAGGCCGTGAAGGCGTATCTTGCAGAGCGCATCGTCAAATGGTGGATGCCGGACCGGGTACTGTTTGTCGACGAACTGCCGCACACCGGAACGGGCAAGATCCAGAAAGTGGCACTGCGGCAGCAGTTCAAGGATTTCGTGCTGGAGGACTAATGCATGACTGACGCCTATATCGACCCGACGCGCGAAGCGTTTGACCTGTTCAAATCGCTGCCGCGTGATGTGCCGATCAATATGCTCAATCTACTGAAGTTCAATGAGCTCGCAAAATATCCCTCCGACCACCCCAATGCACCACATGAATGGAACGGGCGGCGCGCCTATAAGGAATATGGCAAGACCAGCGGGCCCATATTCCAGCGAGTCGGCGGAAGCATAATCTGGCGTGGTGAGATGGAGGCGATGGTGATTGGGCCTGCGGACAGGAGTTGGGACATGGTGTTCATTGCACGCTACCCCAACAGTGCGGCGTTCATGGAGATGGTCACCGACCCCGAATATCAAAAGGCCGTGGTCAACCGGCAGGCAGCCGTCATGACAAGCCGCCTGATCCGGTTCAAACCGCTCGACGGGGATGATGCCAGCTTTGGCTAAAAGAGGCTAAGCTGGCCATCTACATTTGGCGGCACAAACAGGTCATTGCGCACATTCCATTTCGAACTAGCGAGCCCGTGTTTGCGCACTGCTATTTTCATCCGTGTTCGGATAAGCTCGGCCCACGCGCCTTGTCCTTTCATACGCGTGAAAAACTCGGAGTCATTGTCCTTGCCGCCGCGCATTTCCTGAATGTGGTTCATTACCTTGGCTGCACGGTCGGGAAAGTGAACCTGAAGCCAATCGCGAAATAATGGCGCGACTTCATGGGGCAGACGGATCGGAATCCAACTGATGCTCGATGCGCCATGTTCTGCGGCGGCAGCTGCGATAGCCTCGACTTCGCCATCGGTGACCGCTGGAATCACTGGTGCAATATTCACATGCACATAGATGCCAACTTCAGCGAGTTTCCGAACTGCCGCCAGCCGGGTCATCGGCGATGACGCACGCGGTTCCAATATCCGCGCCAGCTTTGCGTCCAAAGTCGTCACCGAAATCGCCACGCCTGTTAACTGTTTCACCGCAAGCTGGCGCAGATAATCGATATCGTCGACCACCCGCGCCGATTTAGTGGTGATCACAATCGGATGCGATGTTTCGACCATCAAAGCCAATATCGACCGCGTAATCCGATAGCTGCGCTCTATCGGTTGATAGGGATCGGTATTGGTGCCGATCGCGATTGTTGCAGGTTTGTACCCCGGTTTCGCCATAGTCTTGCGGAGCAATTCTGCTGCATTGGGTTTGGCGAATAACCGGCTTTCAAAATCCAGCCCCGGCGACAAATCGTGATAGGCATGGCTCGGCCGCGCATAGCAATAAATGCATCCATGCTCGCACCCCCGATAGGCGTTGACCGAGCGGTCGAAGGGCAGGTCGGGTGAGCTGTTGAATGAGAGGATCGACTTGGGATATTCCTCGGTCACCGTCGTCTTTAAGGGTGGCGCACCGCCATCCAGCGCCTCCCGCTCGTCAAGCCAATCGCCATCGGCCACTCGTTCCTTCAAGTTAAAACGTGTCGGAACGACATTGGCTGGGGCACCACGGCCGGAACGAAGATCGGGCTTGTGCATTTTCGGCATATCGCGACATAGCATTCCTTATAGAACATACAAAGAACATTAACGTCGCTGATTGCTTTTATCGCTCGTATAATCCAGCACAATGCAACAGCCTCAAACGCAGGAATTTCGAATGATCTATAAAATGGATGATTCATTGTTACGGATATTCGTAGAAAATGTTCCGACCCTGTGCTGGATGGCCGATCTTAGCGGTGACATTTTCTGGTTCAACAAACGCTGGCACAGCTATTGCGGCACGACCAACGAGCAGATGGCAGCGGGTGGATGGCGCTCCGTTCATGACGCCGAAAAATTACCCGGAATTATGGCGAAATGGTACAAGGCGGTCGCAGCAAAAACCGGTTTCGAATTGATCATGACTTTGAAAGGCGCAGACGGATTGTTCCGCCCGTTTCTGACCCAGGTTGAGCCTGCCTGCGACAACGATGGTGAAGTGGTTGGCTGGGTGGGCGTACATACCGACGTCAGCGCGCAGCAAAGCGCCGAGTCATTGCTCGAAACCGCCGAAAGCCGTTTGATGGCGGTAAATTCATACCGCGATGCGATTTTGGGGCAATTGGCCGAAGGCGTGATCATCACAGATACCGACGGCAAAATTTTGTTCGTCAACGAGGCCGCAAAACAGCTTCATGGAGTCAACAAACTCGATGTGGCTCCGGAGGATTATTCGTCGACTTACAGCCTATACACCGAGTCCGGCGAGCCGCACCCGATAGAGACTTTGCCGTTGACGCGCGCCGCTCGCAACGACGAGACCGTTATCCATGCTCGATGGCGTATCCAGCGCCCGAACGGTACCGAAGTTTTAGCGATCGGTAACGCCAAGCCGGTTTATTCGGTGGACGGAGAGAAAATTGGCGCCGTGCTGACGATCTATGATGATACTCAGCGCTTCGGCATCGAGCGTGACCTAGAAGATGCAGTTAAAACAAAGGAAGCATTGCTTTACGAGGTCAACCACAGGGTGAAGAATAGCCTGCAAATCGTCACATCGCTGCTGCAACTCCAGGCCGGGAAAAGTAAATCTGCAGACTTAAAGCAGGCGTTAAAAGAGGCACGCTCGCGGATCGATATTGTCGCCAATCTTCATCGGCACCTTTATGCCGAAGGCGAACACACCAGCGTTGAACTTGGTAGCTATTTGAAAGAATTTGCCAACGATACCATTGGTGCATTTGCAACGTCAGGCTCAGTGACGCATGAATTCCATGACCTGGCAAAGATCAACCTGAACATGGACAAAGCAGTTCCGGTCGCGTTGATTGTCGGCGAACTGCTGACCAATGCTATCAAATATGCTTTCGATGGCGACGAGCAAAACCGCATAGAACTGAGCGTTTCTGCACAAGATAGGTTTGTGAAAATTCTGGTCGAGGACAATGGAAAAGGCCTGCCTTCGGGCTTCGATCCGTTTACCTCTGGCGGGTTTGGGATGACCATCGTGGACGCACTGTTGCAGCAACTTTCAGGGTCGATACATATATTACCGCGGGCCAAAGGCACTGCCTTTGAGGTTCGTTTTCCTCAACCCGGCTAAACTTCGCGCAACCTCGGCATGAGTTCGACGAAATTGCACGGCCTGTGGCGGCTATCGAGTTGATGCACCAATATCTGGTCCCAACCGTCTTTCACCGCGCCGTTCGAGCCGGGTAGGGCAAAGATATAGGTACCGCGCGCCAATATGGCGCAGGCGCGGGACTGAATGGTTGAGGTGCCTATGCTGGCATAGCTGAGCCAACGGAATAGCTCGCCGAAACCAGGAATATCCTTGGTTTTAACGCGGTCGAGCGCTTCAGGAGTGACATCGCGTCCGGTCAGCCCAGTGCCTCCAGTTGAAATCACTACATCGATTTGATCATCATCGATCCAGTTGTGAAGGCGCGACGTGATCATCGCGGTATCGTCGCGCAATATCGCGCGTTCGACGATTTTGTGGCCTGCACCAAGAATACGTTCGGCCAAGATATCGCCACTGGTGTCGTCATCAACGCCGCGAGTGTCGGATACCGTCATCAGCGCAATGTTGACTGGCTTGAAGGTTTGGCTTTCATCGAGCGGCAATGGACGTTCCTTTTGCGCGCTTTGATGCAACATGACCATTGGCATCGGGGAATTTGGGCCAAAGATATTGCGCTAGGCCGTTCATGCTGCCCGACGCCTTGTTCTCGCGCATTTCATAAATCCAGTAATTGCGCAGGATGATCGCGACATAGCCTCGCGTTTCCCAATAAGGAATCGATTCGATAAACAGCAACGGGTCGCCATTGTCGCGAATTTCTGTGTTCCAGCGGGTGACCGGCGTCGGACCTGCATTATAGGCGGCAATAACCTTCGGCAGCAGGCCGCCGGTCGCAGGCAGATCACGCAGTTTTTCCAAGTACGACTGGCCATATTCGAGGTTTACTGCTGGCCGGTCGAGCTCCGATGCGGCAAAACCAATGCCGCGCGCCCGCGCCAGATCGCCGGCAGTACCTGGGCGGACCTGCATCAGGCCGCGGGCACCGGCGGGGCTGATGACATCGGTACGGAAGTTCGATTCCTGCAAGGCATGGGCGTACACCAATGACGGCGTTACGCGCCACCCGCCGGTCGGCTCCCAATTCGGAGTCGGATAGCGTGCCATCGCGTTGCTTTGGTCGCGTGAGGGGCCATAATGCCCCATCCAGAACTGGGTTGATGCCAGATTGAGCGAACCGGCAAGTTGCGCCAGATTGCTGTGCTGGTTTGCATTGCCTATTCTGGCCTGATGACGAAGTGCCTCGTCGGCCAGTTTGGTCTGGCCTATTTCTGCGAGCGACACAGCAAGAACGGCGTTCTGTTCATTTTTCAGGCTGTTCCAATCAAGCTTGGAAATCCTGGCTGCCTTGCGCGCAATCGGCTCCATTCCGAGCGACTCGCTGGCCAGCAATCCGTAAAATGTTTCAGGAAGTTGCGCGGCGTTCTGCATACGCGATTGAACCTGTTGCGGTTGCTTTGCGGCTGTCGCTGCGCGCGCACTCCAGAAAAGTCCGGCGGCTTTCAGGTCATCATTGGTTGCTTGCCGTGAGACGCTGTCGAAAGCTTCAAAGGCGGCTGCGTAATCTTTTAGCCGCCACGAAGCGAGTCCGTAAGCCCATGCGGCTTGCGTGCCCCATTCGCCACCACTTGTGCGGGCAATAGCGGCAACGCGTTTGGCAGACATGTCGTCATTTTCGATGTAGTAGGACCATGTCACGCGGTAGCGAAGTTCGGTCAGCGCACCTGCGGAAAGTTGGTCTGCTTTGCTCTCGACAAGTCGCTCGGCAGACGCTGGATCGTCATTTTTGATAAATTCCTGCAATTCGCCGCGTAGACCGTCACTGGCCATATTGTCGGGCAGATCACGCTTCGGCGCTCCGCCCAGCCAAGACATGCGGCGAATGCCGGGCCGCTCGGGCAAATAGTCAGCACCGCGTTTCCGGGCCATCGTCTCCAATTGTTCGGCTTGCGGCAGATAGGGTGCGGCGTTGAGCAACGCCTGCAATTGCGATGCGTCTACCTTGGGACTATTCGGGGTGAGATACAGCTCTGCCCGCGCCATCGCTGTCATTGGACCAACCGGCATCCGGTCGATCAGTTTTGCCGCGTCATCCCATTTCTGTGAAGCGATTGCGGCGTAGATTTCAGAGTAGGCGCTTTTTTCGGACTTGCTGAGAACCGTTGGCGCAGCTTGCGCTGATGTTACTGTGCGGAATTCTTCGCTGGTGTTAGCCTGTGCAGTCGCAACCGGAGCTAATGCGAAACCCAAAAACAACCACGTAGCTTTGTTCACAAGCCATCCCTTTTTGCGAACATCTGCAAATCTTTCCACGCTTGTGCCTTCATGGCAGGCCGCGCGATTAAAGTTCGCGGATGAAATGTCGTCAAGACCGCCATGTTGCTGCCATCATGGTTAAAATTCCGTAACTGTGCACGCGCTTTCATCAGTTCTTCGTTCAGCAGAGCCTTACATGCCGCCGAGCCGAGCAGAATAAGCGATTTGGGTTTTACGAGCGACATTTGGTACCTGATAAAATCCGCCAATTCGGAGTGCGCCGCTTCGGGCACCTCACCTGTCGAGGGGATTGTTGTGGCTAGCGCCGTCCAATAGCAATCCGCGAGACTAATCCCGATGGCCGCCATCATCCGGTAGAGCAACGCGCCCGAAGCGGCGCTACCCATCTTGCCAGCCTCGATCTCGTCCTGGTCGGGCAAGTCGGAGACGATCATGACCTCGCTGCCGACAAGCCCGATTGGCGTCACGAAACGTGAGCCGAATGTATTGCCGGGGAGCGCGGCACCGCTGGTTATCAAGGCTTTGAGCGTCTCAATATCGGTAGGCCGCTCTACCGCTGGTCGAACAGGCTCTGACAAAGGAGATTTAGCCGATTGCGGCGGTGGCAACTGCGCGGTTTCGGCGGCCTCTGGTTTGGTATCAAGCTCAAGCCAGTTCACCGGCATCTCGCCGACAAACGCATCCACCCCGGCCAGTTCCCACCAGGTGTTCAGCGAATCGATCATGTTGGATGCGGCAAGCTGCCCTGGTTGCTCCATGTTTCCGTTCAGTCACTGGTTGACGACAGGGTCAATTGCTTGGCATGGCAATATCCATAGGCCGTTCGTTTAACAGGATGGTTTGAATGTCTGGCGGGTCAAAGGACGAATGCGATGAGTGAACGGGAATCGATGCCATATGATGTGGTGATTGTAGGCGCTGGACCAGCAGGTCTGTCCGCCGCGATCCGTATCAAGCAGAAATCGCCTGATACCAGCGTTTGTATCCTAGAAAAAGGTTCGGAAGTCGGCGCGCATATACTGTCCGGCGCTGTGATTGATCCCAAGGCGCTCGACGAATTAATCCCTGATTGGCGCGATCAGGGCTGTCCGCTCGCAGATACGCCAGTGAACGACAACCAGCACTGGGTCATGACAAAGACCGGCAAGTTCAATATACCGCATTTCATCACACCCAGCTTTATGCACAATAAGGGCACCTACACCGGATCGCTCGGCAATTTGTGCCGTTGGCTGGCGGGACAGGCCGAAAATCTGGGGGTCGAGATATTCCCAGGCTTTGCAGCAGCTGAAATTTTATACAATTCCGACGGCTCGGTTAAAGGCGTGGCTACCGGCGACATGGGCATCGCGCGCGATGGCAGCCAAAAGGGAGACTATGTCCAAGGGCTCGAGCTGCACGCCAAATATACATTTTTCGCAGAGGGTGTACGCGGACATCTCACCAAATTGCTGAAGCCACAGTTTTCGCTCGATAAGGAATGCGAGCCGCAGGTGTACGGCATTGGTCTCAAGGAATTGTGGGACATTCCGCCCGAGCAGCATTCAGCAGGCCGCGTCATCCACAGCCAGGGCTGGCCGCTGAGCGATGCCAATGGCGGCGCGTTTCTCTATCATCAGGCGAATAATCAGGTCGCGTTGGGCTTTGTTGTATGGCTCAACTACAACAATCCCTATCTGTCACCATTCGAAGAGTTCCAGCGTTGGAAAACGCACCCTGAGATCCAGAAAATCTTGAAAGGTGGTCGCCGCGTGTCTTATGGCGCGCGCGCGATCAGCGATGGCGGTTGGCAATCGGTGCCTAAACTGGCCTTCCCCGGTGGCGTGCTCATTGGCTGCTCGGCAGGATTCGTGAACGTTCCGCGCATCAAGGGTAACCATACCGCGATGAAATCGGGTATGCTGGCGGCTGATGCCGCCGTCGAAGCACTGGCCGCAGGTCGCGAACATGACGCGTTAACCGCTTACCAGTCCGCATATGAAAAAAGCTGGATATACAAGGAATTGCGCATCGTTCGTAATGTCCTTCCTTTGGTCGAGAAATATGGAACCGTAATGGGGACGATGCTGTCCGGCATCAACATGTGGCTCGAAAATTGGGGCATCCGCATGCCCTTCACAATGAAGCATCATCCTGACCACAAGCAACTCCGGCACAAGACGACCGTGGCGCCCATCGCCTATCCTAAGCCCGATGGTGTGTTCAGCTTTGACCGCCTTTCGTCGGTATTTCTCTCCAACACCAACCATGCCGAGGATCAACCCGTCCATCTGCAGGTTAAGGATATGGACCTGCAAAAGACAAGCGAGTTCATGGAATTTGCCGGACCGTCGACCCGTTACTGCCCTGCCGGCGTCTATGAATGGATCGAGGAAGAGGGCAAAGAGCCTCGCTATCAGATTAATTCGCAGAATTGCGTGCATTGCAAGACTTGCGACATCAAGGATCCGAACCAGAACATCAACTGGGTAACCCCGGAGGGTGGCGGTGGCCCGAATTATCCGAATATGTAAACTAGCCCTTTCCGCGCTGCTGCTGGCCTTACCCTCGGTGGCATGGGCAAAAACGGACGACGCGATTGGTGATTACGCAAGTGCGAGACTGGCCGAAATCAGTTATCGCGATGACGTTGCACTCAAATCCTATTTGAGACTTTATCGAAGTGCACCCGAGAGCGAGATAGTCGCCGACCGCCTGTTCGCCAGCGCCGTTCGGTCGGCCGACATAGTGACCGCCGTTCGCGCAGCGCGTGCAATGGAACTGCTTAACGGAGGATCGGCGGAAACTGCAGTGCTTTTGTTTGCCGATGCTTTCCGCTCGAAAAGCTGGACACTGGCTGAGGTTGCCGCCGACGAGCTGTCCAGGAGCGGTAATTTTGCCTTCATGACGCCGATCCTGAAAAGCTGGGTTCGTGTTGCCAGCGGAAAATCGGCCGAACTTCCCGAAGCCGACCCTGAAGAAAATCCGTTTTACGCCTATTATTCAAGCGATCAGCGAATTTATCTCCAAATGGCATCGGGTGATGTTGCGGCGGCAAAATACAGCCTGCGGGCAATTTCGACCCAGCCTGATGAATATGTCCGCGATCTGCTGATCGCCAGCGCTGCTCCGATAGCGGGCAGCGGCGATAAATTGTTTGCCGATGCGCTGATGCGGTCGGCATGGCAGTCCGACGGGCTGCCCCCGCCCATTAAACCCATCTCCAGATTATCGGTCGAAACAGGCTTATCCGCGCTTTATCGCCGGATATCTGTCGCGCTGGTTGAACAGGATGTGCCGGAGCAAGGATTGCTATTGGCGCGCATTGCCGAATGGATAGCACCGCAGGATGACGCAACGCGTGTAGCAGTTGCCAAAGCGCTAAATGCGAACAATCTGCCCGATGCAGGATTATCTGGACTTGCCAATATCTCGCCATCTTCGGCATATTGGATTTCGGCGCTCGAACACCGCTTGAGCATATTGATCGCTCGGGGAAGGCACAACGAAGCGATCTCCATCGCATCGGACGCGGCACGAAAAGAGCCTGGCTCTTTGGCTGTTAAATTGCTCCAGGGACGCGCCAATGAGGCGAACGGCGATTTGCCTTCTGCTGTGTCGATATATCGCAGCCTTGTGTCATCAGCTGAAACGTCCAGAGTTTCGCCACGCCAGTTGAGCAATTACCGGCTGTTGCTCGCATCTGCGCTCGACCGATCGGGCGACTGGCAAAATGCAAAGGCGGAAATGGAGAACATTTTGGTGCTTGACCCGAACAACGCGCAGGTCCTGAACTATCTGGGATATTCATTGTTGGAAAAGGGGACGGATCAAGCGCGCGCTACCGCCATGATCAAAAGAGCATATGATATGAACCCGGAATCAAGCGCGATCACTGACTCGCTGGGTTGGGCTTACTTCCTTGATGGAAAGTTGAGCCAAGCACTGCCATTGCTCGAAAAAGCAGCCAAAGCGGCGGGTAATGATGCCGCGATCAACGAGCATCTGGGCGATGCCTATTGGGCGCTCGGTCGCCGCCGCGATGCGCGATACGCTTGGAATAGTGCGAAACAGTCGGCTGAGGGCGACGTACTCGCCCGGCTTGCGAGCAAAATCGATTACGGCATAACACAACGCTAATGTCGCCAATATCCGAAACAGCCTATGCCAAAATCAATCTTGCTTTGCATGTCCGGCGGCGGCGCGATGATGGCTATCATGATCTCGAAACGCTATTCGGCTTTGCCGAAGATGGCGACCATTTGTCAGGCGAGCTAGCAGACGACATTAGTCTGGCAATAGCGGGGCCATTTGGGGAAGGCCTGAGTGAAAGCGATAATTTGGTAGTGCAGGCCGCAGAGGCGTTGCAAACCCATTTTGGCGTTGAGCAAGGGGCTGCTCTTGTGCTCGATAAGCAACTGCCGGTGGCATCTGGGATTGGCGGCGGTTCGGCTGATGCGGCCGCTACTGCGCGGTTGTTGAACCGGTTATGGGATATCGGTGCAAGCGACGAGGCGCTTGCTCGATTGCTCGCCCCGCTTGGCGCTGACATCCCCGCATGTGTGCAAAGCCAGACGGTATATGGCGCGGGGACTGGAACGCAATTGCATGCGGTGGCCGATAACGACATTGCCGGACGCGCTTTGCTTCTCGTCAACCCGATGGCTCCTGTATCGACGGGGCCGGTATTTGGCGCGTGGGATGGGATTGATCGCGGGGCGCTGGATTACATCGATCCGTGGCAGGCGACGCTCGCCGGGCGAAATGATTTGGAAGCGCCCGCCGTGTCAATTTGCGCGAAGATTGCCGATGTCTTGCAGCTTCTTCGCCAAACCGAAACCGAATTGGTCCGCATGTCTGGCTCGGGCGCGACATGTTTTGCGCTTTACTCGTCGACCGGCGCCAGAGACCGTGCCCGGACAAGCATCGGTATGGCTTGCCCTAATTGGTGGACGATGGCATCTTTGCTGAGATGAACAACCCTTGGAATATCCTAGGCGTGCCAATGCGTGGCGGCATTTTGGTAATATGTGACCATGCGTCGAACCATGTCCCTGACGAAATCGACCTTGGCATCAGCACCGATTTGCTGAATCAGCATATCGCTTATGATATTGGCGTTGCCGAGGTCGCAAACTACCTGGTCGACTTGTCCGGCTGCGCTGCATTCTTGGCGACACATTCACGGTTGGTGGTTGATCTCAACCGTTATCCCGGCGATGCAAGCGCAATCCCGCAGGAAAGCGATGGATTTGCCGTTCCAGGCAATATGCTGGACGCAGCAGGCCGTGAAAAGCGGTTGGACCGGTATTTCCACCCTTATCATACACAGTTGCAAGACCTGTTGCGTCACCACCGACCATCGTTGATCCTTTCGGTGCATAGTTTTACACCCCGGCTCGAAAGCCAGCCACATCGCCATCGGCCTTGGGAAATTGGTATATTGTACAATGAATATGAGACGGCTTCGACGCTGGCGATAGAGCGGTTGGAGGGCGAAGGCCTGATTGTGGGTGATCAGCTTCCTTATTCGGGCAAGCATCTTAACGCGACGATGAACCGTCATGCCGAGGCGAATGAAATTCCTTATGTGGGCGTGGAAATACGGCAAGATTTGGTCGGAGACAGCGCCGGACAAGAAAGATTTGCAGCGATTTTGGGCGAAATGGCGCAATATGTTGTAGAAAAGCTTGCATCGGACGGGTCAAACTGAATAGACGCTCGCGCTGAAAGCGAGCCTGCCATGACACATAGTTTCGACAAATCAAAACTCCCGAGCCGCCATGTTTCGGTCGGCCCGGAACGCGCACCACACCGCAGCTATTATTACGCGATGGGTTTGACCGAGGAAGAAATCGCGCGGCCGTTCGTCGGGGTGGTTTCGGCGGGCAATGACAGCGCGCCGTGCAATACCACGCTCGATGCGCAAGCCGACATTGCGCGCAAGGGGGTGGAGCAGGGCGGCGGGATGCCGCGGCGGTTTAATACGATCACTGTGACGGACGGCATCGCGATGGGGCATCAGGGGATGAAATCATCGCTGATCAGCCGTGAAGTCATTGCAGATTCCATCGAGCTATCGGTGCGGGGTCATTGTTATGATGCGCTTGTTGGCTTTGCTGGATGCGACAAATCTTTGCCGGGCATGATGATGGCGATGCTTCGGCTCAATGTGCCTTCGATCTTTGTCTATGGCGGATCGATCTTGCCTGGGCGGTACAAGGGCAAGGACGTCACGGTCAAAGACGTCTTCGAAATCGTCGGCAAATATGCTGCTGGTGCATGCCCTTTGTCTGAACTTGAAGAACTTGAGCGCGTTGCTTGTCCGGGTCATGGCGCGTGCGGCGGGCAATACACCGCAAACACCATGGCATGTGTGGGCGAAGCGATCGGGCTTTCGCTACCCAATAGCAATATGGCCCCTGCGCCTTATTCGACCCGCGACCAGATTGCGCATGCGGCGGGTGCCCAGGTGATGGAGCTGCTTGCGGCAAATATCAGGCCGCGTGACATATGTACGCGTGAAGCTTTTGTAAACGCTGCACGAATTGTTGCCGCAACGGGCGGATCGACGAATGGCGCATTGCATTTGCCCGCAATGGCGCATGAGGCTGGCATAGATTTCGATCTGTTCGATGTCGCCGAAGCGTTCAAGTCCACGCCGTATATGGCCGATCTGCAGCCTGGCGGACAGTTCGTGGCACGCGACATGTACGATGCGGGCGGTATTTACATGCTGATGAAGTCGTTGCTTGGTGAGGGTCTGCTATACGGCGACTGCATGACGGTCACTGGCAAGACGCTTGGCGAGAATATCGAGCAGATTACGTGGAACCCTGACCAAAAGGTTATTTACCCCGCAACCGCGCCGATAACGCCCACCGGTGGCGTCGTCGGTTTGCGCGGGTCGCTCGCACCCGATGGTGCGATTGTGAAAGTGGCTGGAATGGAACGGCTGAAATTTATCGGTCCCGCCCAAGTGTTCAACTGTGAGGAAGATTGCTTTGCGGCGGTCGAAGCGCGGCAAATCCGAGAAGGCGCTGTCATCGTCATTCGTTATGAGGGCCCTAAAGGCGGCCCAGGCATGCGGGAAATGCTGTCGACCACCGCTGCGCTATACGGGCAAGGGATGGGTGAGAAAGTTGCGCTCATCACCGACGGTCGTTTCTCAGGTGCAACCCGCGGCTTCTGCATCGGCCATGTAGGGCCGGAAGCTGCCGATTGCGGACCAATCGCTTTGATCGAAGATGGCGACGAGATCATCATCGACGCTGAAATCGGCGTTATCGACCTGAACGTTCCGGCAGAAGTCCTTGAACAACGGCGTAAAAATTGGCGCCCTCGAACGACCGATTATGGGTCAGGCGCATTATGGCGCTATGCACAAAATGTGGGGCCAGCATATAAGGGCGCAGTAACGCATCCAGGAGGCCAAGCCGAAACTCATGTTTATGCCGATATTTAAGTCAATTTTCCCGTTAATGCTGGCAATCGGCCTTGCTGCGTGCGGCGGGGACGCAGCTGGTGACTTGAAAAATGCGGAAAATGACGCCGATGAAGCAGCGGCTCTCGATGGTAAGGTTGAATGTGCACTTGCCGGGTCAGCTGCTTTTGAGCGGACCTGCACAACGGAGCAAATTGCGGGCAAGGAAAGCACTATATTGGTTATCCGCCACCCCGATGGGGGTTTCCGGCGCTTCAACATATTGACCGACGGCCGCGGTCTCGCCCCTGCCGACGGATTTGACGAAACCAAGATCAGCCTGCTGAGCGATGGCATGATTGAAGTTAGCTCGGGCGACGACAAATATCGTTTGCCTGCACAGGTCAAAGGCAGTGAAACGCCATCTGAAGACACAGCGACCAAAGACGCCGGTTGATTGCGCGCCCCTTCGGGGGCATGGGGCGCTATGAGCAGTTCAGAGCAAATAATCAGGGTCGCCGCGCGCGGAGATGGCGTAACCGCCGAAGGCCGTTACGTTGCGCATGCAGCGCCTGGCGATATCATCGATCCATCGGGCGGATTGGTGCACGGTCCGCATCATGCGACACCGCCCTGCCAGCATTTTCCTTTGTGTGGCGGCTGTCAGCTTCAGCATCTCGATGAGGAAAGCCTTCGCACTTTCATTGCCGACAGGGTGACCCACGCACTGGCAACTCAGCAGGTCGCAATTGGTGAAATCATGCCAGTCCATATTTCCCCGCCCAAGACACGGCGGAGAGTCGCGGTACGCTCGGCTTGGGCAGGCAAGCAGTTTCAGTTGGGTTTCAGTACCGAAAAAAGTCATCGGATCATAGACTTGCGCCAATGTGACGTCATGGCGCCAGAGTTATTTGCGTTGCTTCAACCGTTGCGCGATTTGCTTGGTCCCCGTCTCAACCGTGCGTTCTGATCGAAAACTGGATCGCCAATGATCTCGACACGCATGAAGTGCTATCCGAATTTGCCAAGAATCACGCGCTCGCGCGGCTGTCGCTGGATGAAGGCTATGGCCCGGTTCCATTCTGGGAGCCCGAGCCTGTTACCGTGACTCTGGGCGGGGTCGCCGTCGCCTACCCGCCTTACGGGTTCTTACAAGCCACTCGAGACGGTGAGGCGGCGCTGGTCGCGGCGGTGAAGGAAATCATCGACGACAAGCTCTTCATCGCTGACCTCTTCGCAGGGTTGGGCACATTCGCGCTGTCACTCGACAACAGCAAGAAAATATATGCTGGCGAGGCCGATCGTGAGCCGGTTTTAGCGCTCAAGGCGGCGTCGGGCCGAGCGGCACGGCAGATATTTGCTGAACATCGCGACCTGTACCGTCGGCCGCTGAGCCCGGACGAGTTGAACAAATTCCAAGCCGTGATCCTCGACCCGCCGCGCGCGGGTGCAAAGGAGCAGGTCGACAATCTTGCTGACTCCAAGGTGCCGAATATAGCTTATGTCAGCTGCAATCCCGCCAGTTTCGCACGTGATGCAAAAATACTGGTTGGCGCCGGATATACGTTAGCGCGGATCTGGCCAGTCGGCCAGTTTCGTTGGTCAACGCATATTGAACTGGTCGGCCATTTCAGCCGTTAGTACAGAAACACTGCCATGGCAGCATGCACAACCAGCACGATGAGGGCGAGGGTCGACAATGCGAACAGCATGAAACGAACGATCACGCGGTTGGAAAATATCTGAACAAGGCTGTGTGCAACCCGGAGCCCAACATAGGCCCAAGCGATGGTCGCGTTCAGATTGTCGCCTTGGCCGATAATCGCGAGGACAATAGCGACCGCATAAAACACCGTAGGTGCTTCATGTAAGTGGTTGTAATTGTCGGCCACCCATGACGCTCGCTCCTCGCCTTTGGCGCTCAGGTCGCTGCGCAGGCCGCCCCCCGTCGACCCGACCATGTTCTTTGCATCGATGCCTGCGCGGCCCATTGCTGGCAAGCGTGTTGCGTACATCCATATCCAGACAAGCATTGTCCAAGCCGCCAGCGCGACGACTGGCCCCAATATTGCGCTATTCATGATTATTACCCCCGGTTAAATCGTCGCCAGCAGCGCCTGCACCGCCAATATCGTCAGACAGATGGTCGACAACAGAAAGAAGATAAAGCGGATGCCGACCTTGTTTACCGTCGCCTGCCAGATGCTGTGGATGATACGCAACACAGTATAGCCCCAGGCAAGCATTACCGACAATTCGGTCGCACCACCAGAGATCGCAAGGATCATGACCGTGGCGTAAAAAATTGTCGGCTGTTCCATCAAATGCGCGTAGTTATGGGATTTCCAGGCAACCGATGGAGGCACATTAGGGTCAATATCCGCGCCGCGACCGCCGACTGCCTTCGAGAGGTCAATGCCGATCTTCGACAATGCAGGCAGACGCGTACCCGCCATCCAGAACAGCATGATCAATGACCAGACGACCAGCGCTGCTGCTGGAGCTAAAATCGAATTATCCACAAAGAAGACCCTCCCAATCGTTATGACTGGAAGGGTGCTTCACATAAATTAAATTGTCAATTGCAACTTATTGCGCTGACCGCTTGCCGATCTTCACGACATTGCTCGCATCATTGGCCGGGATGCGCGCATAAAGGCTTGCCATCGGCTCGTCTTCGACCGCCACGGTTTCGGTCTCGCCAAAGCCGTTAAATTCAGTCCGCATTGCGCAACCATAAGCACCGAGCATGCCGACTTCGATATAATCGCCAGCTTGCACATCGTCAGGCAAGACAAATGGCCCGGCCATATGGTCCATATCGTCGCAGGTCGGCCCGTAGAAGCTAAATTCAGCCATCTGGGTGCCGATTGACGTGTCCGAGCGCTGCAATGCTACAGGGAAGCGCCAGCCAATGTGCGCCGCATCGAACAGCGATCCGTATGAACCGTCGTTGATAAACAGCTCGCTTCCACGGCGTTTTTCGACTTTCACCAACAGCGATGCATATTCTGCGCACAAAGCCCGGCCCGGTTCGCACCACAATTCGGCGGAATAGCTGATCGGCAGATCTTCGAACGTACGGTGGATGACATCGAAGTAAGTTTCGAGCGGGGGAGGTTCCATGCCCGGATAAACCGACGGGAAGCCACCGCCAACGTCAACGATATCGACCGTGACCGAAGCTTCGACAATCGCGGCGCGGACATGCTCCATGGCTTCGGAATAGGCCGTTGGCGTCATCGCCTGACTGCCGACATGGAAGCAGATGCCCAAGGCATCGGCAACCTGACGGGTCGCGACCAACAAATCCGCAATTTCAGATGGATCGGCACCGAACTTCGAAGCAAGGCTCAATTTGGCATGCTCCGACGAAACGCGGATCCGAACACACAGTTCAAGATCAGTTGCGGCAACACCATCCTTGGTAGTCGCACGCACGATTTTATCGAGCTCGTCGTGGCTATCGAGGCTGAAGGTGCGGACGCCGTGGTTATGATAGGCCTGCGAAATCGCACGTTCGGACTTCACCGGATGCATGAAGCAGAGCTTTGCATCAGGCAGGAACTTATGGACCAGCCGCACTTCACCGAGCGAAGCCACGTCATAATGCGTGATACCTGCTTCCCACAATATCTCAAGCAAAGCAGGCGAAGGATTGGCCTTTACCGCATACATCGACTTACCCTGAAACTTCTCAACGAAGAAACGGGCGGCACGCGTAGCGGCGTGCGGGCGGAGAAGCGTGATTGGTTCGTCCGGGCGAAGCGCGCGGACTACAGCAAGTGCGTCAGTGTTCTCGTACAATTCAAGGGACCCCCAAAAAATAAACAGTAATCGACAAGGCTGCCTTGCGGTTATTGGAAGTCCCCCTGGGGCAGCGAGTGGGGCGTATATGGTTAGCGGTCCCGGTTGTAAAGAAAAAACCGATGGAATTTTTGCAGTTTACCACTCAACTTAAACGGTCCCGGAATTCCGTCCATTCGAACGACTTCACGCATTTCAGAGCATCGGTCTCGCTGTTCCACAGCCAGATTGAAGGCAAGGGAACACCGTTGAACGTGTTGGTTTTGACCATCGAATAATGCGCCTGATCTAGAAATGCGAATCGTGCGCCGGGTTCTGCGGCGACAGGGAGGCGGTAGTCGCCGATGATATCGCCTGCGAGGCAGGACGGACCACCAATACGGATTATCGGACCATTTTCACGTTCGCCGAGCATGGCTGGGCGGTACGGAGCTTCTATAACGTCGGGCATATGGCAGGTAGCGCTGATGTCTGCCACGCCGACTGTGATGCCATTGTTGAACACATCGAGCAATTCGCCGACGAGGATACCTGCATCGAGAGCAATGGCCTCGCCGGGTTCGAGATAGACATCGAGGCCGGTTTCAGCGCGGACCGATTTGATGAATTCAATAAGTTCCTCGCGCTGGTAATCGGCTCGAGTGATATGATGGCCGCCGCCAAAGTTAAGCCAGCGCAATTGGCCGAAATAAGGCGCGATTTTTGGTTTGAGGGCTTGCCAAGTGCGCTGGAGCGGTTCGAAGTCCTGTTCGCACAAGGTGTGGAAATGAATGCCCGATATGCCTTCCAAATGCTCGGGCAGCAACTGACTGACCGGGAAGCCAAGTCGCGAGCCGGCTGAACAGGGGTCATATTTGGCAACTTCCCCTTCAGCATGTTCGGGATTGATGCGAAGGCCGACATCGATGCTATCATTCAGGAATGAAGCGAAACGGCGGTGTTGACGGGGGCTATTGAAAATAATATGATTCGAAATCGCGACGATCTCGGCCATGTCAGCCTCTTTATAGCCCGCACAATAGGTCGCGATTTCTCCCGAATATTTCTCCTGCGCTAACCGCGATTCCCACAGGCCGGAACTGCAAACGCCGTCCAGATATTCGCCCACGAGGGGCGCCAGCTCCCACATCGAGAAAGCCTTCATCGCCGATAGGACTTTGGCACCCGACTGCGCTTTGACGTCAGCGAGGATCGCCAGATTCCGCCGTATCACAACCTCGTCCACGACGAACGCGGGCGAAGGAACGCGGTTCAAGTCAAAATGCGCAAAAGCGCCGGGATCGCCTGCTCTGGTTTCCATCAGAACGCCAGCGGACCTTCCAGTTCCTTCACCTGCCAAGGCAGACCATGCGCGTTCAGCATTTCCATGAAGGGATCAGGGTTGAACTGTTCCATGTTGAACACGCCGGGTCCGCGCCAAAGGCCTTTCACGACCATGGCTGCACCGATCATCGCTGGCACGCCGGTGGTGTAGCTCACTGCCTGATTGCCGGTTTCGGCATAGGCGTCTTCATGGTCGCAGATATTGTAGATGTAGAGCGTCTTTGCGGTCCCATCCTTTGCAAGACCAGTGGCGATGCAACCGATGTTGGTCTTGCCTTTGGTTGTTGGTCCAAGGCTCGCTGGCTCGGGCAATACCGCTTTTAGAAACTGGAGCGGGATGATTTCCTTGCCTTCGTACATCACCGGATCAATTCGAGTCATGCCAACCGCCTGAAGCACATTGAGATGCGTGATATATGCATCACCGAAGGTCATCCAGAACCGGATCCGCTTGATTTCGGGCAGATGGGTTTTGAGGCTTTCGATTTCCTCATGGTACATCAGGTACATGTTTTTCGGGCCGACAGCCTCGAAGTCGAACTGCTGCTTGACTGACATTGGCGGAGTTTCGACCCAGTCCCCATTTTCCCAGTGGCGCGCTACCGCAGTCACTTCGCGGATGTTGATTTCGGGGTTAAAGTTAGTGGCAAAGGCCTGCCCGTGATCGCCGCCGTTGCAATCCAAGATGTCGAGTGTGTCGATCCGGTCGAAATGATGTTTTTTGAGATAGGTGGTGAACACGCTGGTCACGCCGGGGTCGAAACCCGAGCCAAGTAAGGCAGTCAGGCCTGCTTCCTTGAAACGGTCATGATAGGCCCATTGCCAATGATATTCGAACTTCGCGACATCGAGCGGCTCGTAGTTAGCCGTGTCCATATAATGCACGCCGGCGGCAAGGCAGGCGTCCATGATGTTGAGGTCTTGGTATGGCAAGGCGAGGTTGACGACCAGCGTCGGCTTGATCTCATTCAGCATTGCGGTGGTCGCCGCAACGTCGTCAGCATCAAGGCCGTAAGTGTCGATATCGACCCCCGTACGCTCCTTCACCGAAGCGGCAATGGCATCGCATTTCGACTTGGTTCGGCTGGCAAGGCTGATATGGCTGAAGATATCGGCATTCATTGCCATCTTGTGCACGGCGACCGAACCCACGCCGCCTGCGCCAATTACCAAAACCTTGCTCATCTGACCGTTCCTTTTATCAGGGATTCGTTAGCGCACGCATATAGGGGTCTTTTATGACAGGACAAGAATTGCTCTCATCCACACGCAAGCCAACGCGCGAAGGCGTGCTGCGCGCGATGGAGAAAGTCGCCGCGATATTGCCAAAGACGCCCCTGTTGCCACTTGAGGTCGATGGCGTGACGATCTGGTGCAAGGCCGAGATGCTCCAACCCATAGGTTCGTTCAAGATCAGAGGCGCTTGGCACCGTCTGAGCGACTTGACCGACGAACAGAGCGCAAGGGGTGTCGTAGGTGTCTCGAGCGGCAATCATGCGCAAGGCGTCGCTTGGGGTGCCAAGCGGCTCGGTATAGCAGCGACCATCGTCATGCCTTCCAATGCGCCCGAAATGAAGCTGGCGGCGACGCGGGCGCTTGGGGCCGAGGTAGTGCTCTACGACCGCGCCACAGAATCGCGCGACGAAGTGGCTGCTGCCTTGATTGCTAAGAGCGGTAGCACGTTGGTTCACGCGTTCGGTGACCCTTGGGTTATCGAAGGGCAGGGGACCACCGGGATTGAAATCGCAGCACAACTTGCCGATCTGGGAATAGGAGGCCCCAACCAAATCGTTTCATGTTGTGGCGGTGGTGGATTGGCTTCTGGCCTGTCGCTTGCGTGTCCGGATGCCGAAATCATCATTGTCGAACCTGAAGGGTGGGACGATATCATTCGCTCGCTTGACGCTGGAGAAATATTGCCGGTGGACGATCTGACTTACCCAACTGCGTGCGACGCGTTGCAGACTCCGCAAACCTATCCAATCAACTTCGAAGTGTTACGCCAGCGCGTTTCCACAGGCGTTGCGGTAACCACTGACGAGGTCGCCGCCGCCATGCGATTGGTATTTGAAAAACTGCATCTCGTTGTCGAACCCGGCGGAAGTGTGGCTCTGGCGGCCGTTCTGGCTGGTAAGGTCGAATTGAAAGGCGTTACCGCCGTGACGCTCTCAGGCGGAAATGTCGATACGGCGATGTTTACCAAAATGATCGGCGCTGCCTAACGAGTCCGAAAACCATCACAAAAGCCAAATGATGGCGTCACATTGCTCGCTTATGCCTGACATATGTCCAAGCATAAGGGGGCCGCAAAATTGGCGCAGGCGAAAAACACCAAGATTGAAGAAGCAGTTGTCCGGCACGAGGGCGAAGCTCCGCAAAAACTTCTCGATAAGGCCTTTGCCTTTGCCTTTCGCGGCCTTGTCTACGCGCAAATCTGGGAAGACCCTGTAGTCGATATGGAGGCGCTCGATATGCAGCCCGGCAACCGCATCGCGACCATCGCCAGCGGCGGATGCAATGTCTTTTCCTACCTGACCGCCGACCCTGCTGAGATCGTCGCGGTTGACCTGAACACCGCGCATGTCGCGCTCAACAAACTGAAGCAAACCGCGCTGGCCAACATCCCAGATTACCACTCGTTCCGCCGTTTCTTCGCCGATGCCGATACCCGGACCAATATCCGGGTCTATAAAGCGCATGTGCAGCCGCATCTCGACGAAACCAGCCGTCGCTATTGGGAAGGCCGCGATCTGGTCGGCAGGCGGAGGATCAACGGATTTGCGACAGGTGTGTACAAACGCGGTCTGCTCGGCGGATTTATCGGAGTGGCGCATTTGCTGGCGCGACTGCATCGAATCGACCCCACAGCTTTGCTCGAAGCAAAAAACCTTGAGGAGCAGCAGGCGATCTTCGACGCCAAGCTTGCCCCGATGTTCGACCGCAAGTTCATCCGTTGGATCACTGACCAGCGTTCGTCGCTGTTCGGTCTTGGCATCCCGCCTGCGCAATATGACGCACTCGCGGGAGACAACCGGATGGCGGACGTGCTGCGCGCAAGGTTGAAGAAACTCAGTTGCGATTTCGACCTGAAGGACAATTATTTCGCATGGCAGGCTTTTGGCCGCGGCTATGGCAAGGGTGCGGACATGCCTTTGCCGCCCTATTTGCAGGAAGCCAACTACAGCGCCGTCAAATCGCGCGCTGGCCGCGTGAACATGTGTCATGCCAATATGACTGATATTCTTGCTGGTGCCGAAGATGCTAGCTTCGATCGATATATCTTCCTTGATGCCCAGGACTGGATGACTGATGCGCAGCTGACGGCTTTGTGGACCGAGGTGACCCGCACCGCCCGCCCGAGCTCAAGGGTGCTGTTCCGCACCGCTGCCGAACCAACCCTGTTGCCAGGACGGTTGCCTGATGCGATCCTCGACCGGTGGGAGTATCGCGCGGAGGATTCTCTCAACTATACCGCTCGTGACCGCTCGGCGATTTACGGCGGCGTCCATCTTTACGTCCTAAAGGATTGACGCGATGCAGACGCTCACAGGTGACCATGCGGGCCTGATGGACGAAGTCTATCGCGGGCAGCGGCACATTTACGACCTGACGCGCAAATATTATCTTTTGGGTCGCGACCGTTTGATTGCCGAGATGGATGTACCCGATGGCGGCACGGTGCTGGAGATTGGATGCGGCACCGGACGCAATCTGGCGCAGATAGCAAAAAAATGGCCACAAGCGCGGCTGTATGGCCTCGATATTTCGGAGGAGATGCTGAAATCGGCCACGCGAAATTTGCGCCGAGCTGGGTGCGTCGACAGGACTCGATTGGGACAAGCTGATGCTGCCCGCTTCGATGCAATTTCGCTATTTGGGCGAGCTCGTTTCGACCGAATAATGTTTTCATATACCTTGTCGATGATACCCGACTGGCAATGCGCGTTGCGGCAAGCAACGGCATTGCTGTCGACGCAAGGCAGCATCCATATTGTCGATTTCGGTATGCAGGACGGTTTGCCGGACTGGTTCAGACAGGCGTTACTGGCTTGGCTCGCAAAGTTTCACGTCGAACCGCGCGCAGGATTGCTGAGCTTTGTCTTGCAGTTAGGTACCGAACTAAAGCGGCCGGTGACAATTACCAAACCTTATCGAGGTTATGCGCAAATAATCGTGATTGGATAGCGATTGCGTCGTTCGCGATGCCAATTATCCGCAAATTTGAAGCCAGTTGAAAACTAAAGCAGATAAATCAAAACTGCTAGCGCTGCTGCCGATTGCACGGCAACGTAGGCCCATAACACATTTGGATGACGCTTCAACCAAGGGTTAAACGTGGTTCCGGCGATCGTGTCCACAATCATCACCATGCCGAATCAGGCAGCTTGCGCGACGCGCAGTTCCAACCGATCCCAGATCTCAGCCAACGCCGCCGTCAACTCACGCATCATGGCTTCGTCATGAAATGGCCCTGGTGTGAAACGCAACCGCTCTGTACCGCGCGGAACGGTGGGATAATTGATTGGCTGCACATAGACGCCGTACTCAGCAAGCAGGATATCACTGATCTTTTTCGCTTTGACCGGGTCACCGACCATTAGCGGCACGATATGCGTCTCGCTGTGCATCACCGGAAGCCCGGCGTCAGCCATCAGCATCTTGAGCATCGCAGCATGCGCTTGCTGCGCTTCGCGCTCTTCACTTGATGCTTTGAGGTGCTTTACTGACGCAAGCACACCTGCGACCAGCACCGGCGATAACGAAGTCGTAAATATGAAACCTGGAGCATATGAGCGGATTACATCGACGATGCGCTGATCAGCGGCGATATAGCCTCCCATGACTCCAAATGCCTTGCCCAACGTACCTTCGATAATCGTTACACGGTGGGCAACACCATCGCGCTCAGTAATCCCGCCGCCCCGCGCGCCGTACATTCCAACGGCATGAACTTCGTCGCAATAGGTCAGCGCATTATATTTATCTGCAAGGTCGCAGATCGCGGCGATGGGCGCAACATCCCCGTCCATCGAATATACGCTTTCGAAAGCAATCAGTTTGGGCGTTTCGGGGTCATCTGCAGCCAGTAAATCTTCAAGATGCGCCAGATCATTATGCTTCCACACCCGCTTTTCGCAGCCAGCGTTACGGATGCCCGCAATCATCGAAGCGTGATTCAACTCGTCGGAATAAATGATGCAACCAGGTAAAATCTTGGCCAGCGTGGAGAGCGTCGCGTCGTTGGAAACATAACCCGACGTGAACAGCAAGGCGCCGCCCTTATCGTGCAAGTCGGCGAGTTCTGACTCTAGCTCGACATGATAATGCGTGTTGCCGCCAATGTTGCGTGTTCCGCCCGAACCAGCGCCAACATCATGAAGCGCTTCTTCCATCGCTGCCGTGACCTTGGGATGCTGTCCCATGCCGAGATAGTCGTTCGAGCACCAGACCGTTATCGGCTTCGGCCCGTTGTGCCCGGCAAAGCACCGCGCATTCGGGTAAGCGCCCTTGTTTCGCAATATGTCGATGAACACACGGTAACGACCCTCGGCGTGAAGCCGGTCGATTGCCTTGTCGAAAACTGCATCGTAATTCACGGAACACACACCCCGGTTCAACTGCTGACTAGCAGCATTTCGTCGCCTTTAATCGCCGGAAAAAGAAAAATCCAGCGCGAACGACTTGCAACAAGCGCCGTTCCGCCAAGTCCAATGCGATATTTTCGTTCAGAGTGATTTGATCTGTATCAAACATTGATCAGCAAGCGCCAGGCGAAGGCTTTCGACATCGCCAACAGATCCCGTGGTGACGAAAATGCCTTCTGGTGGCTCGTCTGGCCAAACCTGGCCGTGCGTCAGATGAGCTATCCGCCGGGCTATACCGGCGGCGCCATCGACAAACCGCATTTTGGGTGAAACGGCTGTCAGCTCGTCCACAACAAGCGGGAAATGCGTACATCCCAGCGCAACGACATCCAACCGGTCGCCATCGGGATGGTGCGTCAATCCTCGCATGGCATCGACATAAATTTGCGGGTTCACGAACTCGCCGCGCAACTTGGCCTCGGCTGCGTAAACCAGTTCTGGCGCGGCGTGGCGTAGAAGCGTCATTCCGGCCGCGTAGTCGCTTTGCAACCTGTCTACGTAGGGCTGACGGATGGTTGCAGCTGTCCCGAGCAAACCGATAATGCCGCTTCGCGTAACTTCGGCGGCAGGCTTGATCGCGGGGACGGTGCCGACCACCGGCACATCAAGCGCCGCCCGGACATGGCCAAGCGCGATGGTGCAAGCGGTGTTGCACGCAATGGCCACCAATCGCGGGCGATACCGCTCGACCAGTCGGCCCAGCAATGCAGGCACACGCGCGGCTATTTCGGCCTCGCTTTTGGTGCCGTAGGGCAGGCCGGCATAATCGGCGGCATAGACAATTGGCGCGTGTGGCAGTTTTTCGCGCACGGCACGCAAAACAGACAGGCCACCAATCCCGGAATCGAAAAACAGCAGAGGAGCTTCAGGAAGCGGCGATGACATGTTTTGCTGTTATCTATCGGGATAGGACAACGCAAGCCGAGCGCCCTTGAGCAATGAGAACAAAACAGCTACGCAATCCAGATATTTAGAGGATTCGTCTGGTGACTGATTTTTGGGTAGGTACGATATCGGCGCTGGTGCTGGGCTACTTGCTTGGATCCATTCCCTTTGGCCTGTTACTCACCAAATTCTCCGGCGGTGGTGATATTCGCAGCATCGGTTCGGGCAATATCGGCGCGACGAATGTGCTTCGGACCGGGCGCAAGGGGTTGGCGGCACTGACCCTCTTGCTGGATTTGCTTAAAGGATTTTTCGCAGTCTGGTTGGTGCAGGGGTATTTTGTGGGTAGTGAAGCAGTTGCTGCGGCCGGGGCATTTTTCGGGCATCTTTATCCCGTTTGGCTCAACTTCAAAGGCGGCAAGGGCGTTGCGACCTATGCCGGGATCATGTTTGGGCTGCTCTGGCAGGGGGGCGTCATTTACGCAGTCGCATGGATCGGCGGATTGCTGATATTCCGGATTTCATCGGTCGCTGGCCTGCTTGCGGCATTGGTTGCGCCGCTGGCGGCCGTCTATTTCGAACGATATGACCTGGTAGCGATGCTTGTTGCGTGTTCGTTGATCATTTTCTGGAAGCATCGCGTAAATATTGAGAATTTGATTAAGGGAACCGAGCCCCGCATCGGCAAAAGCAAAAGCTGACGGGCAATATGGGGGGGCAGAAGCGGGCGGCGAAGTGATGGCGGTGCCAGGTTCACCGGACCCGCGCTCGCGCGGATGTAACCAGGCGATCCGCGAAGGCGCGACTTTGGCGCAGTATGCAGCCGAGATTGCCGAACTCGTCAACCCGATAGATTTTCGTGTGAAGCCGATGAAGCCGCAGCCAATCGGTCGTCCAGATGGTCTTGGTCGAAATCGAGCTCGCCGGAATATTGGAACGCGGGGCGCGCGACAAAGTAAGGTTAGCTCCCTGAATTTTTGGTCTTGACGACACCCCTTTAACCCCATCAGCCTATACGCGTACGCGAGAGATTTTAGAAAAGCTCATATAATCATGCAATTAGTCATCGTTGAATCACCTGCTAAGGCCAAGACAATCGAGAAATATCTGGGGCCTGGTTTCAAGGTGCTGGCATCCTACGGCCACATCCGCGATTTGCCACCCAAGGATGGTTCGGTCGATCCTGAAAACGGCTTTGCCATGCTGTGGGACAATTATGCCGATAAGGCGAAACAGCTGAAGGCGATCACCGATGAGGCCAAGAAGGCCGATGGATTGATTCTCGCGACCGACCCTGACCGCGAAGGCGAGGCGATTAGCTGGCACGTTCAGGAAGTGCTCGCACAGAAAAAGGCGCTGCCAAAAAATGTTCAGCGGGTCACATTTAATGCGATAACAAAGGCGGCTGTTCTCGACGCAATGGCCAAGCCGCGTGAGTTGGATATTGACTTGATCGAGGCTTATCTAGCGCGGCGTGCGCTGGATTATCTGGTTGGATTTACGCTTTCGCCGGTGCTGTGGCGCAAATTGCCGGGTGCAAAATCAGCTGGTCGCGTTCAGTCAGTAGCTTTGCGGCTTATCGTCGAGCGCGAGCGCGAGATCGAAGCGTTCAAGGCCCAGGAATATTGGTCGGTGAAGGCCAATATGGAGCATAAGGGCCAGAAATTCGAAGCACGCCTGACGCGCCATTTGAGCCAAAAACTCGACAAGATGGATTTAAAGACCGAGACCGATGCGGAAGCCGCCCGGTTAGCAGTCGAGAATGGCAATTTCCGGGTCGAAAGCGTCGAAACCAAGCCGGTCACGCGCAATCCGCAACCGCCTTTCACAACGTCCACTTTGCAGCAAGAAGCGGCCCGCAAACTCGGTTTCTCGGCCAGCCACACAATGCGAGTGGCACAGGGCCTATATGAAGACGGCGCAATCACCTATATGCGGACCGACGGCGTCCAGATGGACCACAGTGCGATTTCCGCTGCGCGCAAGACCATCGCCGACCGATTCGACAGCGGGTATTTGCCAGACAAGCCGCGCGTCTATCAGACCAAGGCAAAAAATGCGCAGGAAGCGCATGAAGCAATCCGCCCAACCGATTTCGGCAAGGACAAGGCTGGGTCAGGCGACCATGGCCGCTTGTACGACCTGATCTACAAGCGCGCGATGGCGAGTCAGATGGCCTCGGCGCGGATGGAGCGCACGACCGTCGACCTGCTTGACGGCACTGGCCAGACCGGTTTACGCGCCACCGGGCAGGTGATGAAATTCCCCGGCTTTTTGGCGGTTTACGAAGAAGGCCTGGATGACAGCGAAGGCGAGGATGGCGCAATGCTACCGCCGATGATTGATGGTGACGTCCCTGCCAAACACGCAGCTGAAAAGACCCAGCATTTCACACAGCCACCGCCACGATTTTCGGAAGCTACGTTAGTTAAGCGGCTCGAAGAGCTCGGCATCGGGCGGCCTTCGACTTATGCTTCGACGATCCAGGTTCTGAAAGACCGTTCCTACGTCCGCGTTGAAAAGAATCGTTTCTTTGCAGAGGAATCAGGCAGGCTTCTAACTGCATTTCTCGAACGCTTTTTTGAACGCTATGTGGCGTATGATTATACAGCAGGCCTTGAAGACCAGCTCGATGAAATCAGCGGCGGACGGGCCGACTGGCAAGCATTCCTCGAAAGTTTCTGGCGTGATTTTAAACCCAAGACCGCTGAGGTCATGGAGCAAAAGCCGTCCGAGGTCACAGCTGAACTCGACATATTCCTGTCGCCCTATCTTTTTCCCGAGCGCGAGGACGGCGCCGATCCACGTCTGTGCCCGAAATGCGGCGAGGGCAGGCTGGCACTGCGCGGTGGCAAATTCGGAGCTTTTGTTGCCTGCTCAAACTATCCCGATTGTAAGTACACCCGCAAATTCGCTCAGCCCGGCGGTGAAAATGGCGAAGATACCGGGCCTGAAGTCCTGGGCCAGCATCCCGAAACCAATCTGGAGGTCAGCCGTAAATCGGGACGCTTTGGTCCTTATGTCGAAATGGGCGAGGGCAAGGATGCGAAACGGGCCTCTATTCCTAAAGACGTACCATCGGAAGACTTCGGCCTCGATTGGGCGGTAAAGTTATTGTCGCTACCGCGCACCGTTGGCATCCATCCTGAAAGCAGCGAGCCGGTAACGGCGTCTATTGGTCGTTATGGTCCCTATTTGGCGCATGCGGGCAAATATGCGCGTCTGACCTCAACCGCCGAAGTATTCGAAACGGGTATGAACAGCGCCGTCGTCAAACTGGCTGAAGCGTTGGCAAACCCGGGCCGTGGCCGCGGGGCCGCGCGCGCTCCGCTCAAGGAACTGGGCAAGCATCCGCGCACCGAGTTGGAGCTCAAGGTCATGGAAGGCCGTTTTGGTGCTTATGTAACCGACGGGACGACCAACGCGACGCTGCCCAAGTCGATTACGCCCGATGAGCTGACGCTGGACGAAGCTGCGCAACTGATCGACGCGCGGGCCGCTATGCCGTCGAAAACGAAGAAGAAGGCTGCACCAAAGAAAAAAGCGGCGGTTAAAAAGAAATCACCCACCAAGGCGAAAGCTAAAGCAAAGGCTTAGTCGACCCACTCCAACCCGATATCACGGTACAGACTGCGGTCTTCGTCCCATTTGGCGTGGACTTTGACGTGAAGGTAGAGGTGGACTTTTACCCCCATAAGCTTGGCGAGTTCCAAGCGGGCGGCCTCGCCAATCGCTTTGATGCGCGCGCCGCCTTTGCCGAGCACGATTGCGCGCTGCGTTGGCCGTGCGACCAATATCTGTTGGTGGATTTCTAGGCTGCCATCCTCTCGTTCGCTATATTTTTCAGTCTCAACGGCGCTCGCATAAGGCAGCTCTTCATGCAGTTGCAGATATAGTTGCTCGCGGGTGATTTCGGACGCGATCAATCGGTCGGTTGCGTCGGACACCTGATCTTCGGGAAAGTGCCATTCGCCTTCGGGCATCGCCTCGGCAATGGCAGTTTTGAATTCAGCTAGTCCATCACCGGTTGCTGCGCTGATATAATAAATCTGCTCGAATTGGCATATCTCGGTGATTTTGCTTGTCAGCGACAGCAGCTTTTCCTTCGCCGCAATATCGACTTTGTTCAGGACCAGCCACTTGCGCTCAGGCCGGTC
This sequence comes from Sphingomonadales bacterium Ga0077559, assembly GCA_001464315.1. Taxonomy (GTDB): domain Bacteria; phylum Pseudomonadota; class Alphaproteobacteria; order Sphingomonadales; family Sphingomonadaceae; genus Sphingorhabdus_B. The sequence continues at coordinate 6,809 of LNFK01000018.1, read as the reverse complement.
TTTCAGCCCGTGCAATATTTTTTCGACTTTTGGCCCAGCGCCCGCGCGGCCGTCTACGATCAGCGCAATCAAGTCGGCATCACCTGCGCCGTCCCACGCCGCCGCAACCATCGCCCGGTCGAAACGGCGCTGCGCTGCAAAAATGCCCGGCGTATCGACCAGGATGATCTGCGTCTCGCCTTCAAGCGCAACGCCAAGCATCCGCGTTCGCGTGGTTTGCGCTTTGGGGCTGACGATAGCCACCTTTTGTCCGACCATAGCATTGACCAAAGTCGATTTACCCGCATTTGGCGCGCCGATGATAGCGACATGTCCGCATCGCTTGGTCATGTGCGCGCCTCCAGAAAGGCGAGAGCTGCCGCAGTTTCTGCAGCCTGCTTACTATTCGCGCTTGCACTGACGGGGTCGAAGCCCTTGACGGTAACGGTAATTTCAAAACGCATGGCGTGGGGCGGACCTTCTTTTTTGGTTATAATATATTCTGGCACTTTGCGCCCGTTGGCGGCGCACCATTCCTGAAGCTCGGATTTGGGGTGTTTGGGCGCGCCATTGGCGGTTTCGAGCAGCGGCCCCCATAACCGCACGACCAGCGTGCGCGCCGCGTCCATGCCCTGGTCGATATACAGCGCCCCAATAATCGCTTCCATGACGTCACCCAGCACATTATCGCTTTGCTGCGCACCGTCATCGCGCGCCTGCTTGCCCAAACGAATATGTCGCGGGAGATCGATTTGCCGGGCGATATCGGCACAGGTTGAACCAGAGACGAGCGCGTTCAAACGGTGCGAAAGCCTGCCTTCTGCTTCATCGGCATAGCGGTGATAAAGCATGTCGGCGATCACCAGCCCCAAGATCCGGTCGCCCAAAAACTCAAGTCGCTGATAGTCTGGCTGGCCTGTACTGCCATGCGTCAACGCGCGGTGGTACATCGCACTGTCTTTCGGGGCAGCGGGCAGCAGTTCTGCCAACCACGCCGATTGCGTCACATCGCTCAAAAGCCCTGTCCGATCCGCTCGGGCCGGGCCGCGCTAAACCATGTCCACGGCAGCAACCAGCGTGCCGAGCCATCGGTCGAAAACACGCTGACAAGCGCACGGCCGACGAGATATTCCTGCGGCACAATGCCGATTGCCTTGCCATCGGCAGGAAAACGGCTGTCCGCACTGCGGTCGCGATTGTCGCCCATCAGGAACAGTTCGCCTTCGCCGACAACAAAAGCTTCGGTATCATCGCCTGGCAAACCGCTATCGAGGTCGAGAATTTCGTAGCTCCGTCCCTCAGGCAAGGTTTCGACATAGCGCGGATAGCTGCATTGCGTTCCACCACCTTTCGCCGGTTCTTCAAAATCGGGGCGCCAGCACGGGAATGGCGTGCCTTCCAATGCGGCGGCGTCTTTCATATTTTCGGTAACCGGAATGACAAAATCGGCAATCCGTTCTTTCTTGACTGCCACACCGTTAATTTCCAAAATTCCGTTGCGCATCTGGATGACGTCTCCGGGCAGGCCCATAACCCGTTTAATATAATCATCTCTCATCGTTGGCGGGGCCTTGAACACCACCACGTCGCCGCGTGTCGGCTGGCTGGCGAAAATCCGCCCCGGGATGATCGGCAATGAAAAGGGCAGGCTATATTTCGAATAACCATAAGGCCACTTGGCCACGAGCAGATAATCACCAATCAACAACCGCGGTTGCATCGATTCCGACGGGATGTTGAACGGCGAAACAATGAAGCTGCGTAATATGAATACGAATAAGGCTAGTTTCAGCAGAAACGTACCGTATTCCCGCCATTCGGAAGATGATTTACCTACCGCGCCGGCTGACGAGGTGTCGGCATCAAGGTCTTTGGTCTGTTCGGATGTTGATGTCACAGAAACTCGCGAATTAATTGTGATTGGCTGACGGTTTGGCTGGCCTTCTAATGCGCGGGGCGGCTATTGGCCAGTGCCGAGTTTGATTGACGGCGGCGACGCCATGACCATGAGGAATTGAAATGACTGCATCGCATTGGGCTGCACTGGAGGCACATGAGGCCAAGCCACTGGCAACGCTGTTTGGGGATGATGCCGATAGAGTGCGTGCGCTGACGGTTGAAGAGTCGACTATCCGTTTTGATTTTTCCAAGACGCACCTCGATCCAACCATGCTGGAAACTTTTTCAAAGCTGGCTGAAGCCGCAAATCTGGCAGCCGCCAAGGAGGCGTTGTTTACAGGCGCCATCGTCAATCCGACTGAAGGACGCGCTGCCGAACACACAGCAGAACGCGGGAATGGAAACGCTGAATCCGTTGCACAAGCTCGCGGCTTGCAGGCGCGGATGCGCGGTCTTGTCGAAGCTATTGAGGCAGGCGCACTGGGCGATATAAAACATGTGCTGCATATCGGGATTGGCGGTTCGGCGCTCGGGCCAAAACTGTTGTTCGACGCACTGGGACGGGATGATGCGCGTTATGACGTCAAAGTGGTGTCGAACATTGACGGCGCGGCGCTGACCGAGGCGGTCAAAGGCATGGACCCGAACAAGACGGTGGTTGCGGTAGCGTCGAAGACATTCACCACGACCGAAACCTTGCTAAATGCCACCAGCGCGATGGAATGGATGCGCGAAGGCGGTGTGGCCGACCCTTATGCGCAGTTTGTTGCGCTGACCGCTTATCCCGATAAGGCGATTGAATGGGGCATCGACGAAAGCCGCGTTCTGCCGTTCAACGAAGCAGTGGGTGGGCGCTATTCCTTGTGGTGCTCCATCGGTTTTCCAATCGCGCTGGGGCTTGGCTGGGCTGCTTACGAGGAATTGCTCGAGGGCGGGGCGGCTATGGACCGGCATTTCCGTAATTCAGATCCACTTGAAAGCGCGCCGACGCTGGCGGCTTTTGCCGATCTTTATTATGCGCAAGCAAAGGGCTGCCAAACGCGGGCGGTATTTGCCTATGACGAACGGCTGCGCTTGCTCCCCGATTATCTCCAGCAGCTTGAGATGGAATCGAACGGTAAGTCGGTAACCGCCGACGGCGCGCCACTCAGCCGCAACAGCGCGCCAGTTACATGGGGAGGGGTGGGGACCGATGCGCAGCACGCGGTGTTCCAGCTACTCCATCAGGGCACGCACCTTATCCCGGTCGAATTCATCGCCAGCAAGACGCCAGGGCATGATTTCGATGTCGCGCATCATGAAACATTACTGGTCAATTGTTTCGCGCAAGGCGCGGCATTGATGGCAGGAAAAAAGTCGGATGATCTTGCGCGCAATTATGCAGGAAACAGGCCATCAACAACGATACTTCTAGACGACGTAACGCCGTCAACGCTCGGTGCTTTGATCGCTTTTTACGAGCATAGGACGTTCGTGAACGCGGTGATGTTGGGCATCAATCCATTCGACCAATTCGGCGTCGAGCTTGGCAAGCAAATCGCAAAGAGCATCGGCGAAAATGGCGCCAGCGGATTTGACCCCTCTACCACGGCGTTAATCGAAGCCGCATTGGGTGATTTATGACCGATTATGACTACGACCTGTTTGTTATTGGCGCAGGTTCGGGCGGAGTCCGCGCTTCGCGAATTTCAGCCGCACACGGCGCGAAAGTAGCGATTGCCGAGGAACATCGCGTTGGCGGCACCTGCGTTATTCGTGGGTGCGTGCCCAAAAAGCTGTTAGTTTACGGCGCGCATTTCGCCCAGGATATGGTCGATGCAAAACGTTTCGGCTGGAACACCGAAGGCGCAACTTTCGATTGGGAAACTCTGCGCGATAATGTCGCCGCCGAGGTCAACCGGCTTGAAGGGTTATACGGACAGACGCTTGGCAACAACAATGTCGAGATTTTTCGTGAACGCGCAATCGTCACTGGACCGAACAGCGTTCAATTGGTCAGCGGACGCGAAATCACCGCCGCCCACATACTGGTTGCGACCGGCGCATGGCCCTCAGTTCCTGACATCCCCGGCGCTGGCTATGGCATTACCTCGAATGAAGTTTTCAGCCTTCCGGCTTTACCTACGCGCGCCGTCATTGCAGGTGGTGGCTATATCGCGAATGAGTTTGCCGGGATTTTCAACGAACTTGGCGTCGATGTGACGCTTGTTACCCACGGTGACAGGATACTGCGCAGTTATGACGACGAGATTGTTGACCGGCTTGTCGACACCAGCCGGCACAAGGGCATCGATATCCGCCTCAACACTGCATTCGAGTCCATTACGAAACGCGATGACGGCAGCTTGCTCATCCAGTGCAAGAATGGCGAGCAGATCGAGACCGATTTGTTGCTGTGGGCGATAGGGCGCACGCCGCACAGCAAGGCTCTTGGGTTGGAAGAAGTCGGCGTCGATCTGGCCAACGATGGATCGGTCAAGGTTGGCGACGACAACCGCACCAACGTGCCCAGCATTTATGCCGTCGGCGACGTCACCAATCGGGTGCAGCTAACCCCTATTGCCATTAGAGAGGGCCACGCATTTGCCGATACGGTGTTCGGCAACAACCCGCGCACGGTCAATTATGATTGCATTCCGACGGCGGTGTTCAGCAATCCGCCCATCGGCAGCGTAGGCATGACCGAGGCCGAAGCGAGGGCGAAACATCAGGACGTTAAAATCTACAAAAGCGATTTCCGCGCGATGAAAAATGTACTCGCCGACCGCAACGAACGCGCACTGTATAAAATGGTTGTTGCTGGAGCCGAGGAAAAAGTCGTCGGTCTCCACCTCATCGGGCCCGACAGCGGCGAAATCATGCAGGCCGCGGCGATTGCCGTAAAGGCGGGGCTGACCAAGCAGGATTTCGACGACACCGTGGCGCTTCACCCGAGCATGGCTGAAGAACTGGTGTTGATGAAGTAATCAGGCGAAGGTGGCGGGCGGGTCGCCTGCTTTCCATTGCGGGTAGCGGATCATGATGCTGGCGAACAGGTCTGACGACTGCAGTCCGTCAAGCCAAGCCTGAAGTGCTGGCAGGGGAAGCGCATCAAACCAGCCTTGGTCGGTTGCCGCAAATTGACGGATGAACGGGAAAATTGCGATATCGGTAAAGCCGCGCTTGTCACCGGCAAGGAATGGCATATCGTCCAGTCGTTCGTTCAAATCACTTATATTCGCGAGCGCTTGGTCACGATGTTCGATGCCATTGGGCAGGTCGTAACGATGCGGATATTTGTATCGATCAAGCGCCCGCTTGAAAGGGCCGTCATTCGCCGCGATCAGGTCGGCATCGACATGGGCCAACCAGTTTTCGGGGTCATTTTGTTCTAGCGCCCAACGCATAATATCAAGGCTTTCGTCAAGCACCTCGCTACCGGGCAATACCAATACCGGCACAGTGGCCTTGGCCGAAGCTTCGATCAACTCCAGCGGCTTGTCCCGCAGCACAACCTCGCGCAATTCGACCTTCACATCGCTCATCGCCACTGCAATCCGCGCGCGCATTGCATAGGGGCAACGGCGGAAGCTGTAGAGGATGGGAAGAATGCTCACTTACCTTTTAATCCGTTCGCTTCGGGCGGAGACGAGAGGCCCATCGGTTCTGCACGTTGTCTCGTCTACGCTCGACACGAATGGATTTTGCGTTTTAGTCATTAGCACGCAGATTAACGCCGATATGCTGCTTCCCGCGCTTCTTGGCGAGCGCGATCTGCTTCTGCCGCTCGGCGAATCGCTCGCGATCCTCGTCGGTGCGCTCGGCGAAGCAAGCGGGGCAGGCGACACCTTCGATGAAATGTTCCGACGTCTTATCGCGTTGCGAAATCGGGCGGCGGCAGGCGTGGCATAGTTCCATTTCGCCGAGTTCAAGGCCGTGCTTCACCGACACACGCTCGTCGAAGACGAAGCATTCGCCCTGCCACTTGCTCTGGGGTTCGGGCACAGTTTCCAGATAGCGCAAGATACCACCTTCGAGATGATATACCTCGTCGATCCCCTCCGCTTTCAAAAACGCGGTCGATTTTTCGCAGCGGATTCCTCCGGTGCAGAACATCGCGAACTTGGTCTTGCCCGCGGCTAGCTCTTCACGATGTTCGCGGAACCAGTCGGGAAATTCGCTGAACGATTTTGTCTTGGGGTCGACCGCGCCTTCGAAAGTACCGATCGCGACTTCATAATCGTTGCGCGTGTCGATCAGCACCGTTGCGGGGTCGGATATCAATGCGTTCCAGTCCTCGGGCTGCACATAAGTCCCCACCTCACGTTTGGGGTCGATGCCTTCGACGCCTAAGGTCACAATCTCTTTTTTCAGCCGAACTTTCATCCGGTAGAACGGCATTTCCTCCGCATGCGAATATTTGACATCGAGTTCTTCGCATCCCGGCAGATCGCGCAAAAACACGATCAGCGCGTCGATACCCTCAGCTGCTCCGGCTACCGTGCCGTTTATGCCTTCATTCGCCAGTAATATTGTGCCTTTGATGCCGCCGATATCGCATTCCGCTTGGATCAGCGGCTGCAGTTTTTCAGGCGCGTCGAACGCCACGAAGCGATATAACGCGGCGACCTTGATGGGATGTTGCTGGGACATGTGCGCGCTATAGCGACGCGCCAATCATTTTGGCAGTGCAAAACCGCCATTCGATATTTGCAATTGCGAGGATGCGGTGCCAAGGCATTCGTATAAATAAGCAATTGGGGAGTGCCATGTCGGCCAATATCGCTGAACTGGAAATACGCCGCGCGGCGTCGAAAATGGGTGGTGGGCAGAAGCGTATCGATGCGCAACATGCCAAGGGCCGCCTGACAGCGCGCGAGCGGCTCGACATATTGCTCGACGAAGGCAGCTTCGAAGAACTCGATGCCTATGTAACGCATAATTGCACCGAT
>LNFK01000017.1 GCA_001464315.1 Sphingomonadales bacterium Ga0077559 | reverse complement strand
CTTCGAGATAAGCTTCCATTGCATCATCATCTTGCTCAACGGCAAGTTCGATCAGATCACTGCGATATTTCGCAGCTTCTGCGGCGAGGTCGGCGGGGATTTCTTCATAGAAAAAGTCCGCACCAAGGCTTTCATCTTTCCAGATGATCGCGCGGTTTTCAACCAGGTCGACCAGACCCTTCAAGTCAGCTTCAAGGCCGATTGGAATGTAGAGCACAGCAGGACGCGCACCGAGGCGGTCGATGATCGACTGAACGCAATATTTAAAGTTCGCACCGGTCCGGTCGAGTTTGTTGATGAAGCACATGCGCGGAACGCCATATTTATCGGCCTGACGCCATACGGTTTCGGATTGCGGCTCAACGCCGGCAACGCCATCAAAACAGGCGACCGCGCCATCAAGCACGCGAAGCGAACGTTCGACTTCAATCGTGAAGTCAACGTGCCCGGGGGTGTCGATGATGTTGATCCGGTGATCGTTCCAGAAACAGGTGGTCGCAGCCGACGTGATCGTGATCCCGCGCTCTTGCTCTTGCTCCATCCAGTCCATCGTCGCCGCGCCATCGTGCACTTCGCCGATTTTGTACGACTTACCGGTATAAAAAAGGATCCGCTCGGTAGTGGTGGTTTTACCGGCGTCGATGTGCGCCATGATACCGATATTACGATACATATTGAGTGGATGGCTGCGTGCCATATGCGTTACTCCAAAAATGGGCTTGCTGTGTTGCGCGCCCTATAGGGAAAGGGGCTAGCTTTCGCCAGCCCCCAATTGGTTCCAAATCACCGTCCGCAAAAACGAGCGGTGCGTAAGTTTTACCAGCGGTAGTGAGCGAACGCGCGGTTGGCTTCGGCCATCCGGTGCGTATCTTCACGCTTCTTTACCGCGTTACCGCGATTTGCCGATGCATCCATCAACTCACCCGACAAGCGCGCGGCCATCGTGGTTTCGCTGCGGTTACGCGCGGCGCCGATCAACCAGCGTATCGCCAGCGCCTGAGCGCGCTCAGGACGCACTTCGCAAGGCACCTGATAGGTGGCACCACCAACGCGACGGCTGCGAACTTCGATGCCGGGCTTTACGTTATCCAGCGCTTCATGGAAGGTCTGGATTGGATCTTTTTTGGCGCGGCTTTCAACGGTTTCGAGTGCACCATAAACGATACGCTCTGCTGCTGATTTCTTACCATCGAGCATCAGGTTGTTCATAAACTTCGACAACACCAGATCACCGTAACGGGGATCAGGAAGGATGATGCGCTTTTCGGGACGACGACGACGTGACATATTATATTCCTTTATCTCTTGCGGGACCGACGCTGCTAAAAGCGCGCCTGCGAACCGGCCAATGGAGTGCGACCGAATTACTTCGGACGCTTTGCACCATATTTGGAACGCGATTGCTTGCGGTCCTTGACACCCTGCGTATCGAGTACGCCACGAAGCACGTGGTAACGCACACCGGGAAGGTCGCGTACGCGGCCGCCACGGATCAGCACAACGCTATGCTCTTGCAAGTTGTGGCCTTCGCCAGGGATATAGGAAATAACTTCGCGCTGGTTGGTCAAACGGATCTTGGCAACTTTACGCAAAGCCGAGTTCGGCTTTTTCGGGGTCGTTGTATAAACGCGGGTGCAAACACCACGCTTTTGCGGGTTTTGCTCCATCGCAGGAACCTTCGACTTGGTCTTCTGCGGGGTCCGGCCCTTGCGGACCAGCTGGTTAATCGTTGGCATATCTTCACCTTTGTTAAGCGGTTACTTTGCGTGAACAGACGTTTTTAGCGGTGGAGGCGCAGCCTTTATCCACCCGGCCGGTCACACAATGTGCAAGCTAATCTGAATTTTCACTCCATGGTCGGGAATCATACCCGATGTGTCGCGAAGGCGCGCCATTAGCGGTCGAACGGATGTCGGTCAAGAGGCAGCGCCTTAACGGTAATTTCAACTTCATGGGATAGCGCACCGCCAACTTGGCAAGGCGCACAACCATGACACATTTCCAATCGGTCCATTATGCGCGTGCAGCGGCCGCCTTAATGGTTGTCGTTTTCCATATCCATACAACTACCAGCCTAATGCGCCCCGACGCGGATGCCGTGGCGTGGTTAAAAGGCGGCGTCGATATCTTTTTTGTCATATCTGGCTTTGTAATGGTCAAGGCGACAACGGATAAGGCCATTAGTCCACTTGATTTTTTCAAGCGTCGTTGCCAGCGAATCATTCCGCTTTACTGGCTGGCGACGGTGGTTACGATGACAACTATCGACGGGGAATGGCTGTTCAAGCTTGGTTCGATGCTATTCTTTCCGATGGCCAATCCACAGTCGGGCGCCTGGCAGCCCGTTGTCGAGCCGGGATGGACACTCAATTATGAAATGTTCTTCTACCTACTGTTTGCCATATCGCTGACAATCAAACCGAAATGGCGCTTCGGAGCGCTAGGGGCGTTGCTGGCCGGTTTCGCTTTCTTATCGCTCATCGCGCCGCCAAAAAGCCTCGTCGGCTTTTACGCCAACCCTATAGTGCTTGAATTCCTCTTTGGCATGATGATCGCTAAATATAATATACGCGGTTCGGCTTTTTTGGTGCCCGTCGGCTTGTTGGCAATGTATCTGCTCTATCCGCTCGAGGTCCCGCGCCTGATTTCACTTGGCCTGCCCGCGGCAATCATTATCGTCGGTGCCGTGGGCAGTGAAGCCAAGGTCGGATCGTCGCGATTACTGACGCTGCTTGGCGATGCTTCTTATTCCATCTATATTTTCCATTTGGTCGCGCTTAGCATTTTTGTGACCTATTGGTCGAAGATCGGCCTTTCAAAGGTCTATTTTGTTCCGACGGCGGTGCTATTCATTGTGGTCGTTGCCGTAGCAATCCATTGGCTACTCGAGCGACCAATTATCGCGTGTTTTGCGAGGATTAACACTCAGTCGGCGCCGCGACGTTCGCGCAATACAGAATTTTCCACCTTAAGCCGCCAAAACAGCAGTGCAGCGTTCAAAACAGAATAGCAAATTGCCGCCGATACCGACCCTAGAAGCAATGGCAACAACGCGATTTCGACGACAACCAGGGCATAATTAGGGTGCTTGATATAGCGATACGGCCCTCGCCTGACGGTAGGAAAATGAGGTGCGCTTATGATACGGGTAGTCCACCAGCGTCCGATGCTTGCAAGCGTCCAGAAGCGAAAGGTTTGACTGGCGACAAACAGGTTGAGAAGCAACATATTGGGTTGATCCGCCGGCTCGCCGAATAGCGCAATAGATATTAGCCAGCCGGTATGGAGGACGATGAACAAGGGATAATGGTCGGCACCAAACTCCTGTCCACCTTCGGCAAGCAGACGGCGGGTGTTCGCGTTGGCGTAGGCCAGTTCCGCCAGCCTTTGGATAACGACATAGGCAAAAACGGCTTGCGCCCAGACCGGCCAGTCAATCAGCGTCACGGCCGAAGCAATCCCATTGCCGCGACAAAGCCGGGGCCGAGCGCGGTCATCAGTGTCGGTTTTGCTAGCGGGCCCTTGGCCAGCAACGACTCAAGCACAAATAAAGCAGTCGGCGAGCTCATATTGCCATATTGACGCAACACGCTTCTGGTCGTTTCCAGATTGTCCCCAAAATATTCCGCAAGAGCATCTACCACCCGGCCGCCGCCTGGGTGACAGGCAGGTTCCGCTATATCGAATTTATTTAAGCCTTGCGCGACCATAAACGCATCGCAGACCGGCGCAAAATGGCTGTTCACGAAGACTGGAATATCACGGGCCAGCACAAGATCGAAACCGGTATCGCCGATCTCCCAACCCATCATGTCGAGCGTATCAGCCCAGACGTGGCTGGCAAAGGTTGAGAGCTGCGGGCCGACTCCGTCACCGATCACCGCCGCTGCACATCCATCGGCGAACAGCGCGAGTGCAACCATGTCCTTTTTGTCCATGCGAGCATGGTCATAAGCGATGCTGCACAATTCCAGACTGACGAGCAGCACTGGTTTGTCCGGTACCGCGCGATACAGGTCGGCGGCCACACCTAGTCCGATCACGCCGCCAGCACAGCCATGGCCAAACAACGGTACGCAACGTGTGTCGGGGGTAAAGCCCATCACCGCGATCATCCGGCTTGGCAGGCTGGGCGTCATTGTCCCCGTAGTTGAGACGAAAACGATCTGGCCGATGTCAGAAGCAGCCAAACCAGCCCGCTTCAGCGCCTGATTGGTCGCCCCCTGAAACATGTCCGCGGCAATCTCTTCGTAGACCTTTGCGCGATCAGCCCATGACCGTTGGCCGAAATAATATTCTGGCGGCATCGCGATGTGGCGTTGTTCGATCCCCGTATTACCCAGAATCTCCGCCATGCGCGGGGGCAACGCCTTGCCTTTGGCCTCAGCCAGTATCTCCAGCACCTGCGCTTGGGTTATGCAATGGGGCGGTACAGCGGTGCCGATCGACAGCAAATGTGGGAGAATCTGCGACATGAACGGCGTTGGCTACGCCTCTTTGACGTGTAACGCTAGGCAGACTTTACCCTACCCCAAGGCCCCTTGATGGCCAATGTCATTGTCGGCTCCATCATATTGACGAACAAGGTCGAGCCATCTGGCGAGAAACAACCCCCGGCAAATTCTGTCTGCACGCGGGATTTGCCGACCATATAGGTCCGGCCCGCGCCATCTACGCCGCGCAAATGATTATCCGAGATGTCGGTATATTGGTCCTCGCATACCAGCAGATGGCCGTTAGGCATGACCGCGATGTTGTCGCCATAATTATAGAATGCCGCGTTGGTCGATTCCATGAACAAGTCGATGATGCCTGGCGCGTCGCTCTCGCCGGAATGGCCTTCGTTGACGGCGGGCACATAGCGGAAAATCTGGCCGAACTTTGCGGCGCCGCCATTGGTGCAGGCGAAGAACAATTCTCCGTTGCCCCAGAATATGCCCTCACCGCGTGCGAACAGCGCCGCGCCTTTGGCTGCGCCCTGTTTCCGCAAATCGTCATTCGGGCTTTCGGGATCCGATAGCGCCACCCATTTGGCGTGATATTGTTTGCCCTTCGTGACCTGCACCCCGGTCCAGTTGCGCGTGTCCTTGATGTCCGCTTCGACGAAGGCCAAAGCCTCCAACCGGCCACCTTTGGCCAGCTGGCCCTTTTCGTTCGGAATGAAACGATAGAGCAGGCCATCGCCGCGATCTTCGGTCAAATAGGCGATCCCCGTGCGCGGATCGACGCAAGCGGCTTCATGATTGAAACGGCCCATGGCTTTCAGCGGTACAGGCGTGACCAGTCCGCGGTGCGTGGCCGGCACCTCGAATATATAACCATGGTCTTTGCCGACGCCCTGCCCGGCCCTGGTCATATTTTCTTCGCAGGTCAGCCAGCTACCCCAAGGAGTAATCCCGCCCGAACAGTTGCGGATTGTGCCCGAGAGGCTGAGCCACTCGGCCTCGCGCTGGCCGGTCTTCATGTCGTAAATTAAGGTCGTAGTGCCACCGGGCAGCGGCATCGAATTGTCGTTGGCCATCCGGTCGTAGGCATTGAAGTCCTTGGGAACAGCACTTGTGAAAGGGCCGACCCCTTGGTCGCCGACACTCAATTCGTGATTGCGAATAAGTGCAACCTTGCCTTTACCCAGATCAAACGCGCCCATCCCGTCAGCGGAATTGGGAACGAGAAAACCATCGTCCATGATGTTGCCGAGCCGCGAAATGACGCGATAGTCAAAACCTTTGGGCAGATCGATGAGGTTGTTCGGGTCGCGCACCAGCGGGCCGTAACCGCGAACCTCGTTCATACCCGCAACCGGCGCCTGCGCAATCGAACGCGCGGCAAGCCCTGCAAAGGCGATGCTGCCGAGGCCAAATCCGAATTGGCGGCGTGAAATGTGCATGGGTGGCTCCTTCATTATGCTGATGCCCGACTGCACCGGAAAGATGACAATGCCGTTGCAGATTGATAGAGCGCGCTCAAATCAAACCAAAGGCTTTTGTTTTCCATGACAGTTCGTACCCGCGTCGCCCCTTCCCCCACTGGCGACCCTCATGTCGGCACCGCTTATATCGCGCTGATTAATTATTGTTTTGCCAAAAAACATGGTGGCGAATTTCTGTTGCGGATCGAGGATACAGATCAAGCGCGTTCGACGCCACAGTCGGAAAAAATGATTCTAGAATCGCTGAAATGGCTCGGGCTTAGCTGGGACGAAGGCCCCGATGTGGGCGGCCCGCATGGCCCTTATCGCCAGTCGGAACGCAGCGCGATTTATACCGAGCATTGTGATCTATTGCTCAGCGATGGCCATGCGTTCAAATGCTATTGCACGTCGGAAAAACTGACCGATATGCGACGGCACCAAATCGCCGCAAAGCAGCCGCCCAAATATGACGGTACCTGCCTGTCGCTGACCGATGCCGACCGCGCGAAACTTGATGCCGAAGGCACTTCCCACGTCGTCCGGATGAAAATCCCGACCGAAGGCAAATGCGTCGTCCAAGACACCCTCCGCGGCGAGATCGAATTCGAATATGCTGTCGTCGACATGCAAGTGCTGATGAAGTCGGACGGCTTGCCAACCTATCATTTGGCGAACGTTGTCGATGATCACCTGATGGGCATCACCCATGTCATGCGCGGCGAGGAATGGATTTCGTCGGCGCCCAAGCATTTGTTGCTCTATCAATATTTCGGCTGGGAGCCACCGGTGCTGACTCACCTGCCATTGCTGCGTAATGCCGACAAATCGAAGCTTTCAAAACGCAAGAACCCGACGTCGATCCTGTTCTACCAGCGAGCGGGGTACCTGCCGCAGGCGATGCAGAATTTCCTGGGCCTGTTCATCAAGTCGGCCAGCGAGGAGGACGAGAAAACTTCGCTGCAAGATTTAATCGACGGCTTTGATGTCCACAATATCTCGCTGGGGGGGCCCGTGTTCGACACCTCGAAGCTCGACTGGCTCAATGGCCGATATCTGCGTGAGGAACTGGATACGACGCAGTTCCTCGATGCCATTAAAGCATGGGCGCTGAACGACGAATATCTGACCCCTATCGCCGAAATGGCACAGGCGCGTGTTACCAAATTGTCTGACCTTGGCAGCCTTGTTGGCATGTTCTTCATGAACCGCCTAGATGGCATGACTGCCGAAGCTTTACGCGACGGCGTGAAGCTGGACCAAGATCAACAGCGCGCTGCCTACACGCTGGCTTTGCAACAGTTCGACGCGCTCATCGAATGGAACAAGGATGGCGTCGAAGCCACGCTGCGCCGCACCGCAGAGGTGCTCGAAACCAAGCTGAAAGACGCCATCCGTCCTATGTACATCGCGATCACCGGCCAGCCCCAAGGCGTGCCGCTATTCGACGCAATCGTCCATCTGGGCCGTGACATTATCCGCGAACGCCTCCGCCACGCGATGGAGCTGCTTGGTCCTGCGACCAAGAAAGAAGCTGAAGCGTGGAGCGCACTACTGACCGCCCCGCCAAAGACCGAATGAGCGACATCGCGTTACACGAAAGCTGGAAAACGCCGCTGATGCCGGAGTTCAACTCCGAATACATGGCCGCACTCAAATCTTTCCTCGTGGCGGAAAAAGCGGCGGGCAAACAGATTTATCCCAAGGGCCACGAATGGTTTCGCGCGCTCGACCTGACGCCGCTAGACAAAGTCCGCGTCGTCATTCTTGGGCAGGATCCCTATCACGGACCGGGCCAAGCGCATGGACTGTGCTTTAGCGTCAAGCCGGGTGTCCGCCCGCCCCCGAGCCTGCTTAATATTTACAAGGAACTGGAGAGCGATCTCGGCCTCCCCCGCCCGCGCCACGGCTTTCTTGAACATTGGGCGGAACAGGGCGTATTGTTGCTGAACAGTGTCCTTACCGTCGAGATGGCAAAGGCGGCATCGCATCAGGGCAAGGGGTGGGAACGCTTCACTGATGCTGTTATCCGGCTGGCAAACGACAAGCCGGAGCCGGTAGTATTCATGCTCTGGGGTGCCTATGCGCAAAAGAAAGCGGCATTTGTCGATACTTCGCGTCACCTTGTGCTCAAAGCCGCACACCCTTCGCCGTTGTCGGCGCATAACGGGTTTCTAGGCTGTCGCCATTTTTCGCGGTGCAACGCTTTTTTGCAAGAAACTGGTCAGCGGCCCATCGACTGGACCTTGCCGGGTCAATCGTAGCGATTACACCACGTCGCAGCAAAGTTTCTCGATCGCGCGCTCCCCGTCAAACGCCGCCGACCAAAGTCACGGTGCTATAAATTTAGCGACCGGGCAGTAATGGGAACTAAAGCCTGATGTGTAGGTTGATTTTGGTAACTGCTGCGTTTCAGCGGCGGTCGAATACCATAAGAAAATTTTCCCCAAAATCAGGATGCAGGAGAGACAAAATGACTGATATCGATAAGCCGGTATTTGGCTTTGACGACCCAAATCGCGGCCCTATTGATCGTACCGCCAATGCTTTAACAGGCGAGACCGGCGGTGTTTCGGGTGCAATGAACGATAACATGACCGATCGAACACAGGCTGGCCACAGCGGGATCGTATCGGCGATTTTCGACAGCAATGCAGAAGCGCAAGAAGCGGTATCTGCATTACGACAGTTGGGCGCAAGCGACAGCGATCTGTCGATTATCGCTCAATCAAAGGGCACCATGACGACGCGTGAAGGCGGCGGCGAAGTGACCGACGAAGAACATACCAATATTCTTCGCGGTATTCTGGGCGGCGGTGCTCTTGGGGCAGGCCTTGCTGTTGCAGCACTCGCCATTCCAGGTGTTGGGCCGCTTGCGGCCATTGGGGCTATCGCAGCCTCGGTGGTGCCGGAAGCGATGGCAATCGGTGCAGTTGCAGGTGCAACGGTCGGCACATTCAACGAAGCACTGAAGAAGCACGGCATAGACGACGACGATGCTGCTTATTATGGCGACAATCTGAAAAGCGGCGGTGTTCTAGTGACGGTGAGCGACGCCAATGTTGACCGTTCGCAAGCACAAGAGATCCTCTATGCAAATGGCGGACACTCGTCTTCGCGGACGCGTACAGCAGCCGTGTAACCCGATTTCGACAATCACAAACTTCATCGTGCCTCTTTCTGGAATTTCAGGGAGAGGTACTTTGACGTGCGTTTTGAAGGCTAATGCGAGGCTGGGCAAATCAGTTTCGGATGAACCGTCCCGAATACAGATATTTGGCGGCATTCCACATGTGTAACGGATATGTTTGAATTTTCCGAATATCATATCGTTCTGGCAGTGGTCGGCTGTTCCATATTGTTATCGCACTGGCTGCCCCGCTGGATATCTGGGCGTGAGCCAGCATCGTCTGCACTGCTCATCGGGTCAGGCTATTTGGCCTTTGCCTTTATCCCTGGCATCCCGACCTCGTTTGACCCGGTAACCAATCCAAAAATCTGGGAAATGACCAGCGAAATCTGCGTGGTGATCGGCTTATTCGGAGTCGGTATCCGCATCGACCGGCTTCGTGTCTGGAAAAATTGGCAACCTACCGTGCGGCTTCTTACCATTGCCATGCCGCTCACTATTGGAGCCGTCGCGCTTGCGGGGATGGCAGCGGGCATGACCCTTGCTGTTGGGCTATTACTTGGGGCCGTGCTCGCCCCGACCGATCCGGTCCTTGCGTCGGACGTCCAAGTTGGGCCGCCACTTGAAGGCGGAGAGCATCCGGTGCGTTTTACGCTGACCACTGAGGCAGGCTTGAACGACGGACTGGCCTTCCCGTTCCTATATCTCGCGATGTCCGTAATAGCGGCCGGGGGATGGTCGGCGGGTCTGGTTGGTGAATGGCTGGCGGTTGATATCGGTTACCGGATTGTCGTGGGGATTAGTAGCGGCCTCGCCATAGGTTGGTTAGTCGCCAAATTGCTCTTTGACCTGCCCCGCGAGAACACATTATCCAAGACCGGATCCGGCTTGATGGCCTTTGCCGGCGTCTTGATTGTTTATGGCCTGACGGAATTGCTCGAAGGTTACGGTTTCATCGCAGTTTTTGTCGCTGGGCTGACGTTGCGTCGATCTGAAACAAACCACGAATATCATGCTAAATTGCACGATTTTGTCGAAGCTTTGGAACGGGCATTGACGGCGTTGCTATTGTTCGCGCTGGGTGGGGCCATACCTATTTTGCTGACTTATCTGACATGGGAAGTGGCGGCCATTTCGCTTGCGTTGGTTTTCGTGGTTAGGCCTTTGGCTGCCTGGCTTTCACTAACTGCGCTTTCCATGAAGTCGAAAGAGCGGATTGTCGTCGCTTTTTACGGCATTCGGGGTGTCGGCTCGATCTATTATCTGGCCTATGCCGCATCGCATGTCGCCCTACCGAATGCCCCGGTTTTATGGGCAATTGTTGCCCTTACAATTGTCCTGTCAACCATAGGACATGGCTTTACTGGCGGTATCGCAATTGATCGCGTGACTGAAAAGGTGCCACAGCAGGGAGCCGCCAGTGGAGAGAATGCCTCCATTGGCTCCTATGTGCACAGTTCAACTGACCGCCAAGCCCGGAACCTAATGGCTGATCTTCCGTTCACTACAAAGCGGTGAGGATGACTTTCAGCGTGTCGATTTTATTGTGAGGATGTGGAGGAGTTAAATGATCGACGCTGCAAACCGGCTCACTGCCCTGACTAGGATGGGATTTGCCGCTCGCGGGATAATTTATCTGGTCATCGCTGTTTTCGTCATGACCAACGGGCGAGCTGAAGATCCGGCTGGTGCAATACGCTATCTCGGCGAAGGTGACGGCAAGGCTTTCCTGTTGCTCATCACTTTTGGCCTGCTCGGCTATGGCCTGTGGCGTCTCTGCGATGCAGCATTCAACATCGAGCGTCATGGCAATGACCGATCGGGAATAGCCGAACGTCTGGGCGCGGCAGGCAGTGGTATCGTCCACCTCTTGTTGGTTTGGCAGGCTATCAAATTGTTGCGAGGCGCCGCGGCACTAGAGGGTATGACCGCGCAAGAGAGCGCGCAATCAGTGCTCGTTTTACCAGGCGGACATTTGGTCCTGATTGTCATCGGGCTGCTGCTAATCGCCGTCGGCATATTTCAAACGATCAAAGCAATCAAAGGAAGCTATCTCGACGATTTACA
Organism: Sphingomonadales bacterium Ga0077559; assembly: GCA_001464315.1. GTDB lineage: Bacteria > Pseudomonadota > Alphaproteobacteria > Sphingomonadales > Sphingomonadaceae > Sphingorhabdus_B. Next base: position 32,249 of record LNFK01000017.1, on the reverse strand, counting down.
GCCGGATGCTGCCAAACGCGAATGGATAAAATGGAGCGGCCGCTTGGGCTATTTGGCCCGGAGTGTCATTTTTGTGATCGCAGGCTTCTTTTTCATTTCAGCAGGCTTCGCAGAACAAGCGAGCGAGGCGGGCGGCATGGCCGAAGCTTTGAAATGGCTGACGAGCCCTTGGGACATCATCGTAGCCGCAGGGCTATTCGCATTTGGGCTCTTCAGCCTAATTGAGGCCCGATATAGGATTATACATGATGTACCGGTGCAAAATATTGGGTCAAAGGTTAAAGCGAAGTTACGGTGACAGGATGCTACCCTAACGTCGATACGCCTACAAATGCACCGCAGGGTATCAATAACGACCATCTCCACGGTCATCAGTGGAAGCGGCATGCAAGCCCTGGCTCGATCTTGTTGTTGTCGGCGCTCCTGATTGCTGCGGCGATAGGATATTTTGGCGGCCAGCCGCATCCGCGACGGACTGTCGACCGCGCAGCCGCTACGATTGATATGGAATTCCCTGATATTCTTCGCAACGGGCAGTTTTTTGAGATGCGCGCGAAGATCACGGCAAAACAGGATTTCGAGGATTTACGCGTCGGTATTTCGGCGACTTACTGGCACGATCTGACAATTAACTCTATGGTGCCAGCACCCGAAAAAGAGACTTTCAAAGACGGTGAATATCGCTTTAGTTTCGGCCGTGTGAAATCGGGCGAAGAGTTTGCGATCAAAATCGATGGCCAGATTAACCCGCCGTTGTTCGCTGGCACCAATGGGCACATCACTTTGCTTGACGGAGAGAAGATTCAGGCGACTGTCCCAGTCAACCTAACGGTAATTCCCTGATGGATATTGTTGCCCGTGCTGCGATAATGTTCGTTTTGCTTTACGTGCTGCTGCGTTTGATGGGAAAGCGCGAATTGGGTCAACTCACTCCTTTCGAACTCGTCGTGATGATTGTTTTGGGCGATCTGATCCAGCAAGGCGTGACGCATAATGATTTCAGCCTGACTGGTGCATTGCTGGCAATCTCGACGTTTGCGCTTCTGGCGATACTGATGAGCTGGCTGACCTATCTGTCTCCACGCGCGGAGAGGTTGCTCGATGGCGAACCCCGCGTCATTATTTGCGATGGCGAGCTGATCAAAGATAACTTGCGCCGCGACCGGATGACCCAGAGCGAAGTCGAGTCTGAAATGCGGCTCGCCGGAATAGCGCAAATGGATCAAGTCGCGTGGGCGATCCTTGAGCCGCAAGGCAAGATCAGCTTCATCAAAAAGGACGGCAGAGAGAGCTAGGAATCTAAAAACGCATTCAATGATAGCGATGCGTCGCCGGTCAAACTACCCAATATCAGAACCCGGGCGTCGGCGCGGGCAATCGGCGGCAGTCCTGATTTCAGGCTCAATATCCGGGCAGCGGCTGGTCTGCGACGCCCCATCCTTTAAGCATTGCCCCCGAGGCGCGGTCGAGCAACGTATCGCGATCTTCGAGCGTATAATGGCCACCGCTGTTGACGTCGGCGACCTCGCTCCAGGCGATTGGGACCGCAACGGGAGCACCGGGGCGCGCACGAACGCTGTAGGGCAGGATCGCGGTCGATCCGCGCTGATTACGAAGCCAGTCGATGAAAATCCGCCCCTTGCGTTTCGCCTTCGACATCGTTGCGGTATAGCGCGCTGGATCGGCCCCGGCGAGCGCTCGGGCAAAGCGGTGAGCGAAATCGGTGACCTCGGGCCATTCGGCCTCTGGTGTCAGTGGGACGACGATATGGATGCCCTTGCCGCCCGACAGCATTGGGAAACTGACCAACCCCAGATCGGCCAGTTTCTGTTTCAAATCGACCGCTGCCTTGCAGACATCATCGAAGTCCAGTCCCTCATCGGGGTCGAGATCGAAGATCATGCGGTCGGGCCGCTCAATGTCATCGGCCTTTGCTCCCCAGCCGTGAAGCTCAATCGAGCCCATCTGCACACATTCCAGCAGACCAGTCTTTTCATCAACATACATATAGGCGCGGGTCTTGCCATCTTTGCCAAGCACGTTGATCGTGCGGATTGCATCGCCGAGATCTTCCGCGCCGTGCCTTTGGAAAAAGCATTGCTTGGCCCGGCCTTGCGGACATCGGACGAGGCTTAACGGGCGGCCCGCCGCGGTGCCGAGCACGAGCGCTGCAATGGCCTCATAATAAGCGGCGAGTTCGCCCTTGGTGATGTTGGCCTCGGGGAAGATAACGCGGTCGGGGTTGGATATCCTGACCGTCGGGGTTTCGGGCACTGCGACGGCACGCTCCACGCTGACATCCGTCGCCTTTTTGTCCTGGCGCAGACTGATATAGCTGGCGTGGCGCAGGATACCGTCGGTGGTGAGCGCACCGTAAGCGATTTCGGCGACCAGCTTTGGTTTCACAAAATGTGCGCCGCGTTTGGCCGCAGTCGGAACTTCGACCGCCGCCTTGTCAGTCGCAATCGCGTCGAGCTCCGTCCTTAGCGCCGCGATGGTCGCCTCGTTAAAACCCGTGCCAACCTTGCCCACGTAGCGCATATTCTTGTCTTCTTTGGCTGCCATCAGCAGAGCGCCGAAACCGCGCTTGGTGGCCTTGCTGTCGGTCCAGCCGATAATCACATATTCGCCGCGCAATGTGCATTTGACCTTGAGCCAAGCTTGCGAGCGCTTCCCGCGATACGGCGCGTCGGCGCGTTTGGAGATGATCCCTTCCAAACCAGCATTGCACATCGCCGCGAGCAATTTCTCGCCGCTGCCGACGATATAATCAGCAAATAGGAACGGCCCGCTAACGGGGATGATGGGCCGCAACCGCTCCTTACGTTCGATATTGGGAAGGCTTTTGAGGTCGGTGCCGCCCAACTCCAATATGTCAAAGGCAAAAAACAGGCAGTCGGGTTCGCCGGTCTTGATCGCCTCCTGCAATGCGCCAAAGCTCGGATGGCCATCTTCGTTCAGAACGACAATCTCGCCATCGATCAGCGCGCTGTCGACGTCTAAAGCCGCCGCGGCCGATATCAGCCGTGGGAATTTGTCGGACCAGTCGAGACCCGAACGGGTGAACAGCCTCGCCTTGCGACCGCCAATGGCGATCAGCGCGCGGTAGCCGTCATATTTGGTTTCGTGAAACCATTCGCCGCCGTCAGGGACATGATCGACCAAGGTTGCCAGTTGTGGCGATACGAATTTTGGAACGGTGTTCGTCTTCGCCTTTGTGGCTGCTTTTGTTTTTGCGGAGGGCGCGGCCTTGCCCGTCGCAATCTCCTGCATTGTCCGGCCGGTCGTCACGCTGGTGAGACCACGCTCAACCAGTTCATCGCTGCTCCCGGCAAATTCATCGTCGATCTTGCGCAGCAGCCAGTTCTCGCGCTTCTCGTTCGGCTTGCCCTTGATGCGAACAAGCAGCCAGTCACCCTTCATGCGCTCACCTTGGAGCGTAAAATGCAGATGCCCTTCGTCGAGATCCTTGGCACTTTTCCCAACGATCGGTGCCCATGTTCCGCGATCCCAAAGCATGACCGTACCGCCGCCATATTCGCCTTTAGGGATTATACCTTCGAAGGTACCATAGCCGAGCGGATGATCCTCGGTCCGGACCGAAAGCCGCTTGTCTGCCGGGTTCAGGCTCGGCCCTCGAGTGACTGCCCAGCTTTTCAGCACACCGTCGATCTCCAACCGGAAATCCCAGTGCAACCTCGTTGCGTCATGTTTCTGGACGACAAAGCTGTTGCCTTTGATTCGTCCGCGTTTCCCGGCTGGTTCAGCCGTCTTTTTGAAATCGCGTTTGGCGTTGTAAAGCCCGAGCGGATCGACAGCCATAGCCTCAAGCGCTTTTCTTGGAAGCCGTCTTTTTTGCAGGTGGCGAAGCGGTTTTCGCCGCCTTGCCCGCGCCCGGCTTTTCCAGAGACTTTTTAAGTGCCGCCATCAGGTCGATGACATTGCCCTTGCCGCTTTCAACGTCGGGCTCGTCTTCGGCCACAATTTTGCGACCCCTGGCTTTCAGTTTGCGTGCAACCAGATCTTTCAAGGCATCGATATAGCGGTCCTTGAACTGCGTAGGATCGAAATCGCCGGTCTTTTTTGCAATCAGGCTCTCGGCCAGCTCGAGCAACTCGGCGTCAGGCTTATCGGCTGGTATTTCGCTGAAATAGCTCTGCGCTTTGGCAAGCTCATCGGCATAGCGCAGCGTCTCCATCACCATGCCTTTCCCGCACGGCTTGACCGAAACCACATATTCACGCCCTCGCATCGCCAGTTGGCCAAGCCCGACCATGCGTGATTTCTTTAGTGCCTCTCGCAGGACAATAAATGCCTCATTCGCGAGATCGTCGGCGGGAACGACATAATATGGTTTTTCGTAATAGGTGATGTCGATGTCGTCCGACGGCACGAAAAGCGTCAGCTCTAGGGTCTTTTTGGACTCCAGACGCACCGCTTCAAGCTCGTCTTCCTCCAAAAGGACGTAATTGCCTTTTTCATACTCATAGCCTTTTGTGATGTCGTCGACATCTACCGGCCCGATGCCCGGAACCGACTTGAGATATTTTACCGGTTTGCCCGAAGGCTCGTGGATTTGCCGAAACGATATCGACGCGCCGCTTTTGGTCGCCGAGTAGATTTCAACTGGTATGGACACCAAGGCCAACCTGAGTTGACCTTTCCAATAAGGCCGTGCTGCCACTAGCGGCTCCCGTGACTGGGAGCGTCGGCACCTTCGCCTGCAGGGGGTGGTTCGGCTTGCGGGAATGAGCCGCCGCCCGCTTGCGGGTCGCTAGCATATTCTTCCGGATCGCCGCTGCCGCCGGCGTCAGCACCACTGCCGGTGACTTCACCAACACTGGCTTCGGCGCGCTTACCTCGGTTTTCTATGGCCTTGATGTCCGGTATCGAGCTTCGCTTGACGATCATATCAGTCTTCCATTGTCATTAGAGTATGCATTTGTGCGGGCGGCAACCCTTCGGATTCCGCCATCTCCGTCAATTCAAGTTTCCGAACAAAAATCTGTTCGCCGAGCGCGACCAGGTCGACATCGGTCTTGCGACACTGCGCGAACATGCCTTCGGAATTTGCTTCTTCTTCCTTGACGTGGTGTTCGATTTCTTCCGACAGCACTTTTACCTTGGCGTCGTAAAATTCGTCGTCGGGCGAACCCGTCATAATATCGTTGATAAGAACCTTTGCGCCGTCATGCTCGACATAGGCTTCGGTCAGCGTTTCAGCTTTGATCTTGCCGTCGAACGCGGGGTAAAAAAGCTCTTCCTCGATCATCGAGTGGATTTTCAACTCGGTGCAAATTTTCTCGGCAAGGGCCTGCTTTTTCATAAGCCCTTTCGCGCTTTTGAATTTCTCAAAAAGCTCTTCAACTTCACGGTGATCTGCTTTCAATAATGCGATCGCGTCAGTGTATTTTTTGTCGGCCATGGAATGTTCCTTTGTCGATGAAACACTCAATCATTTCCGAACCGCAATGTTCCGAAAAACGGGGCATGCCTGACGTCTCAGGCCGGAACAATTGACAACAGATTCGGTTTATGTTGCAGTGCACAATGAATGTTGGCGTCGGTCTGTGTCGCGATGGTGCGCGCCACCGAAGCCGCCGGTCAGACTAAACAACTAGGAACCAAAGATGAAACTGACGCAACGTGACATGATGTCCGCAACGGAACTTACCCGGTCCGGCAAATTGGCCGAAGCGACGGCGCTTATCCAGAAGATGCTTGGATTTAATCGCTCGTCGAATGCCGATCATGACGTTGACATCGCGAGTCCAATAGCACCCACCATTAAAAAGTTGGCAAGGAAGGCAAGCCCAGCCGACGTGCTGAAGGTTGCCACAAGCGCCAAGCCAAAACCTAAATCCTCGTCCGCACATTTTGTCACAAAAGACTTTGCGAGCACGCACGGTAAGCGCAGCTACAAGCTGTTCACGCCGAGCCAATATGAAGGCCAGCCGCTTCCTCTCGTTGTGATGTTGCACGGATGCAGCCAGTCGCCGGACGATTTTGCGGTAGGCACCAACATGAATGTCATTGCTGAAGAAATCGGGTTTTTCGTTGCCTACCCCGAGCAGCCATCATCGGCCAATGCTATGGGCTGCTGGAACTGGTTTAAGTCGTCCGATCAGAAGAAGGACAGCGGCGAGCCTGCGCTCATTACCGGTATTGTCCGCGAAGTCATTGCCGACCATGCGGTCAATCAACAGAAGGTCTACGTCGCGGGACTATCTGCTGGTGGCGCCATGGCGGCAATTTTGGGCATGACTCATCCCAACCTATTTGCAGCGATAGGTGTGCACTCTGGCCTACCGTGTGGCGCGGCAACCAGCATGGTTGGGGCTTTTAATGCAATGAAGCGCGGCGGAAGCCGGGTTCCGACCAGTACGTCGCTTCATCCCGTTCCCACGATAGTTTTCCACGGCGACAAGGATCGAACGGTTGATCAAGTAAACTCCGACGATGTGATCGCGCAGTTCGACACAACAGGCGCATTTAACCTTTCAACGACCGAAACGGGTAAGTCAGCAGGCGGAATGGAGTATTCGCGTTTGGTCTACCTTCAGGAAAACGGTTCGCCGCTTTTCGAGCAATGGATGGTCCATGGAGCCGGGCACGCATGGTCGGGCGGTAGCACCTATGGAACGTATACCGAACCACGCGGTCCTGATGCCAGCCGTGAAATGATCCGGTTCTTTTTCGAGCATAAATTGAGCTTGGTCTGACCCGAGACGGGCAATATGGCGGCGTGAATATTTCGGGGACCGCTGTCTCAGCCTGACCTGCTGCAGCGGCGTTTCTGCCGCCTGCCGCTCAATGGCGACGCCGATCAGGTTCGCAAATCCGATCAAAAAGGATAAATCGGGAGGTCCAAATTCACACTCATCCCGGCTGTCGACCTCGAGAACGCCGAATGACTTGCCCGATACCAAAATCAGAACATCGCCCGTTCGTTACGCAATGGAAACCGGCAAACCGATTCCGGCTATCACCAGAAAGTCTTCAGTGTCCGGCCGGTATATCAGAACCTTGCAGAGCGGCGCATCCATCCCAGTTGCGCACAAACGGACTGCGGATTGAAATACCCCACCAATTTTTCGTGAACGCAACGCTTTAACGCCAAATTCGGCGGGTATATCCTGCTATTTGAGCCGGCGTTTCAGCTCGCCATGTTCCGTGTGTTATTCGTTGCTCGTATCATCCCCGTTGGTGTGCAACTTTTAGTCGGTATGGAATTGGTTGGGCTAGGCCGTTTTCATTCAGCCGTCCCGCTGTCCTGCGACGACTCCTGCATGTGCTCCGTCGGCAACGCGCTGCATCCCGTCGCCACTGTGTCATTTGCAGCTTGCGGTGGCAAAAGACTGCCTGCTTCACGATCAAGGATCATCTGCGCCAGCTCTGCTATTAGGTCGTCAGGAGAATTGGGCTTAATGCGCACAATTATCCCAGGAAAGCGCACCGCCAGATCGTCGGGGATGCCGACGCCGGTCTGGACGATCAACGGGATCTGGCGTTCCATTAGAAATTCTACAACCGGCGAAACGAGGCCGTCGGTCAGGTTGACATCCAATATCGCGCCCGCAACTGAACGTTTCCCAAGCAGCACCATCGCCGCCTGAACGCTGGCTGCGGGGCCGACGACCTGCCCCCCCGCGTCTCTGACTGCCCAACTAAGACCCATGCCGATAATCGGTTCGTCATCTGCGATGAGAATAGTTGCGTTATTGAGCAATATTTGCCCTCAATTGAATTATAAAACAGCGACTATTTCCTAACCTAGGCACGGTCCAATCGTTCCATTTTAACGGATAATTTTACATCTAAACCCGCAGCTTTCCAATCATAATCAATCTGACCGGCAAGTTGCCCGGCAACGCTGCTTCGGGCTAGCACGCTGCCAAAGCCTTCGCGTTCTGGTGCACAGTCAATGTGGGGGCCGCCATGCTCCGTCCAGTTTAATTCGAGAAACGCTCCCTTAATTATCCACACGATATCTACATGGCCGGTGGGCGTCGAAAGTGCACCGTATTTTGAGGCGTTTGTGGCAAGTTCATGCAATACCATCGCCATGCTGGTGACCGCATCTCCGCTTACCAGAATATCGGGGCCATTCGCAATAATCCGGTCCCCAGGACCCTGCCGGTTGGTTTCCGTCAGCGGCGCGAGAATTGTGTGCACAATTTCGTTCATCGTCGTTTTGGCAGGTTCGCTGCCGGGGCGAAGCCGCCTTGGTCTGACGAGATTGTGCGCCTGCGCCATCGCGGTCAACCGGCCCTGGATTTTCACGCCCATATCGCTTGGCGTGGTCGCAGTTTGCTGGCTGAGCGAGACAATGCTGCCGGTAACCGCGAATAGGTTTTTGATGCGGTGATCCATTTCCTGTAACAGCAGTTCCTGCTGTTCGGCATGACGCTTGCGATCGCTGATATCCAGAAAAATAACCCCGAGCCTCAGACCGGAGTCTTCGTCAAACCGGAAAGCATAGGCCTCCAGAAAACGGTCTTCGGCTATCAGTTCTTTTTCGAAACGAACGGGCTCACCGGTTTCCCAGACCTTGTCATAGATTTCGCACCATTCTTGCGCTTCGCTTGGTACGATTTCACGGATAGTCTTGCCAGTGGGATTACTGATACCGCTTTGCTGTTCGAACCCGCGATTGGCGGTCAGGTACCGATAATCGCTCGGTGCGCCTGCATGTGTCGCGATTTTCTCCAGGATGCAAAAGCCTTCATCGATGAAGTCGAACAGCATCCGGTATTTTGCTTCGGTCGCCCGCAACGCCTGTGCTGCCGCTTGACGTTCGGTGATGTCGACAAATGTCAGGACGACTCCGTCGATTACGTTGGAAATCGACCGATACGGGCGGATGCCAAGAATGAAGGTGGTTTCGGCACCTTCTAGCGTCACCTCGCGTTCGATTGGCGTCAGCTTCCGAAGCACCGTGTTCACGTCACGCTGCAGCTCGCGGTAATCGAGCATGCTGACAATCTCGGTAATCGGGCGGCCGATATCGGCATCGCGCAGATGGAATACCTCGTTGACGCCGCGTGTGAAGCGGCGGACGCGCAGGCTATCGTCTAAAAATAAGGTAGCAATTTCGGTGCTTTCGAGCAGGTTCGACAGGTCGCTGTTTAGCTGGATTAGCTGTTCGTTCTTGCTCGCAATCTCAGTGTTGATCGTCTGCAGTTCCTCGTTAATCGACTGCATCTCTTCCTTTGCAGTTTCGAGCTCTTCGTTCGACGATTGCAGCTCCTCGTTAACGGACTGATATTCTTCGTTCGAAGATTTCATTTCCTCATTGGCGGTTTCAAGCTCGTCGATTGTAGATTGAAGCTGAGTCCGCGTCGTGCGGAGTTCCTGCTCAAGCGTATGCAGCGCCTCAACTGATTTCCCGCTGACATCGCCGGTTTTGGCTCTCATCAAGCCCGGGCCGCCATCGTGCAGCGCAAGGACGACATAATCGGATTCGGTTCCGCTATCGCTGAGCCGCTCGCAGATCATGCTGATGAGACGGGGTTTGCCGTCGATACGTATGGGGACAGCGTCCCGCCGGACGGGTTCCTTGCCACTGCGTACTTTCTGAAGCACGTCGCGCGCGGCGGGCCTCAAAGCCTTCCGCAAGATATCGAATAGCGCGAAGCTTGCAGGACCCGGCGATGGTTCAAGATAAAGGCCGGCGGCGCCGCCCGAGAAACGCACTATCTTGTTGGCGCGATCAAGCAATAGATGCGGCGGCATATGCTTTTCCATGATCTGCCGGATTTGCTTGTCGATTTGATCGTCGCTCGGCGCGACAGGGATGTCAGGCGCGGCGCGTTCCAATATCCTGTGGCCCGTCAAAAAGGGTGGCAGTGACGGCGTCATAACATCACGGCGCTCGAATATCCGGTGCTTCTTGTCGCATGTACTGAACAACTTGGTGGACCGCGTCACCGATTCCGACGAACCGAGAAATAACTTGCCTCCCGGTTTGAGCGCATAATGGAACGTTCGCATCAGCCGGTCCTGCATCGGCGGATCCAGATAGATCAGCAGGTTGCGGCAGGAAATCAGGTCGACCTTGGAAAATGGCGGATGCTTGATTACGCTATGCGCAGAAAACACGCACATCTCTCGTATTTCAGGGGCAATGCAATAATCGTCTCCTTCAATCGAAAACCAGCGTTCGAGGCGTGCGCCAGAAATGCCAGCGATTGGCTGACGGTATCGGCCAATGCGAGCCACCGTAATCGCGCGCTCGTCAAGATCGGTTCCGAATATCTGCACCTTCGGGCGCGGCCGGCTGGTGTCCATTGCCTCGCGTAGGAGGATAGCTATCGTATAGACTTCCTCGCCCGTTGCGCAGCCCGGCACCCAGACGCGCATTTCTTCACCGCCGTTTTTCGATGCCATCAAAGGCCTCAGCACCGTTTCGTTGAGAACATCGAATGAGGCCGGATCGCGGAAGAAATGCGTGACGCTGATCAGCAACTCGCGCAGCAGCATGTCCAGTTCTTCGGGGTGCTCCTTCAATCGCTCTCGGTAGGCTTGTGGTGTTTCAACCTGTAGCACCTGCATCCTTCGCTGGAGACGGCGTGTGAGTGTCTTTTCCTTATATTCGCTGAAGTCGTGGCCAGTCCGTGCGTATAACGCGTGCAGTATCGAGGATATTTCGGAAGCAGAGTCCTTATGAACACCTTCTTCGTCTTTTCCTTCGGCCACGTTGGCTAGATGGCGCCGATAAGAGATAATCCGGTCAGGCATGTCTTCAACGGCCAGCACATCGTCCACAAGCCCAGTGTCGTTGGCGCTTTCGGGCATACCCGCCATCGCATGTTGAGCATATTCCGCCTGAGCAAGCGTCAGGCCGCCATGTTCCTTGACCGATGTCAGACCGATAGTTCCATCGCTGCCAGTACCCGACAGAATGATGCAGACCGCGTTTTCGCCCTGATCTTCGGCAAGCGACTGGAAAAACGTATCGATGGGGCGGCGGCGGTCACGCGGTGGCGCAGGGCGATCGATTTTCAGGCACCCGCCGCTGATTGTCATCGTCGAGTCCGGCGGAATGACAAAAACACAATTTGGTTTAACCTCGACGCCGTTGGTTGCTTCGATCACATCCATGCTGGTCGATTTGCCAACCAATTCTGCCAACATACTTTTGTAATCAGGCGACAAATGCTGGACGAGCACAAACGCTATTCCCGAGTCTACGGGCATGGCGGTGAAAAAACTTTTGAACGCCTCAAGCCCGCCTGCCGACGCACCGATACCAACAATTAATGTCACAGGGGTGTCGCCGTACTGAGCAATGTAATTCCCCCTTATTGATGCGCCGAATCCACTCGTTTCACGACCACTATTGTTGGGCGGACAACGAGATTACCTTCTTACGCCTATGAGGATGAGTAGCGAATCATTTTAATGTGGCTCGGCCATCTCGTTCGGCCTTCCCGTAGAGGGGTGAAGGCAAATTTGGGCGCGACGAACGTTGGCCGGACTGGTGTGATCCGCACGGACTGCAACGCGATTTTGCTATTGCCGCTCCTCCCAGTGACCCGCTCGATTTGGATAAATAGGCTGCTACATCTTAGCGCGTGCAGCTTGATTAGTACTTAACCAAGGCTGCCGCAATCGGAGCGCTGCCGCCTTGTGGTGTCGCAAACACGGGCGTCGGTCTATTAAGCCAACTGCAGACATAGTTGGATATAAATCAAACCAATATTTTATAGCGAGCGACAGATGATTACTGCCCTTTTATTCGCCGCAGCCGTCGTTCCAGCCGGGCAAACGTTTCAATGTACATCGCCGCGGGTTGGGATGGCGACGGTCCCATTTGGGTGCTGGCGAACGGGATCGCTGATTCCCTTCGCCAGCAGGCAGCGTTTGACCGGTGTTAGAGCGATTCAGAGAACGCGGATATCTAGGGCGTAACGAGATATTTCTCGCCCGTGCGCATGGCGCGGTAATCGATAGCTGCGTCTTTTTCGAGCATCTGTTCCAGCGTGACCTTCTGCTTGTAATGGCTGGCGAAGGTGGAGGTCAGATTGTCTAACACTCGTTTCCGCATCCGGGCCATGGTTTCCACTCCCGCCTTTTGCAGGAATGGGAACAGCAGCCATCCCGACAGGGTGAAACCAAAGCCATAGGACGGCGTAAGGATCGTGGGGCCGACGTCCAAGCGGCCATAGATATACATCTTCTTCGCCTGATCCGACCCGTAACGGCTGAATTCCTTCATCTTGCCAACCGCGACCTGTTCCATTGCCTTGAACGCCGTATCGACAGAGGTCCCGCCGCCAATAGGATCGAAGCCGAGATAAGCGCCCGTTTCGTCGATCGCGCTGCGCAACTGCGCCATGAAATCATCGTCTGACGTGTTCACGATATGCTTCGCGCCGAGGCCTTTCAGCAAATCTACCTGTTCCTGCTTGCGCACCACATTGACCAGCGCCATTCCGTCTTCCAGACAGATACGGTTGAGCATCTGGCCCAGGTTCGATGCCGCGGCAAAATGCAGGATGGCCTTGTGGCCTTCCATCTTTGCGGTTTCGACAAAGCCTAATGCAGTCATCGGATTGACGAAGGCGGATGCGCCATCTTCAGACGAAATATCGCCCAGCGGGAGGCACATGCCCGCTTCCGCAATGGAATATTGGCTGAATGCGTTTCCGGGAACGCAGGCAACCCGTTGGCCGACCAGCGCCTGCGCGGCCGGATCGTCCCCTGCGACGACGACGGTGCCCGCACCTTCATTGCCCACGGGCATACGCTGGCCGTGGCGGCCCTTGGAACCGCTGAGGAAAGGTTCTGGCATTTTGGCGACGATCTTGCCGGGCGAATAGTGCGCGTTTTCCAGATCGGCCGCGCTGAACAGCAGCGCCAGATCCGAAGGATTGATCGGCGCGGCTTCCATCCGCACCAGTACTTGCGCGCCCTTTGGTTCGGGGAAGGTCGTTTCGGCGACTTCAACCGTCAGTGTGCCATCCGATTCCAAAGTCGTGAAAACCTGTTTTCCAACCGTACTCATCAATTCTTCTCCTGATTTATTCTTGTTCTTCTGGGTAGTCGGCCACCCCAATGTAGAGCCGTGGGGCGTTGCGTTCAAACCCAATTCCTGCCGGTCTACGGCCGCAAGGACTTGTCCGATTTGCGATTCTGTCCATCGGTCCATGCCGACCAGTGCCAGGGACCCTATCATGGATCGGACCTGATGATGCAGGTAACTGCGTGCATGGGTCTCGATGACAATCCCGTCGCCTTCGGGCCGCACATCCAACTGGCCGAGCGTTCTGACCGCGCTGTAAGACTGGCAATGGGCCGAACGGAAAGTGGTGGATCATGATAATGCTCCAGCAGAAGACAATTAGCAGGCTAACCTAATCTGATTGATCATTACTGGTCAGCCCCTAACTTGGCATTTCATTTAACGTCACTTTTCGTTCTGCCAATGCATGGCTGAAGATTGACCCATATTCTATCTGCATGCCGGAACCAAAGGGTCGTTTGATTTCCGCCCATCATTTCGAGCAGGGTTATTCGACAGCTGCATGCGCTGCTCGTCCGGAATCAGCTGGTAGGGAATGTAGGGCGGATTCGCTAAAACGGCGTTGAATTTTTCAGGCCAGTTCGTTGGTGGCTCAAGCTCCAAGAAATCGCCTCGAACATAACGATCAAGGTCAATTGGCGAGCCAAAAACGCTGGCTAGGAACTGAAACGCAACCGAGTCAATGTCGCAGCCGTAGATGTTGCGTTGTGGATGACGTGCAAACCTAGAAATCGCCCCACTACATACCCACACAACTCAGTCTTATCACCGCCGGTGGGCTCTGAATCGTGCATAAAATAGGAAATCGGCAGGCCCTGACATTTGTGCACTTTCGCAAGGAAACGCTCATAATTGCTGCTGGATGGTATGGTGCCGCCTATAGGATTCGAACCTACGACCCCCGCATTACGAATGCTCGGACTGGTTTTAACTCACTGATTTTCGTGTTAAATTTAGACGTTTTACTCGTCTTTGACAATCAAACTGATCACAATGAAACTGGTCTAATATATTGATTTGGCGAAGCAAAATTGGACGAAATGACTTCACAACTGGGTCGGTCCTTCAAGCGTTGTCTCAATATCCAAGCCACTGGACGGTCTGGGCTCCACAATCAGGAGAACAACCATGACAGTATTATCATCTTTGAATATCGTTCAGTCAGACACAGCATCACTAAGGGTCCGTGGGATCGTATCGATGCGTCAGAAGCTGCTGGATCGAATTGCTGACCAGATCGCTTTGGCTGAAGCACAAGGTTCAGGTCAATCATTCCAGCGTGTCAAATTTCGCCGCGTCCGTGACCTTGAAAATGATGAGGTTTCAGAAATCCCTGTTCGTACTCGTGTCCGGCCTTGGTGGATACAGGACAAAGATGGCTCAGTCCTCGTTTGGATCAAATATGGCAACCAAACGCTCGAACTTCAGAAAGGCAAAACTGCCATTCGGATTAAGAGCCGTGACGACCTTGTAAAGACGTTTCAAACCGTCAGTGACGCCGTTCGGTCTGGTGAGCTGGATGATCTCATCAATGGTGCTGTTTCGACCTTCAAAGGTCGTTTCAGCAAGTGAAAGTCTTAACAACGATGGGCTCCCTTTGCATTGGGGAGCCTATCAATCTTCAAACAGCTAATATTGAGAGACTTACAAGATAATCGAACTTACTGTCAGTAGATGCATATCTGTTGATCAGCACCGTCCCAGCAGGCTTTGTCTTCATTATTCCATGTAAAATTTCCGAGTGGATTCGGTTTGGCTCCGTAAAATGTCACATCCACAATTCCGGCCCCGACCTTTTTAAAATCGTACCCACCGCCACTGACGGTCATGATCTTGAAACTGCCGTCAGGAGCAGGGACAAAGGCACAAGTTTCAGGTTCTCCATCAAACAAACACCTTGCTTTGCGGCCCTTGGGTTCTTCGAGATACTCGACATAACGTTCGTCCGCCGTCCTAACAACGTCATCAGCGCCAATGTATTTTTCAGTGATTTCTTCTGAGTTGTTCCCAGCTTTCACCACCGAATATACCTTATCGGCTCTAGCAGTATTAACCTGTGAATGTGCTTTCACATCCCCCGGAATCTCTTGCTCTGGTGCAGCCGGAGCCGAACCACACGCTGTACACAGCAGCAAAACGGCAACAGCGAAATCTGACATCTTCATACAAAGCCTCTCAAGTTACTTAAAATATGCAAAAACTGCATATCCGATTTCTGCATGTAGGCAACAGGTCCCGAAACTTTTCGAGCCGAGATGTCGAAGTCAACTTTCTCAGATGCACATCAAGTATTGGTCGAACAGCTGACTGCTGCTCGGAAGCAATCTGGCATGAAGCAGGCTGAGTTAGCTGCTCTGCTCGGCAAGGATCAAAGCTACATCAGCAATATCGAACGCGGTCAGCGTCGGGTCGACATTATTGAGTTTGTTGCTGTGATTCGAGCAATGGGGTTAAATCCGGACGACGTTTTCAGTGATATACTGAGGCAATTACCGGTGTCGTTCGCCGTTTGACACGGGATGCAATTCACCCTCGTTACGACTTCAAACTCTACCTTCTAACAAGCGAATCAGCCAACGGTTATGAGCTGTTTTTATGTCAGCAGACCAAAAAATGCGTGGACATAAGCGGAACAGAGGTTCTATGTAAGTTGCATAGAGGCCGCCGATGGGAGAACGATTTTGCGTACCGTAGTCTCATTATTTAGCGGGGGCGGTGGACTGGACTTGGGCCTTGAATCGGCTGGATTTGACACATTGTTTGCATCAGACATCGATGCTCACAGCTGCATGTCGTTGCAAGCAAACAAGCTCAGAGCGGCGGAGAGAAAACTACCTTTCTTCAAGAACGCTTCGATTGTTCAACGTGACATTGCAGACCTAAAAGCCGAAGAAATATTCAGTGTGACTGGTTTAAAAACTGGGGAACTGGATCTTTTAGCAGGTGGCCCACCGTGTCAGGCTTTTAGCGTTTTTGGAAAGAGACAAGGTCGAAATGATCCACGTGGTCGGATGGTCGACCACTATCTCAGGCTGCTCACCGAATTGCGACCTCGATCGTTTGTTTTCGAAAACGTATATGGCCTGATGACCATTGAAGGTGGAGCAATTTTTAATGAAATTAAGGCTCAGTTGGCAAGGCCCGATACCGGCTTAACGTATAAGCTATCTGTTCATAGGTGTAACGCTGCTGACTACGGTGTCCCCCAATTCCGTGACAGGGTTTTTATTATCGGCTCTCGGGATGGATATTCAGTTGAAAATATCAACCCAATATGTTCGTCCCCCGCAGCTGAAGATGGACTTTTGCCCTGGCGGACGGTTAAGAATGGTCTCGCTGGGCTGCCAGCCATGGGGTCAGATGGTTACCACAACCACACCGGCCGAAAGCACAGTCAACGAATTATCGACCGATACAATACAATGAGTTTTGGTGAACGAGATCAAAAGACTCGGATCAATCGGCTAGACCCAAAACGCCCGTCGTACGCAATTATTGTCGGAAGTGACGCTGGAGGCGGAAAAGGCCACGTTCATCCCTTTGAACCTCGGGAAGTCACACCACGGGAAAGTTCAAGAATGCAATGCTTTCCCGATTGGTGGTGGTTTTCTGGTTCTGGCAGGCATCCTATTCGACAGGTCGGAAATGCAGTTCCCACATTACTTGGACTAGCGGTCGGACGTCAAATTATGCACGACCTATTTCACGACCAACCAACGCCACTCTGGCAGGGAATCGAGCAACTGGGGCAGAGCCACCTCTTTACTCGGAATGAGGCCGCTCTACTTGAAAATCTTGACCCTGTTTATCGACAAGCCGATCTGCGTCTCGCCATATAATTTCGATATCTCTGTCTGTTTCAACAAAATCCATGAAGTCGGGTTCAATCATTGATCGTGGATCCGTCGACAGGGCTACAATTTGGCGGGTTTCTGGGCCAAACAGATTGCGGTGTCTCCACCGATATTCTGGCAATTGAGCAACTGCCTTCCGAAACTGCGATACGGCATTACGGTCCGTCACATGCTTCGCTTCAATTAACAGGCTAGCAACATCATTGCACCCTACGTCGAATGACGCAGTCCCTTCAATTGGGGTTCCCCCACTTCGTCTAATCGAAGCAGCAGCCAGCTCGATTAACCTTTCGTGTTCCGAGTGGGCACGTTCAAGAAGCAGTGAGCGTTGGCTACTATCTATTACGGCAAAGGCGTCGGACCGGATCGTAGCGATTGGACGAGCCCCCGGGGACACCACCACCACCGGAAAACTTAAGCCTCTATTTCTTGACGCAGGAACGGGCACGGCATGGAAACCAACATCGAGCATTTGTTCCGGAATTTCAGACCTTGATGCAATAATTTCAACGGCGACCGCAGGGTCCGCGAGTATCCAGCCCCCTTCTACGTTTACAAGAGCTCCAGAACTGACCAGGGCATTCATAAAACTACGCAGCACTCTATCTCGTCGGCTACCTGCCGGAAACCGAAGGTTTCGTTCACGAATTAATTTGAGACGCTCGACAAGATCAGTGAGCTGGTCGTTTGCTTCAGCAACACCGAATTCGACGTCAACTAAGGTGAAAGCATGCTGCGGCAATTTTATGGCTGCGGCACACATTTTTGCAAATGAACGTGTTCCATCCCGTTCCGAAAATGATCTTAACGTTAGCTGGTAGATGGTCTCAAGGGTAGTTTCACCCGAAATCAATTCCTGTCCAAATTGCGACAAATAGGCTTGCTGAGAGTGTCCCTCGATTAGCCCGAGCTTGGCTAGCGGGTTACCCCTCCTAAAAATTGGACGAAAGTCAGTACCCGCCCCTCCTTTGCTCCACGTGACGTCGGGAAATCGCTCGATTAGATCAGGATATATTGGGGAGTACGGATCACCTGAGGAAAATGGTTGGTTTTCTGCCATTACCTCGAGCGTCCCTAACAACAGCGTATCATCCCACAGCTGCTCAACCCCCGCCGAATCCAGTCCCACCCAATTGGCCAACGGCTATTCCTAACGCTTTAAATGTTCCACGTCGGTAACGTTTGCCGTTATTTAATGCAGGGAGCAAGTCCAGAACTGAGAGTGTGTTTAAGGACCCCGGCGAAAGAATTTCAAGCGGTAGAAGCTACTTACGTTACCGCATGCTCTGCAGAACATCGATGTTCATCTCAGCGGTCAGATGTTTGGCATAAAAGCGGTCAATCATTTCTACACTGGTTCGGGCATTTCGGGCCAGCGTTAGCAAGCACATGTCTTTGCCTTTGATCAGCCGAAACATGATCGACGAATGACGCAACGAATAAAGCGTCCTGTGTTGGCCCGATGCTGAGACATACAAACCTGCTGATTTGCAGACAGTCCGAAAATTCCGGCTAAACGTTGTCAGCACAAACTTGCGGTTTTTGTACTTCGGCATGAACACGAAATCGTCCGGTGATCCATAACCGTCAGCTTTCGATGCCTTCAGCAGCTTTTCATATATCGGCACTGCATTGGCCATCGACACAATAGGAGCATAATCCGTTTTGCTGAAATCTGTCGTAATCCGAAGATACTGGGTTTCTTTCGTTCTGACTATTTCGACGTGTCTGTGCCGAAGCTGCTTGATGTCACTTGGACGCATGAACGTGTTCACGGAGAACGTTATGAATCTCCGAAGCTCATCTGTAATATATTGCGTACGAACCTTCGTTTTCAAATCCTCGTGCTTCTTACATTCCTTCAGCAGATGCTGGTATTCCTTCAGCGAGAACCATCCACGGACACCCTGTTTCAAACTCACTTCAGGCATTATCGGGGAATGAGTGATAACGCCTGATCGGACAGCTTGCTTGAGCGTCTTGTTTACGAAAACCAAAATGACCTTGATCGTGGCAGATGACAAATCACGGTCCGTCAAATCGTCGACGAATTCCTGCAACGTGTGATGACTTATCTTTCGGACATCAATCGAGCCAAGGCTTTCTTTGCAATAGCATCTCAGGATTCGCTGCTGATCGGTGACTAACGTTCCGGCACGTTCACCCCGCTGCACTTTACGCACATCACGCTCTATCACTTCGAGGCCAAAGCGGTTGAAGCTGAAGTCTGCCTTGCCTGAATTTGGCTGACTGCCGAGACTGTCGGAAATATACTGTGCTTCAGACCGTGCCATTACGATGTTATTTGTTCGAAGCGAACGGGTGACCTGCTTTCCCTTCCGCCGATACCGGGCGTAATAAAATGGTGATCCGACAACTTCGGTCAGTGTTACATTTCCAATCCTTTCATTTAACATTTTCAAAATACTCCATGTTCAATCTTTGGACGACCTGCTTGGCCGTCTCAGGAGCAAATTTGCCCCCTCTTCGTGTGGAAATACCCGCATCGTTCAAATATCGGGCAATTGCAGAATAGGACTGACCATCATTCCATAGTGGACGGATTGTCGGTTCCAATGTTCGGGCAAAATCTAACGCGTCAGACTTGTTTTGAAGCGCCAGAGACGCTCCATTCCGACCAAGCTGGACCCCACGCCGCTTTGCCTCAGCAAGCGCATTTTTTGTCCGCTCAGAAATCAGCCTGCGCTCTTCCTGAGCAAGAGCTGCAAATATGTGTAATTGGAAATCCGTTGCGTGAGGCATCTCAGCCACGACCAAGCCAATTCCCTGCTCCATGATCCCGGCTATGAAACTCACCCGCCTTGAAAACCTGTCCAATTTGGCAATCAGCATTTTTGCGGAATGCTTCTTAGCATGATGAATGGCCTTCCATAATTCGATCCGTGTATCGAGTTTGCCAGACTGCACTTCGACAAACTCAGCAATCAGCTCATCCTCAGGATTGAGAAATTCTCTGATCTTTGTTTGCTGCGCAGCCAGCCCTAGACCGCTTCGGCCTTGGGTTGCTGTAGATACTCGGAAATAGGCAACATAGCGTGTCAATGAAGGGCTCCGTCCATAATAAACCTTGGTTTGCTATGGAAACTGTCCCTCCAACACATTGAGGAAGCAACAGTTATTGCCCATTCTCGTTAACGGATTAAAGCAAGGTCAGGGACCAGCTGACCGTATATCGCAGATATGTTGTGTTTATCAACCTTGAGACTGTGTGTTCATGAGGGCCCTATTGGGACCAAGCCTGTCGAAGCACTTTTTCTAACCTGTTAAGTGAACTAACCACACGGGGCACTGCGTATTTGTAATGGGGAACGGAGTAGCGTGAACCGTTCGTAATACCATCAACGCGTGCGGCTAGTAGGTCCAAAATTGACTGCTCACCCTTGCGTATCACGACAGACTGACCGCCTCTACCGAACGGCGTTGCGTACTCTTTGAACCACTCTTCAACGCGGTAATGCGACGGGCAATTAATAATACTCAGTACAACTTCGTCCTCATAAATTACCTCAAGGAACATTGAACAAAACCAGCCATATACTGCTCCGTCAGACCCGATATCAGACCGGGTACGGCCATCAACGATAAAGTGTTTGCCTGAATCTAGCTTTTTAATTCGCTTGTCAGAGAAATGCTCATACTCATTTAGAAGAGTTTGCTTGAGTGCTCTGACCGCATCGACTGACATAGATTGCATTCCGTTCGTAAGGTGGATTTTCCGAATATTTTAACAAAAACTGTCTTCGGGAAGAAAGCATATCGTGATGTAGGCCACAATGCTTTATCTCTACAGTTCGAATGGTTACGTGCAATCTAACTGGTGACGGAAGGATGATTATGTTGAAGAAATATTGCCCCTGCGTCGATCCCAGAACAGTGTGGATCGAAGAACCTTTAGAAAGCTCACACAGGTATCGTGTTCACTGTGGAGTGTGTCATACGTATGTGAAGTGGGGCAATGAGCTAGAGTTGCAGAGCCTAAAAGACAGAGGCGTCGAAGCAACGGTCAAGCCTCATGGATATGAACCTCCACGCAATACGCTGGACGCATTTTTTACGTAACAAGCGTGATTTCTCACAAAGAGCGCGACATTCATCTTCGGCTCGAAGGTTCACTTAGCGAATCATACAAACAGATAAACAGTTCCAACTGTTAACACACAGACAACACCGTATAGAACAAAAAGCGTAAATCGGCGATAATGCGACGTTGCAGAAGCCGTCTCAGTACGCCTCAAAGAAGCCTTGTTTGAATCATGTTGTGGAAAACCACACAAAAATGATTTGCAGGGCTTGCAGAAATCAAACGCATCATGCAAATATAGAAACGCCACGGAGGATGAGTCCGTGGCGTTAGGTTCCATCAGCGGGTTAGACTAACGGGGGTTAAGAAGATGACGATCAGAAGATAGCCGAGGGGTCCATAAGACCCTGATGTCAGACTAAGGTCCGGCGTCGCCGTCCTCATATCTCCGCGATGCGGGGACGGCTCTCTAATATTCACTTGAGTTGGAGCAGTCAAGAAATGGCGACTGAAAATGAGACGAAATCCTCTTACGAGGCCGTGTTAGCCGATCTTCGTGCGCAACGAGAGAGGATAGACAACACAATCCGTGTGCTAGAAACAATGAGCGCACTCGGCCTCGTTAATAATCAAGGTTCGCAAGATTTCCGCAACACGCCATCTAACCCAAGTCAGAATGCCAACGATGCCCTTTCTGAGGGAGAGTTTCTGGGGATGTCAATTGTTGACGCCACAAAAAGGTTGCTGGCAATCCGCAAAAGGCAAATGGGCAATAAGGAAATTGCAAAAGAGCTAGCAGCTGGGGGCCTTGTCATGAACTCTGCTGACCCGATTAATATCGTTGGTTCGGTGATGACACGACGATTCAACCAAGTTGGAGACGTGGTCCGTGTTGGGCGCGGAACTTGGGGGCTTAAAGAATGGTATCCTAATCGCACTTTTAAGGTGCCGAACAAAATTCAAACACTAACTGGTGATGACGTCGAGATCGACGCTGCCAGGACGGAACTTGACGAACTGATTGATGGAGTTGTGGCGAGTGAAAACGTAGTTGCGTGAGACACACTACCACGGTTTAGAGATGCGGTTATGACGGCACTAGTCTACTGCTCGAATTGATTCACCATCGCTAAATTCACATCAGCGACGTGGGCTTCCGTTGTTATTCTTCGACCAAAATAATCGAATAACACATTGCCAAACAGAAGATGTAGGTTCCATTTCATTCCACAGCTTTTCGACCCGTTAAGGTCGATAAAGCAACAAACGAGCAAGGCCTATCGGTAGCTTTTATCAAATCTATCCCATCACCCGTTGCTAGCAATTTGTCGATTTCGAGCGACGGAAACACTTTCGAGAGCCTTTCCAAAGCAATTGCTACGGCTGGCGTCGGCGGACACATGTTTGGGATAAAAGGTTTACGGGCATTCTCTACGTCTGACCGTTTGCAGGCTATTCCAGCCGCCGACAGAATGGACGCAAATTGTTCCGCTGATCTGCCATGAACCTTATGTTCTAACCCAGCTTGGGACTTTCGCCATGCAGCACACAACACTTGCCGCAGTCGATTAAGGTCAGGATCGGTCTTACGAAGGTACTTGGCACCTTCCTTAGATAAAGCCGACTGAGACAGAACGAACACGCCCAGTTCACGATAATCGGCTTCGGTCTTAATGCAGCGAGGCTTTGCAGATATTGCATAGCTTTCCCAGTATTCCCTCATTTTTGCAAATTGATCGATCGTATCCCAAGGCTCCGTGCAAAATGCGAGGTGGCCAGTGTCGATATCGGTCCATGCAGCTGATGGTCGGCGCTTCCAATCGAACTCCATGTTTAAACGCTTTGACAGCGCTTTTTCAACAAGGTCAGCATTATGCTCAACAATGTCCCGAATGCCTGTTTTCACAAGCAGAGGAATCAAATCGTCAGGCTTTCGGTTGAAAAACATCTTCACAATGTGATCGTTTTGCAGTCGGCTATCGTCCAGATACGACGCCGTATAAATGCCCCCTTTGGCAAGCACGATGTTGACACTGTCGCCTGCATCTGAGCGGCCCTCAATAATCGTTGCCTGTCCACGGGTACGCCAACCTAATGGCTTCCTAACACGATGCTTAATTTCCAACATCGTAGGATCGCCCGTTAAATTATCACGGCTTTGTCCGTACAGCATGGCGAGAGGGCCGTTTGATGCAGCAGCAATATGTTCAGCTGTTGCATTGGTCAGAAATCCATCGGTGGTGCAGCTGAATACGCAAACTTCAGGAGGCAGCGAATTGATGATTTCACCCAGAACTGATCGAACGAAAGACGTGATGTAAGCAGCAAAATATGGATTTGTAATCTTGCTCTCCGGCAATGACTTCATCTCTCTGTCACGCATATCGTAAACACGCTTCTGCCGAAGGCCTTGGGCGGTCTTGCCATAGCTTGAATTGCTCAATTCTTTCCAGAACAAGGCGCTGAGAGAGCCCTTCGGATAGGATGCACGTTTCTTGATGCAGTCGCTAATGAACGGGCCGAATATCGGATTGTTGCTTTGTGTTGGAACAACAACCCCGTGAACAATTCTCAACTTTGCCCCAAGCGATTTTGCTAAAGCGATTTCGGGGGCAGCACAGTCGCTCACTCCCTCACGAGGAAAGACAAGGCCGTTATCAGTACGGATCGGCAATGTCGGAAAACGAACGGATTTAGGAAATTTGAATTCGACACGGGCCATGCCGAGCGTTGTTGGCGTGTAGTCAGCAACCTTAAGCGACACCCGCGTCTTCCGCCATCTTGGCTGTCCAATCAGAGCCATTGCCGTTGGGTAAGCGCTGGATAAATCGTAGTCAGTCCAGTCATCTTCAAACGCCGGACCAAACCAGAATTGCTCGTTGCGGCCACCATGATAGCATTCAGTGGCCAGCGGTATATGCCACTCAACCTCCTGCATATTCACTTCGTCAACTTTTTTAACAAAACGGTTCAGACGCTTGCTGAAATATTTCACTTTGATCTGCTCTTTGCCGAGCAGTTCGTGTGGCTTTAAATTCAGATCGTCTTTCCAAGACTGAAGAAGCAGCTCAACACCAATGCTAGTGAGCGTGGCCGGTACTTTTCGTTTGCCTAAAATGTCTTCACATTGATCGATCAACTGCTGCAAATAACGGACGCATATAACAGCATCATTGATTGCATATTTCTCGAACAGCTCTGGATTTTCTTCAAGCAAAACATCCATATTAATTTTGTAAAACAGATCACGTTTGGGATCAGGATCGAGAACAATTTTCTCCTGACCGACTAATTCCCCAAGAGCTTTAAGGCTCTTTGACGTTGCAGGAGTGAGCAGCATCGTGTCACGAAGTATAACATTTATGTCGACCAACTCATCATCTTCACATTTGAGCAGGTATGGAATGTGTCCATCGATTGATAAAAATGT
This sequence comes from Sphingomonadales bacterium Ga0077559, assembly GCA_001464315.1. Taxonomy (GTDB): domain Bacteria; phylum Pseudomonadota; class Alphaproteobacteria; order Sphingomonadales; family Sphingomonadaceae; genus Sphingorhabdus_B. The sequence goes on along the minus strand of LNFK01000017.1, from coordinate 7,896 downwards.
ACTTCGTACGGATGAGATTAATTCAGCAAGGGTTTGAAAATCAGCAAGAGCTGGAAAATCTGCTCGTGTGAAATGCCCTGCAATATAAATTCTGCGTGGTATTGTTTTGATCGATTGAGATTCAATACCTTTAGCAAATGCAAAAATGAGAATGTCTATCAGCTTGAGACGTTCACCGTCATTGGGATAGCAGATGCCGCTCCACTCTTTAGCGTCCGGCTGATTTTTATCATACAGACTGCAATGTATTTGATATGATAACACCTTGTATTTGCCGTCACCGGCACGTATCTCTTCCATAGACATTGGGTTATCAGGCGTTTTAAATTCAGTATCAAAGCCGATGATCAAATATTCAGGAGCTTTATCGGACGTATTTTTTCCGTAAAAGTTATCCCTCTCCACCCATATACAACTTTTACTGAATTTATTGTCTTCAGACCGGATTGTTACTTCTGTTTTACAGTCAGCAAATATGGTTTTGTTTTTCGTAGGCTTCATAAATGTGTCAGCATCCATAGGATCAAAGACAGTCTGCTAGACCGTTCAGTCCTTCCTAGCAGGATGAGGTAAGTTCAACACAAGCTTTTGAATATGTGACGCTAGTCGTTCGTGTCACGTTACACGAAACGGAGTAACATTCAGGGGTTTGTTATACATCAAGTCAGCTTATCAGTCTGAGTGATGTGATGGTGCCGCCTATAGGATTCGAACCTACGACCCCCGCATTACGAATGCGATGCTCTACCAACTGAGCTAAGGCGGCGCTGGCGTTGATGCCAAGGCCGCTCGCATAGCCACCTGCCGTCGCGAATTCAAGCGTCCTTTGTACGCAAATACCCCGGCGGGAAACCACCGGGGTATTTGTTCCATCGGGTAAGACCCGCGTCGATTAGTCTTAACGCAGCAGGTTAAGAACGCCCTGTTGGCTCTGGTTCGCCTGCGCCAACATTGCGGTCGATGCCTGGCTCAAAATCTGAGCCGAGGCGAGCTTCGTAGATTCTGCCGAGAAGTCAGCGTCTTCGATCCGCGATTTCGCTTCTGTCAAATTGGTGGCGGTTGACGTCAAATTGTTGACGGTTGCATCGAGGCGGTTCTGCACGGCACCGATGTTGGCGCGCTGCGTCGCGACCGTGTCGATTGCGGTATCAAGCAGGCCAAGCGCTGTGCTGGCACCACCCGAAGTTGACAAATCGACCGCGGCAATGCCCAGGCCAGCTGCTGTCATTGCAGTAAGTGCAATGTCAACAGTCTCACCGCTTTCAACCCCGGTCTGGATGCTGATCGTTTTTGCAGCATCAATCAGAACAGTTCCGTTAAAGTCGGTCCGCGAGGTGATATCGCCGATCTGTGCAACCAATGCGTCAGCTTCTGCGTCGATCGCGGTACGGTCAGATGTTGCAGCCGTGCCGTTGGCGGATTGAACCGCAAGTTCGCGCATCCGGACGAGGATGTTCGAGATTTCGCCCATTGCGCCTTCAGCGGTTTGCGCCAGCGAAATACCGTCATTGGCGTTACGAACGGCCTGGTTAAGGCCGCGGACTTTGGCATCCATGCGGGTTGCAATGGCAAGGCCGGCGGCATCGTCTTTTGCAGCGTTAATACGCTTGCCGCTCGACAGGCGCTCCATAGCCTGGCCAAGCGAGTTGTTCGCCATACGCGATGCATTTTGGGCGCGAAGTGCGCTCACATTAGTGTTGATTACGGTCATTTTGAATTCCTTTGCTGTCTCTCAAATGGGGCAGCCCGGTTCGGTGAGCAGCCTCGGCAAGCAGAAACGACGGTTTTGGCAAACCCTTTAGCTTTGCGTTGTCGGAATACTGGCGAAGTGCTGCCAATTTCCTCAAAAACCACAGAATTTCAATTACTTTGCAAAACTGGCACGTTGATTGCTTTATCATCCGCACAGGCAATTACGCCGTGGGACCAAAGCATATGTCGACCATTGACCAGAGCCGATTGCTGCAGATGCGCTCTTCGATTCTGAGCCAGAACGGCGCGCTGCAACGTGCCGCCGGACGGGGTGCCGATACCGGCGAAACCATATCAGCGTCGCCATTTGCGAAAACGATGACCGATGCGCTTCAGGTTGTGAATGCCCAGCAAGGCAAGGCAAGTGAGCTTTCGGCTGCATACGAACGCGGTGATACGCACGATATCGTCTCGGTCATGGTCGAACGGCAAAAGGCATCGATCGGGTTCGAGGCAACGATGCAAGTGCGGAACAAGCTGCTTTCGGCGTACCGCGACATCATGAACATGCCGGTTTAACCGATGGCCGAACAGCAAGTCCTCTCTCCGGACGCTCCGCTCGCCAGCAATCAGATGCAGCGCGCAGTTTCGCCGACCATGCCTCCGTTGGGCTTCGGATCATTGCGCGACATTACGAGCCAGCCAGCAGTGCGAAAAGCATTGCCTGCCATTGCACTAACCGGCGCGATCGGATTAGCCGCAATTACCTATTTTGCCTTAAGCACACCTGCGCAGACACCATTGTTCCAGGGCCTCGCCGAAGCGGACAAGGCAGCGGTTGCTGATGCGCTGCAAGCTTCAGGGATCAGCTACAGCCTCGACCCAGGGACTGGCGCAATTTCTGTCGATGCAGGCAAAGTCTACGAGGCACGGATGCTGCTGGCGGGACAAGGCCTACCCAAAGCGCAGCCAAACGGGGACGCGGTTATCGCGTCGCTGCCGATGGGATCGAGCCGAGCGGTTGAAGGCGAAACGCTGCGCGGGGCCCGCGAGGCAGACCTTGCCCGCACGATCGAGGCCATCGATGCCGTCAAAACCGCGCGCGTTCATCTCGCCACTCCTGAGCCTAGTGTCTTCGTCCGCGAAGCGCGTGAACCTGCCGCATCAGTGATGCTGACGTTACAGCAGGGACGAAGCCTTTCCGAAGCCCAAGTGCGCGCCATCCGTCACCTTGTTGCGTCGTCGGTTCCCAGTCTTTCTGCAGACTTAGTGTCTGTAATTGACCAGAGCGGCGCGTTGCTTTCGTCCGATCAAGCAAGCGCCGAAGATAAGATGTTCCAGTTGCAGATGCAGATGGAAGACCGATACCGCCAGGCGGTTGTCGCTTTGCTGACCCCAATTGCCGGTGCAGGCAATTTCTCGGTTGAGGTTAATGCCGATGTTGATGCCAGCGAAAGCCAGTCCACCCGCGAAACCTATCCCAAGGATGACCGTGCATTACGCAGCGAAGAGGGCAACAAGTCAGTCAGCGGATCCGCCGGACAAGATGCCGTCGGCATACCGGGCGCGCTTGCAAACCAGCCACCGCCCGCAAGCGAGCTGACAAACACACCCCCTGGTGCTGAAACTGCCGCAAATGGTGCCGGGACCCAAAGCGAGGAGACCTATACCCGCAGCTTTGACGTAGGCCGTGAAATTGCGGTAACCCATCAACCACAAGGTGGTTTGCGTCGCCTATCAGTCGCCGTCGCGTTGCGCGATGGACAAGGCGCAAAGAAGCGCTCGGCTGCCGATGTCGCCGCGCTCGAAAATCTGGTCAAAGGTGCCGTCGGTTTCAATGCCGAGCGCGGTGACGTTGTCGCTATTTCAGCGCGCCCGTTCGCCGAACAGACCGAGACACCAGTCAACTTTTGGGACCAGCCTTGGTTCTTTCCAATGGTTCAACAAATTGGCGCTGTCCTCGCCGCTTTGGTAGCCTTCATTTTCATCGGACGCCCGTTAATGAAAGCGGCGAAGGGACGGATGGCAGCTGCCAAAGAGCAGGCAGAAACCGAACAGCAATTATTGGCTGTAACAAGTAACCCACGTGCATCCAAAGAAGTCACGATCGAAATGATCGAAGCTGCGCCAAGTTACGAAGCACGCGCAAATCTGGTCCGTTCGTTTATCCGTCAAGATCCGGAACGTGCGGCTCTGGTTGTGCGCCAGATGATTGGGGAGCGTTCCGATGGATGACGATATCCTGGAAGGCGAAAATGAAATATCTGCGCCGCGCATCGGTGGCGGGCTGTCCGCTGCGATCTTGCTGATGCTGCTTGAGGACAATGATGCCTCTGCGATTTTGCAGCATCTCGATCCTGCTGAAGTCAAATCATTGGGCAAGGCCATGTTCGAAGCATCGAGCGCGACCGAAACCGATGTTGAGGCCGCGCTTGAAAAGTTCGTCAATAACAACCGCACTCTATCATCCTTGGCAGTAGGCGCGCCAACCCGAATCCACGGCATGATGCATCAAGCATTGGGCGATGTCCGCGCCGGGCCAATTTGGACCGAAATCGCGCCGAAGAAAAGTTCGATAGCGCTTGAAGCGCTTAACTGGATGGACATTGCGACGATTTCAAAATTGGTTGCGACCGAACATCCGCAAGTGGCAGCCATTGTCCTGTCTGCATTGCCACCCGAGACCGCCGCTCAGGCAATTGCGGGGCTTGATGAAGCGACGCAATCCGATCTGTTGTTCCGGTCTGCCACTTTGAACCAAGTGTCAACTGAAGCGATTGAGGACATCGAAGCTATTTTGGCCAAACATGGACCAAGCACGCAAAACGCAATGCTTAAAATGGGCGGTCAAAATGATGTCGCCAAAATCGTCAACAATCTGTCGCGACCACTTGCCGAAAAGTTGCTGAAGTCCATTCGCAAAAAGGACAGGCAGTTGGCCGACGCAATCGAGGAAGAAATGTTCGTCTTCGAAGATCTCGCCAATCTCGATACGAAATCGTTGAGCGCAGTGCTCCGTAATGTGGAAGCCGACAGGCTGGCGCTTGCCATAAAGGGTGCAGACGCTGCACTCGCACAAAAGATGCTCGGCACGCTGTCGGCACGGGCCGCTCAAACCATTACCGACGAGATTGCCGAAATGGGGCCCGTCAGCAGGGCAGATGTCGAAGAAGCGCAAAAGGCGATTATCGCTGTTGCAAGATCGATGGCGGCGTCGGGCGAAATCATGCTTGGGCCGCAAGGTGCCGACTATGTTTGAGGCAACGACACTCTCCCTGACCGATATCTTTGAAGCGCGCAGCGACTTCAAACCGCGTCGAATTTCTTCGTCTGCGCCCGTGCAACGGCCAGAAGCTGAAGACCGATACAGTGTTGGGCTGGCCGATGGACAGACGCTTGCAGAAACCGCCTTTGCCGTCGAGCGCCAAAGGCTGCTTAACCTCATCACCAGCGCCGATGCATTGCAAGCTGAAGACAATGCAGAGATTGGTTTCCTGCTCGACAATAGCATTCGCCAGATCGTGCGAAATATCATTGGTGAAATCGCGCTTGATCCTGGCTTTTTGGAGCAGCAGATTTTGGCGGCAGCTGCGCTTCTGACCGAAGCAGACAAGGGCCGCCACATTTGCTTGAACGCTGATGATCTTGCGTTGCTGTCTGGTATTCGCCTTCCATTGCCATGCAAGGCCGACCCAGATCTTCCGGTTGGCAGCATCCGGATCGAATGTTCCGAAGGTTGGATCGAACATGGACCCGCCTTTGCATTGCAACGTCTGGACGACGCGCTTCGTTCTGCCGGAGACGCACCATGACAAGCCGTATCGCAACTGCTCTTTCCGCTCGACTGGCTTCGACTCGGCATATTATCAACCAGCCATATCATGTCGGCTTGTTGGCCGCGCATAATGGCGTGTTTTTTGAAGCGACAGGCTTTCCTTACCCATTGGGCACCGCTGCGCAGATCAGCACATCAGGTGACCAGGTTATGGACGGCGAAGTCGTCGGTTTCCGCGGCAATCGCGCCATCATCCAGCCGCTTGGCGCAATGGCCGATATCGGTAATGGCGCAACGGTTACCGCAGTTGGCCGCAATGATCTTGTTGAAGTCGGCGACGCTTTACTAGGGCGCGTAATCGACGCGATGGGCGATCCAATCGATGGTCGCGCAAGGCCAATTTGCAATGACCGCAGCGGATTGCTGGGCGGCAGTAAAAACCCGCTCAATCGTGGCCGTGTCAAGCGAGTTATTGACACCGGGGTTAAGGCAATCGACGGCCTTCTGACCATTGGCGAAGGTCAGCGCGTTGCGCTTATTGCTGGGTCGGGCGTCGGCAAATCGGTACTTATGGGTCAAATTCTGCAGGGCATTGATGCCGATATCATCGTTGTTGGCCTGATCGGCGAACGCGCCCGCGAAGTCACCGATTTTGTCGAAAGCAAATTGAACGACACGATCCGGGATAAAACCGTGGTTGTGGCGGTTGCCGCCGACCAAGTGCCGTTGCTTCGCCTGCGAGCTGCAATGCGCGCAACAGCGATTGCTGAATATTTTGCGATGAAGGGCAAGCGCGTACTGCTGTTGATCGACAGCCTGACTCGAATTGCGCATGCGCAACGGGAGATCGGGCTGGCCCTTGGCGAACCGCCAACGATGAAGGGCTATACCCCCTCATCGCTTGCGTTGATCCCGCAGCTCGCCGAGCGCGCCGGTGTTGACAAGCAATCGGGCGGCTCGGTCACAGCGCTGTACACGGTGTTGGCAGATGGTGGTGACCTTGATGATCCGGTCGTCGACGCTGCCCGCGCCATCGTTGATGGCCATATCATATTGTCGCGCACCATGGCCGAAAATGGAATTTTCCCGGCGATCGACATTGGCCGGTCATTGTCTCGGTTGATGAACGATATCGTCGACGCGCCGCACCTTGCGGCTGCGGCGCGGTTCAGGCAACTCTGGTCAAGCTTTGAACAGGGCCGCGACCTGGTCATGATGGGTGCATATGCGGCGGGTAGCGACCCAGTGTTGGACGAAGCGATTAGGCGTCGCGACGATATGCTCGCGTTCATAAGTCAGCCCTTGAATAGCCTCACCTGTTTTCCCGAAGCTCGGGACAGCGTTATCGAAGGCTTTGGCCGGTGAGCGCTCGTACCAGCATCCAGGACCGAATCCTTAAAATCCGTTCAGTAAAACGTCGAATGGCTGAGCGGCACCTCGCGCAATCGGAAATCGAATTGCGCAACATGAACGAGCTTGCCGAACGGATTGATTTGGTACGACAGGGCTTGGGCATCACCAGCGGTGTGCAGCATGGTGTGCAGTTGCGCGCCAATAGCGAAATGATTTCGCGGCTTGATAACGCCAAACGGTCCATCGCCGCACCGGCTGCGGCCGCAGCGGACAACCGAGACCATAAAATGGAACTTCTCGTTGCCGCGCGTCAGCGTGAAACAGGCGCGGAAAAGCTCGCGAATTCGGCTGCAAAGCAAGCGCGTTTGGTAGCTGAAATGCGTGAAAATGCGATGCGGATATTCCGGAACATCGCCGCTGTGGAAGGGGAGCAGCCATGACACATCTGGCTACAATTCAATTATTCTTGCCCGCCGCGCCGGTCTCGCCGACAACGCCTGCTGCAGTTGCCTTTGACGACATTTTTGCAAGTATCACAGCACCAACGCCGCATGCTTGTCCTCCCTGCTCGCCCCCCCGGCCCATGCAGAACCATCCCGTGTCCATATTGGATGTTGCAGCAGCTTTTGCGCTGCAAAAACCGATGCTGCCAATGAGCGAACCGGAAGTTACGCTTGATCCGCAGACGCAACTTCAGTCCCAGGCGCAACCAGACGAGGTAAAAGCCGAGACTGGTCCCATCCAAAATGAAAAATCTGAAGGCGTTCAAGTCGCGACACCAATAATGGCTCAGCCATCATCATCCGGCAAGAACCAGAAAGATCTTGGTTCGGAAACCAAGATAGATCTTGGTTCGGAAACCCGGAAGGCTGGCTTCGAACAGCAGGTGCAACTTGTTCCACAACCAGCTGCCCCGGTTCTGGCGCAGATATCGCCGACTTCGGAGCAGGTGCGGGCTGCTGGGGTGAATTTGAAAAGTACTGTTGATCCGAAACTGAAGCCAGCAATGCTTGGTGTCTCGTCATTACCAACACAAATCGACATGCCAAAGGCGGCTAAACCCAAGCTCATGATGG
>LNFK01000016.1 GCA_001464315.1 Sphingomonadales bacterium Ga0077559 | reverse complement strand
CTCGGCAAGCGGAATCGCAGAGCAACTCGCGCTGATGGCGCTCATGTCAGGCGTCGAATTGCGCCGGTCGGAGCTGATCGATTATGTACACGATATCGTGGATATTTTCATCCAATTAGGTCGCCGCGATGGTACCCGCTTGGTGTCGGAAATCGAATTTAAAGGCAGCACTGACGCATCCTTTGAAGTCATTCCCACACCGCTGCACCGGCGCGCAAGTTAGAAAATAGCTCTATGCTAAAACCGCGCTGAAGCACGCTTTTGGGAAAACCATCACCGGATTTTGGCGGCTAAATGATGAAAATTAACCGAGGAATCTGAGATGCACCATGTACAACGCGGCGAAGGCCGTAAGCTGTTGCTTATTCACGGTCTTGGCGGAAGCTGGCAATCGTGGAGTACCGTCCTCAATGCCCTAAGCGCTCATCGAACCGTAATCGCCGTCGACCTGCCTGGACATGGCGCTACACCTTCCGAACACGATAGCGGAACATTTGATGGCTTAGTCGGCAGCGTTGAACGCTATATTGCGGACAATAGGCTGGCGGGGATCGACGTTGCCGGCAGCTCGATGGGCGCTCGGATAGTGCTTGAACTTGCGCGACGCGGCTGCGTCGGCAACGTGGTGGCCCTCGATCCGGGTGGGTTTTGGCGTGGCTGGGAACGGACGTTCTTTAAGGCAACCATCGGCATTTCGGGCGCCTTACTAAGGGCGATCCGGCCCAGCCTGCAAACACTGAGCCGTTACAAGGCTTCGCGTACGGCGCTGCTGGCGCAGTTGTCTGTACGTCCCTGGGCGCTCGACCCCAAAGTCGTTTCGACCGAATTGACGGGTCTGAGCAATACGCCGACATTCAACGCACTGGTCCAAGATCTTGGCAACGGGCCGGAGCAGACCGGACCAGCCGCAGTGTCGACCGGCCGCGTCGTAATCGGTTGGGGCAGGCATGATCGGCTTTGCCTGCCGGTCCAGGCGACGCGTGCGAAGGTTGCGTTTCCATCTGCAGACTTGCACTGGTTTGAATCCAGCGGCCATTTTCCCACGTGGGACATGCCGGAGGAGACAGTCGCTGTCATTCTTGCGGCAACTGAATGATCTTGTTCAGCCGTCTTTTCTGAACGGCAGTAACCCACAACACGTTCATTAAGTCCCAAGGCTAAGTCTCAATGCGCTGACATTCTGGACGTTCATGCATGCGACTGCGCCACCCGATAACTACCATCCATTCACCCCCTATTCCAACGTCAGCTTCGCGCCTAAAAAATGCCTTCAATATTTATTGTCTGTGAGCACGTTCACCGTCTCAGAGGAGACACTTCAATTGCTAAGGTAAAAAAAGACGAATCTAGTTGAAGAGCTATAGACTCCCCCTTTCTGATCTGCTGATCTACCGCACAAAGACAAATCTCAGGACAACGTTAGGGGAGCGTAATGGGTCAGATGGGGAATGCGTTAGCGTCACAGTTTGTCGACCGCCAGACCCTCCATCACTTCGAAAAGCATTTTATATCGCCCGAAATTTCTCGGCGTCATGACATCGCTATCCGCCAGTTTGACCTTGCCCGCTTCATGACTGATTCGTCTCCACAGCGAGGCCGTGCCGGACGCACCTCCTGTTGAATCGTTAATTGAAGCCCTGCGGCCAAGCAGCGCGGACATTGACGCGCTTGCCCACATTGTTCTGGGCGACGATCTAGAAGCCGCCGCCACTTATGTCACGATTATGCGTGATCGCGGACTATCCATGGAAACTTTATATATGGAGTTGCTTGAGCCGACAGCCCGTCATTTAGGCGAGATGTGGGACAATGATGAATGTGATTTTATCGACGTCACAATTGGAGTCGGGCGCCTTCAGAAACTACTCGCCATCTTCAACGAGACTTATACCCTTCCGGAACTCGGAACGAGACGCCGCGTGCTGATGGCAACGACGCCGGGTAACCAGCATTCTTTAGGTGCCTCGATGATCGAGCGGTTATTGTCGGCAGCAGGCTGGCAAGTCGATGCTGAATATTCCGGCATTGCGGACGAAATCATAAATGCCGTGCGTCACAACTGGTTTGCTGTAATCGGCTTGACCGCTGGTTCAGATCGGCAATTAGAGGCACTCAAATCAATCATCGTCGAGATTCGTAAGGACTTTTACAGAAAATCCGGCGATGGCATCGGCGATGGGAGCAGACGCAACTGCACCTAATGCACCTACGGCTGTCCTTGCGGCACAAAAACTGTTTGATCTGTCTGTGCCGAACTGGCGTTGAGCATCTAGCACGAAAATGCGCCGCGCCGCCTATTCTGGATCTGATAAGCTTCCTTAGGGTTTAAAGCGAAGAGCGGCTTCGGACAATCGGATACACGGCATTGTTCGCGGTAGTTATCGAGTTCGTTGGCATTACCTCCCGCGCTAATACTTCCGCCGTTATGCTTCCTTCTTGGTCAACTCAAAAGCTGCCGCATGTTCAGTCCCATTTTAAACTTCGAAATACATTTCAGATGTTTTTCAAATATCTGTTAATAAACAGACAGTTCAAGTCCTCAAAATGTCGGCGAATTTGCGCAAAACGGTATAGCTGTAATTGGGCCGCGAGCAGACCGTGTGCTTGTTGACTAAAGTAAGCAATTTACGGACGTTGGATACGTTATTCACGGGCGCTGATTTTTATTTCCAAGCGTGTATTTAAAGAGGCGGGCTTCCGCGATCCCTCATCTGCCCCATAAGTAGAAATTTATTACGGCGGTCGGCTCGCAATTGCTCTTTGGGAAATCTTGTAAGCGACGCGAGTTCTTGGGAAAGCGCGGCTGCGATGCGGCTAATCGCGAGGTCTGGATCACGATGTGCGCCGCCGGTTGGCTCGTATATGATCTGGTCGATAACATTCAGCCGTAGCAACTCGCCCGCGGTGATTTTCATCGCCCGGGCCGCTTCTGCAAAATTGTCCGCGCTTCGCCATAGGATAGAAGCGCAGCCTTCGGGCGAAATGACGGAATAGACGGCGTGCTCCATCATCAACACCCGGTTCGCAGCGGCCAAGGCAACCGCTCCGCCCGACCCGCCTTCGCCAACGATGAGAGCAATCAGCGGCACGCCCAGCGACAGGCATTTTTCCGTGCTGCGCGCGATTGCCTCGGCTTGACCACGCTCTTCGGCATCGATGCCTGGAAAAGCGCCTGGCGTATCAACAAAGGTGAGGACGGGCAGACTGAAACGGTCGGCCAGCTCCATCAACCGGATGGCCTTTCGGTATCCCTCCGGCTTTGCCATACCGAAATTATGTCGTAGCCGTGATTGCGTATCCTCGCCTTTAGCGTGGCCGATAACCATGACCGAGTACCCAGCAAAGGTAGCCAATCCACCCAAAATTGCCTGATCGTCGGCAAACTCCCGATCTCCTGCCAGCGGCATGAAGTCATCAAATAGGCCCGCAACAAGCTGGGGGAAATGGGGGCGCAGCGGATGGCGCGCGACAAGCACCCGCTGCCACGGTTCGAGGCGGCTATAAAGATCGGTCAGCTGCCGGCGCGCCCGCTCCTCCAGCATCCTTGCGCCATCGCCGGAGCTGCCCGAATTGCGCAGCTCAGATGCTCGAACTTCAAGAACCTCGATCGCCTTTTCGAATGGCAAGTACTGATTCAAACGGTCATCGCCATGCCGCGATATATACGGGCGCGGTAACGGGAATCCTCCGCATCCGGCAACGGCGCACCGAGCAGGAGGACCGCTCTGGCAAAGCGTTTAACCTCCTCGACATGCTCGTCATAGTTGCGCGGCTCTTCCGAACGTACACGGCGCGTCAGGTTGATCTGGTTAATCGGGACATCGTGCACCAGTCGCTCATTCTCGACGGCCAAGGTCACAGTGAAAGCATGCAGCGTCGTTTTGACAAAATTGGCCAACGCGAAGGCCGGGCTTGTGCTCCCCATGGGGACGTCGGGGGATACCAGAACCAACTGGCAATCATCATATAGCGACGCCTTTCGTGCTACGCGGAAATGATGCGTAAGATTATTCTCGATAACGTCTCGGAATTCTTCAGGGGTTAATGGGTCTTCGAGCTCGAACAGTTTATCAGGCAGCGGGGTGAACGGGGTCGACACAACCGTGGTTGGACGCCCCCAACGTTCGAGAGCCTGATCCATCGCCTCTTCCAATCCTGCCTCGCACGATATTGTAACAATCTTTTTGGCGTCGAGGTCAGCCAATTGTGATCGGATAGCCGCATCTCCTGCAGTCGTTGCGGTCAGCAACACCACCCTCTCGACGTGGCAGTCCTCGATAAACTGCCGCGCTGCTTCGGCCAGATAGTCTTCGAGATGCTCGCCGATCATCCACACGGTCCTGCCGCGCATCTGGTCGATCCGTTCCTGCTTGGGACTGCCGAAAAGTTCGCGCTCGGTTGTCGAACGTTCGACGCTTAATCCGCCTGACGGCATAAAGGTTTCGCCGCTGACCGCGCGGTCGGCTAGGAAGAAGACCGTGGCCTGTGCGACCTCTCCTTCGGTCGGCATCTTGCCCAAGTGCAATTGCTTAAGCACCCCGCCACCGACTTTTTTCGCCTCGACCGCGATCTTTTCCGCCGGCAGAAATGGAATGTCGTCAGGCGGCACGCGCAATAGCCAACCGCCATTGGCTTCTTCGGTGTCCGGGCGGTCGTTCCATCCAGGAGAATCTATGAAATATCCCGCCTTGCGCAACCGTGAGACGAGCCGGGCAGCGATGGCCCGCGTCAACATATAGCGATCCCAGGTACACACGCCATCGCCCTCGCGGGCGCATTCCAGCGCAACGTCACGCAATTCGCGCGGGTTGTTGGTGTCATGTGACATGCGCACAGTGTCATTACGCGCAAGCCGCGTCAGCACGGCCTCGACGCGCACACCGCGCCGCAACGCTTTGACGGTCGCGGCATGAATCGCATTCAACCGCTTGTTTTCGAGGATCAATTTGCCGCGCCGTTCGAACAGCCCGGGCTTGCCGCCTGTTCCTGCCAGCCTGTCGCCATCGACGGGTCCTGGCGCTATCGCGTTGAGCTGCACTTCAGGCCCGAGATAGCGCGACATTGCCTCGACCATTGCGCGCTGCCCCGCCTTCGACACGGCATAATCGGCACGGTTGGGATAGGCGACGGCGAGGAATTTTTCACCGCCGAAATAGGACGATACATTCAGGACATAACCCGAACCCTGTGCCTTCATCAGTGGCACGACATGATGCATGAGCAGATAATTGGACACAAGATTGGCATCGAGTGTGTAGCGCCATGCATCGATATCCATGTCGACGACCATATCTTCGGCCCCGGCGACGCCAGCATTGTTGATTAGATAGTCGATCCGGCCAAAGGCTTTGATAGTTTCATCCACTGCGTTTTTGAGCGAACCGAGATCGCTGACATCTACGCCTCCAAGCGTCTGTACCCGGCGTTCAACTCCGGCAAAGCCGACATCTTCAAGCTCACTGACGATCCGCGCGCGGGCCAGTGCAAGCTCGCTTTCACGCCTCGCAACCATCATGACCTTGGCGCCGGCAAGCGCCAGCAGACGGGCCACCTGTCCGCCGATGCCAGCCGAGCCGCCGGTAATTAGCGCGACTTTGCCCAGATGGAGCCCGGTGATATTCTCGCTAAAGCCCGGCATCACCTTGCGTGCGCCAGTAGCTTCGCCGATGTTGGCCGGCAAATAGAGTGTCACTTCGCGGATTTTGCTTTCCTTTAGCAAGATGCGTGCGGCGTGTCCGCCAGTGAAACGGATATTCTCCGGCTCGTCATTGGCGTAGCGGATGATCTGGTTGCCCCATTCGGCTTGTCGGCGGCGGCCATGCTTCACATCAACGTCGGATTCTTCGCGCCATATGCGTACAAGCTGCTCGGTCGCAGCGCGTAACATGTTGGCGTAAATGTCGCCCTTGCCGTCGGTGGCATTTGAAATGAAAACGAAGCGCGGGTCTTGCAACAAGGTGTCATGGCGTTTCCAGTAACGGCCAAGCGTTCGGGCCAGTGCGATTGCGCCCATCAACTCCTCGTCCATGAATGCTTCGACGTCGGCGTCCTCGGCATCCACGAGCGTTCCCAGGAATTCGCCCGGCGCTCGAACCGGCATCAAAATAGCGCCGGTGATGGGTGCCTCGGCCGCGGTATACTCCTCGAGCGCAGCTTCCATCGCTGCGTGCTCTTTGCGGTTGAATCTAATGATTGTGAGCCGGTCTGTCGCATTTTCAGCCTTGGCGCGTGCCTGCGCTACCGCAACATCGGCTTGCCGCGACAGTCCTAGCAACACCTGGGCACCGCAAGCGATCTGGATCTTGGCAATTTCAAGCGCCTCTTCCCAGCAGTCGCCTGCTGCAATCAGGACCGCAAGCCCGGCACCATCCATGGAGCGCATCGTCGGACGGGCGAGATAAATCGACCTCTCTTCCTTTCGAACGGTCATGCCATGGGTAACTTCAAAATCATGGCCCGAAAACGCCGCTGACTCGTCGCTGCCCAGGAACACGCAGGTCGCTGCAATATCCGATGGTGTGGGGAATGTTTTCGCCCGCGCTGCGCCATCGACGCTGCGCTCGAGCGCCATCATGTCAAAAAACTGGTTGGCTGTGGTTCCGGCATCATCGCCGCGCGCCTTGTCCATTGCGGCAAAAACCGTCCGGATGCGTTCGCTTGCAATCGGTCCTGGGAACAGAAGGTTGACCCGAATTCCGCGCGCGCCGAGCTCAAGCGACAATTCACGCGACAACGCATTGAGGGCCGCCTTTGGAACGACATAGGCCGTCCGTGCATAATAGATCGTCCGCGAGAAAATCGTCGAGACGTTGATTATTGACGCGCCCTCGCTCATTCCCGGTGCGGCGGCCCTGACCAGATTCCATGTTACCCCGAAAATGTTGCGTATGGCGTCGCCAACAGTCTCATTATCCGCAGACCCGGCTTTTTGCAGCGCTGCCAATTCTTTCGCGTCGAGCGGGAGGCTGCCCAATGTCTGCTTTGGCCCAGCGGACCCCGCATTATTCACCAATATGTCGATCCGACCAAATTGCTTGATCACTTTGGCTATGCCATCGCGCACAGATTGGGGGTCGGCCCCGTCGAGTTCGACCGTCATCAGGCGTTCGGGATCGGCTCCAGTATCCGCAATAATTGCCTGCGCCGCAGCATCGGTTCGCGCGGCTGTCCGGCCAGTCATCACCACTGTTGCGCCTTCGGCGAGATAATACCGGACGATCTCACCTCCTAGATTGCCTGCAGCACCCGTGACTACGGCAATTTTACCAGCCAGACGGCCCGTCGCGATGGTGGCGGGCGTTTTCGATTTTGCCATAGTCCCTCTTCCTCATCCAAAAAATCAGTTCATTTGTGACGCCCAATATTCCAGCAACGCATCGCGGCTACGAAGCCCAAGCGCCGGCAGCGCGTGGTTCACGACATAAGTCGCGCCGGTGTGCCGGTTCTCCCACATTGCCTGATGCGCCTCAGGCAATTCGTCCCATGCCACCACCTGCGGTTCGGTGACATCAAGCAGCCCTGCCGAAATCATGTCGTTCATCCGGGTAACTTCGAACGCGTTGCACAAATGGGTTCCGAGGATTGACGCAGTGGGCATCAATATCTTGCGTTGCCTGGTCCAGACCTGAGGCGCGTAGAAGGTAAAGCGCCGTCCAGTAAGATCTTCGGCGAAGACCACGCGGCCCGTGAAGGGCTTCACCAGTGATGTTGATATACCGAGCGTGTCCTGATTTGCGCGTTCAATAATCAAGTCGGGCGCACCGCGCGGATTGTCAGGTGAACGAAGGATCCGTCCGACCGCTGATCCGAACGGTTTCATCACGCGGTCCTGATAATCACGGACCGCAGCCTTGAAGCCTTCGATGTTCGATTTGGGATCGGGCAGCCGGGGCATGGTGTCGGGCCAGTCGAAGTTATCCCCCTCGCGGCGGCGAATACTCTCGAGGCTGACAATTCCGGCGATGGCATCTTCCAGCCCGAGGGACTGCAAAAACTCCCGCTGGCCATCGGTAGTTGTAGCCACCACAGTGCGCGCATTGAATTGTCGTGCCGCTTCGATCATTTCAAGCCCGGCCTCATCGAGTAAGTCGGCAGACCGTGGGCCATAATAGACGAGCACCGCTTCACCGCCGTTCAAGGCAGCCTTTCGCAGCATGCTTTGGGGATTGACGTAACCCGGCTTGCCCATGAAGCTAAAATGATAGCCCGAGGACGCGCCGTAAAAGGCCAGCGTACCGCCATCGGCCAATAGCTGAAAACTGCGCGGGAATGCGGTTTCGCCAGCATGGCTGACGACATAGTCAGCGCCTTTGCCATCATTAAGAGCCTTGTACGCCTCAACAAGCGGCTCGCCCGCTTTTTCCCATCGGCGGGCCTCATCCGGATCGTCGGGCACGATGCCGAACACATCGGCAAAACGCGGATCTTTGCGGTCAAGCGCGCCGACGGCCCCCTGATTCACAATGAATTCGGCGCGCGCCTGGCTTGAGACCAGGCCAGTCACTTGCAGACCCGTTCGAACCGAAGAGCGAAGCGCGTCAAGGCCTGTGCCTGTCGCAGCGCCTTCGACGAATAGCGTTCTTCCCGGGGCAATCTGCAATGTCGTAAACAGGCAGCGACTGATCGTACCCAGGTTCAGGATATAACTTCCCGCTTGTTCCAGCGTCAGGTCACCGGGAATGGCATGAAGCTGGGGTGCCTGCGTGATCAAGAACTGTGCATGACTGCCCGTTTCGGTTTCATAGCCCTGAATGGCAAAGCCAGCATACATCGGATCGTTGCCGACCTGCGGGCTGAGCAGATCATTAGTCCCTGAATAGACCGCGACCATATCGCCAACCTTCAGACGTCCTTGCGCTCTCGCTTCACTGCCCAGCGCCGCCACCAGAGCAATGCCGCCGGAGCCAGTGATCTGCACATCCTCCTCATGGCCATCAAATGGTGATACCGGAATGCCCGTCAGTGCCCAGATGTCGTTGAAGTTTACTTCTGACGTAAGCATGTAGACCAGAGCTTCGTTAGGTGCAGGGCATGGTACCTCCACAATCAATTCGCGTTCATGCGTGGCGGGCGGACCGAAGCGCGGCGCGCCGGTATCTGGATCACGCGCAATTCCATAGGCATATTGATAAGGCGGAATAGCGGTAACGCCCGGAAAAAACGGAGCGCCAAGCGGCAGTAACTCGCCAGCGGTTTCCAAGGCACGCGCACGGGGTTCATGTTCGGAATCGATCCACACGCCGTTGCGGCGAACGGGAAGCGGCGGGCTCGTTTTGTCCAGAAACTGCCGAATACCGGTCTTGCCGCCATCGGGGTCGACAATTGCCTGCGCGAAAACATGTGCCTCGCGCTCCATGCCCGCTGCCATGCCATGCACAAGGCCAGCACGTATCGCGTCGAGAGCGCGCATGCCTGCGACGCCGCGCCCTGCCCATTCCAGCTGCTTTAATATCCTCTGGATAAATTCGTCCGTGAGAACCGAGTCGAGGTTGACTGGAGATGGCTGCTCCCATTCTTGCGTTATTTTTTGCCGATGCGCCCATGCCTGGCCAAGCGGGCTTTTATCGCCATCCCGCACGAACGCGCGGACCATTGCGTGCGCCGCTGACACCGCATCGTCGCCATCAACTCCTGCGGTGCCAATGACGGCATCAACCAAGCCAATCTCGAATGCTGCATCGCTGTCAATTGAACGCCCGCCCAAAATCAGATCGAGCGCTTCGCGAACGCCGGCATCTCCGTTTTTGTCTGCTAATAAACGTGGCAAGCGCTGCGTGCCGCCATAACCCGGCAACAGTCGCAACCTGATTTCCGGTTGGCCAAATCGAGCGGTCGGCTCGGCAATGCGATAATGACAGGCAAGCGCGAACTCCATCCCACCGCCAAGAGCAACACCCTGAACTGCGGCGATGCACGGCTTGCCCATGGTTTCGATCTTGCGGAAGGCGAGTTGCGCGTTGTTGGGGAGGACCATTGCTTCGTCAAGGCTATGTATTTCTTCAAGCATCTGCCGGATGTCAGCGCCTGCCACAAAAGATGAAGTGCCTTCGCCCGT
This sequence comes from Sphingomonadales bacterium Ga0077559, assembly GCA_001464315.1. GTDB lineage: Bacteria > Pseudomonadota > Alphaproteobacteria > Sphingomonadales > Sphingomonadaceae > Sphingorhabdus_B. The sequence goes on along the minus strand of LNFK01000016.1, from coordinate 3,279 downwards.
AAATACTACAGCCACGACATCGTCCTTGCGTGACAGATGATCTACCACAATGACAAGTTCGTCGATGGCGCGTTCGTTGAGCGCGTTTACCGGCGGGTTAGTTACGGTCACAGTGGCGACGCGCTTGCCGGGCGCCACAATGTTGTACTGGACGATGAAGTAGCGATAGCGGTCAAACAATGACTGAACCTCGGACAAACGCTGTTTGCGCTGCCATTCATCGATTACTGTTTTCAGTTCGGTGAGCGCTTCGGGATTTCGCAACGTTGTCACATCGCCCAAATCGCCGCCCTCCACCAGCGCGCGAACCATACGGCGCATATATTTGCCGCTGCGTGTTTCTGGGAATTGCGTGACTTCGATAAAGTCGGCCGGAACCGCGACTGCGCCTTTTTCGGTTCGAACAAGCTCGAACAGGCGACGGCGGTCATCCTGGGTCAATTTGCGCCCGGCTACGGGAACAACAAAGGCAAGCGGAGTAAGCCCCTTTTCGCGGTGCGGGGCGCCGACGACCAGAACGTTTCCAACCGGCGAGTCAGGATCGAGCGCCTTGTCGCGCAAGATTGCGCCCTCGATTTCTTCTGTCCCCATACGGTGGCCGGAAACGTTGATGACATCATCGCTTCGGCCGTGGAACGAGAAAGAGCCGTCGTCATGGCTGATCGCAAAATCGCCCTGGGTATAACCCCACACGCCGCGCCAGCGGGTCCAATAGCCATTTACCCAGCGATCGGAATCGCCGCGCCAGTTCGCGGCAACACTGCCATTTTCGACTTTGAAATTGTCAACATCGCCCCAGATGGTGCGGGCAAGATAGGGATAAGGCGCCGCGATGACAATTTCGCCCTTTTCGCCTGCATCCGCACGGCGCCAGCCAACACCGCCGCTTTCTGCGCGTGCAAACGGCGCTGTGGTGGCGGCGGCTTCGGCGTCCTCAACCCAGACTTCGCCGACGATCCACGGTAAAGGATAAGCATGCGCGTCTGGCTTCAGCGGAAAGTCGTTGTTGCCATAGAAATGGGTCCACGCGATCCCGCCATGCTCGGTCGCCCAATAGCTGTTAATATATTGCGGCGTAACATGATCCATGCCGAATCTCTGTACTGACGGGGAAGTCGGCTCTGCGCAGAATGTCGCCACGCGGAGGCCCGAAATATCATATCGCTCAACGTCTGCGAGATTGGACGGATCGGCCATGACAGATTTCAGGAAGGTGACCCCGGCCTTGAAGATCGAAACATTGTGCCGCTCGATCATCGAAGCAAATCGCCCTGCGTGCGGAAAAACTGGTGAGCCTTCAGCAATCACGCTAGTCACCCGGCTCAACAAAGCAGCTGAGATCAGGTAACTTTGGCCGGTAATCCAGCCTGGATCGGCAACAACATACATCACGTCGCCCGGCCGGGCATCGAACGCCACTTTCATCGTGTGCGCGATGCCAGCGGTATAGCCGCCATGGACGTGGACGATGCCTTTCGGCTTTCCGGTTGAACCCGATGTGTAAATAAAAAACATCGGATATTCAGCGTCTACCGGCAGTGGCGGCGTCGATGCCCAGATGGCCCGGACAAATTCGGCGTCAGGTAATGCCAATAGGTCGGCCTCATTCGCCAGTCCGGCAGCCGCCAATATTGAAGCAAGCGCCTCGTCTGTAAGTTCGTGGCTCCATCTGTCGCGTTCAGGCCGCCAGACGATGTCCGGCTGGCCAGTATGTTTGACGACAATGACGGTATCGACCCGCGGCGGCACTTTGACGAGGCTCGAGGCAATTGCGACGCGGACGCGGGCGGCATCAGCGGGACTAATACGCCCCGCATTGCCAAGCAAGCTGAGCGCAAATCCGACGCCGCGCATGACATCGGACCGTTCGACGGTTACTTCGCCCGCCAGCGTTTCCGCGACCGTCTCGTGGATAGTGTGGACATCTTGGGGGTCGATACCCAGATCGGTCGCCGCAATGGTCGAGAGCGCAATCTGAACTGGCACATAATTGTCAAGCGCGGGGTCGGTATAGGCTGTTTTGAACGCAGCGACCTGCGCATTGCGATAACTGCCGTCTGATGTGACGATAACGCGGGCACCCGCGTCCGCAATCCGGTCCGACAATGTCTTGTCGCTGAACCCGCCGAAAACAGCGGTATACACTATGCCTAGTCGTTTTGCCGCCTCGGTCCAGTAAATCTGCGCCATGATGCTGGGCATGTTGAGCGCGATACGGTCGCCCGCTTTCAAACCCAACTTTTTCAGGGCCACGGCGCATTTGGCGGTTTCGAGCAATAATTGCTTACGTGAAACAGTGAAGCAGTCGACGGGCGAGCCCCGCCCGCCGTTCGACGACATGTCCCATCGGTCGCCCTCGAATATGAAAGCTGCCTCAGCACCATGCCCAGACAGAACATGGCGGTCTACTTCATTAAATCCCGCATTGGTCCGGGCACCGGTAAACCAACGCCAATGCGGGGCGTCATCCGCATCAAAAGCCCGGCTCCACGGAGTAAAGCCTTTTGGAAGCGCAGGCGAGACGGCTTTACAATTTGCGGCATCCCACCCTGTCCACTCGCCATTTTCTCCGCGAATGACCCATGCACCAGCAGTCCCCACATCCGGTACAAACCAATGGATAGTCGTACTTGCAATATCACCATGAAAAGTGCCGGGATCGTCAAGGCAAGCAATCCGCATCGCATGCCATTGCTCAGCGGAATCCACTGGGTTTACCGTTGGAATAACGGCAGGCGCGATAGTCGAATTTGCGGGCTGCACCAAGTATAGATATCCTCGTCGTTTTGCTATTGGTCTTCTAACCGACTCGTTACGACAGATATAAAGTTCAAATAGCGATTTCGCGCAACATTAAAGCATACCTTTGCCAACTCGGTTATCCCAAAACAAAGAATTGCGTGCAATAAGGTAAGGCCCGCTTTTGGGAGCGTAATTGTCGGCCCGAATATCCGAAACGGACGCGAATTTGCCATTGACACTCTGACTGAACACGACTGTCGCCAGTGGTTGTTGCGCTAAACTTCGAGCTTGTTCGCAGGTAATGTGTTCAAACTGATGTAACGTTAGCGATGGTTGCTGAGCACTTCTTCCGCGATCATTCGTTCTATATTTAGCAACGAAAGTTCTCTTGCTGCTCAGCGCAACTTTTAACCAATGCCCGACAAATTATCCCATGCGAATGTTTGCTTACCGTCTATGGCATTTTATGAATCAATTAGCGATTTCGTTAGTTTTGGCATTTTGAGTTGCGCGATCCATTATGTTGATCGACAAGCC
>LNFK01000015.1 GCA_001464315.1 Sphingomonadales bacterium Ga0077559 | reverse complement strand
TCTTCATGGTGGGGGCGACTGGAACCATCGGGCGTGCCACGCTGAAAGCGCTGACAGAGCGCGGCTATTACATCGTCGTCTTCGTGAGACCGTCTTCAATACAGAAATTAGAGCAAACTGCTGGGGTCGAAGTCAGGATTGGTGACATCACTAATCCCAGATCGATCAAAAATGACGGCTTTTGCGGCGAAAAATTTGACCTGATTGTGTCGTGCCTTGCGTCGCGGAATGGGACATCCAAAGATGCATGGAAAATCGATTATCAGGCGCATATCGACCTGCTGGCGGCAGCGCATGCAGCAGGCGTCAGTCAAATGGTTCTTCTGTCTGCGATATGCGTACAAAGACCTCGACTTGCATTTCAACAGGCCAAGCTGGCATTTGAAAAAGCGCTCATCGAGTCCGGAATGACCTATTCAATTGTCCGTCCGACGGCATTCTTCAAATCGCTTTCAGGACAAGTCGAGCGCGTCAAAAGTGGGAAACCGTTTTTGCTTTTTGGTGATGGCGAATTGACCGCTTGCAAGCCGATTAGCGATTCCGATTTGGCCAGCTTCATCGCAGATTGTATCGAAGACCCCGAGCTACAAAATCGGATATTACCGATCGGCGGACCGGGCGACGCCATCACCCCTAAACAACAAGGCGAGATGCTATTTGCGTTATCAGGCGAGGCCCCGACATATCGGCACGTTCCAGTGAAGTTTCTAGATTTGATCGTGGCGTGCCTTGCATTTTTTGGCCGGATTATTCCGGCGGTAGCCAGAAAGGCCGAACTGGCTCGTATCGGCCGCTATTATGCGACCGAATCAATGTTGGTCTGGAACGACGATGCCAAAGTCTATGATGCCGCATCAACACCTTCGACTGGCACAGATACTTTGCACGCACATTATCGAAGTCTGATCGAAGGAAAGATGACGACAGAACGCGGCGATCATTCGGTGTTTTGATCAGCCGTAAGCTATGGACTTTCAATATAAACTATTGGATGATTTCGCATGAGCTTCACTGAACATCCACTCCGCCGATGGGCCGTCGACGAAATGCGGCTTCGGCGTTTTGCGCCGGTCAGCAACCATTGCGATATCTATCAGGTCGTGCGGTTGATTGAGCAAAACGAGAGAAACGCTGAAGACCGTTGGCTGATGAATGAGCGGCCCGATTTCGACGAGTGGGTACTGGCCGCGCGACATGGTTCGGGAAATACCAAGTCAAGCATATATTTCATTTGGGAGCGTCATACTGAAGCTACTACGCTGACGTTGATCTTCCCGCACGACTTGCCCGAGCCGGCAAAAATGCCTTATGTCAGATGGCTTGAGCAATGGCCGGGCAGAGTTGTCCGGGCAACGCGTATATCCGTCATACCCGATGCCCAAGACATCGATACCTATCTTGCAAACCTCGGAATCTCGAAACAAGAGATGGTCTGTTGCGATATCAATGCTGACTTGCGGTTGTGGTCGGATTTCAGCATCCAGGCCGACGGCTATGGCCGCCTGCTAGTCACCGCAGGTGACGTCGGCGAGGGAGAGCGCGGACGGATAATCCAGCGCGTCCAGGAACTGGGCAATTACCGCAATCTGGCGCTACTCGGCTTTCCCATGGTTCAACAATATGGGCCGCAAGTCGATGCGCTCGAACAGAAATTATCAGAACATGCACAGCGCGTCGCCTTGGCCGACGACGATGACGAGCTGCTTCTGAGCGAACTCGCAAATATCTCGTCTGAACTCGAGGTGATCCGGTCTGCCACCGGGTTTCGGCTGAGCGCAACCGCCGCTTATGCCGAAGTCGCTGCAGACCGGCTTGCATCATTGAATGTCAAAATGGTCGAAAATTACCAAAGCCTGACCGATTTTACCGAGCGCAGGCTGGTGCCCGCCTCTCGCACCTGTTCGGTGTTTCGCCAGCGGCTAAGCCATATTGCCGAGCGTATTTCAGGCGTGATGCATACACTCGATGTACAGATCGACAGCCGTATCAAGGCGCAGAATCTCAGCTTGATGAAAAGCATGGAACGCTCGACCCAGTTACAATTCCGCCTTCAAACGTTAGTTGAAGGACTTTCGGTAATTGCGGCGGCCTACTATCTGGTTGGACTGATCGCCTATATGATCAAGGGCGTAGCTGCCATTTCCAAAGGCCCGCAATCCGATTTCATAGTGGGGGCAATGACGCTGCCGATTGTTGCTCTGATTTATCTCTTGGTTAACCGGTTGCGGCATAAGGTTTTGAGTGAAACAGGCGAGGAAAACGCCCGTATTGCTGACAAAACCAGCTGACGCATATTGCGCTTCCAATCAGCTTTGAACTGCGTTAAATGCAATATAGGTTGAGAACGTAAAACATTGACTATGCTGTCAATTTAACGGGATAGGAGAAGAAATGGTCAAGTTAAGAATTTTAGCGAGCGTAGTGGCAATGTCAGCATTGATGGCAGCTTGCTCGGGTGGCGGTTCGGAAAGCAGCGAAACGGCTAAAACCGCAGAAACGGCGGCTCCGGCAGCTGCCCCTGCTGCAGCGCCCGCTCCTGCAGCCGCACCCGCCGTTGCTGCTGGTCCGCCAGCCGCAGATGATGTGACAACTTTGGACGGAACTGTCCTTGCAAGCTTCACTGGAACCGCAGCAGCCGGCAAAGCCGTATTCGCTCAGTGCCGTACGTGCCACGTAACCGACGCGGGCGTAAACAAGACTGGCCCATCGTTGAATGGTATTATTGGCCGCAAGTCTGGTTCGGTGCCTGGCTTTGCTTATTCGCCTGCAAATGCTGCAAGCGGTATCACTTGGACCAAGGAAAAACTGTTCCAATATCTGGAAAAGCCACAGCGCGTGATTCCAAAGACCAAGATGATTTATGCAGGCCTAACCGATGCGCAGAAGCGTGCCGACCTAATTGCATATCTCGAAAATCCAGCCTGATTTACATAAGCAAATATACAGCAAAGAGGCCGGGTTCATCCCCGGCCTTTTTTGTTTTGGGGCATATAATTTAAGCAGCCATTTCAAGTCGCGCCAATTCGCAATGCGACCAAATTTCGCTTAGCGCGCGTAGCAATTTATCGATATCGTCGTCACTGTGCACAGGTGAAGGCGTAATACGTAAGCGCTCGGTTCCGCGCGGAACGGTTGGATAATTGATCGGCTGCACATAGATGCCGTGATTGTCCATCAACCAGTCGCTGATGAATTTGCACTTGTGCGCGTCGCCGACCATCACCGGAATGATGTGGCTCGGGTTCGGAATATGCGGGATACCCATCCGGTCAAGCGCACCGCGCACTTTGGCAACTCGGTCCTGATGCAGATCGCGTTCGGCCTGGCTTTCTTTCAGATGCCGGATGCTGGCGCAGGCCCCGGCTGCGACCGCAGGTGGTAACGCAGTCGAGAATATAAAGCCGCTAGCAAAGGTTCGAACGAAATCGCACAGATCGCGCGACGCCGCGATATAGCCGCCCATCACGCCGAAGGCCTTACCAAGCGTGCCCTCGATAACCGTGATACGGTCCATCAGCCCTTCACGCTCGGCTACGCCGCCGCCGCGTGGGCCGTAAAGGCCAACCGCATGGACTTCGTCGATATAACTCATCGCGTTATGCTTTTCGCAAACATCAAGAATTTCGGCGATTGGCGCAATGTCACCGTCCATTGAATAGACGCTTTCAAATGCTACCAATTTTGCACGATTGGGATCGAGGTCGGCTAACTTGCGATCCAGATCTTCAGGGGAATTGTGTTCGAACACCATCCGGTCGGCGCGACTGTGGCGGATCCCTTCGATCATTGAAGCATGATTAAGCGCGTCCGACATGACCATGCAATTCGGA
>LNFK01000014.1 GCA_001464315.1 Sphingomonadales bacterium Ga0077559 | reverse complement strand
CGATACGGTCGATCCGCGCTTCATCGCCTTGTTGGCGAGAAAGCCTGCGCGCGTCGCCTCGGTCGCCATCGCCAACAAGATGGCGCGCATCGCGTGGGCCATCATGGCGCGCGGCGGTGTGTTCGAACGCGGGCATGCGCCAATGCTGGCGGCCGCATAGATCAAGAGTTTAGCTGAGGAGATCAGCTTCACGAAGTTGTGAGAGCGAAGCGATGTGATGGCAAAACCGGTCGGACCGGGAGCAAGGACAATCCAACGACAGTCTTAGGCGTAATAGCCTGCAAAGCCGATCGGAACCTTGTTCGCGAACCCCATCAGGGCCAGCAGTCTAAACCGACTGCACAAACAGGCCGGACAGACGACTGCACCCGACCAAAGGCCAGTTCATCATTTTATGCTTGCAACGCGGGAGCCATCCACAGAAGACTGTCGGCAAGGTCTAACAAAGCTGTCTTCAAGATGTGCTCAGATTATCGCATGCACCTATGACCAGTGACGAGATTTTCTCTTGCTGCCTTCGCAGATGGCCCCGAAGAAGTTTGTCGCGTGTGATATAGCCCGCATTTACGCCGCGCAGAGAGTGGTTCATCAGCAGATGGATATCAAGTTCAGACACCTCGGCGATCTGTGCAAGAGTGCGGTAAGTTTGCCTGAGGTCGTTGCCCCATTTGGAAAGAACTGATCGGTCTTCCTTTGTCTCGACCATATGCCCCGAGGTGCTGTCTGCAGGGAACAGCCAATAGAAAGACTGTACTGGATACATCTCGCGCCCTGCGCGCAAGGCACGGACCACCGATTTCATGATTGCGTTCGACATGGGGATATCGAACGCTTTGTCTGCTCCGCCCTTTGGCTTGGGGATATGCAGAATGCGGCGCTTGAAATCGATATACTCGATCCGGATTGTTTTAAGCGCTGTCGGGCGAGAGCCAGTCAGGAGCGAAAGGATGTGGAACTCTCGGCGCAATGGATTGCCGATCTCCGCAAGTTCAGCGAACCAGCCGGGCAGATCCTCAACTCCCATCCCCGTATTGCGCCGATACTCAGGATTCCAATCAACCGCTAAAGCCGGATTATAGGCCGGTAAGTCGCGATTGCCTTTGAGCGCGTGATTATAGATGGCCCGGAACGCTTTCATCACGCCATTTGCTACATAAGGGCCGTTACGGACCGTCAACCGTTCATGTCGTTCGATCACAAGATCGGGGCGCAGGCCGAGTTTGGCGAGCGGCTGGTCTAGCCAGTCAGCCAGATGCCGCTCCATGTAGTCGCTATAATTTTCGACGGTGCGCTCTGCACGACCCTTGCGCACCATATGGGCATCGCGGTAGCGCTGCCACGCGCCGCGCAAAGTGATTGCGCCATGGGCTACCCGCATCGGCAAACCAGGTCTCTCACCGCGTGTGAAACCGACCAGCGCTTCTTTGGCCTTCACCCGTGCATCGCGCGCCGATACGCTACCGAACTCGCCCAGCTTTTTTTGCGCGGCGAATTCTCGAAATCCATCCCGCCAATGTTCACCTTGAACCATATAGGTTTTTGTCTTTTTGCCAATACGGACAAAAAAGCCTTTTATTTCGGCATCACGAACTTTGTATTGGCCGTCTTGCGCGAACGGCAATTTGGCGATCGCCTTGTCAGTCAGAAGCATCAACTCGCTCATAAAATATGGACCTTCACACTATGACCTTCACACTGTTTTCGCAGTGCGATTTTTAGTCTGGGATTAGTCTGGGCAAGTGTAGTTTTTGGGTGTGAATGCGTCACTGCGCGATACTACCTTAGAAAACGCTACTTATGTCAAGTATCAAAGCCCCGGATACAGGAGGCAACCCCCATACTGCGGCTGGGGGTGTGGGGGTCGCAGGTTCGAATCCTGTCGTCCCGACCAATTATTTCTCAATCCTTAGGCCGTGAGATGGTGGCATTTGCGCGGCGAGAAAAGCTCGCTATATATCGCGCACGGGCAATGCGGACGCCCGTTCAGACGATGCTGTCCAAGTTCCGCTCCATGCGCCGCATTTGCGGTTGGAGCGACCTATGACGAATGACATTATCGAACCACAACCCCCGTATATCAGCCTGTTAGAGCTGTTTCTGAAGTTTCTCCGGTTCGGTTGCCTCGCATTTGGAGGGCCGGTCGCGCAGATCGCCATGGTGCGGCAAAGCCTTGTCGACGAAGAAAAATGGATCAGTTCTGCCCGCTTCAATCGCCTTCTTGCCGTCATGCAGATTTTGCCGGGCCCGGAGGCGCACGAGTT
>LNFK01000013.1 GCA_001464315.1 Sphingomonadales bacterium Ga0077559 | reverse complement strand
CAACGCACTGCTGAATTGCTGGATTGCATATAAATGAACAAGTTGGACGAAATCTGCGCGACCAAGCGCATCGAAGTATCGGCTCGAAAAGCTTTGGGGTTGGCATGCTGGCCGATGCCGTCGCCTGTCCGTGGGTTCGAGGAGGCCTTGCGGGTCAAGGCGGAAAGCGGTTTTGCGCTGATCGCTGAGATCAAGAAGGCAAGCCCGTCGAAGGGACTGATCCGCGCCGATTTTGACCCGGCGGCCCATGCCTTCGCATATCAGGCTGGCGGCGCAGATTGCCTGTCGGTGCTCACCGATGCTCCTTATTTTCAGGGGCATGAGGATTATCTGGTAGCGGCGCGCGCGGCATGTAATCTGCCCGTCATCCGCAAGGATTTCATGGTCGATCCCTGGCAATGTGCCGAGGCGCGTTCGATGGGGGCCGATGCAATACTGATCATTGTAGCCGCGCTCGATGATGCGATGATGACCGAGATTGAGGACGCGGCGGTGGCCGAAGGGCTTGATGTGCTGGTCGAGGTCCATGACGAGGCCGAGATGGAGCGAGCTCTGACACATCTCAAATCAAAGCTGATCGGAGTGAACAACCGTAATCTGAAGACGTTCGACGTCGATCTGTGTACTACCGAGCGCCTGGCCACTATGGCGCCCGACGATGTGCTGCTGGTTTGCGAAAGCGGTATTTCGTCGCACCGCGATTGCGAAAGGATGGCAGCGGCAGGTGTGCGCACGTTCCTCGTTGGCGAAAGCCTGATGCGACAGAATGATGTCGAAAATGCCACGCGCATTTTGCTGACTGGTGAATGACCAAACTCACCCATCTCGACGACAGTGGCGCGGCGCATATGGTCGATGTGTCTGAAAAAGCTTATACTGTGCGCGAGGCAGTTGCTGAGGGCTACATTGCGATGTCTGCCGAGGCGTTGGTCGCAATTCGCGACGGCTCGGCCAAGAAAGGCGACGTTCTTGCCACAGCCCGCATCGCCGGAATCATGGCGGCAAAAAAGACCGCCGAGTTGATTCCGCTGTGCCACCCCTTGATGCTCTCAAAAGTATCGGTTGATTTTCAGCTCGAGGATGATGGCATCCGCGCCACCGCGTTGGTTCGCCTGACCGGCCAGACCGGCGTTGAAATGGAAGCGATGACTTCCGTTTCGATCGCGCTCTTAACGATTTACGACATGGGCAAAGCGCTCGACAAAGGCATGACCATTTCGGGCGTTCGGCTGCTGTCGAAGAGCGGTGGCAAGTCGGGCGACTGGAAACTGGACGAACACCGCACATGATCAGCGTTGAGGAAGCGCAGGCGCGATTGTTGGCGTTGGCCGCTCCGCTTCCTGCGTTCAGCGTGCCGATCGTTCAAGCAGTTGGGCATTATCTCGCCGAAAATGTAATCGCGAAGCGCTCTCAACCTGCGGCAGACCTGTCGGCTATGGATGGATACGCTATACGCTTTGCCGATATGCCTGGACCTTGGCGAATGATTGGCGAAAGCGCGGCAGGGCGGCCATTTGCTGGTCAAATCAATCCGGGCGAAGCGGCACGCATTTTTACAGGCGCGCAAGTGCCTGACGGCGCGGATAGTGTATTGATTCAGGAGGAAGCCTCGCGCGACGGGGACGTACTGACACTCAGCGGCGAAGGACCGCCCGCGTCTGGCGTTCACATCCGGCGCATGGGCGGTGATTTCACCGATGGCGATCGGCTGCTGGAGGCTGGATCGAAGCTTAACGCAGGGGCTGTCGCTGCCGCAGTCATGGCTGGTCATGGCACGTTGGCTGTCGGCGGACGTCCAAAGGTCAGCATCATTGCTTCAGGCGACGAGCTTTTGCCGCCCGGGCAGTCCTGCGGTACAGCCCAAATCCCTTCGTCAAACAGCGTCATGTTAACCGCGATGCTGGCAAATTTGCCCTGCCATGTCCAAGACGAAGGTATCGTAGCCGACAATCTGCCCGATCTAGAGGCCGCGTTTAGTGCTTGTGCCGGTTCGGACATCATCGTCACCAGCGGCGGTGCATCGGTCGGCGACCATGATCTGGTACAACAGGCACTGCGCAATGTCGGAGCCGAAATCGACTTCTGGAAAGTCGCGATGCGTCCAGGAAAGCCCGTCATGGCAGGACGGCTTGGTGCTGCGATTGTGCTCGGATTGCCCGGAAACCCGTCATCGGCATTCGTAACTGGATTCCTGTTTCTGCTTCCACTCGTGCGCCATTTTGCAGGGAGCACGTCGCCTTTGCTGGAGCCATTCACTGCGATTCTTGACAGCGACTTACACGCAGGTGGTCAGCGAACCGACTATTTTCGCGCTAGGGCAGAACATGGTATAATTTCGGTATTTAATCGACAAGACAGCGGAATGCTCGCTCCGTTATCGAAGGCCAATGCGCTGCTGATTAACCCGGCAGGCGCGCCCGCCCGTTCAGCCGGGTCGGCAGCGCAATATCTCCGCATAGACTAATTATCCAGCCACAAGATGTTCGATTGTTCTTGACTTTATCTTACTTGTTCCCCAATCGTTCCATTCATGTTCAACCTAACGGGAACAAAAGATGCTCACCGCGAAACAACATGAATTATTGATCTTCATCCATCAACGCCTTGAACAAAGTGGCGTGTCGCCGTCGTTTGAGGAAATGAAGGAAGCGCTCGATCTGAAGAGCAAATCGGGTGTTCACCGCCTTATCGGTGCTCTTGAAGAGCGCGGCTTCATCCACCGCTTGGCCAACCGCGCACGTGCGCTTGAGGTGGTTAAGATGCCAGAGGGTGGCACTGCGCGGGACACCAACGTCGTCAAGCTGACGCCGGCTATTGCCAGCAACAAGGCGCAGGTCAATCTGCCCATTGCCGCGAATGATGTCCTTGAAATCCCGTTGCATGGCAAGATTGCTGCGGGTGTACCTATCGAAGCACTGGAGGGGCAGACTTCGCTTTCGGTGCCGATGGCGCTGTTGGGCGCGGGCGAACATTATGCGCTTGAGGTATCGGGCGATTCGATGTGCGAAGCGGGCATTCTCGATGGCGATTACGCGCTGATCAAGAAAGCCAACACCGCGCGTGACGGCGAAATCGTGGTGGCGCTGGTTCGCGGCGAGGAAGCCACACTGAAATATCTACGCCGCGAAAATGGTCAAATTCGGCTTGATCCAGCAAACAGCAGCTATGAGCCGCAATATTTTGCCGCGCATGAGGTTGAAGTTCAGGGCAAGCTTGCAGGGTTACTGCGCCGCTATCATTGATCCGCAGCCTCCTGAGCCCTCGCGGCTTGGGCGGTTTTTACACAGGGTTGATGGGCATTGTTTGCGTTGACGCTCACCGGCATGATAAAGAATGTCGTGAGCAGGATGGCAACAGCATTTGCCAAAGCGCCGTAAACGCCGGTACCGTGGAAACGAAACAGCGCAACTGGCGCCAATATCAATTCAATCGCTAGGTTCGTGACAACCAGGCTTGTTAGTCCGGGGCCCAATCGTATTGCAATTAGCTCCTCACGCCGTTCGGTCCATCGTTTGATCCAGCGGCTTTCACGCAGGATGACGATGGTGGCGACCGCCGCAAAACTGAGTTGAAAGTCGGCTCGGGCATCTTTTTCGGCCAAAAAAGCAGAATAACTGTCGCACCGAGCGCGACAAGTCGTAATGTGAAAGCCTCCCGGCCCATGGCCAAAGCCATAAGGACCGCAAGCTGGGCTATGCATGGGCGAACCGTCGGCACTTTTCCGCGCGAAAATACCCGACATGCCCGTACCGTAGCACCACCGTCACAGTATACAAATATACGGGGCGGCAATTGAAATGCTTTGCCTTGACGCCCGGTTGATTTGACAGCATGGGCATCGGAACGATAACGCCATTTTCTCCCCATGAAATGCTGGCAGTTTAGGAGCCCAAAGAACGCCCGAGGGGTATTTCTGGCACCTGTTGTCGAACATAACTAACATGCCTTTTTTGAAAGGCAGCCCAGACCAGGGTTAAAAGTGATGGAGTTTGAATATGGCCGAAAATAACGCGACCTTGACCGTTGGCGACACGAGCTATGACTTGCCGATTATGAAGGGTACAGAAGGACCCGATGTGATCGATATCCGCAAATTATACGGTGCTTCGGATCATTTCACGTTCGATCCAGGCTTCACTTCAACCGCAAGCTGCGAGTCTGCGCTCACCTTTATCGACGGCGACAAAGGTGTGCTTTTGCATCGTGGCTATTCCATCGAAGATCTCGCTGAACATTCGAGCTTTATGGAAGTGTCTTATCTGCTTTTGAATGGCGAGCTACCGGATAAACAGCAGCTTCACGATTTCAGCTATACTATAACCCGCCACACGATGCTCCATGAGCAGCTGTCGACATTTTATCGCGGTTTCCGCCGCGACGCTCATCCCATGGCAATCATGTGCGGCGTTGTTGGAGCTTTGTCGGCATTTTATCACGACTCGACCGATATTGCGGACCCCACCCACCGGACGATTTCCAGCCACAGGCTGATCGCGAAAATGCCGACCATTGCCGCGATGGCATATAAGTATTCGGTAGGTCAGCCATTTGTTTATCCCGACAACAGCCTGTCATATACCGGAAATTTCCTGCGGATGACTTTTGGCGTTCCAGCGGAGCCTTATGTCGTAAACCCGGTCATAGAGCGTGCGCTGGACCGCATTTTCATATTGCATGCCGATCATGAGCAAAATGCATCGACATCGACGGTACGCCTTGCAGGTTCGTCTGGCGCCAACCCCTTTGCGTGTATCGCCGCTGGCATCGCCTGCCTGTGGGGTCCCGCACATGGCGGCGCGAACGAAGCCGCGTTAAACATGCTGCGCGAAATCGGTACGCCTGATAAAATTCCGCATTATATTGAGCGTGCTAAGGATAAAAACGACCCATTCCGCCTGATGGGCTTTGGTCACCGTGTTTATAAAAATTACGATCCACGCGCCACTGTGATGCAAAAAACTGTTCGCGAAGTGTTGAGCGAATTGAAGGTCAAAGACCCAATTTTCGATGTTGCGCTGCAACTTGAGGAAATGGCGCTCAACGACCCATATTTCATCGAGAAGAAGCTGTTTCCGAATGTGGATTTCTATTCGGGGATTATTCTGTCGGCTATTGGCTTTCCGACCGATATGTTCACCGTACTTTTCGCGCTTTCGCGGACTGTCGGTTGGGTTGCGCAGTGGAACGAGATGATATCCGATCCCGGCCAGAAAATCGGCCGCCCGCGTCAGCTATATACCGGACCAAATGTTCGGCCCTATCCGGTCTCTGTTTGATAGCTACTAGACAGTGGGGAGGCGAAGTGTGAACTTTGCGCCTCCGCTGTCGGTATCTGCTACAAACAACTCGCCGCCCATCGCATCGGCTAGTCGTCGAGAAATATAAAGACCAAGGCCGCTTCCGCCATCTCCGGAGCGGCCTAGCCGTTCAAATTTCTCGAAGACTTTGTCATGATCAGCGAGTGCAATGCCCTTGCCTTGGTCGGTAACGGATATTTGTGCCCAGTTTTCAACTTGCGCGATTTCAATATAAACTTGTGTTCCATCCGGTGAATAGCGGATCGCATTGTTCACAAGGTTCAGCAAAATCTGCAGTGTCCGGCGAAACTCAGCGACTGCATAGACGGCAATATTGGCGTCAGGTGTTTCAATAACGATACTGTGATCTGCGGCCTTAAGTGACAGAAGTCCTGCGACCCGCCTCGCAACATCGCCTAGCTCGATTTCATCCTTAGCTGTTTTGAAATCCGCCCGCTCAATCGCTTCAAGGTCACCCAGATCATCGACAAGTGCGGAAAGATGCCGAGCCGCATTGGCAATATCGCGCGCATAGAGCGCATAATTCTCGCGGATGGGTCCTTGCAGTTCGCTACCGATTGTTTCGGCATTGGCAATGATACGGCCGAGGGGTTGTCGCAACACGGGTGCTAAATGTTTACCAAACATCGCTTCGGGCGCGACCCCGGATTGCGCGGGAGCGTGGTCGACAGGGGTCTGCTTGCTCTTGAAGAACAATCGATAATTATCGGACAGCTTCTCTCCCGTGACCTCAACCACCTTGTCATCCGATATCCGCGTTAGAGTGCATCCTGATGTCACAACATGCGGCGTAGCCAAATCAATCAAGCCAGTTATACATTCAGCACCGCTATAAAGCTCATTCAGGATTTCTTGGTAGTCGCGGCCGAAATCGGTTGGAGTCAGGCCAACGGTTGCAATACCGCTTGCGTGTACCATGCGCAGCGCCGCATCTAATCGCATGGTGCCGGTATCGATCTCAGGCATGTCATCGTCGACGACGGCACGTGGCTTGGCAAGCGACGCCAACACGTGCCAGCTAATGATATTGAGCTTCGCCAGCTTGCCCTCGGGTCGCACTTCTACCCATAATTCCAGTTGCTCGGCTTCGTCAGACACCCGTACTGCCCGCGAAAGTCGCATCTGCAACCGGATGGATAAATCGGCCAACCGGGCAAGCGCAGGAATTGCCAGCATCCCACCCTCGATCCCGCCTGAACGGGCGTGCAATCGGATAAGCGCATCGTCGGCCCTCACCAAACGGCCATCGCTATCAACTTCGGCAGATATTGGCCGGAACAGTTCGGTTCCTGCGCTCATAGCTGACCGAATGCCAGATAGTTCGTTCTCGCCGTCGCCCATTTCGAAATTTCGGTTTGAACAGATTGCTGCTGCAACGAGTCGTAGCTGGCGTCAAAAATGCCTGCTTCGTGCAAAGTAATCACTTCACCCCGGAAGGTGTAGATAGCCTTTGCCGCGTCTGCTTTCGCTACTCCAGCACCTGCGAGCATGATCGCGTACGGCGTGGATGAACCGGAATCTATGAGCCGGACCACGTGATCATGGTCGAGATTCAGAATCTTCGACAATGCAGCAACATGGAGATGCAACCCAGCTAGTTCAGGTTTAAGCAGCTCCAACCTCTCGATATCATTGCTGAAATGAACAATTTTCCGGGCGGCCGATTGTGCACGATTCGCTTCCGAAAATTGGGCAATTATCGTCTTCGCCGATTCTATAACATCGAGCTGCCGACTATCATGGACAATTTCAAGTGCCGCGACAACACGCCAACATATTTTGTGCAGCAGTTCCGGAGTCAGCATGAGAAATGAATGTCGGACAGAATGATGATGCAGACTGTCCGCAGCTAGCAATGTCTGACCCGCTTCAACGATTACAGCATTAGGGTGGTCAAGTAGACGGTTTGCTATTTGCGTTGGAATGGCGTCGGCCATTGGGCTCAGCCTGTCTTCGGCAACGCGTGCCAGAATGAAATCGATTAGGTCCGGTTCACGCAGAAAGCCGGACCGCGTGAGCATTTCCCATGTGTTTGAAATTTGACCTGCGTTGTCTTTTAGAATTGCAAACTCAATGTCCGAAACGATCTGACGCAATTTCGCCGACACTGCGCTTATGATTGCTTCGCTCGGTGGCACCATAGCAGATGGAAACAAAACCGTGGCAACATCTGCACAACAAGCATGGATATCGCGCGCATACCCTGCGGCAACCTGTAAAAGCTGGTTATTCTGATCCACGCCGTAATCCAACGGAATTCCAATGCTGATAGCGACGCTATGCTTAGCAAATATGGGTTAATGGCACTTTAAGCGTAATCGCCGTTTTTGCCACGTGAAACAGGTTGATAAAGTCCCGCTACAAGTGTTGCGATTTGCAGCAATGCGATGATTTTCGTGCCTGCTGTGACGGCAGACAGGGCGGCAGTTCCAAGGAATGCTAAGCTTAGTAGGGCCGGTGACAACAATATCATTGCGCACCATTTCGGCAGTGTCAGCTTGTTTGCGATTAGCGCCAAGCCAATTGATATTGCGACAAACGCAAGAGTATCGGAGCTATAATCTGCGGTCATCCATGTTGCGATGAATGCAGATAGAATGACGAATGTCCAAAATAGTCCATTTTTCCAACGCTCGCGTAAAGTGTTTGCCGAGAATGCTTGGACGGCGGCGATCACTGAATGGGAAAGTAGCGCTAAAAATATCGCTAGAGCGGCGGCACCACTCCATCCCAACAATGCTATTCCGGCACTGCCTGCAGCCAGCAACAATCGCGAAGCATCCAACCCCCTAATGCCCCAATCTTTCGACCAAATTACTGGCGCTATCGACTTTGCAATGGGACCAAAAATATATCTCTCAACAAAACCGTCCGGTTTTTCAGTGCGGTGCTGGAGCATTTGAGATACAATTTTGTCGGCGTCGTCACGTGTTTCAACCCGTACCACATCCCCTAATTCCAATCGGACTTGCGGAATAGATTCAAAACGTGTGTTGGATTGAATTGCCTGCCGCAACAACGACGACCCAATGCTCCAGCCATCTGGTATTGCGCTCACCGCTTGGGCTATTTCTGTGCTCAACAGAGCAAAACCTGCCCATCGTGTGTTCAGATCGATCCGTTCGAATGTTGCGTTCTCGTCCCGCCCGTCCACTGTTGCAATGAATGGCAACATATTCTGCATTAAATCTGCGACGATTGACGGCGAAAAATAATGTCCCTCCGCTTGCACAACAAGACGACCGCCCGGCTTCAAATGGCCTTGCAAATCTTTTGCGGACCGGATGAATTCCACCCGTGCACCCGACGCTCGAAACCTATCGGCGATGTTGAGGAGTTCGCCAAAAACACTGTCGACCTCGATCAGAAAGCTGTCGATTCCGGCTTGCCGCAATATCTGCATTTGATAACTTAGCAGAGATTGTCCGCAGATTGACTGCAATGCGCCGCTTTGCCTCTCAAAATCGGCCGATGCTACGACGCTGGCCGCCGATACCAACGCGAGATGATCGGTCTTGGATACATAGTTTGGCGCCATGGCGTCGATATGGACGATATCGCGTCATTGCCAACTAATTTGTTGTGCGCAGTGCTGAATGATTGCCCAATCAGGCGATGTCGTGTGTCTCTATTTCGGAGATGGCTTCTCCAAGTTTACGAATAACAACAGGATCACCCGGCGCACCTTCGCTCGCTTCATCGGCGAGGTCCATAAGCCGCACGGCACCAAAACTTGCCGCCAAACCCTTTAATCGCCAGCTGGTATACTGCCAGTTGGCATCGCATCGTGATCGGGAAAGCAGGCTCAACTGCCGCTTTGCGCTGTCGACGAAAGAAGAGCGAAGCTCCAGGATAAGCGCATTGTCGTCACCGGCAGCCGCTTTTAATGCTGTGTCAAAAGAGCCATAATCCATAGACATTCGACTCCCATAGGTAAGAAAGGGTTAAGTTTGCGTTTCGTTGTGGATAAAACATGGTAAACAACTTGACATGACCGCCCAATCAAAAATCATTGGCCTCACACGGCAAATGGACCCCAACGCCGAGAGCGGACCGTTGGAAACGTCAACCGATTTCGCAGCGAGCGATACCGAAGCAATCGAAGCATATGACAGCTCCACCGAGAGCTATTATGACGACGACGAGGCTCGTGACGGCGCGCGCTGGACAGCTTTCGTTCTCCCATCTTTTTTGATTTTGAGCGGTTTGGGATGGTCGGGTTTCTTTGGCTGGACCTATTTCGCCGAAATGCAAACCGGCCCGTCGGCTGACCGGATCGCAACACTGGTAAGCAGTTGGGCCGCGCCGGTATTGCTGCTGGCTGTAATTTGGTTGCTCGCTATGCGTCACAGCCGCGCCGAAGCCACTCGCTTCGGCAATGTCGCGCGGACCCTGCGCGCCGAGAGCGAAGCGCTCGAAATAAGAATGCGTACGGTCAACGAAGAAATTTCCATGGCGCGTGAATTTTTGGCGCAAAATGCGCGAGAACTGGAAACTGTCGGCAAGCAGTCTTCGAACAATATGGTCGAAGCGGCCAGGATCTTGACGACGGCGTTGGCGGACAGCGACGAAAAGGCCAAGACACTCGAAGCTGTCAGCAACGCCGCGACCAGTAATCTGGAACAGCTGCGCAAACACCTGCCTGTTGTAACCAGTGCCGCAAAGGATGTGACAAACCAGATCGGCAGCGCGGGCAACAACGCCCAATTGCAGATCAAATCGCTCATCGGTGCGCTCGAACGGGTAGGCATTGCCGGACAGTCCGCTCGTGAATTTATTGACACCGTCGAAGTACGTTCTACCGACGTTTCAAGCAAACTTGAGAGCGTGTCGCGGCAAAGCGCTGCCATCTTGGACGAGGCGAGCATCTCATCGCAGAATCGCGTATCAGAGACGGCTGCTTTGCTTGAAAAAGCCGCCAATATGCTTACCGAACATGTCGTTAGCGCATCGCAAGAAGTCGACCGTGTTGTGGTCGACAGCAGCGCAAATATCGATCGTAAAATCGGCGATATGCGGGTTGCGCTGACCGCTCTATCGAACCAGTCGGAAGATCAGCGCGGCAGGATTTCAACAATCATCAGCGAGATAGAGTCGCATATTGAGGGTAGCGCTGCAAAAATCTCTGACATTGACCGTGCAGCGACCGACCAAACCGCCAAACTGGCATTTGCCGTTTCTGCATTAGGCGAGAGTACACGGAGCGTTGGATCCGCACTGAATGATAATCAGGAAATCACCCAGCGTCTTATCGACAGTTCTGAAAGGTTAAACTCTGCATTGGCCAACGCCAATTCGGAGATGACTACGGTGCTTCCGGCGTCGATGGACAGGTTGAATGACCGTTTTGCTGCCGCGCTGGAGCAGCTCAACAACGCTTCCACCAATGCACAAGCGCTCAATGGTCTGAGCGATGACTTGCTTGCAAAAACGACTTCAATTGAACATCTGATCGATATCCAGCGCGACACCGTTGCAAAATTGATGGCCGAAAGCGACGGTCATTTTGCCGCGCGCCACGAGCAAGCCGATGCTTTGGCGGCCGCGCTGACACACACACGTGGCTTAGTCGAAGAAATGACCGAAGATGCCAACGATCGGCTTATTTCGTCGCTGTTGCGAGTGCGTGAGACGACCAAACAAGCCGCGGAAAGCAGTCGCAAAATCATGGATGAAGAGCTTGCGCATGTCGCCGAGCGCCTAACCGAACAAAACCGCGTTGCCCTGGGTGAAGCCGTTGATGGCCAAATCGAAGCTATGAATGAAATCATGCAGAGCGCGATCCAGCGCAATTTAACACTGTCCGAAGCGTCGACTGCAAAGCTGAATTTGCAGTTGAGCGAACTCGACGAGATGGCGAGAAATTTGGAGGCGCGCATTGCTGACAGTCGCAACACATTTGAAGGCGTTGACGACGACAGCTTTGCCCGGCGCATGGTGCTACTCACCGAATCGCTAAACTCAACCGCGATTGACGTCGCCAAAATATTGTCGAACGATGTTACTGACACGGCATGGGCTGCCTATCTAAAAGGGGACCGCGGCGTGTTCACTCGGCGCGCCGTACGTTTACTCGATGCAGGTGAAGCCCGTGCGATTGCCGCGCATTATGGCGACGATGCCGAATTCCGCGACCATGTGAACCGGTACATCCATGATTTCGAAGCCATGATGCGCGTGTTGCTTAGCACGCGTGATGGCAACGCCATTGGCGTGACATTGCTGTCGTCGGATGTCGGCAAGCTTTACGTCGCATTGGCCCAGGCCATCGAACGGCTACGCAACTAAGCGGGCCGGCCCGACACCAGAAAATCGAAGCTGTGTCGGTCGATCCAGCCATAGGTGTAGTTTGCATAATATAGCCCGAACAATGCCGCCGAAAGCAAAGTTGTACGCAATATTATCTGCTTTGGATTAAAATTTCCCGGCGCACTATCTGCTTGCCCTGCGGTTTTCTCCAGCCCTAGCTCGTCATGCGTCCGCACCCCAATTGGTAGAACGACAAATGCCGTCAAAACCCAGAAGAGTGCGTAAATGGCGATAATCGATGTCCAGCTCATGCGGTCTCCACGATCATAACGTCAACAATCGGCTTTTTACCTGTCCAGCTCGTCGCAATTCGGCGCACAGCAAGCCGGACATTTTCGCGCAGCTTGTCATAGTCACCGCGGTTTTCTTTGATTGTTTTCGCAACCGCATCACTGGCCTCGTCAATGAAATCGTCTATATCCTCCTCTATGGGAACGCCGTGCAACCGTATCAGCGGATCGCCGAGTAAAGCATCGTTCCCGTCGATCGCCACGGCGACCGTGATTAAGCCGTACCACGACAGGCGGCGGCGTTCGTTGATCGTGGCGCCATCCGCAGCGATAATTGTATCACCATCAAGGATTAGCCTGCCCGTGCGTTCTTTGCCTACAATCTGTGGTTTACCCGGCGCCAACCGAACCACATCGCCATTGGACTGAACCAAAGCGTTCGGAACGCGGTGTGCCAGAGCAAAGCGTGCCTGCTCCGCCATATGACGCCGCTCGCCATGCACCGGAATCAGCACCTGAGGCCGAACCCAGTCATATAATTTGGCCAATTCGGGTTGTCCCGGGTGACCTGATACATGGACATGCGCCTGCTTTTCGGTGACTGTTAGAATGTTGCGCTCGGCCAGCTTGTTCATAATGACGCCGATGGCGATCTCGTTACCCGGTATCTGTTTCGATGAGAATATGACGGTGTCGCCCGCTTCCAGCTTCACCGGGTGGTTGCCTTCAGCGATCCTAGCCAATGCGGCCCGCGCCTCGCCCTGACCGCCGGTTGCAACGACCATGACATCATGCCGCGCCAGTCCGTCGACGCTGTCCATGTCGACAGTCTTTGGCATATCCTTAAGATAACCATTGGCCTGCGCCGCCTCAATGATCCGGTGAAGCGAACGCCCGGCAAAACACAGCGTCCGGCCACTTTCACGCGCGACTTCACCCATCGTCTGGAGACGCGCGGCGTTGGAGGCAAATGTGGTGAGCAAAACTCTGCCCTTCGCTGCCTTAACGGATTTCAAAAGATCGGCCTTCACGCTGCCTTCGCTGCCGCTGTTGTCCGCGTTGAACGCGTTGGTAGAATCGCAGATGAGAGCGAGCACGCCTTCATCGCCAATGGCTGTAAGCTGTTCTGCGGTCGATGGTTTGCCAATCACCGGTTGGTCATCAAGCTTCCAATCGCCGGTATGGAAAATCTTGCCATATGGCGTGGTAATCACGCATGCACTCATCTCCAGAATGGAGTGCGCAAGAGTAACGAACTGAAACCCGAACGGCCCGAGATCGAAGCTACCTTCCATCGGAATGACGTTGAGTTTGACCGTATCGGCAATACCTTCTTCTTCCAGCTTTCCGCGGATGAGCGTCGCGGTGAACGGCGTGGCGTAAAGCGGCACGCCCAAATCGGCGGCGAAATAAGCAACTGCTCCAATATGATCTTCATGCCCGTGCGTCAGCACTATGCCGAGCAGATCCTTTTTGCGCTGCTCGATAAACTCCAGGTCGGGCAGCACAAGGTCAATGCCGGGATATTCCGAATTGGCGAAGGTCAGGCCCAGATCGACCATTACCCATTTGCCCTGGCAACCATAAAGGTTGACGTTCATTCCAATTTCGTTCGACCCGCCAAGCGCGAGGAAAAGCAACTCATCCTTTGGGGTAGTCATTATTTTTGTTCTCTATTCCTATATAACAACGCCAGCCCCCGCAGCGTCAAATCCGGCTCTACCCGGTCAAATAAATGGCCATGTTGCTGAAACAGGATGGCAAGACCGCCGGTCGCAATGACGGTCACGGGCTTGCCAATTTCAGCCTTCATCCGTGCGATCATCCCTTCGATCATCGCCACATAGCCCCAATAGATGCCAATCTGCATTTGTCCAACAGTGGTTGTGCCGATGACGCTTTCATTTGGCGGCGGCTCGATTGCAATACGCGGCAACATGGCAGCCGCCGAATAGAGCGCATCAAGCGAAAGATTCACACCTGGCGCGATGCTGCCGCCGCGATAGGAGCCGTCAGGGCCGATATAGTCAAAGGTGGTTGCAGTGCCGAAGCTGATCACGATCTTGTCGCCTTCGGCCATCGCCTGCGCCGCAATCGCGTTGACCGCGCGATCGGCGCCTACCGATTGTGGTTCGGCAACTTTTAGCTGGATGCCCCATTCGACCGGATCACGCCCGGCCACCAGTGCTTCGCACTCGAAGTAGCGTGAGGCGAGGAGTTGCAGATTGTGAAGTGCGCGCGGAACAACGGTCGCTAAAATGACGGCATCGATATCGCCTCGCTTGTGTCCCGCCATTCGGATCAACTGATCCAGCCAGACAGCATATTCGTCCGCCGTGCGCCGTGCATCGGTCGCTATACGCCAGCGTTGCACGATTTCTCCATGGTCATCCACGAGAGCGAATTTGACGTTGGTATTGCCTGTGTCGATTGCCAGTAACATTGCCAACCCTTGCCTAAATAAGGAAAATATCGGCCGCATGAATGGCACGGATTTCACCATCCGCCAAGCGCAGCCGTAGTGCCCCATCCTCGTCGAGACCTGCAAACAATCCATCTGCAACTTCGCCGGTTGGCAGATGAACTGAAACTGCAGTGCCGATCGGATGTGCGACTTTCTGCCAGTTCATTGCTATTCCCTGCATACCCCCAATACGCCAGCGTTCGAGCCATATTGCAAAATTTTCGGCCAGAATTTCGGTGACGGCATGTGGGTGCGGTGGCAAGCCACCGAGTGTCGTCAAATCCGTAACGGGACGGTCAAGGCCTTTCGGATGCCACGCCAGGTTCAGTCCAATTCCGACAACCACAGCATTATCAGACCGTTCGAGCAGCACACCGCATAATTTTGCGCCGTCCGCCGACAATATGTCATTTGGCCATTTGATCTGGACAGCGAGTTCCGGCGCAATATTCTTGATAGTGTCTAAGACCGCCAGCGCGGTGACGAATGCCAAGGTGGAAGGCGCCGGATCACGAAGCCCAAGCCGAACAATCGTGCTTACAAGAAGGTTCCCAGAGGGGCTGTCCCACACCCTGCCCATCCGGCCTCGCCCGCTGTCTTGCCTGTCAGCACGAAGCCAAAGTCCTTCGGGTGCGCCTTGTGCCGCTCGTTCGAGTAGGTCGGCGTTGGTTGACCCGGTGAGCGCTACTTCTTCGAAAATCGGTGTCAGAACAACGCCTTTGCCGCTTGCGCTGACAACAATCCCAGAACAGGTATCGAAAAATAACCGACCGGCGAGTTGACCAAAGCCATTAGGCCGCCCGTCCAGACCAGTGTTTTGTCATCAGTCTCGGCAATGATGTCGACTGCGTCGTCAAAATACATGACCTTGACGACTTTCAAATAATAAAAGGCGCCAATTACCGAGGCAGCGATGCCGATGACGGCGAGCGGAAACAAACCGGCGGCAACTGCTGCGTCAAAGACGACCAGTTTGCCCCAGAAACCGAACAATGGCGGGATGCCGGCCAGACTGAACATGAATATCGCAAACGTCGCCGCCAGCGCAGGCCGGGTTTTGGACAGGCCGGCGATATCGCCCAGGCTTTCCTTATAATCGCCATCACGGCCCTTGAGCTGCAAAAGTACGATAAAGCTCCCCAATGTCATGGCGACATAGATCACGAGATAGACGAGCATAGCGGCAATGCCCTGCTCTGTTCCGGCAGCAAGGCCGATCAGAATGAAGCCGACATTGTTGATCGAGCTGTAGGCAAGCAGGCGTTTGAGATTCTGCTGACCGATCGCACCAACCGCGCCGATAATGATAGACATCAAGGCGACGACAATCACGATTTGCTGCCATACCATCACCTGCGTTCCGAACGCTTCCGTGACAACTCGGATCATAAGCACCGTGGCAGCGACTTTGGGCGCGCTGGCAAAATAGCCGGTGACCGGTGTCGGTGCGCCCTCATAGACGTCCGGCGTCCACATATGGAACGGCGCTGCGCTCATCTTGAAAGCGAGACCCGACAATATGAATACGATGCCGAATGTCAGGCCGAGGCTGATATCCCCATCAAGCGCAGTGCTGATGGCCGCAAAACTGGTCGAGCCCGCAAAGCCGTAAATCAGTGAGGCACCGAAGAGCAATATGCCGCTGGCCAATGCACCAAGGACGAAATATTTAAGTCCAGCTTCTGCAGAGCGTCCATCCGTCCGCGCAAAGCTTGCCAGCACATAGGACGACAGACTTAGCAGTTCCAGGCCGATATAGAGCGTGATCAGGTCGGCGGCCGACACCATCAGGCCCATTCCCACGCATGAAAGCACTATGAGAACCGGATATTCGGCCCGCATTGCCGCAGCTTTCTCAAGGAATGGAGGTGCAATGATCAACGACATGGCAGCGGCGAAATAGATCAATATTTTTGAAAAGTTTGCAAACGCGTCGTTGCTGTATAACCCACTGAACGCCAGCGACTGAGTGCCGGCAAATAGGAAATGCCCAGCGTAGGCCCCCGCGGCAACCAGCACGGCGACTGACAGGATGCTGACCAACCGGCCAGCCTCGGCACGCCATGCGGCAAGCAGCAACAGCGCAAGCGCAGAAAAGCTAAGGATGGCCTCAGAACGAACGAGGAAAAGCGAAGTGTTGAGGTCCATTAGTGTTGGCTCCCCTCAGCCGCTTTTTCGCTTCCATGTCCACCTACGCGATATTTCGCGGTCGTCGGGTCTTTTGCATTCAACTTGCTGTCGCCCGCGGGTGCTGCGCGCTCGATCCGTGCAACAATCGTGGCGACATCTCGGCGGATCGGTGCGAGGAAGGTTTCGGGATACACGCCCATCCAGATGACCGCGGCAGCAATCGGTGCCAACAACCACATCTCGCGGCCGTCCATATCGGGCATCGCTGCGGCGTCGGCATTGATCTGCGCGCCAAAGGCGATGCGCCGGTAGAGATAGAGCATATAGCCAGCGCCGAGGATGATGCCCGTGGTGGCTATGAGCGTTGCCCAGGTCGAGACCTTATAGGCACCAGCGAGCGCGAGGAACTCGCCGACAAATCCGCTGGTTCCGGGCAAGCCAACGCTCGCCATTGTGAACAGCATGAACAACAATGCATATTTCGGCATGTTGATCGATAGCCCGCCGTACCGGCTGATCTCGCGGGTGTGCAGGCGGTCGTAGATGACGCCAACACACAAAAATAGCGCGCCCGAAACAAGGCCATGGCTGAGCATGACAATGATTGCGCCTTCGATGCCCTGCTGATTGAACGTAAACAATCCAACGGTCACTATCGCCATATGTGCGACTGACGAATAAGCGATCAGCTTTTTCATGTCGTTCTGCACCAAGGCGACGAGCGAAGTGTACACCACCGCCACCATCGACAGGCCGAAGACTAAAGGAATGAAGTCCGCGCTGGCTTCAGGAAACATAGGGATCGAAAACCGCAGGAAGCCGTAACCGCCCATTTTCAGCAACACGCCAGCCAAAATGACTGATCCAGCAGTAGGCGCCTGAACGTGTGCATCGGGAAGCCAAGTGTGGACTGGCCACATCGGCATTTTGACCGCAAACGATGCAAAAAAAGCTAACCACAGCCATTTCTGAACATCGACAGGGAAATCGGTATTGAGCAAGGTCGGAATATCGGCGGTGCCTGCGAACTGTATCATCCACAGCATTGCGATCAGCATCATCAACGAACCGAGCAGTGTGTAAAGGAAGAATTTGTAGCTGGCGTAAATCCGTTCTGCACCGCCCCAGATGCCGATGATCAGATACATCGGGATCAGTCCTGCTTCGAAGAAGATGTAAAACAGCATGAGGTCCTGTGCCGCGAACACTCCGATCATCAGCGTTTCCATTAGCAGGAACGCAGCCATATATTCGCCGACACGCGACGTAATAGACCGCCAGCTGGCTCCGATGCAGATCGGCATCAAGAATACCGAGAGCATGATCAGCGTAAGCGAAATACCGTCGATACCAAGCTTCCAACCAATCGGGCCAAACAGCGAGGCGCTTTCGGTAAATTGCCACTGCGCGCCTGCGGGGTTGTAGCTGATCCACAACCAGACGCCGAGCAGCAGGTTGAACAACGTAGCCGTCAGCGCAATGATACGCGCCATTTCCGCGCGCACAAAAAGGCACGCAATTGCCGCGAGCATCGGCACTGCGAGCATGACCGAAAGAATGGGGAAATCAGCTGCGTTCATTATGCCTGTACCATCATCCAGCTGACCGCCGCGACGAGGCCAAGCAGCATCACCAGCGCGTAACTATATAAATATCCGCTCTGCATCCTGACTGCCATCCGGCTGCCGAATGCAACGACTGCGGCCGAACCATTCGGGCCGAACCGGTCGATTATGCCAACGTCGCCTTGCTTCCAGAACAGGCGTCCGAACCAGAACGCCGGGCGGATGAAGATCAAATTATAGAGCTCGTCGAAATACCATTTGTTGAGGAAAAAACGGTAGATCGGCGCAAACATAGCGGACAAGCGTTGCGGCGCATCGTCAGAGCGCTGGTACATCAGATAGGCCGTAACCAATCCGGTCATCATTGCCACAGTCGATGCCAGCTTCACCCAAAGCGGCACCTCATGCATCGCATGGATCAGGTGCGTGTTGAAATACAGTGTCGATGCGGCCCAGAATTCGGTACCGCCTTCTTCTGCGTAGATGAAATCATATTTGAACACATAGCCGGCCAGTACCGCGCCAACAGCCAGCACGCCTAATGGCACCAGCATGGTCCAGGGGCTTTCATGCGGATGATAGCCGCCGGTGCTGTCCGTAGCCGTTTCAGGCGTTTTATGAACGCTATGCTGGATATGCTCGCTCTCGATCCAGCGCGGCTTTCCGAAGAAAGTCAGGAACATCAATCGCCAGCTATAGAAGCTGGTCAGCAACGCAGCTATCACGCCTACTGCAAAGCCATACATGTGATAGGTCGAGGTGCTGGCATAAGCCGCCTCGATAATCGCGTCTTTCGAATGGAAACCGGCAAAGCCGCCGATGCCGACGATCCCCACACCGGTAATAGCCAGCGTCCCCGCCATCATGGCCCAGAAGGTCAGCGGGATATGTTTCCGGAGTCCGCCATAATAGCGCATGTCCTGTTCATGGTGCATCGCATGGATGACCGAGCCTGCACCGAGGAACAGCAACGCTTTAAAGAAGGCGTGCGTGAACAGGTGGAACATCGCCGCGCTGTAAGCGCCCGCACCTGCGGCGAAGAACATATAGCCCAGCTGAGAGCAGGTCGAATAAGCGATCACACGTTTGATGTCGTTCTGCACGAGGCCGACGGTGGCGGCGAATATCGCTGTCGTCGCGCCGACGATCATAATCATATTAAGCGCAAACTGGCTCGTTTCGAACAAAGGCGAAAGGCGACAGACCATGAACACGCCTGCTGTCACCATCGTTGCGGCATGGATCAGTGCGGACACCGGGGTCGGCCCTTCCATTGCGTCGGGCAACCATGTGTGCAGTCCCAATTGCGCTGACTTGCCCATCGCGCCGATGAATAGCAGTACGCAGAGCAGGCTCATCGTATCGACGCGGTAGCCGAGGAAGCCGATGCTTGAGCCGACTTTTTCAGGTGCGGCGGCGAGGATTTCGGGGATCGATACGGTTCCGAACAACCAAAACACGCCGAAAATGCCGAGCATGAAACCAAGGTCACCGACGCGGTTGACTACGAAAGCCTTGATTGCAGCGGCGTTTGCGCTTGGCTTCTTATACCAGAAACCGATCAGCAAATAAGACGCAAGGCCGACGCCTTCCCAACCGAAGAACATCTGCACCAGGTTGTTCGCGGTTACCAGCATCAGCATCGCGAAGGTGAACAACGATAGATAGGCGAAAAAGCGCGGTTGATCGGGGTCCTCCTCCATATAGCCCCAGCTATAAAGATGAACGAGCGCCGACACGGTGGTGATCACGACTAGCATTACCGCAGTCAGACTATCGACGCGCAATTCCCAATCGAAGGTCAGGTCGCCCGACTGCACCCATTGCATCACAGGCGCAACATAGGGGGTTTCGGTGCCGGAGAGGAAGCCGATGAAGATCGGCCAGCTCAGCAGAGCCGCGGTAAACAGACCGGCGGTGGTGATCGTCTTTGCCGCCAATGCACCAATGAACCGTTGGCCCAAGCCAGCGACAAGAGCTGCCAGAAGCGGCAGAAACACGATGATATGAATGGAGGTCACTGGATCTAGCCCTTCATCCGGTTGACATCATCAACGGCAATCGTGCCGCGACCACGGAAATAGATGACGAGAATGGCCAGCCCGATAGCCGCCTCACTAGCCGCGACGGTCAGAACGAACATCGCGAAAATCTGGCCTGTAAGGTCGCCCAAAAACGCACTAAACGCGACAAGATTGATATTCACCGCGAGCAGAATGAGTTCGACTGCCATAAGTATGATGATTACATTCTTCCGGTTGAGGAAAATGCCGAGCACGCCCATGACGAACAGGATGGAACTGACGACCAGATAATGTTCGATGCCAATCATAGCTCGACCCCCTGCCCGACTGGCTGATTGACATTGCGCGTCGCGTCCTGCGGGCGACGCATTGTTTGGCTGCTGATATTCTGCGCTTTTGCACTGTAGCTCTTGCGATGGGTCAGCACGATCGCCCCGACCATCGCAACGAGCAGGATGAGGCCAGCACTTTCGAATAGGAATATATATTTGCTGTAGAGCAGGTTACCGATGGCTTCGATATTAGGCACTTCGTTCACAGGGGCGGCACCATCGGGCGTCCCAAGCTTAACCGCTCCTGCGCGATAGGCACCGATACCAAGCACAAGCTCGGCGACCAACACAACAGCCAGCATCAGTCCAAGCGGTACATTTTTCACAAAGCCTGCACGCAGTTCGGCGAAATCGATGTCGAGCATCATCACAACAAACAGGAACAACACCGCGACCGCGCCTACATAGACGATAACTAGCAACATCGCGATAAACTCGGCACCGATCAGCACCATTAGCCCAGCGGCATTGAAAAACGCGACGATAAGCCACAGCACGCTATGCACGGGGTTGCGCGCAAAAATCACCATTGCGGCAGACGCAATGAGCAAGGCAGCAAAGATATAAAAAGAGAGAACCTGAATCACGATGCGCCGCCCTTACCGATAGGCCGCATCGACGGCAAGGTTCGCGGCGAGTGCGCGTTCCCATTTGTCACCATTCGAAAGCAGCTTGTCCTTGTCATAGAGCAATTCTTCACGCGTTTCGGTCGCATATTCGAAATTCGGTCCCTCGACGATGGCATCGACCGGGCACGCTTCCTGACAGAAACCGCAATAGATGCACTTGGTCATGTCTATATCGTAACGTGTGGTGCGGCGGCTTCCGTCCTCGCGCGGTTCCGCCTCGATGGTGATAGCCTGCGCCGGACACACCGCCTCGCACAATTTGCACGCGATGCAGCGTTCCTCGCCATTGGGATAGCGCCGCAGAGCATGCTCACCGCGAAAACGCGGGGACAGCGGATTCTTCTCGAACGGATAATTGATCGTCGCCTTGGGCTTGAAGAAATAGCGCAAGGTAATGAGATGCGCCTTGATAAATTCCCACAAAGTGAAGGATTTGATGAGGTGGGCGATGGTGGTCATTCGAAATGCCCTATGTACATGAGATAACCGCTAACCAAGAAGACCCAGAACAGCGAAATCGGCAGGAATATCTTCCAACCCAGACGCATCAATTGGTCATAGCGGTAACGCGGCACCGTGGCTTTGACCCACGCGAAGATGAAAAACATCACGAGGATCTTGGCGAAAAACCAGATGATGCCCGGCACCAAGTACAGTGGCGCCCAATCGACCGGCGGCAAATGCCCGCCCCAGAACAGGATCGCATTGAGCGCGCACATCAGGAGCACATTGGCATATTCGCCGAGCCAGAAGAGCGCGAAGGCCATCGACGAATATTCGGTCTGGTAACCCGCGACGATTTCGCTCTCCGCTTCAGTCAAATCGAAAGGCGCGCGCGCGGTTTCGGCCATTGAGCTGATCAGGAACATCACCGCAATCGGGAACAGCAACGGGTTAAATCCGTAAGCGTTGATGAAGCCGAAGATGTGGCCTTTCTGGCCCTCAATGATGCCCCCCATGTTGAACGTGCCAGCCCAAAGGACGACGCAGATAAGGATGAAACCGATCGATACTTCGTAAGAGATCATCTGTGCAGCGGCGCGCATTGACGAATAGAACGGATATTTGGAATTCGACGCCCAGCCCGCGATGATGATCCCGTAAACGCCCAGACTGCTGATCGCGAGGACGTAGAGTAGGCCTACATTGATGTCGCTGAGCACGACCCCGTAATCGAATGGGATAACCGCCCACGCCATCAACGCGACGGTGAAGGTGATGATCGGTGCGATCAGGAAAAGCCCCCGGTTCGACGCAGACGGGATGATCGTTTCCTGCAGGAAGACCTTAAGGCCATCGGCGAAGGACTGGAGGATACCGAAAGGCCCGACGACATTCGGGCCCTTGCGAAGCGCGAAGGCGGCCCAGAGCTTGCGCTCAGAGTAAATGATGAGCGCGACCGCTAGCATCAACGGGAACGCTATGAGTAGGATGCCCGCGATGGTCGCGGTGAACCATGCGCCTTCGTACGACAAGCCGATAGATTGGAAGAAGGAGGTCATTCCGCCGCCTCCAGAAACTGCTCATTATGTACCAACTCCGCCGAGCAACGCCGCATCGTTTCCGACGCGCGGCAGATGGCATTGGTCAGGTAGAAATCCTTGATGGGATAGTCCGCGATCTTGCCGCTGACGGTCGATGGCAACTTGGGTTCGGACCAACCGTAATTGGCAAGGCCTTCAACGCCCAATGCGGGAACTGCTTTGGACATTTCGGTGCGAAGGGCTTCGACACTGTCGAACGGCAAACGCTTTCCGAGCACATCCGAAAGCGCCCGGAAAATCGCCCAATCCTCGCGCGCATCACCAGGCGGGAATACCGCGCGTTCGCCGCGCTGGACGCGGCCTTCGAGATTTGCATAAGTGCCCGATTTTTCGCTATAAGCCGCTCCGGGCAGGATGACGTCGGCAAAATGTGCGCCATTGTCGCCATGATGGCCGACATAGATTTTGAAGCTGTCAGCGAAGAGCGCATAATCGACCTCGTCCGCGCCGAGGAAGAAGGTGAGCTTTGGTTTCTTCGCCGCCAGCGCCTTGATCCCGCCGTCATGCGCAAAGCCGAGCATCAGGCCGCCCATGCGCGCCGCTGCAAAATGCAGGACATTGAAACCGTTCCACCCGTCGCGGACAAGCTTGAACTTCTTGGCGAAAGCCAATGCCGCACCGTGGACGCCTTCGTAGCGAAGAGCGCCGCCACCGACGATGATCGCAGGGCGTTCGGCTGTCTTGAGCGCTTCGGCCAATACCTTCGGCGCTTTCGCCAGCGCGCCTAGATCATCCCCTAGCCATTCGACCTTGTAGGTCAGGTCCGTCACAGGCCCGATCGCAAATACCTTCGCGCCGCGCTTGCGAACAGCTTTCTGGATGCGTGTATTCACGAGCGGCGCTTCACGGCGCAAATCGCTGCCGACCAGCAAAATCACATCGGCATTTTCAATGCCGGCAATCGTCGTGTTGAAATTGACCGCGCTCAGGCTCGACGTGTCGTAAGCCAATCCGGTCTGACGCCCTTCGAGCATAGCAGAACCTGCCAGTTCGCGCGCGGCAAACATCGTTTCACAATCGACCTGATCGCCTGCGATTACTGCCGCCTCGCCCGACCAGTTTGCGCGAACTGCTTCAAACGCCTCGGCCCAGCTTACCGCCACCAAATTGCCATCGCGCCGCACATAAGGCTTGTCCAAACGCCGGTGCATCAGCCCATCGACTGCGTGGCGGGTTTTGTCCGACGCCCATTCCTCGTTCACATCGTCATTGATGCGCGGCAACGCGCGCAGCACGGCCCTGCCCCGGCTGTCGAGACGGATGTTGGTGCCGACCGCGTCCATCACGTCGATGCTCGGCGTTTTCTTCAATTCCCACGGCCGCGCTTCGAACGCATAGGGCTTTGACGTCAGTGCGCCGACTGGGCATAGGTCAACCACATTGCCCGACAGTTCGCTGGTCACCGCGCGTTCGAGATAGCTGGTGATCTGCATATTCTCGCCGCGCCCGATTGCGCCGATTTCTTCGATGCCGGCCACTTCTTCGGCAAAGCGAATGCAGCGCGTGCACTGAATGCAGCGGGTCATCGTCGTCTTGACCAGCGGCCCCATATATTTCTCGGTAACCGCGCGCTTGTTCTCGTCATAGCGCGATGCGCCGCGGCCATAAGCGACGCTCTGGTCCTGCAAATCGCACTCGCCGCCCTGATCGCAAATCGGGCAGTCGAGTGGGTGGTTAATGAGCAGGAATTCCATCACCCCTTCACGCGCCTTTTTGACCATCGCGCTGTCGGTGCGGATGATCTGGCCTTCGGTCGCGGGTAGCGCGCAGCTTGCCTGCGGCTTGGGCGGCCCGGGGGCAACCTCAACAAGACACATGCGGCAATTGCCCGCGATGGACAGCCGCTCGTGATAGCAAAAACGCGGAATTTCTTTCCCGGCCATCTCGCACGCCTGCAAGACGGTAGCGCCTGCTGGAACTTCAATTTCGAGGCCGTCTACGGTGACTTTAGGCATTAGCCGTCTTGCCCTTCAATCAAACGAAAACTTGCCGTTGCCAGCATCGCGCGCAGACCGGACGGGCTGACAGAAATTGCTTTTCCGGTGCTGTTGCAGGCGTTCAATGCAGGCGTCAGCAAGCCAGATGCCGTGGTTTCTGAAGCAGTTGCAACACCTGTACCAAATAATCGCGCGACATTATCGGGGTCCGATCTTGCAACGCACATCGCAACACGGTCCATATCTGTCCGTGGTTTTGAGGGTTTGTCCGTTGGAATAGCCGCCAAACGCACATTTAATTTTTGTGGTGCCGATGCAAATAAATGTTCTGCCAAATCACCGGCCACTAAGAGCCGGTTGGAGCGCAAATACCGGACACCGCGAAGACAGGGGCGGTTGTTGTCAAATAGCCGGTCCATTTTTGTACGATATTGTTTTGAACGAAAGTCCATTTTTAGCAAATCGCGTGCTTCGTTACCGCTCGACTGCGCCAGACACGCCGCCGCCTTATGCAATGCCAATCGCGCTTCAGGGGTGGAAATGATAGTGTTTTGATCCGTTCGGTCCGCGGCACGTTGGCGTTCGGCGTCCTGCATCGTTTTTTCGATTCCGGTATCACGACGAGCCGGCAAATCGTCATCCGCGCGCTCGGGCGATGTCTGCGCCAAAGCCGAAGCCGCAAATACCGGCAAGCCCAAAGCAAAAAATAACGATTTACGCATCATTCCGCCGCCTCCAGCATATCACCTTGCTTCTCAACAATACGCCGCTCCATTTCGGGGCGGAAATGCTTGATCAGCCCCTGGATAGGCCATGCCGCTGCATCGCCAAGTGCGCAGATGGTGTGGCCTTCAACCTGCTTGGTCACTTCGAACAAGGTGTCGATTTCCGATATGTCGGCATTGCCTTCGCGCATCCGTTCCATCACGCGCCACATCCAGCCAGTGCCTTCACGGCACGGCGTGCACTGGCCGCAGCTTTCGTGCTTGTAGAAATAGGAAAGCCGCGAGATGGCGCGGACGATGTCGGTGGATTTGTCCATTACGATGATCGCTGCGGTGCCAAGGCCAGAGCCGACTTCCTTACAGCCGTCAAAATCCATTGGCACGTCCATCATCATCGCGGCGGGCACCAATGGCACCGACGATCCGCCGGGGATGACCGCGAGCAGATTGTCCCATCCGCCCCTTATGCCACCGCAATGCTTTTCGATCAGCTCGCGGAACGGGATGCTCATTTCTTCTTCGACGACGCAGGGCTTTTCGACATGACCCGAAATCTGGAACAGCTTGGTGCCGTGGTTATTCTCGCGGCCAAAGCTTTTGAACCACGCCGCGCCGCG
>LNFK01000012.1 GCA_001464315.1 Sphingomonadales bacterium Ga0077559 | reverse complement strand
GCGATGCTCAAATCCCCTTGCCGCCATCGCTTGGTTATCAACATCATTGAAGCAAACCCGCCGTAAAGGCGGCGTTTAAGGGTTGCCTTGCCTATAAAAGCCACCGTATAGCCCAGCGGCTTACGTTGTCCTTTGGGCAGCGTTAGGAGAGAGTTTCTAACAAAGAAAAACGGGGAGGGGACAGTCTATGTCTTTGTCAATTATGGCCATATTGTGCGGGCTTGTTGCCGTGCTGTATGGAATTATCACGAGCCGCTCGGTGCTTGCCGCATCGGCAGGCACACCGCGGATGCAGGAAATTGCAGCCGCAATCCAAGAAGGCGCTGGCGCCTATCTCACCCGCCAATATCGCACCATCGCCGTTGTTGGCGTTGTTGTCGCGGTTCTGGTCGGTGTGTTCTTGGGGCCGCTCTCGGCAGTCGGCTTCGTGCTCGGCGCAGTTCTTTCAGGCGCAACCGGTTTTATCGGGATGAACATCTCGGTTCGAGCCAACGTTCGCACCGCTCAAGCCGCAAGTGAAAGCCTTCAAAAAGGCCTGACCATGGCATTCAACGCCGGAGCGATTACCGGTATGCTGGTTGCCGGGCTTGCACTTCTGGCGATTGCGGGCTTCTTCTATTATCTGACCGAAGTCGCGATGAACCTGCCGAACAGCCGTGCGGTTATCGATGGCCTCTTGGCTCTCGCATTCGGCGCATCGCTGATTTCGATCTTCGCACGTTTGGGTGGCGGTATCTTTACCAAGGCTGCCGACGTCGGCGCTGACTTGGTCGGCAAGGTCGAGGCGAACATCCCCGAGGATGACCCACGCAACCCTGCAACCATTGCCGATAATGTTGGCGACAACGTCGGCGATTGCGCCGGTATGGCGGCTGACTTGTTCGAAACCTACGTCGTGACTATTGGCGCTACAATGGTTCTGCTGGCACTGTTGATGCCAGCCACGATGCCAGCGGCTGAATTGCTCAACCTGATGTCGTTGCCGCTCGTTGTTGGCGGTATCTGCATTCTGACGTCGATTTTGGGAACCTTCTTTGTCCGTTTGGGCGGAGGTACCAATATCATGGGTGCGATGTACAAGGGCTTCCTGGTTACCGCAGTCGCGTCGATCCCGGCGATTTATTATGTCACCACGCAAACGCTTGGCGATATGAACGCGGCGATCACTTACAGCACGGGTCAATTCAGTGGATTGACCCTGTTCTATTCGATGATGGTCGGTTTGGCGGTCACCGGGCTACTGGTCTGGATCACCGAATATTATACCGGCACCAACTACCGCCCTGTCCGTTCGATTGCCAAGGCATCGGAAACCGGCCACGGCACCAACGTCATCCAGGGTCTGGCGATCAGCCTTGAATCGACCGCGTTGCCGACTTTGGTCATCTGCGTCGGCATCATCGTGTCATTCCAGCTTGCTGGCATCATCGGAATCGCCTTTGCCGCAACGTCGATGCTGGCGCTGGCCGGTATGGTCGTAGCGCTTGATGCCTATGGTCCGGTGACCGATAACGCAGGCGGCATTGCCGAAATGTCGGAAATGGACAAATCGGTCCGTGAAAAAACCGACGCGCTCGACGCGGTTGGTAACACCACAAAGGCTGTGACCAAGGGCTATGCCATTGGCTCGGCAGCTTTGGCAGCGCTCGTGCTGTTTGGTGCTTATACCGCCGATTTGGCGTTCTATTCGGAGAAACTCGGCCTTGCGGAAGGCGGCGTCGATTTCACTTTGATGAATCCATATGTCATCGTCGGCCTGCTGCTTGGCGCGCTATTGCCTTATCTCTTCGGAGCGATGGGCATGACGGCGGTTGGCAAGGCAGCCGGTGAAGTGGTGAAGGACGTTCGTGACCAGTTCGCGAGCAACCCCGGCATCATGGACGGCACATCGAAGCCCGATTATGCGCGTACCGTTGACCTGGTGACCAAGGCAGCGATCCGCGAAATGATCATTCCGTCGTTGTTGCCGGTTTTGGCACCCATCGTGGTCTACTTCGTCATCAGCTGGGTCGCTGGCCCCGCACAGGGCTTTGCGGCTTTGGGCGCGTTGCTCTTGGGTGTGATCGTCGGCGGTCTGTTCGTCGCGATCTCGATGACCTCGGGCGGCGGCGCATGGGACAATGCCAAGAAATATATCGAAGACGGTAACCACGGCGGCAAGGGTTCAGAAGCCCATAAGGCAGCCGTGACCGGCGACACTGTGGGCGATCCTTACAAGGATACTGCAGGTCCAGCCGTCAACCCGATGATCAAGATCACCAATATTGTGGCGCTCTTGCTTTTGGCGGCTTTGGCGCACGGCATGTAAGCTTGACTCTTCATTAAGTTTGCAAAAACCCGCCGGGAGCAGTTCCGGCGGGTTTTCTTTTGCCCATTAGCAATTTCTTTGCCGCTTCGCGCTATAACCGCATGGGTTTCGCAAACGCGCAAGGGGCAAAGTGGCGACACGGGCATATGTGAGCGCCAGTACGGGCAATATCAGCCATCAGCTTTCGGGCTGGCGGAGGATGCTCGACGCGCGCTTCATCGATGCGTGGAATGACCTTGCTGCACAAGCGGTGGAGTCCAATCCTTTTTCCGAAAGCTGGTTCCTGCGCCCCGCGCTGGAGCAGTTCGATTCTGCGAATAGCGCGCAATTTTTCACCTTGTGGGACGGCAGCTTATTATGCGGGCTGATGCCGATCTCAATGCAGCCACGCTATGGGCGCTGGCCGATGCCGCATGTGCAGAATTGGCTGCACCACAATGCCTTTTTGGGGTCGCCGCTGGTACGCGCCGGCTATGAAGACATATTTTGGCGGGCATATCTGGCGCAGCTCGATATTGCGCCGGGGCAGGCGCTTTTCGCGCATCTGCATTGCCTGTCGATCGGCGGCGCGCTTGCTACCGCGCTCGAAAGGGTTTGCGCCGCACAGAAGCGCCGCTGCGCGTTGGTGCAGCGCACCGACCGTGCCTTTCTCGAGCGCGGCCTATCGCCCGAAGCCTATCTGGAAAACGCAGTGCGCGGAAAGAAGCGCAAGGAACTCAGACGGCAAAAGAACCGGCTATCCGAAGAAGGCGCGCTGACCTTTGCGCGAGATGGCAGCGCGACCGGACTTGACGAGTGGACACAAGAGTTTCTTGCGCTCGAACGCCGGGGCTGGAAAGGCGAGAACGGCTCAGCGCTCGCGTGCGCCGACGAAACACGCTCCTTGTTCAACGAAATTCTTTCCGGTGCCGCAGCCGCGGGTAGGCTCGAACGGCTCGACCTGCGGCTCGATGGCAAGCCATTGGCGATGCTGGTGACTTTCCTGTGCGCGCCCGGCAGTTTTTCTTTCAAAACCGCGTTCGATGAAGATTATGCCCGTTTCTCGCCGGGCGTGTTGTTGCAGATCGAAAATTTGGCGCTGCTTGAGCATCCCGATATCGCGTGGTGCGATAGCTGCGCTGCAGAGGGCCATCCAATGATCGACAGCCTGTGGACCGGGCGGCGGGCCATTGGGCGCTATTCCGTCGCTATTGGTGGCACCGCTCGCAGAGCCGCTTTTGGTGCGTTTTTGGCGGCGGAACTCGCCAAAAACGCGCCGCAGAAATCCGAAAACCAACTTCCAACTGGAGATGACGCATGACCGCGATCTTCGATTCCGCAACGCGTCAGCTTTTTGCCGCGAATTACCCTGAAACGCCGCACAAGTTGCAGCATGCGTTGCGCGGTCATGAATTGCTCACCATCGATGCGCTCGCTCGGCTTGGCGAGGCTCTGCCTGCAGCGTCGGTCGAGTATAACAAGGGTAACTTGCCCGTGGGGATCGATCCGGCGCTGGTGCCTGCCAATGGCCTCAGCATTGGCGATACTATCCGCATGGTCGAAACCAGCGGTAGCTGGGCGGTGCTCAAGAATATCGAACAGGTGCCCGAATATCAGGCGCTGCTGATGGGTTTGCTCACCGAACTTAAGCCGCATATCGAGGAAAAGACCGGGCGGATGTTGAAACCGCAGGGCTATATTTTCGTGTCTAGTCCGAATGCTGTTACGCCCTATCATTTCGACCCAGAGCACAATATCCTGCTGCAATTGCGTGGCACGAAGACAATGACCCAGTTTCCGGCAGGCGACAAACGCTTTGCCCCCGACGAAACACATGAAGGATACCACACCGGCGGGCACCGGAACCTTGTGTGGCGCGATGAATTGGCTGCAGGCGGCACCGAATGGCCGCTAAAGCCCGGCGATGCCTTGTTCGTACCGGTCATGGCACCGCATCATGTGAAGAACGGTCCTGCCGTGTCGGTATCTCTATCGATCACGTGGCGCAGCGACTGGAGCTTTGCCGAGGCTGATGCGCGTGCCTTTAATGGCGTATTGCGAAATGTGGGAATGCGACCGAAAGCTCCCGGGCGTTTTCCGGCGCAAAACAAGATAAAGGCTCTGGCATGGCGCGCTATTCGAAAACTATCTAAAAGCGCTTCCGGAAGCTGAGTTCGAACACCCGTCCACGTGGGTCGATAAAGCCCGGCTGATAGCTGAGTGGCACCAATCCGTTCTGGTCGCGGACCTCGATGATGTCGTTCAGAACATTGTCGATGCGGAGCCGGATGCGGCTACCTTTGAGGAAGGGTATCGCCTTGGTTAACCGCTTCTGCTGGTCAAGGTCGACGAAGATGAATGCGTTTAATGCGGCCAGGTCACTGAACCGAAGGTCGCTGCTGCCCACAAGGCCACTTCCATCAACTCTCGTGCCGCTTTTGTATGTGCCTTCGACACGAAATCCCATGCCCTTGTGGAACACGCCGCCCGACAGTTCGAGCTCGTGCCGTGACGCGCCGCCGTTGCTGCTGGTTGCAGAACCATTTAGCAGGTCGAGCACGGGCACGCCGGGGCGGATCAGGATTTCGTCCTGAATACGGTATGTGTGATAGAGCGCAAGACTCCAGCGGCTTCCCATGCCGCCACCGGAGCCAAAGCCGCCACCACCGAACCGTGGACCACCACCGCCACCGCCGGGACCACGAGGGCCACCGCCAGCGCTAGGTGGACGGCCGCCTGCTCCGGGGGGACCGCCAAAGCGTCCGCCGCCTTGAGGTTGCGGCCCGATGCTGCCGGACACATTGAAGCCCCAGCGGATGCGTTGCGACTCTTCCTTGGCGAAATTGACTGGGCGCTGATCGACACTGACGATCCGCCCGCTCGCGTCGCGGACTACGCGTCCCGGGAACGCAGCTTCGATCTCCGGTGTTAACAGAGGAAAGTTGGCGGTGGTGTTCGAACTGTTGTTACGGAAATAGCCGAACTGCAGGCTGAAGTCCTTGATGAACGTCGGGCTCCAGTTGGCGTTCAAATTCAGGTCGCGCCGCTTTTCGCCCACCAGCAACGGGTTGCCGCCGCTAATAACGCTTACGAACGAGCTTTGGCCCGTAGCAAAATCGAAGAACGCTACGTTCGGCGTCACGATAAGTGGATTACCCAGTTGGCCGACGCCGGGAGCATTTTCGTCGCCGATCAGATTGGCTTGAAACGTGAGATTCTTCGCCGGTTGCCAGCGCAAGCCGACGCCATATTCCATCAGGCTGCCAAAGTCGGACAATTCGCTAAAGCCAATATTACCATTGATGGCCCAAGCGCCAATTATCTTGCCAAG
Organism: Sphingomonadales bacterium Ga0077559; assembly: GCA_001464315.1. Classification (GTDB taxonomy): domain Bacteria; phylum Pseudomonadota; class Alphaproteobacteria; order Sphingomonadales; family Sphingomonadaceae; genus Sphingorhabdus_B. The sequence goes on along the minus strand of LNFK01000012.1, from coordinate 22,947 downwards.
GCCGAAATCGCTTTCGGTTAAGGGCAGTTCCGCATTGACCGAATTGTTGAAAACATTCCTGCGTAGCGACACATCGGTGGTGACACCAGAACGCCATGTCTCGCTGTCAAGCATCTGACGGGTAAAGCCCGACGCAAAGGTCATTTGCACTTCGCCAGCGGGAAGGCGAAACGGTGACCCTGCCAGCGTACTGCGCGTGTCGATCGTTTGCGACAGGCTATTGGCCAGATCAGGGGCCAGAAAGAGCAGATTATTGCCGAAATCGTCGGCGAACGGATTTGCGGTGCCAGCCAGCACTGCGGCACCCAATCCCGCAAAATCGACGTTGCGTGTTGTCGTCGTCTGGCTGTCGATGCGGGCATAGTTGCCGGTTACAGTCCAGCGCCAGCCGCCGATCAAGTGGTTGAGTGAGCTGCCGGTTTGGAAGGTATGCGTTTCATTTTCGCGTTCGAGCGCGCGTGGACTGTCGAAATAACGGTTGACGGTAACGTCGGTGCCGAAGGGCGAAAAAGGGCTTGTGCCGGGCAGGACAAAAGTAGCGCCGGGGAGGCCAAGCAGCGAGGAACTACCATTTAACGCATAATTGGCGTTGATCGACAGCGTGCTTTGCGGGCCGATGGAGCGGCTCCATGTACCATTGACTTCAAACCGCTCTGTTTTTGGCAATAGGCTGCGGAATTCGCCGATGTCGCCGTCGTTGAGCGCAGCGTTATTTGCAGCGAACTGCGCCAATGTTGGATTGGCGATCCCGACAGGTACGCCGGCCTGTGGCACCAACCGGCCTGCAAGCAAACTCAAAGCGGGTGAAATTTCACCGTTCAAACCCAGCCCGCTGATATTGCCGTTCTGGGCCAGTAGCGATCCGCCTACCGAAATTAGCGGCCGTTCGTTTTCGGTAAGACGTGTTGATCTTTCAGCTTGGGCATCGATGCTGAACCGTGTTTTACTGCCAATTGTAACAAAGGTCGCTTCGACTTCATTGGTTGCAAAGCCACCGTCTTCGGGCTGCGCCATTTCAACCTCAGCAATGAAAGAAGCGAAGTTTTCCTTCAGAATGAAGTTGATAACTCGCTGGTCGGGTCTGAAACCGTATTTTAGCGCAACCTCTTCGGGGAATATCTGTACCTGCTTGATTGCCTCGGGCGGCAGGTCGCGCAGTTCGCGAAAGCCCGAAATTCGCTGGCCGTTGAGCAAGACGACCGGTTGGCCGCCGCCACGGCCACGTCCCGAATTGGTTTGAGGCGCGACTGCTGTGAGCAGGTCGGTTAGCGACGACGCGCCGACAGCGGCAATATCGGCTTCGCTCAACTGTTCGACCGGTGGCACATCGGTGTCGACCGAACCCCTTATACGCTGAGCAGTAACTACGATGTCGCCGGGCAATTCATCGGAAAGCTCATCGGCATTTCCAGGCGCCGCAGTTGTGCCCTCGGTATTGGGGGATTCCTGAGCAAATGCAGGTATGGCGGTCGAGGCCAGCAACAAGGCGGTCAGGGAGAGCATTTTCATCGGGGGAGAGCTTTTTATTGTTGTTTGTTAAACTGGCTTTTAGCCGACTACGATTTGTATGGAATATGAACTTTGTAGCATTTTGTCGCAATATGGGGTTTGCGCGGTAGGTCTTTCCTTTTTATCCGCCACCCGCTAAGGGCGCTGCAACATAACGACTATCAATATTTAAGGGGCCGAATGGCAAAAGAAGAACTTCTGGAAATGCGGGGCATCATTCGTGAATTGTTGCCCAACGCGATGTTCCGTGTCGAATTGGAAAATGGCCATGAGGTGCTTGGCCACACTGCAGGTAAAATGCGCAAAAACCGTATCCGCGTACTCGTGGGTGACGAGGTATTGTGCGAATTAACTCCCTATGATCTGACCAAAGGCCGGATCACGTACCGCTTTAAATAGCCGGAAATTGCGGGTCATGCCGCAACTCGTTCTCGCGTCATCAAGCCCCCGCCGCCGCGATTTGCTCGCTCGGCTGGGTTTGGAACCGTCGCGCATTGCTTCCCCCGATATCGATGAAAATCCCCGCAAAAGCGAGGTACCGCGTGTCTATGCGCTTCGCATGGCCGAGGAAAAAGCGCACGCCGTAACGCGCAGCGCGGGTGAAATTATAATTGCCGGTGATACGACCGTTGCAATTGGCCGCCGGATATTGCCACAGGCCGCCGATGCCGAGATGCAGCGCGGATTTCTTCAATTGCTGAGCGGGCGGCGGCATCATGTACTGAGCGCGGTAGCGGTGATCGACGTCGAGGGCCGGCTGCGCAGCCGGATGTCTGACAGCATCGTGCGTTTCAAGCGGCTCGGCGATGAGGAAATTCAAAGCTATATCGACAGCGGTGAAGGATTGGGCAAAGCAGGCGGGTACGCTATCCAGGGCAGGGCAGAGGCGCTGATCGACTGGATGGCGGGAAGCCATTCGGGCGTTATTGGCCTGCCGCTTTACGAAACCCGTGCTTTGCTGCGCGCATCGGGCTATCCGATTGGCTGAACTCTGGCGCGACGATGCGCCCGGCGAGCGCCGTGCCGCCTTGGTCGAAGATGGCCAAATTGTCGAAATTTATATTCAGCGCGATTTGCACTGGACTTTGGGTGCAACGGGGACAGGCCGGATCGAAAGGAAGACGCCTGCGGGCTCCTATGTGGCGACCGATGAAGGGACCGAAATTCTCATTCGCGGAAAGGCAAACGCCGCAGAAGGCGCGCGCGTCACTTTTGAAATAACGCGAGAGGCGATTGCCGAGCCGGGGAGAATTAAGCCAGCCGAGGGCAGGGTGCTTGAGGCAATGCCCGAAGCTTCGCGCGACAAAGACGGCATGTGGGATGATCGTCTGTCTGCTCTTAAGCAGGACACCATCCGCAATCAGGCGTTCGATGATGCTTTTGATGCTGCCATTGCGGGTGCATCGCATATTGGCGATGTGACCGTGAGTTTTCAGCGCACCAAGGCAGGATTGGTTTTCGATATCGACGGCATAGGTGACCCGCTGGTCATCAATCGTATGGCGGCCAACGAAGTTGCCCGGCTGCTGCGGCTTTATCAGATCGGGGCGATGGTGATGATCGATTTTGTCGCCATTGATTCCAAGGCGAGGCGTATCGAGATCGCAGAGACGTTCGATGCCGCCGCCGCAAGTGACCTAAGGCCGTTCGAGCGCAGCGCGGTCAATGGCTATGGCCTGATGCAGGTGGTGCGGGCGCGTCCACGGCCATCGGTGCTCGACCATCTGTTTGGCACGCGCATCGCGTCGCTTTCCGATGAAACGCAGGCATTATCGCTGCTGCGCGAGGCGGCTACATCGTCGGGCTTCGGCCCGCGCAGCATCACTGCGCGCCCGGAAATCACCACACTACTTGCTTCGCATAAATGGCAATCATTTACCCAGTTATGCGAACGACAGGTAGGAGCCCGTCTGGAGATTATTGCCGATGAGAGCGCGTCGGGTTATGGGCATGTCCATGTCGCGCAAAGCTAATTCATGTCCGCTGTGCCGGAAACCTGAAAGTCCTGAATATAAGCCATTTTGTAGCAGAGGCTGCAAGGATCGCGACTTGTTGAAATGGCTCGATGAGGGCTATCGCGTCCCCGGTCCGGCGGCGGATTATGAAGACAGCATCGACATGGAAGACCGCGACTGATTTTGCGCTTGCCAAGCGATGCATAGCGTCTCTATAGGCTGCGCTCCCACGCGGTTTTGCCGCGTAGCCCGAGTAGCTCAGGGGTAGAGCAGCGGATTGAAAATCCGCGTGTCGGTGGTTCAAATCCGCCCTCGGGCACCATTTTTCTACTTTATTTTCAATATATTGTGCCTCTGGTAAGCTGAAGCCCGTCAGTATTGCTTGTTACAGCTTATTACGCTTGAATACCGCGCATTTCCTCGCTTTTCATTTGCCTGCCGGCTCTTCCATGCAACACTGATGCAACATGAAGAGGGACGTTTGATGCTTTCCCCATAACCGCTTTCCGGCGGTACATGCGGCCCAATCGAGGGGTAGGGCGACTCTAAACATTTTTTGAAAACATATCATTCAGAGTAGCAATCTAACAAATTGATTGTGTAGTTTCCCCACCATATTGCTGAATCGAAATTTTCGAAGGAGCTATCGAAAAATTTGACCCAGACGGCCCGGGCTACAGGTACTTCACCGATCCGCGTCGTCCATATTATTACGGTTGGGCCAAATATCATACGCCGCCTTCAATTTGACGAAGCAAAGACGTCTATATTATCTCAAACAGAAATGACGCCGAAAAACTTTTACCTGGCGCGATAGATTGCATCGGCAAAGTGCAATCCGGCATATTTATGGCGTTGGTGATATGGCTGACCGGCTCCAGACAAATAAGATCTTCTCCTTTGGGAATATAGAGAACTGATGCTCCGACATCGGCAGACAATCGGATTTGGTGACGCAGTTCTTGCCAACCGATTTCGGCCCGTCCAGTCCAATCGCTATAAACATTATCAATGTCCTGGTCGGCGATGAATTGAGGAATTGTAAAGTCATATCTACCGGCGACTGGCCTATTGCCAATCGGAATTTTGCGAGCATCATTTTCCCAAATTGTTAACGCCGAGAAATGCACGACCGCAGACTTAGACGCGAAAAACGGGTGAATACCCAATCCGCCGGGCATATTGTCAGACCCCAGATTAGTCAGAGTCAAATCGATCGCCAATCGATCGGGTCCCAGTTCTATTTCCTGCTGTACGCGAAATGGCCAGGGCCATTTGTCAAGGTCGGAGCTTTCCAGCAAAAGAACCGTCTTGTGACCGGAAGATTCTGCAACTTCCCAGGGGCTCTGCCAGCCAATACCGTGATGCGCATGGGGTTCCGGCGGCGCATTTAACGGCAATTGATAGGATTGGTTGGCCCAGCAGAAGCGCCCGTCTGCAATGCGGTTGGAAAAGGGTGCGAGCGGAAAACATCCCATGTCGGTAGCCTTCAATCCCGTTTTTCCTGCATCGGGAACGGTTCGGAACATGGACTGGCCATCATATTGCCAGCTCAGAATGCTGCCACCGACGTCAGGCCTCAAAACGCACCTGCTGACACCGTTGGTCAGTTCAATCATGGCTTAACATGTCCGATTTCCTGGAGGGCGGCATATTGCTAGAGCACCGATGCCCCGCTTGAAGGATTACAGATTATGATTCGAACCTTACCCCCATCCGGTGTCTGATAGCTACTTTCGACCAGGGCCGTGACCTGTTCTAGAATCTCCGCGGGAACCAACGCGACAACGCAGCCGCCGAACCCGCCACCTGTCATCCGAACGCCGCCCTCAAGACCCAGATAATTACCGATCATTTCGACCAGGCCATCAATGGGCGGCAACGTGATTTCGAAATCATCCCGCATGGATCGATGAGATTGCTTCATCAACACGGAAAGTGTTGCCATATCATTGGTTGCCAAGGCGCCTGCTGCAGCCAGTGTTCTGGCATTTTCAGTAACAACATGGCGCGCCCTGCGATAAGTCATGTCGTCGAGATCACCGCGGTCCCGGACCAACTGATTGCTATCGATGTCGCGCAAGGCAGGAACACCGTAATGGGTCGCCGCCAGTTTGCACTGATTTCGGCGCTCGTTATAGGCGCTGTCTACCAACCCTCGTTCTATACCGGAATGGATGACCATCACCGCCAGATCGTCCGGGATGGCGACAAATCTGGTTTCAAGGGACCGGCAATCGAGCAACATCGCAGTCCCAGACTGGCCACGGGCAGAAACCAGTTGATCCATGATCCCGCAGGCGCAGCCGACAAAATCATTTTCCGATTGCCGCGCGATCAAGGCATAATCTGTCGCATCGATCTGGTGACAAGCATGATGTTCGGCCAACGCTTTGGTCAAGGCCACGTCCATCGAGGCGGAGGATGATAGTCCGGCACCACGCGGCACATCGCCGACGATTGCCAAATGGACCCCGCCAACATGCCACCCTCGTGACATCATGCTGGCCACTACTCCGCGGACATGGTTCGTCCACTCGGCTTTCTGGTGAACAAAGCCTGCCGACGGATCAAAGCTGTCGCTGGCGTCATCATAGTCCCCGGCAACAACCCGAACCCCGGTGCCTTCGCCGGTCCCGACGGCCACAATGGTTTCATAATCGATCGCGCATGGCAGCACGAAGCCGTCGTTATAATCGGTGTGCTCGCCAATCAAATTGACTCGACCGGGCGCTGCAACCAGCAAATCGGGTTCGCCGCCAAACGCGTTGCGAAAGCTCGTCTTTGCCCGCTCGATAAGGATTTCACGTCTAGTCACGGTAGTGGACATCGCTGACTGCCCGTAACATTTCGGCGGCGTGTTCGGGTGTCAGATCGCGCTGAGCCTCGGCCAGCATTTCATAGCCGACCATGAATTTCCGGACCGAGGCGGATCGCAGCAAGGGCGGGTAGAAATGGGCATGGAGTTGCCAGTGGCTGGTTTCCGCATTGTCAAACGGCGCGCCATGCCAGCCCATCGAATAGGGAAAACTGCAACGAAAAAGATTGTCATAGCGGATGGTTAGTTCGCGGATAGTCGCCGCAAGACCGATTTTCTGCTGCTCATCTAGTTCGGGCAATCTGGCAACGGGGAATCGCGGCAGCAGCAATGTTTCAAACGGCCAGCTTGCCCAATAAGGCACAATGGCCAGCCACTGGTCATTCTCTACGGTCACACGCTCGCCGGCCTCTGCTTCCGCCTCTGCAAGCTCCAGCAATAGATTCTGTTTTGTGTCCGAATAGTGTTTTTCCTGCATATTATCTTCGGCCCGAACTTCATCGGGCACATGGTCGCTGGCCCAGATCTGGCCATGGGGGTGCGGGTTAGAGCAGCCCATCATAGAGCCCTTATTCTCGAATATCTGAACATTTGAAAAGACCTGCCCGAGACGTCCGGTTTCACTGCACCAGGCATCTATCACTTGCGAGACGCCGGCGAGCGAGAGTTGCGGCAGCGACTTGCCGTGATCCGGTGAGAAACACAGAACCTGACATTCACCGCGCACATCTTCTCGCTGGAAAAGCGCCGTCTTGCGTCGCGCGCCGTCAGATTCTTTCAGCATCGCGGGAAAATCATTGGGAAAAAGATGGACGCCAGCAAAGTCCGGATTTTTCTCGCCGGTTACGCGCGTGTTTCCCGGGCACAGGTAGCAATCCGGGTCATGGGCGGGCGGGGCCGGTTCGGGCTCCTGTTCCTCGCCCTGCCATGGCCGCAATATTCGGTGTGGCGATACCAGCACCCATTTATCTGCCAGCGGATTATAACGGCGATGCGGCCCTTCGCTCATGGTTCAATCCTCGGTAACAGCAGCCCGAAAGCCGACGAACCTTGCCCGATTGCCGAGCATGAAATTGATCGTTAGCGAGGCCAAGACCGACGTAACCAGCGTGACAACCATGAAATCGATATAGTGCATGGTGATAATGCCGGCTGGTTCCAGCTGGAACGTGAAGAGGCCATAAAGCGCCACACCCCAGATCACACCGCCAATCGCCGCCGGTGCGACCACGCCGCGGAACAGCAGCCCCGCCACAAAAGCGGAAAGGATCGGCATCGAAGCAAGACCGTTGAGCTGTTGCAGCAGGTTAATGATGCTCTCGGCATTCTGATAAAGCGGCACGAGAGTAATCGCGACCACGGTCAGCAATATCGAGATCGCCGCGGCCAGCTTCCAGTGATCGTTGACCTCGCCAATGAACTGCTCGTGAAAATCGACCGAGTAGAGCGCTACGGAGCTGTTGAGCACAGCACTGAACGTGGTGATGACCGCTGCGGCGACCATCGCTGCAAATGCCCCCGACAACCATCCTGGCAGAACCTGAGCGACCAGCATCCCATATGCAGCATCATTGACGTCGCCGAAAAGTTTGAACGCGACAATGCCCGGGATCACCACGATTGGCGGTACAATCAGAATGCGAATGGCTGCCGCAGCCAGTACCCCCCTTTGCGCTTCCTTGACTGTCGGTGCAGCCATCGCCCGCTGGGTGATATTCTGGTTGGTCGACCAATAGAATATCTGGATAAAAATCATGCCAGTGAACAATGTGTGAAACGGTATCGGCGAGTCCGATGCTCCGATCATCGTCAACCGTTCAGCTGGAACTCCGGAAAGATCGAAATCAACCGCTGCTAACGCAAGAATGACGATCAGCATGGCTAAACCGAGAACGCCGATGCCAGAATATGTGTCCATCACCGCAACGGCGCGTAATCCTCCTAATATTGTGTAAGCTGCCGAAATCACCGCAAGTATGATTGCAAAGTAAATGATACTGATCTCGGTACCGAAGAGCGATTGCATGAACAGTGCCCCGGAATACAAAGCAGCGGGCAAATAAATCAACACGTTACCGAGCAGGAAGAGCGCCGAAATAAGCGTCCTGATACTCTTGCCGTGATAGCGCTTCTCAAGCAGCTCGGTCACCGTTGTGCAGTTGTTCCGGTAATAGATGGGGACGAACACATAAGCGAGTATCAGCAACCCGAAAAATCCGCATATTTCCCACCAGGCAAGCAACGCCATCTGATTGCCATTCATACCAACCAACTGGTCTGTTGATAAGTTTGTGAGCGTGATGGACCCGGCTATAAAAAGCCAGCTGAGACCACCGCCTGCCAGAAACACGTCCTTACTGGAACCGTCATGGGCTTTCGCCTGGCGAACCTTTAGCCACGTCGCGATGCCGATGAACGCTGTAATGGCGATACAGACTAAGATCTGCGTTCCGTTTGAAGTCGGTAAACCCTCTGGCATCTGCTCACTCCCCGTTTGACGTCCGACGGATAGACCTTATTGACGATCTATACAATTGTATCTTAATGACCCTGAACGCAAGTCGTTTAGATTTGACCCCATAGCCCTGGCGAACGTAGGACATTTGCATGACAGCGTCGATTAAAACCCATCGTCTGGACGGCAAAAACGTCAGCCTCGTCTTTGCCTGCGACAGGGACATGGTTGACCTTATTTATTTTGGCCCGGCGCTTCCTCAACATGAGAATCTGGAAGCTCTAGCGGCAATAAGTTATTGGGGCCCTCATGAAAACCAGCCCGACGGCGTGCCACGTGGTGGGTTGTTACCTCAGGCAAAAAATGGATATTCGGGTAGGCCTGCCGTGCTGTTGTGCCAGGGTATGAGTGCGATCGATGCCGATTTTCAATTGGTCGATGTCACCTGCACTATGGACAGAATGGCAGCAACTTGGAATGATTGTGTCAGCAAGCTGCAGGTGTCGGCAATTTGGGAATCGCACGCCAACGATATCTTCGACTGCCATTATCGCTTCACTAATGAAGGCAGCCAAGAGATAGTTTTGGAGCGGACGCCGTCGCTGGTTCTGCCTCTGCCATCGCACTTTACCACTATGACAAGTTTTCCGGGTCGATGGGCACGCGAGATGCAGGCCACCCCGCATCAGCTGGGGGCCAATGCCATCGAGATGCGCTCGAGCGCAGGTAAGCCGGGATTTGATGCGGGCAACTGGCTCATTTTTCGCAGTATTACTGACAGCAGCGTTATCGGTTGTCATCTTGTCTGGAACGGCGATCACACCGCTTATGTAGCACAAGACAACGATGGCCGGGCGACCGCGCTTGTCGAATCGATCCTTGATCGCAAAGCCGCAATTCTGCCGCCGGGTTGCAATATCCGTTCGGCGACAAGTATCGTTTCGTTTGCTCCGCATGAAGACCAGCTAAGCGATAATTTTCACCAATTTGCACGGAACGAAATTTTGCCGCTCCGTTCCCAATGGGGCCCGCGAAAGGTTCATCTCAACAGCTGGGAAGCTTTGGGTTTCAAACTTTCGCAAGCATCGTTGATCGATCTTGCCGATGAGGCCGCAGCGTTGGGCGTGGAACGGTTCGTCCTTGACGATGGCTGGTTTAAGGGGCGACGAAACGACAGGGCAGGACTTGGGGACTGGGTAGTAGACCCAGACCTGTTTCCCGAAGGTCTTGGACCGCTGATCGATCATGTTCGAATGAAAGGCATGGACTTCGGCCTTTGGATCGAACCGGAAATGGTCTCGCCTAATAGCGAACTTTATCGCGCGCATCCCGACTGGTGCATTCATGATCACTCCGATCATCGACCGACCGAACGAAACCAGCTGGTGCTGGATTTGTCCCGGGGAGACGTGATGGAATATCTCGTCACAACCATCACCGATCTTCTCGCGAGCAATGACATCGCATATCTCAAATGGGACCATAATCGGCGGCTGTTTCCAGCCGGGACTGCCCAGACCGAGGGTTATATCGAGCTGTTGAAAGCCGTAACCAGTGCGCATCCCGGTGTCGAAATCGAAAATTGCTCAAGCGGGGGAGGCCGAGTTGACTTGCGCAGCCTGGCTATGGCGCATCGCGTGTGGCCAAGCGACAATAACGATCCGATAGAACGCCTGCGCATCAACCGAAGCTGGACGCGTTTTCTGCCTCTCGAAATATTGGGAAATCATGTCGGGCCTTCACCCAACCCTATTACCGGGCGCAGAGCGGAGATAGACTTCCGCGCCAAGGTCGCGATGTTCGGACATATGGGCGTTGAAGCAAATCCGGCAGACATGGATGCTGAGGAGCAGGCGGTTCTGGCCCAACATATCGCGCTTTACAAAATCTGGCGCGACACATTGCACTCCGGCAGGCTGTGGAACCTTACGCACGATGACGGCGGAATTTATGGCCAGATCATCGTGTCGGACGAAGGCGCCATTGCCTTTGCAGCGCAAACGGGTTTCACCGAGAATTTCAATGTCTCCCTTGTCCGACTGAAGGGGCTGGAAGCCGATGCATATTATCAGGTAACGCTGCCTAGGCCATGGCCTACCAAAGCCAGCCGGTATCTTGCCGATCCAAAGCTTTGGGAGAACGGGTTAGTTTTGAGCGGCATAGCGCTGATGCAAAAGGGATTGCCGCTTCCGCTTACCCATCCCGAAACGGCGTGGATTATCACCCTCGAAAGGAAAACCGGCCTGTGAGACTGGGTTGCTGTTATTATCCCGAGCATTGGCCAGAGGATTATTGGGCCGAAGATGCTCGCCGCATGGTCGAGATGGGGCTCAGTCGCGTGCGTATCGGTGAATTTGCTTGGAGCCGCATCGAGCCGGAACCGGGAAGCTATGACTGGGACTGGCTCGACCGCGCAGTTAAAGTGCTACACGATGCCGGACTTGGTATCATTATGGGCACGCCTACTGCCACCCCGCCAAAATGGCTAGTAGACAGCATGCCAGATATGCTCGCGTATGATACGTACGGCCAGCCACGCGGCTTTGGGTCGAGGCGGCATTATTGCTTTTCTCATGAGGGCTATGCCAAGGCATGCGACCGGATCGTATCTGCCCTTGCTGGCCGTTACGGTCATCACTCGGCCATTGTCGCCTGGCAAACGGACAATGAATTTGGTTGTCATGATACGGCAATCAGCTACTCGCCCGCCGCACGTGACAGCTTCCGTTTATGGCTAGCGGCAAAATACCCAAATGTGCGCGAACTGAACTCTGCCTGGGGCAATGTGTTCTGGTCGATGGAGTACCAGTCATTTGACGAAATCGAGCTGCCAAACCTTACGGTGACCGAAGCAAATCCGGCTCACTGGCTCGACTTCCGCCGTTTTTCTTCGGATCAAGTCGTGCGCTTCAATCGCCGCCAGACTTTTATATTGCGTGCCGCCTCACCGGGACGTGACATCGTCCATAACTTCATGGGCTTTTTCACGCAGTTCGATCATCACGCTGTCGGGCGCGATCTCGACGTGGCAAGTTGGGATAGCTACCCGCTCGGGTTTCTCGAGCAATTCTGGTTTTCGGAAGAAGAAAAGCAGTCATATTGTCGGCAGGGTCATCCGGATATAGCCGCATTTCACCATGATCTTTATCGCGGTTGCCAACAACAAGGCCGGTGGTGGGTCATGGAGCAACAGCCGGGGCCAGTAAACTGGGCCCGATTCAATCCCGCTCCGTTGCCCGGAATGGTGCACCTATGGACATTAGAAGCCATGGCTCATGGTGCAGAACTGGTCAGCTATTTTCGATGGCGCCAGGCACCATTTGCGCAGGAACAGATGCATGCAGGCCTGCTTCGTCCAGATTGCGCTGATGACCAGGGCGCAATTGAGGCAAGACAGGCTGCAAAGGATATTGCAGCAATCGGCGACGTCGGACCGCCGCCGAGGTCGGTCGCTCTGTTGTTCGACTATCAGAGCGACTGGGTTACGGACATCCAACCGCAGGGTAAAGGTTTCAGCGCATTGCGTGCTGCCTTTGAATATTACACTGCACTGCGCAGCCTCGGTCTCGATATTGATATTCTGCCTGCTTCCGCTTCCCTTGGCGGTTATGCGATGGTCGTAATCCCGTGTATGCCAATATTGTCTGATGATCTGGTGACAAGGCTTGCGGCATTTTTGGGCCCGATTCTCATCGGACCGCGCAGTGGCAGCAAGACCGAGAGCTTTTCGATCCCGCCCGAAATGGCACCTGGGCCATTACAAAGCCTGCTGCCGCTAAAGATCATTCGGGTGGAGTCTCTGCGCGATGGGATTAAATTCGAGGGCGACGGCTTTGCCGTTTCAAGATGGATCGAAACAGTAGAAACCGGCCTCGAACCGCAAATGACATTGGCGGACGGACGAGGCGTACTCTATCAGGCTGATAACATCCGCTATCTTACTGCCTGGCCTGACTGCAAGTTTCTACAGTTGGCTATCGGCAATATGGCACGAGAAGCCGGTTTAGCAGTCACTCCACTCTCCGAAGCCGTCCGGATTCGCCGGGCTGGCAATGTTGCCTTTGCCTTCAATTACGGATCTGTTGCGGCCCGATTGCCGGTAGAGCCGAGAAACAAGTTCCTGTCAGGAGAGCGACAGATTCCTCCGGCGGGCGTTGCAGTCTGGCGGACGGATTAGCAGATATTCTCCCTATTGACGAATATTACAATAGTGATTATTGTTCAAATCGTCAATAACAGCTGCAAATGCAGCGCGATGGGAGGATGAGCGATGAAGCTTCTGAAATTTGGACATAATCTCTTGAGTTCTGTAGCTTTTGTAGCGCTTACACTGCCAGCTACAGTCGCGGCTCAGGAGGCTGAGGAAGCCGGCGGAATCGAAGAGATCGTCGTCACCGCGCAAAAGCGTTCTGAGGCCGTGCAGGACGTACCGATCGCAATCTCTGCATTTACTGCAGAGACAATCGAGCGGCAGGGGCTGGACGATGCACTCGACCTCCAGTTGCAGGTTCCCAACCTGCTGATCGTCGGCAATGACCGCCCGACCTTACGCGGCATCGGCAACAATGCGATCTCATCGACCGCCGACAATGGCACGGGCGTATTACTGAACTTCGCTCCCACCGGCTTTCGCTCGCAGGACGAATTTTTCGATCTCGAACGGGTCGAAGTTCTGCGTGGACCACAGGGCACATTATATGGCCGCAACACAACCGGCGGCACCATCAACGTTATAACAGCAAAGCCAAGAGCAGGCTTTAGCGGCTATCTGACCGCGCAATATGGCAGCTTCGATGCCAAGCGCGTTCATGGCGCGATTAATCTTGGTGACGACATCGTGCAGCTCAGGCTGGCTGGCTTTTATCTCAATCGTGACGGCTACACCAAAAATATCGGCACTGGCAGTGATATTGACGGTCGTAACCAGCACTCGTTCAGGGCATCGCTACGCATCAATCCCGGACCCGATACCGTGATCGATATCATGGTCAATCATTCGAAAGAAAACAGCACACGTTCGCGTGAAAACAAGCGTCTCTGCAAAGCAACCCCAGTCCTTGGCTGCTCGCCAAATGAGTTGGGCTTTGACTCGCCTGATACCAGCGGGGTTTTGTTCCAGACGCTGCTGAATGCAACAAACGCCTTTGTGTTTGGGAACACATTATTCCCGGCAGGATCGAGCATTTATACAGGCGCTCAAAATCCAACCGACCTGCGCACGGTCGCGACCGATTATGACTCGCGCTTCAAAGGCAAACAGACAAATGTGACGGCTGAAATCAGCCATACGGTCGGAGCAATCACGCTTCTGTCGCTCACCGCATTCTCGAAAGGAAATTCTGAGGCACGCACCGATTTCGACAATGCCGTGCTACCGTTCCGGTTCAATTTTCCGGTCACCTATAATGTTGACCGCGACACGACGATCACAACAAATGAGCTACGTGCCTCGGATAATTTCGTCGCCTCGGGTCGCACCTATTATCAGGAATTCCGTGTTGTATCGAATTTCGATGGCCCGTTCGATTTTACGGCCGGCATCAATTTCTTCAACACCAAGGGAGATGCGTCCTTTCAGATTTATCATCCCGGACTTGAACTATTTGCAAAGTTTTTGCGAGGGCTTCCGCAGGAAGCATGGTCGTTCAACGCTGATACGCGCGATGCCAGTACAAAATCATCTGCTGCCTTTGGCGAGGCTTATTACAATCTGACCGATGCCACTAAGCTTACAGTCGGCATGCGCTACACAAAGGATAGAAAGTCAACGCGAGGACGCACGTTGTTTCTGTCAATACCGGCTTATACAGAACTGGCCGGCAGTTATGACGCGTTTACCGGACGCGTGGTTCTTGATCATAAGCTGAGCGATGACAATCTGCTTTACGCCTCTTTCTCGCGCGGGTTCAAAGGCGGCGGGCTTAACGCCATCGGTTCTGCGCTGCCCACATTCGATCCAGAATATATCAATGCCTATGAGATCGGATCGAAAAACCAGTTCGCTGACGGAACTTTACAGGCCAATTTCTCGGGCTTCTATTATGATTACAAGAATCTGCAGCTCGGCCAGCGGCGAGGCGCGTCGGTGCAGACCATTAACACCGATGCAAAGATCTGGGGTATTGAAAGCGAGTTTGTCTGGGCGCCAGCAGATGGGCTGCTGTTCAATGCCAACGCCTCCTATCTGAACACGAGACTTGGCGGACTGGCACCTGGACAGGAAACCAGCGACCCGGCTAACCCTGCGCAATGGAATGGCGGCGGGATACCTACAAAAACACCAGAAGTCCGGCTGTCCCTGAAAGGCAACGAACTTCCTTATGCACCTAAATTCAAGATTGCGCTCGGCGGAGAATATAAAATGCCGCTCGGGTCAGGCGGATGGTCAGCAACACTTCGCGGAGATTTCAGCTGGCAGAGCCGGTACTTCGCGCGGGAGTTCAACACGGCAAATGACCGTATAAAGGCATGGAGTATAGCGAACGCGCTGCTGCGCTTCAGTAACGCAGATGCCACGATCAATTTCGAAGGCTATGTCAAAAATATCTTCAACAAGGATAATATCACAAATTCGATCATCGAAAGCGATCTGATCGGAAGCTATCGCAACGCGCGGATACTTGAGCCGAGAACCTATGGCATCACAACTACGTTCCGATTCTGATAAACTTTGATTTGGCAGCGGCGAAAAACGGATTTCGCCGCTGCCAGTAACTGAAGGGAGGCATTCGGTGAACCTCAGCCAACTTTGCAAGCCGCTATTCACAGCCGTATTAGCCACGATAGCCTTTAGCGCAGCAGTAGCGGAAGTTCCCGCCGGTTATGATGTCCAATCCTCCGAAGCACCTGAACTTGGCGTGGCGGGCGAATATGTAGTCGGGACCAAAGACCGGACAATCACACTTCCGGGGCGGGTGGTGCTGACATCCGTCGGTCCAACCGGAAGCGAGCGCAGCATCGGATTACGAATCTGGTATCCTGCTGCCAGCACTGGTGCGCGCGCCCGTGCCGTTTATCGCCACAGCATGAAGACACCGACCAATCCGGCCAGCGAAATACTTGAACAGGGCACAGCGTTTGAAAACGCCATTCCTGCAAAGGGAAAGTTTCCGCTGGTTATCATGTCGCACGGTTTCATGGGCTGGAGTGAACATCTGAGCCGGCTCGGCGAGCATCTTGCATCGCGCGGTTATGTGGTGGCTTCAATCGATCATCAAGACATGTCTTTTGACAGTCTGCCCGGTTTCCTGCTTTCCTTTGGAAATGTGCTGAGCAGCCGCTCGCTCGACCAGCGTTTGATGATCCAGCGCATCGTGAGCCCGGGATTTGCAAAGGAGGAACCAGTGCTTGCTTCAGTCGACAAAAGCAGGATCGGACTGATAGGCTATTCCATGGGCGGTTTCGGTGCGCTGGCAACTGCAGGGGCTGCCTATGATGCAGAAGCGGAGCCATTTGCGGCGCTTCCAACTTCGGCAAAAGAACAAGTGATGCAAACTCTTCCGGTAGCAAATGTTCAGGCTCTCGTTTTGATCGCGCCATGGGGCGGGCAGCCTGACAATCGGGCATGGAGGGATGGCGCGCTGGCAACGGTTACCACGCCAACCCTATTTATCAGCGGTAATCAGGATGACATTGTGAACCATAATGACGGCGTTCGCTGGATGTTCGACCGGATGACAGGCGCTGACCGCTATTTGCTAGTATACCGCGACGCGCGTCACAATATCGCAGGTAATCCGGTCGATCTCGGCGAAAGCCCGGCGTTCGACGCAATCGGATATGCCAGGGAACCAGTCTGGCGGCAGGAACGCCTTAATCAGATCAACCAGCATTTTATAACGGCGTTCCTCGATAGCACTTTGAAGAAAGATCAAACCCGCCGCAGGTATCTTGACGTACCGACGCCGATTGCCAGCCATGGCAAATGGCCGGCTGCGTTCGGACAGACAGACGATGGCGCATATGCAGGCGACGGCCAGCCCGAATATTGGCGTGGGTTTCAGCGCCGCTGGGCAACCGGCATTGAACTACATCGCCGAAGCGCGAACAAACAGGGGAAGCAATAGAATATGAGCGCAGATATTTTCAATCTTGAAGGTCACATTGCCCTTATAACCGGCGGCAATGGCGGACTTGGGCTGGCCATGGCGAAGGGGCTGGCCAAAGCCGGTGCCAGCATCGCGATCTGGGGACGAAATGAAGAAAAAAATGCATCGGCTTCTGCAGAGTTGGCTGCGATTGGAGCCACGGTAGAGGCATTTGTATGTGACGTCACAGATCCTCAGTCCTGCGCAGAAGCCTTTGCAGAGACACTTGCGCGTTTTGGCAAGATCGACAGCTGCTTTGCAAATGCGGGGGGCTCGGGCGCTCGCGGTCCATTTCACACACTTTCGGCCGATGACTGGCGGCTGTCCAACGACCTCAATGTGAGCAGCGTCATTGAAACGTTCAAGCTTGCAATCAGCCACTGGCTTGAGCGCAAAGCACCGGGCAAGCTGATTGTGACATCCTCAATCGCGGGCATGATCGGCATTCCCGGCGCCGCTCCTTATTCAACGACCAAGGCAGCGGTTCAGGGGCTCGTGCGCAGTCTGGCGATCGAGTATGGCCGTTCCAATATTCAGGCCAATGCAATCCTCCCCGGGTTTATCGAAACCGAAATGTCGCTTAACACCCCCCAGCATTTTCAGGACTCAGCCAAACGGCGGGCGGCATCTGGCGAAATAGGCCGCCTGGAAGATATGGAAGGGATCGCTGTCTATCTGGCATCGAAAGAAAGCAGATTCATGACCGGACAATGTGTCATTCTCGATGGCGGCCACACAATATTTCCGATGTAAATGTAGATCGGGCATCAGGCCGTTTCGGAAATATTTCCAAATCGGTTTTCCAGATCGCTCAGCGTGCCAATGATCATGGCGACTGTCAGGTCTTCGAGCGTCTGTATGTCCATATCGTGCCGGAGCAGATAAGAGCCTGCCGAGGCCGGGAGCCCGAATGAAATATCGGTCGCTGCCCGCGCAATATGGCGCGGTAGCTTATAAAAGCGCAAAATAATATCCGTCAGGTGATCGACTGCTATATCGCGGTTGAAGTCGGTGGGATCATGAAGGTTCGATACGCTTGGCTCTCCCTGAAGCCGTTCGATGATAAGCCCGCGTTCGTCGATATAGCTGAGATAAGCGTGGGTAACTGACCGAACCAACTGCTCCATGGTCTCGAAATTTTCAGCAGCTTCGATTTGGCGCTGTCGTAGATGCCGCATTTCGCGCTGATAAAGCTCCCGCAGCAGTTCGGTCAGATTGGGAAAATAGGCGTACACCAGAGACTTACTGATCCCTGCTTCGCGTCCGATGCTCTCGATACTGAGTTGCGAGACGCCTTCGCGTGCGACGATCGTGGCCGTATGATCGAGGATCAGCGACTTTCGCTGTTCCGGGCTCATCCGTTTTCGGGTAGGTGCTGCCTGTGTCGCCATCCCCTGCTGTTATCATAAATTACGGTGCAGCATAGAGTGCATTAGGTTCGGCGGGGCGTTCGGCCTGTACGCTGCTGCAAAGAAAAAAGATTGCCCTCGGGATCATAACCATATTGTATTTTCCATCCGTCTAGTAGGATGGCGGGACCAGCAAGCCGTATCCCCAGTTTCTTCAACCGCTTTTGATGACCCTTCAGATCATCTACTTCAAGCGCAATGGCATTATACCCGATTTCATCAAGATACCGGTCGCTTGCAGGTAAGGGGGTTTTCGGCTTCACATATTCCCAGACTTCGATTTCCATATTGCCAACATTGAACCAACCGCCCTTGATCGCAAGATCGTCGATATTGGCTACAGCATCCAGCTTGGCGTTGCCTTCTCGTTCGATTATGCGATGCGGCCCGCGTCCCAGCAATTTAGAGTAAAATGCAAGCATAACATCGAGGTCATGAACCGTGTTTGCGATATGGGTAATCCACGCCGGCTCGCTTCGTTTGGGGGCATCGAGCGTCTCATTCTCGATCATGATCCCGTCAGGATCACGACCATAGGCATAACGAACGCCGTATCCGCCAATGTCGACACCGTCAGGCTTATCGAACCGCGAAATGATGGAGAGACCTGCTGCCATGAAGCGCTTAATAGCGGGATCCTTTGACGAGGACTGGAAACAGATATGGGTGTAACCCGGACCAATAACCGGCCGAAGGTTAGAAGCTCCAGGCTTTCCCGGTTCAAAGTCCATCAGCTGGATTATTCCGGTCGGCATCTGCACCCAGGCAATTTCGATCTCTTTGTATTTTCGGGACAGCAAATTGCGAGGAAAAGCAGACCCCCTGATGCGGAAACGCTTTATAACTTTATAAGGTACAGCCTTGCTGTAAAATGCAACGGTCGCATCAATGTCGGAAACGGTTATTGCAGCATGGTGAAGCCCCTCAACCGCAAGATCATCTGTTGAACCAGATATACCGCCACCTTGGGAAGCAGCGGGGCCTGCCAGCATTATGGAAGCTGTCGCAAGAACAATGGCACTGCGGATCATTTGCGTTCCTTTCCTCTTTTCGGCTCGAAGACCAGCAGCACATTTCCTGGGATTTCGCCAAATTTGTCATAACCTGAATTTACGATCAGCATTCCGCCTGCGATAACTGGCCCAGCGGAATCTATGCTCCCGCCAGATCCTTTTACGCCGTTCACAGTCTTGAAGTTGCGGCGGGTATCGTAACTCCACAGCAGTGCGCCATCTTTCGTTGAATAGGCACGCAGCAGACCATTATGGGCTCCGCCGAACACGATGCCGTCAGTTGCAGTGACGGGGGCGGATATAGCGGTTTCGCATTCGAACTTGCGCTCCTTGCACGTGAACGGTTCGATACGGCTCCATTGCGGTTTTCCGGTAGCAATATCGAATGCGTGAATTCCCGGGCGGCGGGGGCCAACCGCGCCCTTGTTACCGGGTGTATCGGCTATGCCTACATATAAAGTGTCTGGATCGCTTGCCATGCCCCAGTGCACGCCGCCATTGAACCCGCCCATCCCGGCGCGCTGCCGCCACAGGATTTTCCCGCGATCGTCCGGGTCCAGAGCAAATATCATTCCCGATTTCTGGCCTGCAAGGATAATGTCTCGGCCATCTGCCAGTGTAGTCAGAATCGGAGGAGCACCAAAATCAAGATCCGGTCCGTCCTCGCGCGGGCAGTTGATGCCGTCGCCAAAGCTTTCACACGACGCATTCCAGGCGTCATTGGCGATTGTCTGCTGCCACCAGCGGATTTTGCCGGTTGCCAGTTCAAGTGCTATAATCGCATCGCTCATTGCCGATGCAGGCGAAGAATAATTTTCTCCTGTTCCGATATAGAGGAGGCCTCTTTTTGAATCGACGGTCGGTACCGACCAAACCGGCGCGCCAGAGGGTCCGAACGCCACCTGTCCCTGCTGGTCGACACCCGCTCGGCTCGCTGCATTAACTGTATGCATGCGCCAGAGGGATTTGCCAGATGCGGCATCCAGCGCGGTGATACCGCCGCGGAAGGTGCAGCATTCATATTCGGCTTTCAGCGCGCTCAACACTTCAGTTGAAGACATTGGTACGAAAAGGCGCCCCTCATATAGGGTCAGCGAGCCGGTAATCGTTCCCGCAGGATGATCCTGCACAGAACGCTTCCATTTCAGATTTCCCGTACGTGCATCGACGGCATAAACATTGGCATTGAAGTCGCCGAAATAGAGATAATCGGTTTTGCCCGACGAATCGGTTCCTAACGTTGGAGCACTTCGTACTTCAGCGTCAGCGTCGAATGTCCAAAGGACACACCCGGTCTCTCGGTCAAGGGCGTAGACCCGGCCGTCGGAGCTTCCAGTGTAAACTGCCTGTTCGGTTACCGCCGGCTGTGAACGGGCGCGTGCTGCATCGGGAAAAGCAAAGACCCATTTCAACTCGAGACTGCTTACGTTGGAAAGCGTAACTCCTCCCCGGCTTGCAGACTGGTAGCGGCGATTTTCAATTCCATTCCCCCACCGGTTCCAGATCGGTGTATCGTCACTGCTGATAGATCGATTGCACATGTTGCCGGCCACTTTTGCGGATTTAGCGCCCAAATATTGTGCGATCAGTTCACGCTCGTCAGAATTCAGCAACTGACCCTGCTGGCGCATAACTCCCGTTTCTAAGGCTGCAAGAATAGCGGCCGGAGTTCGTTTTTCCAGGGCTGCGCGGTTAGGGGCGCCACTCCCTTCTGTATCGTGACACATGGCGCAGTTTGCATCGTATAATGCCTGCGCGTGCACCCTGTCGCTATCTGTAAGACTCTCGGTCTCGCCGCAGGCTGATAGTGCGAAAAGGAATGCCGCAACTGCGAAAAGCCGCATTATGTGCATGATGATGAGAGCCTCCTAAACTCATTGCCGCAGCTTTTAGTCGTTATTGACGGTTAGTTCAATAACAGATACATCCGGAAGATGAAGTGGAATCTTGTTCTCGCACTCATGAGCGTTACGTTCCTGACAGCGCCTGCGACTGCACATGGTCGCCCGGCCGATCCTGCGGTTGCCTACGCCAACACGCACGGCTCTGGTGAGGCCCGATATAAGCAGGGCTGGTTTGGCACGGGTGATACGAGATTGCATTATGTCGAGGCGGGCGAGGGATCGCTTGTCATTCTGTATCACGGCTTCCCGTCCAACTGGTTCAGCTGGTTTGACCTTATGGAAACGCTGAAAGGTAAGCACAGGGTTGTGGCAGTTGACGGACTGGGCGCTGGATTATCCGGCAAGCCCACTTCACTTAAACCTTATCGGATTGACCGGCTCGGCAAGCAACTGGACAGGCTATCGCGACATCTGAACGGGAACCGGCGGTATATTCTTATCGGCCATGACTGGGGCGCTGCGCTCAGCATGGCTTATGCGCAGGCCTATCCGAAGCGACTGCATGCCGTAGTCGGCATGAGCGCGCCGCCCTACAATCTCTTCATGGAAATGGTGGCTAATAATGCAGAGCAGAGAGTGCGGTCGGCTTATATGCAGCGGTTTCGGACCATGACACCGGACAATATTCGTGAAAGCGGTTTTGCACCGCGTTTCGCAAAACAGGTTTATCAGAGCCTAAGGGATGAAGGGCACTTATCCGCCGAAGAAGCTGCGTTGTTTGAAGCCTCAGTTGGCTCAACTGAATCTATGGCTGGCGGAATAAACTGGTACCGCGCCAACGTACCTGATTTGGTGAGCCCCAAAACAACCCCGCGATGGCCTCACCACAACCGCCCCATTTCCGTTCCCGCATTGGTAATATGGGGCAGCGAGGATACCACCTTTGTTTCGACTTTCCTGGACGATATGGTGCGTTATGCCACGAAATTGTCGGTACTTCGACTTCCTGACGCGGGTCACATGACCCCGATTGAAAATTCGGAACAATCTTCGAAGAGAATTGCCGAGTTTTTGACTGGTGTGTGCGTCACACCTAGGTCTGTTACCTGTTAAAGTCAGCAGTCGTTGCGTCGAGTTAGCGTCTGGCACGTAATTGGTAGGTCGATGCTTATGGCGCAAAGCGACTGTTCACGCTAACGGCAGATGGGCCGGGTCCGGATTACCGGCTTCTGTGTGTGGATAGAAAAGCTCCCCTTTAAGCCGTCCAGACGCTTGGCGGTTCCCGCGAACATTGCAGATGGAGTGGATGGCTCCCGCTCACGGCATCTAGGTGCCAAGATGTGAAGGCCGTCAGGCATTCACGAGCAAAAGGAGCCACCCGTCATGGAGATTAGCACGATCGGCCTCGATTTGGCCAAGAACATTTTTCAGATCCACGGTATTAATTCGCAGTGCGAACCAGTCGTCCGCAGGGCACTGCGACGATCGCAGATGCTACCGTTCTTTGCGAAGATCGAGCCTTGCCTTGTCGGCATTGAAGCATGCGGTACTTCGCATTACTGGGCTCGCGAGCTGATCAAGCTCGGTCATGATGTTCGGCTGATGCCGCCAGCCTATGTCAAGCCGTATGTGAAGCGCGGCAAGACCGACGCGGCTGACGCTGAAGCGATCTGTGAAGCCGTGACGCGCCCAACGATGCGGTTCGTGCCGGTGAAGTCGGCAGAGCAGCAGGCGGTCCTGTCGATACACCGGGGGCGGGATTTGCTCGTCAAGCAACGCACGCAGCTGATCAACATGATCCGTGGGCTACTCGCAGAGTTCGGCATCAATATCGCTCAAGGCGTTTGCCGGGCGCTG
>LNFK01000011.1 GCA_001464315.1 Sphingomonadales bacterium Ga0077559 | reverse complement strand
CTGTTCCAGCCGTTATTAGTAGTATCTTTCAGCCCACTTACGTTGAAAGTGGTAGGCTTGTAAGTCCAGCGCAGGAATGACGGATTATACACCCAAGTTATTGGGACAGTGGAGCTGTAGTTGATACGCGTCGATGTCTGGTCGACCGTCCGCCGTTGCAACTGGCAGTAAAATTTCCTGTTGTTGCCATTCCCTGTCTGCGTCGCAATATATTGATATTGAAAGGTTGAACCAGTGTTGGTTCGATAATAATATTTTGTAACAGAGCTTTCTGGATAAACAGGCGTGGCGGGGGACTGCCCGTTAGCCACCAGATTGCCCGTCGCCGTAGGGTTGGGAACCTGCGGTATTCCGCTGACACATAATGTCCCGGAGTTAGCACGTTGATAAAGATAGGAATATTGCTGACCATTGGGATGGTTCAAATTGGTGGACAGGTTTGACCAACCGGTATTGCCGGGCGCTGTTTGCGGTACCGTCGTGGTTTGGACTATGGGTCCTTCGGTTCCATAACTGGCATCGTACGCGTTGGGGTCGGTTTGGGCTTCAAAGGTCGCTTCTCGCGATTGATATGTCCATTGGTTGGCGATGAAATTAAGCGGCAGCAGTTTGCCTACGTTCACATTGACCGCATAGGGCACAAAGCCAAAGCGCAGACGCACGTCGGACGTCGCCCCTACTGGTTCGGCCTCTTCATCGCAGTCTTCGGGGGTTACGATCGGCACATTCTGTTTCGCCAATGCTTCGTAAAAACAGCTGGCTGCTTTTCGTAACCCCTTGATCTTTGCGTTAGGCGCTTCGGTGCTGCTATAACCGCTGCACGATGAACCGTCTTCCGGACAATTCATCGAACCTGTCGTGTCGAGAACGAACATGATGTCACTGGCCGGAATTCGCATTTCTGCGGTGCATGTCACCGAAATTTCTTTTTGTTCGATGCCGAAAACCGACATCATCGCCATCGGCACTTCAACAGATGCCCGCCCGGTAACGGTTCCGCCACTTTCAGAAAACGACCGCGTCAAGTTTTCGCTGCCATAGGCACCATTGGCAAAATTGGTATCGAACAACTGCTCGGCACGCTCGTTGGCCCTATCGTCGTTAGCAGCCCAGGTGCTGCTACCCATTGTCCGTCGGCCCATCAGGGAGCCTGCATCGCAAGCGGCTTGCAGACTGGTGCGCGTCAGATAAAGACGGCTCATGTCGACACCGCCGCCGATAATCCCGATTGCAGGAAATATCGCTGCTGCCATGATTGCAATCACGTTGCCCGACTCGTCTTTACGAATACGGGCTAGAAATCCAGACCGCTTTTGAGCGTCGGTTGGTGCTGACATTGTGGCGTTCCCCTGTTCCACAGATAAATCTCAACCTTCGCCTTAATCGACGCTTGGTAAGTGATATTTGAAAAAGTAGGGTTACCGGGCCGTTAAGCTTGATTTGCGCCCGATTTTGGTATCGTGGGGCGGATATGAATCTTGACGACGACGAACTGACGCCGCCCGAACGACTCGCTTTGGCCTATGCTCAGCGTGCGATGAAGGACAGTTTAGCGCTGCTGCTGCGGCTTGATTCGCGCTTTGCGACAATTGTCGGCAGTGCAAGTGAGCCGTTATTTGGCCAACTGAAACTAGCATGGTGGCGCGATGCGATGCTGGCCGCTCCGGCAGATCGCCCCAAGGGCGAACCGTTATTGGCGAAACTGTCAGAACTGGATGACCTGACATTGGTAGAAGCCGCCGTGACGCTGATCAATGCTTGGGAAACTCTGGTGGTTGATCAGGATTGGATGGCCATCATCGTCCGGACATTTGCTGATGCGCGTGGCACGGCGGTGTTTGGTTCTTACGCTAAATTGGCTGGAGAGACGGACTTTCCGGCAGAAGTCGGCCAAGAATGGGCGGCAAATGATTTGCGCGTGCGTTTCAATGGGCGTGTGGGTCAGTCACCCGGGAGTTACGTAGCTTTACCGACGAGGCGAGTTGTTCGACCGCTGACAATATTGACAATGTCGGTGCGCCAGATATCCGGCCCACGTCTTATCTGGCATGCCTTAACGGGCCGGTAGATTCTGGCGCACATCGTCATGACGTCATTCATGCTAGGGGCATAGATGCGGCGACTTCTGGCGGGTGGATTAGGTGCTCTGCTGGTTGTAGCTGGCGGGCTTTGGATGTGGCAGACCCGGGCTGATGAGGAAAATTCCATTCCGGCGATGCCGCCACCTGCGGCTCTACCCGATAAATTGCCCCAAGCCGGTCCCGGTGCACCTGCCTTCGGCCTCTTACCTCCAACGCCGCCCGAAGCGCCGAAAGCCAGCCGTGAAGAAGTCTGCTTTAACTGCTATGATCGCAATCGTGACGAGCTAATTTCAAGGCTGGAGATGATGGGTAGCCGGACCAAGGCGTTCGAGTCGCTCGATAAAGATGGAAATAACCTTCTGACATTCGAAGAATAGGCGGCGGCTACCGGAGAGTTTTTTGCCGGAACCTATCGCAACAAAGACAGGCTGCTCACCCGCAAGGAATTCGCCGCCACGCGGCCGAAAGCGGCAGCGAAGCCTGGTTGTCGTTGTTAGAGCGCAACCCGCTGCGCAGAAACCCATGTCGCCAAATCGGCGCGTGCGCGTGACGTCATGGCCGCCTTGCGCGATTTTTTGTGTACCTTTTCGTCAAGCGGCGCGAACAGCCCGAAATTTACGTTCATCGGCTGATAGTCATCGGCATGTGCGTCGCCAGTGATGTGTCCGAGCAACGCGCCGAGTGCGGTGGTTGGTGGTGGTTGTGGGATATCGCGACCCGAAAGTTCAGCTGCTGTCATGATGCCCGCCATCAAGCCAACCGCGCTGCTTTCGACATAACCTTCGCATCCGGTAATCTGCCCCGCAAACCTCACGTTAGGCGATGATTTCAGCCGCAGCTGGCGGTCGAGCAGGATCGGCGAGCGGATGAAGGTGTTGCGGTGAAGGCCCCCCAATCGCGCAAATTCGGCCTTTTCAAGTCCAGGTATGGTGCGGAGCAACTCGACCTGAGCACTATGCTTCATCTTGGTTTGGAAACCGACCATGTTCCAGATGCTGCCCTGCTTGTTATCCTGCCGAAGCTGCACCACCGCATGCGCCCAGCGGCCCGTCTTTGGATTGTCGAGGCCCACCGGCTTCATCGGCCCGAAACGTAACGTGTCGAGCCCGCGCGAAGCCATGACTTCGATGGGCATGCAGCCTTCGAAATAGGGCGTGTTGGTCTCCCATTCCTTGAATTCTGTCTTCTCGGCGTCGAGCAGGCCTTGGTGGAAGGCGCGATATTGCGCCTCGTCCATCGGGCAGTTGATATAGTCCTTGCCTTCGCCCTTGTCCCAGCGTGAGGCGTACCATGCGACGTCCATATCGATGCTGTCATGATAGACAATTGGCGCAATCGCGTCGAAAAAGGCGAGGCGGTCTTCGCCCGTTCTGGCCATGATGCTCTCCGCGAGGCTCATTGCCGTGAGAGGGCCTGTTGCGATAATCACATGACCTTCGGCTGGGACAGAATCGATGCGTTCCCGTATAACTTCGATATTATCATTATTTTGCAGATGCTTTTCGACCTCTGCCGAGAACACATCACGATCTACGGCCAACGCCGAACCCGCCGGCACTTTTGCAACCTCAGCGGCCATCATAATCAGCGAGCCAAGATCGCGCATTTCCTGATGCAGCAGCCCTACGGCATTGCTTTCGGCGTCATCGGAACGGAAGCTGTTCGAACAAACCAGTTCCGCCAAGCCATCGCCCTGGTGCGCAGGGGTAGTGTCACCTGACCCTCGCATTTCGGACAGGCGCACCTTGACACCGCGCTGTGCCAATTGCCAAGCTGCTTCGCAGCCCGCGAGGCCGCCACCGATGATGTGAACGTCGTAAAATTTTTGCATGGCGGCGCGGCTAACAAAATTTCATGGTCCTGCACAGGCAAAAGCGGCATGATGAACTATGGGATTTACGCTTAACCTCACAGCCGACGGCACCATGTTGGCACCGGTGCTGACACCGCCGCCTGCTGACACCCACAAATATACGCGGGGGGCGGCAGTGGTCATCAGTGGTCCGGGTTTGCACACGGGGGCTTCGCGGCTTTCGGCTGAGGCGGCTTTGGCGGTCGGTGCGGGGCTGGTCACCATCGTGGGCAATCACGCCGCGCTGGCCGAACATGCCGCACACGTCAGCGCGATCATGCTGCGCGAGCGCGATGCGGAATTCTCGGCGATCGACGACCGTGTCCGTTCGCTGCTGATCGGTCCCGGCGCCGGGGTGAGCGAAGATTTGGTGCAGGATGTCGCGACGCTGTTGATGCGGCAAATCCCGATAGTGCTCGATGCCGATGCACTGACTGCGTTTTCCGCCAAACCCGAAATGCTGTTTGCCGTGCTCCACGAGAAAGCCGTCCTGACGCCGCATGATGGCGAATTTGCGCGGCTGTTTCCGGACATATCGCTCGATAACCGGGCGAAGGCGGCTTTGGACGCCTCGGCGCGGGCAGGGACAGTCGTTCTCCTGAAAGGAGCTGAAACGATCATTGCGTCGCCTGATAGCCGCATCGCCAACAACCTCCACGCTTCGCCTTGGCTGGCAACGGCAGGGTCTGGTGACGTCTTGGCGGGGTTGGTTTGCGGGCTGTTGGCTCAGGGAAACAACGCGTTCGACGCGGCTGCAATTGCTTGCTGGCTACACGGCGATATTGGGGTCAGAGCCGGGCCGGGGCTGACCGCGGATGCGATGCCTGCGCATTTACCGCTTGTTTTGCGGGGAATTTTGCAGGAAGCGTGAGGCATGGGGCAAGATTTAGCGCATAAACGACCTTGGCTGCTCGCCAGTCTGGTCGCCGGGATCAGCTTCCCGGCTACGTGGCTGTTGCTGCCCATCGAGGGCAATCTCTACGCAATAATCTGGAAGATGGCGGCTGTCGGTTTGCTCGTACCTTACGCGCTGCGCCGTCACCATCAGGGCGAGTTTGTCATGCTGGCCGTGGTGCTCGCATTTTACGCGCTCGGCGATGGACTGATCGAGCTGAGCATGATTTACGGCGCATTGGCGTTCGCCGCCGGTCATATCATCGCAATCTGGATCTTTGCACGGCACCGCAGGGTCGGCGCGACTTTCAGCCAGAAGCTGTTTGCCATAACTTTGTTCCTCCTGACGCCGTTCATCGCGTTTTTCCTTCCCGGGGATACAGAAACCGGCATTCAGGTCGCGGGCTACAGCGTCTTCCTGTCAACAATGGCTGCGATGGCATGGAACAGCAATTTCCCGCGCTACCGCTTAGGTATCGGCGCGGTTCTGTTCGTGATCTCCGACCTGCTGATCTTCGCGCGATTGGGACCGCTGGCAGAATCAGAATTCGTCAGTACCGCGATCTGGTATCTCTATTATTTCGGCGTCTTGATGATGGCGGTCGGCATCGTGCAAACATTGGTCAAGCGTGGGCATTATCCAGAAGGTGAAGAGCGCATCTGAATTTGGAGATTAGTATAAAGCGACAAAAGCGACGGCCAACGGCATTTTAATTGTCTCCCTTGTCGCTCTAGCGGACATGTTTGGCCACGTAGATTTCAAGCAATATCTACATTGAGAAAGAGCAGCGCCAACCATCGCGGGTTGGCCCTGCGAAACTCTCAAAACAAACTCTACATTGCAAGCGGGAGCCGCTGATTAGTATTGTGTCCGAGGACTTGCTGGCTATCTACAGTTATACCATAGGCGGTGTTAAAAATCGGTTTTGTTAGCTCTCCGACGGATCGATGATTTCGGGACCCTCGGCTTCCCCCTCATCACTCTCATCAATCTTCGCTGCCCCAACAACATGCTCGTCATCGCCAACATTGAACAACCGCACCCCGGCAGTCCCGCGCCCAAGAACACGCAGTGAATCCAGCGGCATGCGGATCAGCTTGGCCTGGTCGGTGACCAGCATTAACTGGTCGCCCTTTGTGGCGGGGAAGCTCGCGACGACTGGACCATTGCGTTCGATATTGTCGATGTTAGTGATGCCCTGACCACCACGGCCCGTCCGCCGATATCCATAAGCCGATGACAATTTGCCATAGCCGTTGGCGCACACGGTGAGGATGAATTGTTCGGCGGCAGCCATCTCTGCGATGCGGTCGGCGGCTAGGGTAGGCTCGCCCTCGCGTTCGGGTTTCCACGGGGCGAAACGGAGGTAATCCTCGCGTTCTTCGGGTGTGGTGCCGACGCGGTGGAGGATCGAGAGAGAGATGACTTCATCGCCCTTTGCCAGTTTCATTGCGCGAACGCCGGTCGAGGCGCGGCTCTGGAATTCGCGGATGTCGTCGGCGGCGAAGCGTATGGCCTTGCCGTTGCGGCTTGCGAGAAGGACATCGTCGTCCGCCGAAAGCAACTCTACACCGATCAGCTTGTCGTCGACATCTTCGCCTTCGAATTTCATAGCGATCTTGCCGTTCGACGGCACGTTTGCGAAGGCATCCATGCTGTTGCGGCGCGCGTAGCCCTTGGCGGTGGCGAATACGACGCTCAGACCGCCCCATTCGGCCTCGTCCTCGGGCAGCGTCAGGACGTTAGAGATCACTTCGCCTTCGCCGAGCGGGAGCAAGTTGACCATCGGACGACCTCGCGTTTGCGGGCCGCCTTCGGGTAGTTTCCAGACCTTTAGCCGATAGACCTTGCCGATGTTGGAGAAGAACAAAACTGGCGTATGCGTCGAGGTCACGAACAATTCGGTAACCGCATCCTCTTCCTTGGTCGCCATGCCCGCACGGCCCTTGCCACCACGGTTTTGCGCACGGAAAGTCGCGAGCGAGGTGCGCTTGATATAACCGCCGAGCGTGACGGTCACGACCATCTCTTCGCGTTCCATCAGGTCTTCGTCGTCGAGCCCGTCCCAGCTCGCGGTGATTTCGCAAAGGCGCGGGGTGGAGAACTCTTCGTCAATCGCGACCAGTTCCTCGCGCAGGACGGCGTAAAGCTTTGTCCGGTCGCCCAAGATTGCGAGAAATTCTTCAATCTTGATTGCAAGACCTGATAATTCTTTGCCAATTTCATCGCGCCCAAGCGCGGTCAAGCGATGCAGGCGCAATTCGAGTATCGCACGGACTTGCAGTTCTGACAGCTGATAGGTGTCCCCGGTGACGTCGGCTTCGACCGCCTCAACCAGTTTGATATACGGCGCGATTTCAGCAATTGGCCATTGCCGTGCGACTAATGCGGCGCGCGCTTCTGCGGGGCTGGCGGAACCGCGGATGATGCGAACCACTTCGTCCAGGTTGGTGACCGCGACGACCAACCCGAGCAACAAATGCGCGCGTTCGCGTGCCTTGTTGAGCTCGAATTTGGTCCGTCGCGTGATGACTTCCTCGCGGAAATCAACAAACGCAGTAATGATGTCTTTGAGGTTCAGAACCTCTGGCCGTCCGCCGCGAATGGCGAGCATATTGGCAGGAAAGCTCGATTGCGCAGGAGTGTGCCGCCACAATTGGTTGAGCACGACGTCCGTGGTCGCATCGCGTTTCAGGTCGATGACGACGCGAACTCCCTTGCGGCTCGATTCGTCGCGAATATCTGACACGCCCTCGATGCGCTTATCCTTTGCGGCTTCAGCGATTTTTTCGACGAGGCCGGATTTGCCGACCTGAAACGGAATGCTGGTGAGAACTATCGACCGGCGGTCACCTTTGCCTTCCTCGATTTCATGACGCGCGCGCTGCATGATCGAGCCCTTGCCGTCGCGATAGGCGGCGCGCGCGCCGCCAGTGCCGAGGATCAGAGGGCCAGTGGGGAAATCGGGGGCGGGGACGATCTCGATCAGCTCATCAATCGAAATCATCGGATTGTCGATATAGGCCAGACAGGCCTTTATAACTTCGCCCAAATTGTGTGGCGGAATGTTCGTCGCCATGCCGACCGCGATACCGCCGGCGCCATTGACGAGCAGATTGGGAAAACGGGCAGGGAGAACCTGCGGCTCTTCGCGGCTGCCGTCATAATTTGGCTGGAAGTTGACGGTGTCCTTGTCGAGATCGTCTAGCAGGGCGTTGGCGACCTTTTTCAGCCGCGCCTCGGTGTAACGCATCGACGCTGGCGGATCGGGGTCCATCGAACCGAAATTACCCTGACCATCGATCAGCGGAACGCGCATCGACCAGTCTTGAGTCATGCGGGCCAAAGCATCGTAAATCGCGCTGTCGCCGTGCGGGTGATAATTGCCCATGACGTCACCAACGATCTTCGCCGATTTGCGGTAGGGACGGCCAGCAACAAAGCCGCCTTCCTGCGATGCGAAGAGAATACGGCGGTGGACGGGCTTAAGGCCGTCACGCACATCGGGAAGCGCGCGCGCGACGATGACCGACATCGCGTAATCGAGGTAGCTCGCCTTCATCTCATCGACGATGTCTACCGGGGAAATATCAGATGGGTCTTTAGAGGCTAAATCATCGCTCACGCCGCGGAAATCCTTATTTTTTCAATAACGCAAAACCCTAGACCAGCTTGCCCGAAATAGCCACCCATGGCCCCGACAACGAGGTAGTTTTCGACAACTTATCCACAGATTCAGCGGTGGATTCGCCTCAAGGCGCGATCAGCGACCCGTCATAGGCGAAAAGCTGGCCTGATTGGTCCGGCGACAGTCGCTCCAGCACATCGAGCATTTGGCGCGCGGCCTGTGCGGGCGAGAAGCGGTCATGCGCTGGATTGCCCTTAAAAGGCGCACTTAGCGGCGTTTCGACGGTACCTGGATGAAGGCCCACGATGAGAGCTTGCGGATTTTTTCGCTGCCATTCGACCGACATGTTGCGCACGAGCATGTTAAGCGCGACTTTCGACGCACGATAGCTGTGCCAGCCGCCGAGCCGGTTATCCGATATGCTGCCAACGCGTGCGGACAGAAACGCCATGCAGGCGGGACCGTTTTTCGGCATCAAGGGCAGAAAATGCTTGGCAATAAGCGCTGGCCCTACCGCATTCAGGCGGTAGTTTTCGATCATCCACTCCGGATCTAGCTCGCGCAGGCTTTTCTCTGGACCTTTGTCTGCCGAATGCAAGATTCCCGTTGCGACGATGATCAGCCTAAGCGCCAGACCCGCCTGTCCCAATTGTGATGCGGCATCCGCAATGCTGGCTTCATCGAGCAGGTCGATCGGCGGCGCACTGTGCCGCGAAAATCCGACAACATCACTATAACGTCCACGCGCGTTAAGTTCGGTCACAAACGCGCTGCCGATCCCGCCGCTGGCCCCGATTATAACCGCGCATTCGTTGGCCATATGTGATCCTGCAAAATATTTGTTCAACCGCAATTCATGCAACGCCTCTATGAGAATTGCACAATGCCAGGCACCTAACTATAGTCGGGCGCTATGAAGGCAATAAGGCCAAAACCCTTTATTCGCGGAGAGTAAAATGAAGTTTGTTTCCAAATTTGCTGTGGCATTGTCGCTTGCCAGTCTATCTCTGACAGCTGCACCTGCACTAGCGCAGGACAAGCCTAAGAAAGAGAAGAAGGGCAAGGAAACGGCCGCGCCTGCCGCGCCGAAGCGGAATTACTCAAAGCCGTTCATCGCTGCATTCTCGCCTGTCTTGGATAAATTCAACAAGACAAAGGATTATGCCGGGGCAAAGGCTGATTACCCAACAGTTATCGCGGCGATCCAGAACGATGACGACCGCTATGAAGCGGGCATATTGGCGATCAATATCGGCGCGCAGCTGAAGGATATCGCATTCCAGGAGCAGGGAATTGACCTGATGCTCGCATCGGCATCCACGCCAGCGAATGTCAAAACCGAATATACCTTCCGCAAAGGCGCAATTGCCTATGACGGCAAAAGATTTCCTGATGCCGAACGTCTGATGACCGATGCCTATAATTTGGGCCATCGCGGCAATAATATCGAATTCCTGATTTCGAATGCGCAGTCGCAACAGAATAAGGACGCCGATGCGATGGCCTGGTTGGGAAAAGCGATCGATGCCGACAAAGCCAAGGGTTCTGTTAACAAAGCTTATTATGTTCGTGCCGCAAATCTCTCAGCTAAGGCGAAAAATTATGGGGGTGCGGCCAATTGGTACAAGCAATTGCTGATGACCGAAAATAACGCCGACTACTGGCATGACGCACTCGCATTTTTCGATCGGTCGCTGACGACCAATCCGGAAGAAGCACTCGACATCATGCGCCTTATGCGAGTCACCAACGGTCTGCGCTTCCAGCAGGAATATGCGCAATATCTCGACAGTTTGAGCTATATTGGTGTTCGTTATCCGGCAGAAGCCGTGTCTGTGCTCGACGAAGGGTTCACCAAAGGCGTTATTTCACGAAATAACGTGACCTTCAGTGAAAAGTATAATGAAGCGAAATCACGGCTAGCCGAAGATACGCGGACATTACCCGGTACTATTGCGCCTGCGAAAGCAAGTGCCAAAGGCATGCTGGCATCGCTGACCGCCGACTCTTTCTTTTCGCACAAGGACTATAAAACCGCGAAAGAATTGTACGAGAGCGCGCTGGCTAAGTCGCCGATCCTCGACAAGGACGGTAAAGACCAAACCGACCGCACTCGTTTCAGGCTGGCAATGTCGAAAACGATGCTCGGCGATTATACCGGGGCAAAGGCGGACTTCGCCATGTTGACCAGCGCTAACCGCAAGGCAATCGCCGAATATTGGAATATCTATATCGACCAGATGGCGAAATCACCGGTCGCCGCGCCTGCAACAACCTGATATAATAAGGCAAACTGTATGGGGGGCTTCGTGCCTCCCATCCACTAAAGGTCTTTATGCCGCAGGAATGGGAACGCCGGGCTCGTCCTTGGCAGTCCGAATCGTCAGCGATGTCTTGACACTGCTGACATTGGGCGCTGAAGTCAGCTTCGAAGTCAGAAATTCCTGAAAAGATTGCAGGTCACGTGCGACGATTTTCAGGATGAAGTCGATTTCGCCATTTAGCATGTGGCATTCGCGCACATCGGGTAGCGCGCGGACATGCTGTTCGAATGCCTTCAGGTCATCTTCGGCCTGACTTTTCAAGCTGACCATCGCAAAGACGGTGATCGTATAACCCAGTGACCCGGCATCGATATCGGCATGATAGGATTTGATTGTACCAGACTGTTCTAGCGCGCGCATCCTCCGCAAACACGGCGGCGCGGTCAGACCGACTTTTGTGGCAAGTTCGACATTGGTTATACGGCCGTCTGCCTGCAGTTCAGCCAAAAGCTTCAAATCTATCGCATCGAGGTTCATATTGGCCATGTTCGTGATATATCCATTTCCATTCTTTGCCGCAGTTATAATAAAATTATATCCTATTGCAATTGTCCCATAGTGTGACGCGCAAATTTTGTCGCTTTCGTGTGCCGTAAGACGGGTATAACAACGGCGGCAACAGGGATAATTGATCGTTAGGAATATTTGGTTTTGCGCTTCGACGACCGTCTCGAAACTGCTTTGCGTCATGCGGACGATGGGGAATTTGGCGTCGCAGTCAAATGGCGGCAACTTGTCGATATCCTTGCCCAAAACCCCAAGGAGTTCGCCATTGAACATGTCGCCGCAGGATTGCGAAAGGTTCGCGAATTTTTACCGCTCATTGCGCCCGTGACGCGTGAGCAAGCGGTGCGGTCGCTTGCAGGGCGGATCCATTCGCCAGCTTTGGTTTTGTTGCTTGCCGGTGACATTCCTGCGGTCGCATCTGCTGCAATTAGCGGCGCGAAACTTCCCGATGCCGAATGGGCGGAAATCATTCCTGTTTTACCAAC
This sequence comes from Sphingomonadales bacterium Ga0077559, assembly GCA_001464315.1. Lineage (GTDB taxonomy): Bacteria > Pseudomonadota > Alphaproteobacteria > Sphingomonadales > Sphingomonadaceae > Sphingorhabdus_B. Next base: position 2,907 of record LNFK01000011.1, on the reverse strand, counting down.
GCGGGCCAGGGGCTTTCTTAGGAATCGCAACGACTTGGGGCCTGAAACACGGCGAGCGTTGGTATTCTGGTCATCGGCGGATTTCATTTTACCTGTGCCGCCGAGCGCTGAAACAGCCGGGGCGGCAAATGGAACGCAAATCCGAGATATCGTCGAACGGATCGAGCGGTTGCGAAGTGAACGCGAAACGCAAGATGTCCCGTATCTGCCAATTGCCGAACACGAATTCAGCAGCTTTTCTGACCGTATCGACGAAATTCGCTTCGAGACTGATGAAAACGGCACTGTGAGTTGGATCGAAGGTGCGCCGCCAGGAGCGGTAGTCGGTGTGGACATTGCCGAACCTGCTTATGACGAAGGACCAGGACCCGACGCCTATGGGGCTGCGGCGTTCCGGCAACGCATGCCGTTGGAAAACGCACGGATGCGGCTGTGCGGCGCTGAAATCGTTGCAGGTGACTGGCGAATAAACGCAGCGCCTTTCTTCGATCCAATCAGCGGGCGGTTCAACGGCTATCGCGGGATATTCCGTCGGCCAACAATCGCGGAAAGCGCTCTGATCCCGCGCCAAGTCTCTCCAAGTTCCGACCATATCCAGCAACTGGTGCACGAACTGCGAACGCCGTTGGGCGCTATCATTGGTTTTTCAGAGATAATCGAACAGCAACTATTCGGTCCGGTGACCGAAGAATATCGGTTGCTCGCGCGCAATATCTTGAACGATGCGGAGCGATTGCTGGCCGGGTTCGACGATCTGTCGATGGCCGCGCGGATCGAAGCGGGTCAATTGAGCTTGGCTGAAGGGGTGACTGATTGCGATTGGCTTGCCGGCCGTATTGCCGACCGGCTGCATAATTTGAGCGAACTCCTGCACGTCACGTTAAACATTGTCCAAGCGCACCCGGTTCGGCCCTATGCGGTCGAATCAGAGGTTGCTGAACGAATGTTTTCCCGCCTGCTGTCTGCGGTTATCATCGGGTGCGAGGCTGGCGAAATTTTGGACGGTCGCTTCCGGACCGAGCCCGGACTCAACGCTATCAACCGTTTCGTACTTACCCTGCCGCTCAGGCTCGCGGCAATGAATGAGGCAGAACTTTTCGGATCGGTTCCCAACAGTTTCGACGACTGCACCGACGCACCTCTGCTTGGATTGGGCTTCTCGTTGCGCCTTGTCCGAAGCCTGGCCCGAAATGTTGGCGGGGATTTACGATTTTACAATGAAGCTTTGATACTAAGCTTGCCAGCGGTCGGAAATGGCCAGATCGGGTATCGAGACCAAGAACGGGATTAATATGTCGGCGCAAGCGGGATTAGGGACGAAATTCACACCTAATCCCATCGATAAGTCTACTCCGGATTTCGTTGACTTGTCGGGACTGGGCGGTCCGACTTTTATTCTGACCGTCGACACCGAAGAAGAGTTTGACTGGAACAAGCCGTTTTCGCGCAGCGGGTTCGGCACCACGCATTTAACATCGGTCCCGCGATTTCAAACTTTATGTTCCGAACATGATGTTAAGCCATGTTATCTTGTGGATTTCCCAATTACTGAAGACCGCTTCGGTGTCGAGTTACTTGCCGGCTACGCGCAGTCCGATCAGGCAGAAATAGGTGTGCAATTGCACCCCTGGGTTAACCCGCCATTCGACGAGGATTTGTCGAACATCAACAGTTATGCTTGCAACCTACCCAAAGCGCTGGAACGCGCCAAACTCACGCATCTACATGCGGCCATTGTGGACCGTTTTGCGGTGAAGCCCGACGCCTATCGCGCGGGCCGATATGGTGCAGGGCAGCATACCGCATCGATATTGGCCGATCTTGGCATCGCCATCGACACTTCCGTCCGTTCGCGCTTCGACTATTCGGCGCAAGGTGGTCCTGACTACACCGACCATCCGATCAATCCCTATTGGATAAAACGCGGTGCGGTGATAGAATTGCCGCTTACCACGGTGTTTGGGGGCGTAATGCGATCTGTGGGTGACCTTGTCTTCGGTCAGTGGTTCGGCTCGCAGCCCGCCCGGTCGGCGCTTGCACGCACGGGCCTTGTCGAGCGAATAGCGCTAACACCCGAAGGCATTTCCCTGGAGAAAGCAATTCAGGGGATTGATATGGCGATTGCCAAAGGCGTGCCGGTTATAAATTTATCCTTTCATTCTCCGTCGCTCGCCGTTGGCCACACGCCTTATGTGCGCGATGATGCCCAGCTTGCCGACCTATATGGTTGGTTCATCGGCGTGTTTGCGCATTTGAAAGCTTCCGCTGTTCGTCCTACGACAATGGCAGAAATCAAGAATGCCAGCGGAATTCTCAATGGCTTTTGAGATAAGGGCTTGCCAGCGCGTGCAAAGTTCCGCTATCGGCGCGCTCACGATTGGCTAGCCGGTCGGGGCCTGTAGCTCAGTTGGTTAGAGCTGGCCGCTCATAACGGCTAGGTCGGGGGTTCGAGTCCCTCCGGGCCCACCAGCCTTTGCCCTTTCAGGGCTTTGGATGGTAAGCCAGTGAGAAGTACATTGTTGTACCAGAGTACCCATGTCGGGGAGTAGCGCAGCCTGGTAGCGCATCTGGTTTGGGACCAGAGGGTCGCAGGTTCGAATCCTGTCTCCCCGACCATTATATCGGTGACTTTTAAGTCACTGAAATAATTAACAAAAATAGACCATTTTTGACCTGTGCAGGAACTGTGTAGAAGTTTTTTGCGGTTTCGGTAACTGGAAGCTGCCGCGTCCACTTCATTGTCGGTAAACGGTGAAGTAAAATGCGGTACCCGATAAAAGTGTTGGTTATTCCAATTTTCGAGCATTTTTCAGCAACCTAAGGACGTCGGTAAGCGTCGTTCTGTGATCAAAGTGCCGTAGATGTCACGACCAGCCCAGCAAACGGCTAGTGTCTTGGAACAAAATT
>LNFK01000010.1 GCA_001464315.1 Sphingomonadales bacterium Ga0077559 | reverse complement strand
CGGCAAGTGCACCCTTCAGTGTGTTGGCGATAACATTCGATGGCTTGTAAACATTGCGCAGCCGGTGCGCTTCGTCGATCACAACCAAATCCCAAGGTGTGGCGTGAACGTCTGCGGCCTTGTTGCGGGCAAACTGATAGGAGCAAATGACGATGCTGTCGGTCCGGTCGAAGGGCCGAAAATTGCCAGCTTTAACCTCAGCGTTGTAAGGTTTTGATTCGATGATGGTGCATGGAATGAAGAATTTCTCATTCATTTCCTGATGCCACTGTTTGCGAAGGTTCGATGGCGCGATGATTAGAATGCGCCGCTTACCCTCGGCCCACCCCTTTGACAGTGGTGATGCAAATGCAAAAAGGGCCGCGTCCACTTGATGCGGATTCATATCAACTTGCGCGCCCGCGACAGCAACTGCCAGCTTCTCACTGCTATCGGACGATCTCCGTCGCACAAGGTCACTAGCCAAGTATTTGGAGTGATAATCTGTAATTATTTCAGTCATTCACTTGCGCTTTTATCGGCTACCATTACAACCGCAAGGCGATAACGCGCATAGCGCCGCTCGCCAGTGCGGATCAGCGCACCTTTATCAATTAGGTCGTTCAAATCACGGGTTGCGGTGGCTAGACTGGCATCGGTGATCGTCCGGTAATTGCCAGCACTCAATCCACCCGCAAAGCCGTCCGGCCCTTCACGGAACAAGCGAAGCAACGCCTTTTCCTGCCGTTCGTTGATTTGCCCGCGCAAGCGATCGAGCAGCCGCGTCTTGTCGATCAGGAAGCGGATGCGGGTGATCGTCCGCGCCTGCGCCTCGATGACAATATCGGCAAACCATGTCAGCCAGGCATCAATATCGTTGCTCTGGCTGCCAAGCTGGAGCGCAGCATAATAGGCTTTGCGGTGACGATGGATCGTTTCCGCGAGAGCCGTCAGCGTCGGGGCCGCAAGGTTTTGTGCCAACGCTTTTTCAGCAATCGCGCGCCCGATACGGCCATTGCCATCCTCGAAGGGATGGATGCTCTCGAACCACAGGTGCGAGATTGCAGCACGGGTAATCGCCGGAAGTGGGTTCGGCGACGACGGCGCGCTGTCATTGAACCATGCGATGAAGCGTGACATTTCCGCAGGAACGGTATCGGACGGCGGTGCCTCGAAATGCACACGCGGCGCGTGAAGCGCGCCAGACACGATCTGCATCGCATCTTCGTGGCTACGGTAGCGCCCGACATCGGCAATATCGCGCCGTCCGTTCATCAGCATTGCGTGCCACGCGAACAGGTTCCGGTCGTCAAGCGGCGCGGCATGGTTGCGATACACATCGGCCATCAATTCAGCGGCCCCGGCCTCTGCCGCATTGGCGCGGCGCTGGTCGGTCGCAAAGCCCAGATGCCGTGCGAGTGACGACTGGACGCTGGCGCGGTCGAGGATTTCTCCCTCGATGGCGGAGCTATCGACCACTTCTTGTGAAATCAGTTCGATGGTCAGGCCATCGCGGGCATCGGCGTCAAGGTGGTGCAGTGCACCGATAACAACGCCCGAACCCTTCAGAAATTGCTCTTCGGACGCACGGATGCGATCCGCGTCGAAGCGAAAATCAGGCCAGTCGGGAAGCTGCCAATTCCAGCGCATGATGGATAAGATGCCTTTCTATCAATCACGATATAGCATGAATATGATTGATAAAGCGATAGCCCATCAATCACCAGCGGCCAAGATTTTCGGTTGCCAGTGGAAAGACACTGCATTGCACCCCTTTAAGTTCGCCAGCGGCGAAGGGGCGACAAGTGCGGTGAAGACGCGGGCAAAGGGGCGCTTGAGGCTCGGCGCACCTATTTCCTTCACCCGCTTGGCCGGTGTCCCGATCAAGAGCGCCAGCGGCGCATCGGAAAACCGGCGCAAACGCAAGGCTCCAAAGGGCATCAGCGATGCGGAGTCAGCGTTTGAAGTGGGCAGGGCGAACCGACTGTTTCGATTTTGCGGCCTCTCGCGCCTTGGCGGTGGCTTCTTCAACGTCGCCTTCGGCATCCATATCGGCGTGCATGGCCTCCCAACCGCCAATGCCCATCAACACGCGGTCGGCGTGCTTGATGGTATTCACATGGCCGTAGTGGTTCTCGATCATCTTGACCGAGGTGCCCATCTGTTCGGACAGAATATAGACGTCCACGCCCTCGCTAAGCCGGAAGGTGGCGTAGGTGTGGCGGAAGCAATAGGTCGAACGGGGGATGCCGTTCGGCCCCATGCGAAGGTCAGCCTCCACGAGCAAGGCCTGCACCGTGTCGCTGTAGAGATATTTAGCAGGCTTCCCGTTGATGATCGTGAACACGGAATCATCGGGCGCAGTGGCCTTGGACAGCTCGCGCACCCGATCGAGATATTCGCCGACGCTCTTGGGAGCCACGAGCTTGCGCGACTTTCCTTTGCCCTGGACGAACATCACGACGATCTCGCGACCGTCACGATCCTTGGCGAGCGTGATGTCGCGCCAGCGCAAATTCTTTGCCTCGGGCGGACGCATCCCCGTGTTGCACATGATGAGCATGAAATTGTAGCACATGGTGCGATACCAAGTGCCTTGGGGTGTCGTCGCCGCCCTGATCCATTTGCGTCCGACGCTGTGCAGCTTGCGATATTCCTCGATGGTGAACTCGTCGCGGCGCATGGTTTTGAGTTTTGGCCTGCCTTCAAATCGGTGGCTGGCAGGCACAAGCCGCTTGGTGATGGCAAAGTTCATCACCGCGTTGAGCGCACCCATCTCGAACTGAATTGTCGCATCGCTGATATGCTCGCGGAAACGGCCCTTGCCGTTTTCCCGCCGCCACGTCGGATAAGCCGCCCAACTGTCCTGACCGATCAAGTGGATCTGGGTGCTGCCGACATAATCTTCGAGCGCCTTCTTGAAGGCGTTCCTTAGATTCTTCACCCGGTCATGGGACACTTCGCCAGTATCGGCGCGGCGCTGCTGAGTCTGGAGATAATCTGCCGCCACCTGCCGAAACGGACGATTGAACACGGCAACGTCATGCTTCACGCGAAACCGGATGTCGGCGTCCTGATCGAACGCCCGGTCGCGGGCGGACTCCCGGTCCGAAGTGTGAAGCGAAATTGTCTTGTAGCGGTCCTCTTTGGGGAGCTTGATGCGGCAATAAAAATTGCGGTGTTCGACATCGCCGCGCCTGAAAATGATCAGGCCGGACTTTAGAACCTCCTTGTCGGTGATGAACGCCATTCCGATACTCCACTGTGCAGAAACTGTGCAGGTTTGGAGCGAAAGCGCGCGGAGTTCCATAACTGTGCAGGTGCTGTGTAGGGGAATATGCCTTATTTTCTTAAGTGATTCCAGCTATTTGCTGGAATCCTGTCACCCCGACCATTATCTTTCTCAACTTGTGTCTTTTTGTCCCATGTTGTCCGAAAAAACGTTAGAGTTGAGATAGTTACAACGGTCACACCGTCTCAAGCGATTTCAGCAAATCCCACGGATTACCAACACAATGTTGGTAAGATTTTTGGTTATCAAGCTCGAATGTGGTAAGTTACCAACATGCTGAGCGACGCCACCATTCGCAGCCTCAAGGCTGGACCCAAACCGACCAAGCACGCCGATGGCGGAGGCTTGTTCATCCTCGTAAATCCAGATGGCAAGAAGCATTGGCGTCTGTCCTATCGGTTCGCTGGCAAGCAGAAGCTGCTTTCTGGCGGACCATATCCCATCGTGAAGCTTGCCGACGCGCGCAAATGGCGCGATGAGGCGAAGGGCCATTTGCTGGAAGGCCACGATCCAAGCAGTATACGGAAGGCCGAGAAGAAGGCACTGGCGGCAAAAGGGCAGGACGCATTCGAGATTGTCGCTCGGGAATGGCTCCATACCCGCTCGCGCATCTGGTCGGAGAGATACGCGCGGATTACGCGCACCCGATTAGAGCAAGATATTTTTCCCGAGCTTGGGTCGGTTCCGATTGCTGACATTGACCCTGTGATGCTGCTGACCGAATTGCGCAAGATTGAGCAGCGTGGCTCTGTCGAAATGGCGCACCGAATCAGAAATCACGTCGGTGAAGTCTTTCGCTATGGAATCGCCACGCAGCGGTGCCGTAGTGATCCCAGTCGCGACATCGCACCTGCCATGATGCGACCCGCACCCGTCAAGCACCGCGCCAAGGTCGATGCGCGTGAACTGCCCGCGTTCTTCGCCAAGCTGGCGCAGGACGAAGGGACTCTAATGAGCCACTTGGCGCTGCGCTGGACCATGCTCACAATGGTCAGGACGCAGGAAACCCGCTTCGCGACATGGAGTGAGATCGAGGGGCTTGACGGCGGACAGCCGCTTTGGCGCATAACGCCAGACCGCATGAAGATGCGCAGTGAGCATCTAGTTCCGTTGTCGCGGCAGGCAGTAGCGCTCCTCAAAGAGATCGAGGAGGCAAACGTGTTTCGCACCGCTGGTAATGAACGACTGGGCAAGTTCCTTTTCCCTGTCGCCACCAGCAAAAGCAGCGTGATCAGCGAGAACCGAATGCTAGACATCCTCTATCGAATGGGATTGCGCGGCAAGGCGACTGTCCACGGCTTCCGGGGCCTCGCTAGCACGGTGCTCAACGAGTCTGGTGAGTTTGAGCCAGACTGGATTGAGGTGCAGCTTGCGCATGTCGCGCGAGGCGTTCGCGCCGCATACAACTCGGCACGATATTTGGCCCACCGACGCATCATGATGCAGTGGTGGGCCGATTTTCTGGAGCGGGCCGAAAGGGAAGGGGCGGGCGCTGATCGTCAGGCTGGCAAGTCATTAATCGAAGCTGGGCGATAGGCTGGGGGATTGGAAACCCATCTGTTGATTTCGGACTCGCTCCAGCCAGCACCATTGCTGCTAATCCGCAATTGCGGCGGGAACGTCCCCTCGGCTATCTTTCGGTAGACAGTCGAGCGCGACAGGCCGGTGCGATCCAGAACAGTTTTCAGGCGGATGATTCTTTCAAGGTTAGACATGGGACGTGCTTCCATTTGTTGACAGTCATTGGTTCCCCATGAGCCTAGCATTGGCTCTGTCGTTTAGTTCCGCAAGTGCGTTTTCGATGTAAGTGCGCGCAGGCGAATACAAAGCGGCAAGAGGCGGCGAATGACAACGGACAGGTAGAACAGAATGTGATTGACTACAGATCGTGGTGTGTGGCGATCAATGGCGGGAAAGCAACTTAGCCGATCGCCATGTCCTTAAACATTGGACTATCTTTATCGAGTTCGACGGCGTTAAAGAATTAGGCAGAGGACGAGGTAAGTGTCCGAGTCGGACATTTCCGCCGTTTGCATCTGACGGTGTCTCGTCCTGGGCGAGATACGGACATACAACTCTTAGATTAAGTGAACTGGAAGCGGTCGTAGAGCTTATATTCGCAAGCAACGGTGGGCTATTGCCTGCGCAACATCTGTCGGTGACGCCTCAGAGAATACGACCATATCGCCCAGCGTCACATAGACTGGGAAGCGGGCTCGGATTGCTTCTTCCTCTCCAGCTTTATCGCGTGCGAAGGGACGTCGCAGTTGGCGGTCTACAATAACAGTGACAGCTCGCTCCATATCGCGTGAGGGCAGCAGGCATATGGAATATGATTCCGCCAACAATCTCATATTGGATTCCAGCGCCGGTCGTGGGTTGTCCGGGGTCAGAAAACCAGACGAGGTGACCATGATCACTTCACATCGAGAAGAGATGATGATCTCTTCCGCAAGCGCGGAATTTACCAGTTTGTAGCGATGATACCCTTCAAACCTAATGAACTCGTCGATTTGCCCGTAGCGATGTCCAAACTCCTGATCCAGATCGACGAGTCGGCGATGTAGCAATGGCGCAAGGTATGCTCCAAACGTAGATTTACCTACTGCACCCGGGCCAACGAGTAACAGGTGCCCATTGCCGTTCCAGCGTCTGCGCTCCTCAATATCAATCATACACTGGCATTACACCTCCGGGGGTAAAATGCGATATTAGTGATTAGTTTTTAGCGACTTGGCGACCAAGAACTTGTCGGATTTTTGCTGCCCAATGATGGTTCGAGCTGGCAAATGCGAATGACATCTGTGGACGCCCCTTCGAACGCAAGCGATAAATTAGGGTATGTTGGCACGTAGTCGGATGCTGTCATCTGTCCGGCCTCGATGAGCAGCGCCATAGCTGCGGGCCAGTATGGGAGTTCGCGGACCGGATCCATTTCAGCTTTGCGCGCTTGGATAACGCTCTGCCATTCACTGGTTCTTCCAGCCCCGTCTCGCCGACTGTTGTGCCATACCCTCCTTCGGTCCGCCTACGTTCCCGACGCCTCTGGCCGCTGTCTTGGCTTTACACCGTGACCGCTGCCGGAGCTCTGTAATCCTCTTTCTTGGTCAGTAACGCCCAGACCATCCGCGCCATCTTGTTGGCGAGCGCCACCGAGACGAGCATGCGCGGCTTGCGCGCGAGCATCCGCTCAAGCCACGAACCGGAGGGCGCACCAAAGCGACAGGCCTGACGCACCATCGAGCTACCACCGATGATGAGCAGCCGTCTGATCGTACGCTCGCCCATCTTCGAGATACTGCCAAGCCGCTGTTTGCCACCGGTCGAGTGCTGGCGAGGCGCAAGACCGAGCCAGGCCGCAAAGTCGCGCCCCTTGTTAAACGTCCCGATCGGCGGGGCGAGCGCGAGGATAGCAGTGGCAGCGATGGGCCCAATGCCGGGGATGGTCATCAGCCGTCGTGCCGCCTCGTCCTCCTTCGCACGCTGCGCAATCTCGCGGTCAAGCATGGCGACTCGCTTGTTCAGTTCGGCCAGCAGATCGACCATCAGCTTGAACATGGGTCGCGCCGCCGCCGGCAGGGTCGAGGCCATCTCCTCATCGTCGAGGAGATCGGCGAGCATCGTCATGTGCGCCGTCCCGCGCGGTGCCACCCAGCCATACTCTGTGAGATGGCCGCGGATCGCATTGATGAGTTGGGTCCGTTGTCGCACCACCAGGTCCCGCGTGCGGAACACAAGTCCCGCTGCCTGCTGCTCCTCGCTCTTCACTGCAACAAAGCGCATGCCAGGCCGTTGTGCTGCCTCGCAGATCGCCTCCGCATCGATCGCATCGTTCTTGTGACGCTTGACGAACGGCTTGACGTAAGCCGGCGGGATCAGCCGGACATCGTAACCCATCGACTGCAGTTCGCGCGCCCAGTGATGCGCACCGCCGCACGCTTCAAGTGCCACCACGCATCGAGCATGGGTCGCAAAAAAGTCGAGCAGCTTGCTCCGGGTCAGCTTGCGGCTGAAAACCATTCCACCGCGCGCATCAACGCCGTGTGCGTGAAAAACGTTCTTAGCAATATCCAGACCAATTGTGATAACCTGTGACATGGACGCCTCCTTCAATGGTGTTGCAACACCTCCACTATGGCACATAAATGCCGCCGGGGGGCGTCCACCCCATCAGCTTTGTTTTCGGAAGGTGACAGGCTGCTTTCAGATGTTCGAAGCCAATTGCAGCGCTTATTAATTTTCAATGAAGCCGGCTTCGCGCCTCTTACGTGCGATTTACGATCAACTAAAACAGTCTGTGACAACCTCAGGCTGGTTGCTGACGTCACACCGTTTTTTGTTAAGAGATATTTGGCACAAGAAACAGACAACTTTAAGGTGTTACAATATGAAACCCAAAATAAGTGTGCTCATATCCGTCGCATTGCTCACGGCGTGTGCCGACAACACGCCGTTGTATGAAGATTATTGCGCTAGTCAAAACAAAAGGTTTTCTGACGTTGAGAAAATTGAGGCAGCACTTTTATATGTTTTAAATCGAGAAAACAGTGGTGAAATTGGCATGTTAGGAACCAACCATTTTTTGGAACTGGCAAAAGTGAACAAAAAACCTTTATCAGACGAAGCGTTTGTCAGGACGTACCTGAACAAACACCCTTCTTGTTGTCACGTTGTAAAGCCTCCGTCATACGTTAAATGGTATTCAAGCATGAGGGGAAATGGATTTACTGAAAATGAAATAATCGGCGAACCGGGGGATTGGATTGCGGACATATCGATCGACCTTCCAGAAAGACAACAAAGAAACATGCCACTTTTTAAGGTGAGCGATTGCAACGATGTTGAAATTTTACCCCGAGGTTAATAATGGCGGCTTTCAGCAAACGATCCCTACGACCGGCGCTGCGTGGGAAGCCGCCCTAGGCGAGGCCATTGCAGTAAGTTTTCTCAATTTTCCGCGCGCGCGGGTTGTAGATGATATTTACTACCGCACAGCCGCCGTCCATTACCGTTGGTAGCCGTTCGGCGCGCCAGCGGCGCTGGCCCTTGAGCGGATCAAGGCCACGGCTGGCCACAAAGGTGGCAATTACCCTTTTGCCATCGAAGGTGTAGTATCGGGCATAATTGTGCAATTCATCCGCGCCTGGGGGCAGTTGAACTTGCCGTTCAATCTCATCCATCATCCGTGCCTGATTCTCGACAGTTATCTGCGGAGAAGATGAGCAAGCAGCGCATAACAGTGTGGTCGCGAAAATAGTGCGCATCACGGCATAATGCAGGAAGCGGCAAGGGTGCGCAACGGTGTCGTGTGCTGACTTGCGGCTTTAGCTACATTTGGGTGGTAAGCGGAGGTAGCTTGATTAAGGAACATTGTCAGACTTGGGCACGGCACCACAGTGTTCGACAAATCCCAGCACGTCGGATGCCTCGACGCGGGCCTCAAGGTTATTCACTCCGGAATCACCAAACCCGATGGAGACATTTTGCGGTGCCCCCGTTCAAACCAACCTACCAAAATCTCTATGTTCCTTCGAGATAATGGCGCGGTCACGATGGTGTCCGCCTCGCCAAAGTCCACAATCGAGGCCTTTGTTTTAAATGAATGGATCTTCACGCCATCTTTGAACCGCACCCAATCAAACGTTACTTGTGCACGTAACGGATATGCGAAGGGGCGCTGACGGGCTTTCATCTGTGCACGTGCGCCTGCTGGGGCTAGCAACCGCGCTTTCGTCATCAGTCGAAGACCATCCGAACTACAGGTAAGAGACATCGATGAACGCTTCAGCGGATACCAAAGAGATGCAATTTCCATTTTTTTAGTGACGTTAAACGGCAGGGCTTTTGTCCCGTTCCAATCGACAAATATCCAATTCGGCTGATACCCGGTAGCGAAAAGGATCAACGCGAGCGCCGTCGCTGCCACGGAAAAAGAGGGGACCAACCAATTTGCTGCTTTGCGCTCGACCATTTCTGGCAGCACGTGGACGAATGTTGTGAAGATACTGTGAATGTCGCCTGTGTCGTCGTTCGCTGCCCGACCGCTTAGGCGAATATCTTGTGGTAAATGGACATTGAGAGCGTTCAGGGTAACCGGAACGCTGCGCATTTCCACCGAAAAAACGGCGCTCGTAATCTTCACATACGCAGGCAATTTAAAATAGTTTGGAGAATTTTAACGTCGTTCCAATAACTGTCCACTTCTCAAGTATGGAGAGATAGAGTGGCAGTTTACTGGTTGCGCAAAAGATGAAACCGAAGCGTCTTTTTGTCCTTGTGATCCTCATTGTGATCGTCAGTTTGTTAATTGCAATTCTGCGTGCGATCTTCCTGCCCAACCTGTCAGAAGCGATTTGGTCGGTTATCCTATCGCTGGCAGTAACCTTTGGCGTTCTGTATTATGCCCTTGGACGCCGCCGATGACCGCGCTATGTTTAAGATAGCGAAAAGCCGACCTTCAAGCAGGCGATATCGATCGAACAGCTAAACTCTCGCAATAGGAAGTCAGATTTCATGCTCCGCCGGTGCCAACGTGCCAAGTAAAACGGGAATCGCACGATATCCTCGATCCGTGATGCCATAGTTCGATATTGGAAATGGAGATTCCGGCAGCAGCGCTTCCAATTCGACCATCCATCCATATTCGCTTAGGCGATGCCAAAACCTTGCATTTGGGCTATCTTCTGTCGTCGTGCCTACAGCGCCGTCAGCATCGAGCAGCGCAGCTAGTATGGATCGGTCTCCAGCAGACGTCGCTCCGTGCAAGAGCACGATTTCAGGATCATTAGCAATGGCTTGGAGGGTTTCTTCGCGAATAGTCATTGTTAGCTTCTCAGATAGTCTTCCATCATATCGATATGTCGACGTTGAACCGTGATCTTCTCACGGAAACCGCTTCGGGGCTGCGGCGCAGGTTCGAAATCGTCTGGACAGTCACTGAAGCCAATGTGCTCAGCTCGTTGTAAGCTTGCAAATTCGTCCGACGATCCTACTTTCGAATACATCTGGACGCGGAATCCTTCCACGACGATATAGCCGGGCACCACCTTTTCTTTTGCCCACCAGAACAATGCGCGACGTCCGGTGGGGCGCAGCCATTCGGCGAGCTTTGGAACAAGCAGAAGGGAGTTGCTGGGAGCTGGAACCCATCGGCGATCCTCGGGCGAAACAGTGGTCAGCATTTCGAACGAAGCTTCAAGATTAATACCGGCGTAGAATGGACAGTGTCCGCCTTCGGTTCCATCCGGCCGGTGGATCTTGAAGCGACTGACAAAAGGTTCATTACCAAAGAGGAAGCATTCGCGATGCAGGGAGCCAAGGCCAGCCAAATCCCTTCGCTCTAGGAACACGACCCTTCGTGCGATCATGGCGGCAGCTTCTTCGGGGTAGCCGCGATGCTTGGCCATCGCACTGGCGTAGGCGGCCACCTGATTCATGTCGAGTTCGACATCCGCTCCATAGGCGGCAAGCGGGGCCTGCACACCGTATGCGGTGTTCCGCTGACCGTTTGGCGTCGGCCGTCTGCCGAATACGCGCTTTAGGTTCTTGTTGATCATACTTGCCAGTCCAACTCCTGCTATCGTCCTGTATTGCGGCGGTTCGCACGTATCGGACATTTCTTAAGATTTTAGCCGCGCTTTTGACGATAGAGCTAAGCACGTGCGGTGCGCGCTTTCGAGCGAATGGCGATACGATGTGAACGTCCGAAAAGTTGTCGAAAACTGACGGAAGCGGAAAGACCTTTTCATGGCTAGCTTGCCACTCTAGGTTCGAACGATGTTGTTGATCGTCGGAACCTTTCGCCTGCCCGTCCACCATATCGACGCGGCTCGACCGATCATGGAGCGAATGGCAGTTGCTAGTCGCTGCGAGGAAGGCTGCATGGAGTACGGTTACGCCCAAGACGTGTTCGATTTTGGTTTGATCCACGTTAAAGAATTATGGGTGGATCAGGCAGCGCTTGATCTGCACTTTGCGGCTGCGCATCTTGCTACGTGGCGGGCGGCTTGGCCCGGTCTCGGCATCTATGATCGCAAATTGTGGGTTTACGATGTCGGTGAACCACGTGCTACCTAGCTTGTAACAGCGAAGCTCTCTGTTGACCGAAACTTATCGAATCCTGTCATTAAACCGATCTCACTTTCAGCGATTCTGCTTGCCAAAATAGACAATATTCCCGAAGATTCATGAAGATGCGTAACGACCTCAATCATCTTCCAATCGGCAAGCAACGCGAGCTAGAACGCATTGTTGAAGCTATTTTCGATGAGTTTCGCCGAGCTACGGAAAATGCGACCGGCCCCCGCAAGGGCGCGCGCATCCTCAAGATAATCCTGTTTGGCAGTCACGCGCGCGGCGACTGGGTCGATGCACCCCTGTCCGCAAACCAGTACAAATCCGATTATGACATTCTCATAATCGTCAGCCAGAAGGAACTGACCGACCGTGCCGCCTATTGGGCCAAGGCAGAGGAACGACTGATCCGTGCCTATACCATAGAGAAGACCCTGCACACGCCGGTCAATTTCATCGTCCACTCTCTTCATGAGGTGAATGATGGGCTGGCGCATGGCCGGGTCTTTTTCATGGAGGTCGCGAAGGACGGCGTCGCGTTATATGAGGTCGACGACAGCGAGCTTGCGACGCCTAAACCGAAAACCCCGGCACAGGCGTTGACGGCTGCAAAGGAATATTTTGAGGAATACATGCCAGCGGCAGAGTATTCTCTCGAACGTTCGCGCAGCAGTTTGGCCGACAAGCAGCACAAATTTGCGGCTTTCGATCTCCATCAGGCGACCGAACGCTTATATCAAGGTCTGCTTCTGACCTTGACGTTCTACACACCGTACAATCACAACATCGCTTTCCTGCGCTCGCTGGCCGAGGGGCTCGATCGCCGCATCTATGGCATCTGGCCTGAAGATGCACACCGCGAACGTGCGATGTTTCAGAAGCTGAAAGAGGCTTATACGAAAGCGCGCTACTCGAAGCATTACAAAATTAGTGAGGACGAGTTAACTTGGCTTGCCGGGCGCGTCGAAGAATTGGCCCGCGTCGTCCATCAGGTCTGCACCGACAAGATCGCCGAACTCGAAAAGGCCGCAGCACAAAATTAGAAGCTGCGCGTTGGGCAGCTTGCCCAGACCCCCCGATTCTGGCATAATCCCCTAGCGGAATGGAACGACTGGCGGCCATTCCGAGGAATGTCCTGCCAGCATCATGTAGGTCCGACCGCTGAGGCCGGGCAGTTGCTGTAAGCCGCGATAGTGGCGCACAGCGGACACCGCTTGCACATCCGCGCTTGAATGCGCGGTCCGCTGTTGTGCGAGCTATAAATGACTACCCCATATTCAAACGACGTTTACGCGCGCGAGGTCGTGATGGCGCGCGTTGGCCATCTCATCCGCCGCAAACAGCGCGAGGTCGAACGGATCACGCGTATACTGCGGGCCTTTTTCGAACCCGATCACGTGCAGGCACCCGAGCCGGGAAGGATAACGCGGGTCATTTTGATCGGTCCTTACGCCCGGAGATCTTGGTACGAAGACAAAAAGACCCTAGGCTTTTCCGATTACGAGTTCTGGGTCGTCGTCGATCATCCACTGTTTACTGATGAACGCTGCTGGCAGCGCGCCCGCGACATTGTCGGCAGTGAGCTTGGCGACCGCTGCGCGGTCAATCTGGAAATCTATTCCAAGTCCGACATCCGAATTTCAAAGGCCGAGCGCGATACCTTCATCCTCGATCGGATCGAGGCTGGTATTACCCTTTACCGCGCGTCACGGGATGCGCCGCTGCATCCGGGCGACCGCCGGGAACCACGGTCATGACCGCGCCCTGTGAAGTCGCATCGTTCGATGCATTCTATCGTACCGAAAATCGGCGACTGCTTCGCTTTTTTGGCAAAAGGGTTGGCTGGGACGCTGCCCCCGATCTTGTGCAGGACGCTTTCACAAGGGTACTTCGCAGCGGGTCGTTTGAGAGGCTCGACAATCCTTCAGCCTATCTCACTCGGACGGCCCGAAATTTGCTGGTTGAGCGGTCGAGACGAAGGATGCGGGAGCAAAACGTCATGTTCCCCCTCGACGACGGGCGCGATGCGCCCGTTGCACCCGAACAAACGTGGCAGATCGAAGCAGCGGATTTGCGTCGTGCCTATTGGCAATCGCTCCGCGAGATGCCGCAGCGAACACGACGCATCTTCCTGATGCACCGGCTAAGGCAGATGACTTATACCGAAATTGCAGAGAAATTTCGCATCAGCAATCAAGGCGTCGAATATCATATGATGCGCGCATTGGCGCAGTGTCGAGTGGCGGTAGCCGGTATGAGTGCGACCAAGCTAAATTAATTCCACCGCGGCGAAACGTGCCTTGCGCGATATGGCTTGCAGTTGATGAAGGTGCGGAATCCGAATGAAATGAACATGCCGTTTGGTGATTGCGAGTATTGCCCATCGACGGCTAAAGACATCCTGTGTCAGATAACGCTCAAATCGAATCCTTCATTGCCGAATGGGCGCTGACAGGTGGTTCCGAACTCGCCAATACTCATCTGTTTGTTACTGGCCTGTGTGCGCTAATCGGCGTCGGTCCACCCAAGGGCAGCGGCATCGACGACGCGTATAACGATTATGTATTCGAACGCCGCGTGTTTCAGACGGAAGCCGATGGCACCGAAAGTTTTGGGCGAATCGACGCCTACAAGCGCCACTGCTTCGTTCTAGAGGCAAAACAAGGCAGCGATGCCGACCGCAAGGCCGCAGAACAGGGCGAGGCTGATCTCGATATTTTCGGCCAGACCGCTGCCACCCGCTTCAAGCGCGGCACGGCTAAGCGCGGCACACCCGCTTGGTCGAAAGCGATGGTTGAGGCGCGTGGGCAGGCCGAACGATATGCCAAGGCATTACCGATTGACCACGGTTGGCCGCCGTTTCTGCTCGTCACCGATGTCGGCCATTGCATCGACGTCTATGCCGATTTCAGCGGCACAGGAAAGCAATATACCCAATTCCCCGATGCCGCCCGCTTCCGCATCGCGCTCAACGACCTGCGCGATGAAGAGGTCCGCATCCGCCTTGCGACCATCTGGACCGATCCGCTCAGTCTCGATCCCTCGAAAGAAGCTGCCCGCGTCACCCGCGAGATCGCCGGGCATTTGGCAGAACTTTCCAAACGCCTCGAAAAGCGTGAGCAGAACCCCACGCGCGTCGCCGATTTCCTGATGCGCTGCCTTTTCACAATGTTTGCGGAGGATGTGCAGCTTATTCCCGAAGGCAGCTTCACTGATTTCCTTACACGGATGCAGAAGCGCCCGGAGAATTTCGCGCCCAATCTGTCGTCATTGTGGCAGGCGATGGACAAAGGTGGCCTAGCCGGTGTGCTGGGCGGCGCGGGCGAAACCGTGCTGCGCTTCAATGGCTATCTGTTCAAAGATACCACCGCGATTGCACTCAATGCCGATGAAATCAGTCTTTTGATCGAGGCGGCTTCCCACAAGTGGAACCATGTCGAGCCCGCAATCTTCGGCACGCTGCTTGAACGTGCGCTGGACGGAAAGGAACGGGCTAAGCTCGGCGCACATTATACCCCTCGCGCCTATGTCGAGCGACTGGTGATGCCTACGATCATGGAGCCGCTCCGCGCCGACTGGGCCGGGGTGCAGGCCGCCGCTGGTCAGTTGATCGACGCGGGTAAGGCCGAAGAAGCCCACGCCGTGATTGAAAAATTCCACGCACAGCTCGCGCAGACCAAAGTGCTTGATCCTGCCTGTGGCACCGGCAATTTCCTCTATGTCGCGCTTGCCCGGATGAAGGAACTGGAGGGTGAAGTTATCGGGCGGCTCGCCGAACTCGCGCCCGAAGGCGAAAAGCAGACAGTGGCGGAGCTAAGCGGCCACACCATCACGCCCGAGAATTTCCTGGGGATCGAGATAAACCCGCGCGCTGCGGCGATTGCTCAGTTGGTGCTTTGGATCGGTTATCTGCAATGGCATTTCCGAGTGAATGGTGAAGGCAAGGTTCCGCCCGAGCCGGTGTTGCGCGACGTGAAGACCATCGAAAACCGTGATGCGCTGATCACGTGGGACAAGAAAGTGCTGGAGAGGGACGAGCATGGCAAGCCACTTACCCGCTGGGACGGCGAAACGATGAAGCTGCATCCCGTAACGGGCAAAAAAGTGCCAGACGAGGATGCGCGCGTCGAGGTGGAACATTACGTGGCACCCAAGGCAGCGAAATGGCCCAAGACCGATTTCATCGTCGGTAATCCGCCGTTCATTGGCAACAAACGTATGCGAAAAAGGCTGGGCGATGGATATGTTGTCGCTGTTCGCGCGGCATACACCGCTGTACCGGCCAATGTCGATTTGGTTATGTATTGGTGGGAGAAAGCGGCGATTGCTTCACGCAAAGAGAAAGTGAGGAGATTCGGTCTCGTCTCCACCAATAGTATAAAGCAGATCACAAATCGTGTGGTCGTGAACTCACATAAGTCTGCTAAGCCACCACTGTCGCTTGCTTTTGCAATACCAGACCATCCGTGGCGTGACGAAGAAACAAATGCGGCTGTCCGAGTTGCCATGACAGTCGGTGATGTAGGAACCAAATCTGGGCTGCTGAGGACGGTTGTATCAGAACGACGTCAATCGGATGGTAACGCACAAATCGAGTTTTCTGATTTTCGTGGGCTGATTAACGCTGACCTAAGTGTTGGTTCCGACACCAGTGTTGCCGCCGATTTGATTTCAAATCGCCGCTTATCGTTCATGGGAGTTATTCCTGTAGGTATGGGCTTTCGGGTCGATCCAATCGAACAAGCGGTACTTTTTGAGGAGCTGGCCCGCACCCCATTCATTCGGAAATATCTCGGCGGAAGCGACCTAACTGATAACATCAAGCCATCCCACATCATCGACATTGGAGCTTTGGATGAGCCGAAGCTCAGGGCCAATTACCCTGCCACTTACCAGTTTCTCTGGGATGAGGTCAGGCCGCATCGACTCGGCGCAGAACGACCAAATCACCGTCAGTTTTGGTGGAGGTTTGGCGAATCCCGAGTTGATATGAGAATTGCATTCGCAGGCTTGCCTCGTTTTATAGCAACCACAGAGACAGCTAAATTCAGGGTTTTCTCGTTTCTCGACGCAGAGATACTGCCAGATCAAAAACTGCGTGTCGTTGCGCTCTCTGACGGTTACGATTTGGGGGTTTTAAGTAGCCATCTTCACTTAGTGTGGGCCGCTGCTACAGGTGGGCGTCAGGGGGTCGGAAATGACCTAATTTACAATCACACGACCTGCTTCGATAAATTCCCCTTCCCGGCAGACGTGACTGAACCGCTAGCAGCACGCATCCGCGCGGAGGCCGAAGCGCTCGACGCCCTGCGCAAACAGGTGCTGGCCGCGCATGACGACCTGACCCTAACCGGCCTCTACAATGTGCTTGAAGCATTGAATGCAGGCCGCGCGTTGACCGACAAAGAGCGCGACATCCATGATCGCGGATTGGTGACGCTGATCCGCCAGCATCACGAGGCCATAGATACCGCCGTCGCCGAAGCCTATGGCTGGTCCGCTGACCTGAGCGATGAAGACATTCTCACTCGCTTGGTTGCACTGAACAAGACCCGTGCCGCCGAAGAGGCAAAGGGCGTGATCCGCTGGCTTCGCCCCGATTTCCAGTCCCCAGGTGCAACGGCACCGCAAGTGAACGCCACGCTCGACTTGGGCGATGCGCCGGTTACCGCACCCGCAGCCATCATCTCCTGGCCCAAGACGTTGGCGGAACAAGTCAGCGCCGTCGCCGCAATCCTCGCCGCAGCGCCAATTCCGCAGCACCCTCGCGATATCGCCCGTGCCATTCAAGGTACGAATGCAAAAGGTGTTACCCCGGTGCTGGATGCGCTGGCAGCCATTGGTCAGGCACGGAAACTGGCAGACGGCCGGTACGCGGCATGATTAATGAAATCCGCCAGTTGCACGAATTTGCTTGACGGCGATAATAATTTCGACCACGTTTGAGGTCGAAAATATTATCGAGGGGTGTTCGCATGGGTTTGGCGCGTATTTACAATGAAGAGTGGACGGTTGACGCTCGCCTGAGCGAAACCTTTGGCGTGACGCGCGATCAGCTCATCCAAATCGTCAAAGAGGTCGTCGGCGCGCGGGCCGACGCTGTTGACAATGACCCCATTTCTGCTGCTGGTCAATTCGCCTATATCCACGGCACGAGGAATGTTCGTGCCCTTTTTCGCACTCGCGGCTGGAGTCTTTGCCGCAAAGACAACATCGAACTTGTCCGGCATCCCGAGCGTGACCTTACCATCACCTACCAGAGCGTCGATTTGGCTGCTTCGGATCAATCGCCGATGGCGATTTCGGGTAAAGGTGCAGGCGCTGAACGCGCCATTGACGAGGCACAACTTTCGCTGTTCAAACCCGAGGAAATCGAGCCTGCTTCACCTCGTTCCGCTGCGACCGGGCCGATTAACACCGGCATGTGGTTTTTCTGCGTGTCGGTTGTCGGCGATGATGTTCGTGCAGAATTGTCGCTTCCGTCGGGCGTAAGTAGCGGAAATTTCAAAGACTTCATTGAGCGCATTTTCATTGTGAAGAAGGGCGAATGGGAGAACATTCGTCTGCGCACCGGAGATGATTCCGATGCGGTTGATTTTGAGCCGGTTGTCGTTCGCAAGCAATAGTCATGTTCAATATTGAGAGACTAGAACTGGCGCGGAAGCGTCGCCGGTTTACTGCGAGGATTCTCGCGGAAAGAGCTGGAATTGCGCCTGTGACGCTTTCCAGAATTGTGAACCGACAGCAAGTTCCCGATGAAAGCACGATTGAGGCGCTTGTTTCGGCGCTCGGTTATGCGCGCGCTTTTTTTGAGCAGGACGATTTTGACCCTATAGACCCGAGTGCCGCCAGCTTTCGAAGCCTTACCGGTATGACTGCGCGTGAGCGAGATGCTGCCTTGGCGGCAGGATCATTGGCGTTTGAGGTTATGGACTGGGTAAGCGAGCGTTTTACGCTTCCCGAGACTGACATCCTTGATCTGGGCCATGAACGTAATCCGGTGGCAGCCGCGAGGATGTTGCGTCAGCATTGGGCAATTGGCGAGAAGCCAATTGGAAACATGATCAAACTGCTTGAGTCTAAGGGTGCTCGTGTCTTCTCTCTAGCGGAAGATACCAAGAATGTTGACGCCTTCTCATGTTGGCGGAACAATGAGCCATATATATTTCTAAATACATATAAATCGAGTGAACGAAGCCGCTTCGACGCCGCCCATGAACTCGCACATCTGGTGCTTCACCGGCACGGCGGTCCGCAAGGCCGGAAAGCCGAAACTGAAGCAAACAATTTTGCTTCCGCATTCCTTATGCCGCAAGCCGACTTGATGTCGGTCATTCCATATGTGTCAAGTGTCGATCAGATTATTCAGGCCAAAAAGCGATGGGGTGTCGCAGCCGTCGCTTTAGCTTACCGCTTGAATAAACTAGGCCTAATGACTGAATGGCAGTATATTCAGATCAATCGTCAATACCGTACATCGGAGCCGGATGGGATTCCGCCAGAAAGATCAACAGTTTGGCAGATGATCCTCACAGACCTTTGGAAAGATGGGCAATCTCGGAGCCATATCGCACAGCAATTGTTGCTTCCTGATGAAGAGCTAGAGAACCTATTGTTTGGCCTTGTAGGCGACACTGCTCAGCCAGAACGCCAAACTCCAAAGCTTAGAGCTGTTTGAACGCCTGCGGGCAAGCCCGCACCGCGCTCTATTCCGCGATCACGTCTGCGCGGATTCGCTTCACCGAGCCGCCTTCGGTGTCTCGCCCTGTCGGTGACGATCGCTGGCGCAATAGCGTTCCTACGGCCCGCTGAAAATGAGCGGGATTTTCTAAGGTAGCACTCTTTCCCGCGCTTCGCACTCCTGAGGGTGCGGCGTTTTTTGGCTGACCCGCTGGCACTCTTGCCACTCTCCTGGCCGGACGCCCGCTGGCCCACAGGTCCGGGCGCAGGGCGTTCGGCTGGCATCGTTTTGTGCAAGGGTGTCGTTGTTCTGCCGCGTGGCGGCTAGGGGAGGCTAACCGCCTCCGTTCCTTTGATTGTGTGGGAACGCCAAGGGCTTTGCCCTCTCGTTCCCAAAGCAGAATAGCCACCCCCGTGTGGCGGGCTTCGCCCGCTGGCCCGCGCCAAGGGTAACGATTCAGCTTTCCCTCCCCCTCCCATCCTCGCCGGAAGGCAGAGCCGCATGCCGCAGGCGGTGCGGCTTTCAGTCCAAGAGGAGGCAGGAAATGTATGATTTGCAGTTGATGTATCGTGAGTGCGGTGCTGAGACCCGCGACGACTATTTGCGTGTGTTAGCCAATGACAATGGCTTGCCAATTGCCTGTGTTCGCAAGATTGCCGAGCAGCTTGGTGAGCGTGAGGATTTCGGGGCGTTGGTCCTCATTTGCGAAACGCGTAAGGGACAAGTGCTGTGAGCGCCGCGCTAGCAAATGCGCGCGAACGCACGGCGAGGATTGCGCGTTTGAACGACTATGCGCGGAGAGCGATGGGCGTTGCTTGCACGGTCGTTGCTACCGTGGGGTTCAGGTCGCTGCCCGATGCCGACCAGTCTTGTGTCTGCGAACTTATCGAGACCTTCGACGCCTTTACCGAGGATAACGACCCGCACGGCGAACGCGATTTCGGGTGCATCTACCAGCTTGGCGATGTCCAGTGGACGACTGAGCGCCCACGATTGCGTGAGGACGAGCGCGAACGGGTGTTTTGGAAGCTGGATTATTACGACCGCGACTTGCAGTTTGGCAGTGACGATGCGGCAAACCCTGCGATCACGCGGCGCGTTTTGACCATCATGCTGTCCGACGAATATTGAGCGGGTGCAGACGATGGCCAAGCGCAAATCCTTGCCCCAGATTATACCAGCCGACCCTGACCAGATCATGATGGCGGGTGTCGCGCCCGTCAGCATGGGAGAACGGCTTGGCTGGCTTGCCAATCAGCCGTTGCAGTCCAGGTGGGCGCAACGCCCGCTCGATATCGGGTTTTGGGACCCGATGCGCGACCAGCTGGAGATGTTTTGAAAGCGATTCGTTAGATGTGGGCTACGGCTATCAGCCGGACCATTTCGTCACGCACGGGCTGATCGTCTAGGCTGACGCATTGGTGATTTTCACAAAATAGCACGAAGGCTTGCCCATCCGCATTTTTTGCGCTGCGATAGAGGATGCCGTCGATTGGGTTTCCATCTTTGAGACGAAAGACCCGTCGAAAATACTCCGTTACGATCTGCGTCGGGACATAATCGATATGCTCATGCCCATCTCGGGCGATAGGCTGCGAAATGTCTCTTGCAAATTGGTGCAGGAAACGCAGCGAATGGATGGTTCTGTGCCGCTCTTGATCAAACACGCTCGGGATTGACGGTAGATTAGCCAAATCCAACACTGTTAGATCGCGCAACGACCTGAACGTCCCGACTGACAATGATTTACCTTCGTGAGCCTCAGGATCGAACGTCTCAGCATGAGCGGTCTGAAAGTCAAACGCACCGTAAAACATCGGGATGCCCGCCGGACTCATGCGATTTGATTGGAGAGCGAATTCGGGATTTGGAGTCCCGATTTCTGAAGCCAGTTTTTTATGTTCGTCAGCAACCCGAATGCGAATAAGGTCAGTTTCTTGGTTGATAATCCTGAGCAGTCCTTGGTCTGCCAACTTCGACAAGATCATTTCCGAAATCGACCCCAGCATTTCGGCAGGGGTGACCTCACCGTAGCTGTCTTCTTCTTGGCTTTGTAGGAAGAAAAAGCGTGTGTGGTTCTTCGTAAATGCTTTGAAACTGTCCCATCCCCAAGTGAGCCGCTGACTGTCCGTCCCGCGATAGAACTCACGCTCGACCCAAGCCTCGCAGTCGATCATATCGACCAGTGCTTCGATAACATCTTCATTTTCGGTAAATCCAGCATCCCAGAGCACTTCATGTGTCGTCGAAAGCGAGGCCTGCCAGCCACCCTCTGCCGAAATATACGTTATTCCTTCGTGGGTCGGTTCATTCCAATCGAATCCGAGGCCCGTCAGTATGACCGCCGTGAACTCTTCAAAACTTGCCGCAATTGCACCGTCAGCTTCTGCTCCACAAAAGCTGCACTCCGGCTCAATAGCGTTTCTCGTGATCCAATCCGCCAAGGCATCATCATCGACGCAGTCTTTGCAGATATGGTCGTCGGATTCAGCATAGCCGCGCTCCTCCATCTCGATCATCCAAGACTTAACCAGCCCCATATCGTAGCTTACCCAGCCAGAGTTGATGTAACCGTACGACCAGTTCGCAGCCTACGCGGCGCGACAGAAATTTTGACCCGCACATCCTGATTTAGCCGGTCAAGTATGCGCATCAGCCGGTCGATGGTGAAGCGGTCGAGTTTGACCTGGCGGATGCGGGAGAAGTCCGCCGCCGCAAAGCCCGTGCGCGCCTCGGCGTCGCGCACCGTCAGCCGCTCGGTATCCAGCGTCTTGACGATTTCGGCAGCGAGAACGGCGCGAAACTGCCGCAGGCTGGCGTCGGGCGCGCCGAAATCGGCAAAGACATTGCCGGAACCGCGCACCAGTTCGAGATCGTCCTTTTCGTCAGCCATCGAGCATCTCCTTCAACCGTTTGATACGCTCGCGCACGAGGTCGATTTCGTGACGCGGCGTTGAAATTCCTTTGGTCGATTTCTTCTGGAAAGCATGAACCACCCAGATATCGTCTTCCAACTGGAGCGCATAAACGACGCGATACGCATCGCCGCGCTCCTTGATCGCAAGTTCCCAGACGCCAGCGCCCAAGCCTGCGAGCGGTTTGGCAACGTCCGGTGTCCCGCCATCTGCCACGATGGTCAGTACATCGAGCGCCCGGTCGATTGCGCGCGCCGGAAACGCCTCGAAGTCCTTTCGCGCCGCCTTGATCCAAGAAATATTGCGTAGCGTGGCGCGAGACATGAGTCGATGTAGTCAAATATGCCTACAATGTCAATCAGCGTCAGGATGTGAGATGCTAGGGTAGCCCAGTCCGGTCGAGTTGCAAAAGTCGTATGGGGAAAAGCCGATGTCGATGGCTTGCTCGACTGACTGCGAACGGCATGTCCTTGATCGACGGACGTTTGGCCGCTCAGCACCGCCCTTGTGCGCGCAAGCAAAAAACCGGCGCTTTGCGCCTACGGTTTCCATGAATGGAGCCTCCGTCTTTTGGCTTGCGCGCGGGCAGCGCGCGGCCCTTCGATGTCCGTCAGGACATTTCGCCTGACGCAATCAGGAGAACTCACATGCAGAACATCGCCGAATTTCATATCATCGGACGGATCGGCAAAATCGACCGGGCCAAGGATGTCACCCACGTTTCGGTTGCCGCCAATTACAACCGCCGCGACGGCGACGAATGGAAGACCGACACTCATTGGAACCGCGTCACGCTTTTCGGCAAAATCCGCGACCGCCTCGCGAAGGCCGATACCGGCGATCTTGTCCGCGTGACAGGTCGCGTGCGGCAGTCGAACTACGAAGCCGATGGTCAGACCCGTTACACGGTGGACTTGCTCGCCGATGGTTTAGCCATTCTCGCCAAGGCGAACGGCAAGCCGACCGACGAAGAGCGCGGCTGATTCAGCGGGCGGCGGCCATCGGTCGCCGCCTCTTCGCGGTCCTCGCGATGAACTTTGATTGCAATGGACAGGAAATCGCATTGTCGGTTCGAAAAGCAGCGAACGCCAAGGCCTATTGAAAGTGAAAAACGGCAAGCCTGACTTAGCAAACTTTGTATTGATCAAACTGGACGAACATCATGGTGCGGCTTTAGGAAATACGGCTCCCTTAACTGGCCAGATGGTATCTGTTGTTATACATGGCGTAAGGTGACGGACGCGGAGGAAACGGTGCGAATAATATTCAGTCGTAAAGGGTTCGACACTGGTTCTGGTGGAACTGCTTCGCCGATAATCGGCGGGAGGCCGGTCAGTCTTCCTATTCCCACTCGTCGCCGTTCGGTTACTACTTACGACCATCTCGGATTAGGCGAAATCGTCGAGCAAGTGACGCGGGGGAAGATTGCGCGGGATCATCTTTGCCACGAAGACCCAATGTTTATAGGTGACCAATGCCTATTCGGTCAGTCCGGTGCAGCCCAATCGCACCTGCGAAACCAAGGCGTCGGCATTGGTGACGTTTTTCTGTTTTTTGGTCTGTTCACCGATGAGCGCACAGGTCAACGTCACCACCGCATTTTCGGTTATCTTCAAATTGACGAAATGATTTCGCCTGCCGATGGCGACCTTGGCTCATTGCCGCGCCCACATCCGCATACGCTTGGAGAATGGAACGACAACAACACCATTTACAAGGGTGCTGGCGAAGTGGCGAGCCGGGATCATGATCAGTTGCGCTTGACGCAAGCAAGTGGACCTCTGCGGCATTGGATCGTGCCTGACTGGCTCAAGCAGGTCGGCCTTTCCTTTCACGGCAAGCCCGAGCGCTGGTTGGGAGATGACAGACTTGAAATCGTTGCAAGAGGTCAGGAATTTGTCGCTGACATTTGCGAGATTCCGTCAGCCATCGAGTGGCTGAACCAGACAATCCGGATAATCCGATCATGACCAGAATATTGCGATACATATTGCAGCACGACAGCGGAATGGCGCCCTGCATCGACAACGGGCTGGTATCGCTGGCAACGTGCAAACCACAAATCCGTGCCAGTGCGAAACCCGGCGATTGGGTGGTAGGATTCCGGCCAAGCCCAGCTCCGCGTGGCCTTGTGGTTTGGGCAGGACAAATCGCCGAGAGCATCGGAGTGGGTGAATATGAACAGCGGCATAGTTTTAAGCGGCGTGGTGGACGGGCGGATGCTATTTATCGGGAGCTTGCGGACGGCGGATTTGAGCGTCTGCGCCCCGACTACCATCCCGGCCCTAAGGAATTCAGCAAGGATACTAGCGCGCCCGTTCTGATCTTTAATCCTCGCGCTACATGGTATTTTGGCAAAGAACCGCAAATGATCTCTGAACAGCTTATGCATCTTGCAGCGGGTGGGAGAGGCCACCGCGTTAGCGGAGTGCAGGAAGGCGATGCCGCTGCACTTCAAAATTGGTTGGAGAGTCTTGCGCCGTCCGGTGTTCATTATCCGCCGCGCGATGGCGTTCCCAAAAAGCCGCGTAGCTGTTAAAGAGCCAAGCCGGAATTCGCTTCGGAATTGCGCTCTGCCTCGAACGCTCGTTTCCCTTTTCGCTTCCATATCCCCAGCGCCTGTTCGCGATCTTCGCCTTGCAGCTTTGCCGCAATAGCAAGGAACGCGCCGAGCAACACTTGCCTGTCATCATCGGTTAGCTCGACCAGTCCAGCCTTCTGTACGAGGCCACCCAGCTCGATCAGATGGCGTGTGCGTTCCCGGCGGTGCATGACCCAGTCTCGTTTATCGGTGCGGCACTTAACGGCTTCAACTCGCAGAACCGCCGTCTTGTTTTGCCTGATCGCCCGCAGCGTTGACGTCATGTCGATTGCTCGTGCCACGTGACCCTTCGCGAAAAAACCCGGCACCACGCGCACGCCACTTCTCGCGCTTTGCTGAGTCTTTGGTTTCGGCAAGGTCGAGCAAAGCACCGGCCAGTGTCTCGGGATCGACGTTGTCGGCATTTGTCGCAATGACTAGCTCGCCAAGCTGCTGCACCTTGCGGGCCTTGAGCATTGCTGCCTTGTTGGTCAGTGCTTTCAGCTCGGCATCAAAATCACGGGGTTTGCGCATGTTCGTCTCCATCTTGAGGTGATGTTGAAATTATAATGCAGCCGCTTGGCGATTGCTGCATTGTTGCCGGAACGCGCTGGGATGCACCGGTCCCGAACAGGATTTTATCATGTGAGGGCGCGCTTATACGTCGTGCCGACGTTGCTTGAGTGATGTAGATGGATTGCCGTCATGGCGATCTATCACTTCTCGGCCAAAGTCATTTCCCGCAGCGTCGGATCGAGCGCGGTTGCCTCGGCTGCCTACCGCTCCGCCTCGCGGCTGCACGACCAGCGCCTCGACCGCTCGCACGACTTCACCAACAAGGCAGGGGTCGTGCATTCCGAGGTGATGTTGCCAGACGGTGCACCCGAACGGCTGGGAGACCGTTCGATCCTGTGGAACGAGGTCGAAGCAACCGAACTCCGCAAGGATGCGCAGCTTAGCCGCGAGGTCGAGTTCGCCATTCCGCGTGAGTTGAGCCAGCAACAGGGCATCGAGCTTGCCCGCGACTTTGTGCAGGATGAGTTCGTGGACAAGGGCATGATCGCCGATCTCAATGTCCACTGGGATATCGGCGCAGATGGTCTGGCCAAACCCCACGCACACGTGATGCTTACGATGCGCGAGGTGAACGAAGACGGCTTTGGCGCAAAGGTCCGCGACTGGAATAAAAGCGAGCTGGTTTGCCAATGGCGCGAACGCTGGGCCGATCATGTAAACGATCGCCTTGCCGAGCTGGACATAGACGCGCGTGTCGACCACCGGTCATTAGAAGCGCAAGGCATCGGTCTGGAGCCGCAGAGCAAGATCGGCGCTGCTGCACAGCGCATAGGACCGGATGCAGACCGGCTGATCGAGCATCACGCCATCGCACGCGAGAATGGCGAACGGGTCATCGCCAACCCGGATATTGCATTGGATTCCATCACCAAGCAGCAATCCACGTTCACGCACCGCGACATTGCCATGTTCGTGCATCGGCACAGCGACGGCAAGGAGCAGTTCGATCTGGCGTTGAGCGCAGTGCAGTCTTCGCCTAATCTTGTTGCGTTGGGCCATGACGGGCGCGGAAACGAACGCTTCACGTCGCGCGACATGATCGAGGTCGAGGCGCGATTGGAACGCGCTTTGACCTCACTCTCGGAACGGGAACTGCACAGGGTCAGCGAGCGCGGGAAAGAGCGCGCTCTTGCATCAGCCGAAGCGCGCGAGCTGACGCTTTCGGGTGAGCAGCGCGCCGCGTTCGATCATGCCACGTCTGGAAACGACCTTGGCGTGGTCGTGGGCTATGCGGGGACCGGCAAATCCGCAATGCTTGGCGTTGCGCGCGAGGCGTGGGAAGCGGCAGGATATGAAGTTCGCGGTGCTGCGCTGTCCGGCATCGCCGCTGAAAATCTTGAGGCAGGATCATCCATCCCATCGCGCACAATCGCGAGCATGGAACATGGCTGGGAGCAAGGCCGCGATCTACTGACCTCGCGCGATGTGCTGGTCATCGACGAAGCGGGTATGGTCGGGACGCGCCAGATGGAGCGCGTCCTCTCGCATGCCCGCGACGCAGGTGCGAAAGTCGTTTTGGTCGGCGATCCACAGCAGTTGCAGGCCATCGAAGCAGGCGCAGCGTTCCGTTCGATTGCTGAACAGCACGGCAGCGTGGAAATTACCGAGATCAGGCGGCAGCACGACGACTGGCAGCGCGATGCAACGCGGCATCTGGCGACCGGCAGGACTGCTGAAGCACTTGAAGCTTTTCGCGAGCATGACATGGTGCATGCTGCCGATACGCGCGAAGCGGCGCGTAGCGAACTTATCGACAGCTGGGATCGCGAGCGCATCGCAAAGCCGGGCGATAGCCGCATCATGCTTACCCATACCAACGACGAAGTACGTGAGCTCAATCTGGCTGCGCGCGAACGTTTGCGTGCTAGTGGCGAGCTTGGCAATGACGTTGTGATGCAGGTAGAGCGCGGTGAGCGCAGCTTTGCCACCGGCGACCGGGTGATGCTCCTGCGCAACGAGCGCGAGCTTGGGGTCAAGAATGGCAGCCTTGGAACGTTGCAATCGGTCAACCCGCAACGCATGGCGGTGCTGCTCGACGATGGCAGAAGCGTCGCGTTTGACACCAAGAGCTATGCGAATATCGACCACGGTTACGCCGCGACCATCCACAAGTCGCAGGGGGTAACCGTTGATCGGACGCACGTGCTGGCGACGCCCGGCATGGACCAGCACAGTAGCTATGTTGCGCTATCTCGTCACCGCGACTCTGTGCAGATCCATTATGGTCGGGACGACTTTGCAGACGACGGCAGGCTTGCCCGCACGTTATCGCGAGAGCGCAGTAAGGATATGGCTTCGGACTATGATCGCGACGCTGCGACCGATCCGGCGCGGCGGTTCGCCGAGCGGCGTGGCATCACGTTCCGCGAACGCGTTGCCGAGGTCATTCGCAAAGTGCCCGACAAAGTGCGGGGCCTGTTCGATGGTCTGCGGTTGCCCGAAGCACGGGCACCTGAACCAGACCGGCAGGTTCGGGCGCAGGCCGCGTTCAGACGTCATGCTCGTGCGGTCAGCGACCTGTTGCGTGCGCAAGAAGATGGAACAACGATCAACCAGCTCGTTGAGGACGGTCGTTATGCACCGATGGGCAAAGAGTTGAACATTGCCCGCAACGAACTGAACGCGTTTGGCGCGAATTACTCTCGCGATGTCGAGCGGGCATACCTGGAGGATCAACCCCTTGCTCATGAAGCGGCGGGCGGCAATGTGCGCCGAGCCATCCTGGCCATGAAGAATGAGCAGGAGCTGCGTGAGACGCTGCCCAAGCGCGCCAACCGGTTTGTAACGCGCTGGCAGCAGCTCGAAGTGTCGAGCCAGCAGAGCTATGCTCGCGGCGATATGAGTGCTTACAAGACCGCGCGAAGTTCGATGGCAGGGATGGCGAAGAGCCTAGAGCGCGATCCGCAGTTGGAGTCGCGCCTTGCTAACCGCAAGAGCGAATTGGGCATCGACGTTACCAGCGGGCGTTCGCTTGGCCGCGAGCTGGCGTTTAGTCATGGGTTGGATTTGGGGCGGGGTAGGGGGCTTGAACTCTAAGGAACTAAAACGGGTGCCTATCCGCGAACTTGTGGGGTAGTGTTCGTAAATTCCGTATTGGTCCAGGAATTCAGGAACCTTGCATGCGTTCAGCTTATGAACCAACGGCAGCTAACAAAGGTCTTTAATTGATGTCCAGACGGCTGGAATGTTTTGGAGTCTGGACTGTCCGGTTTCCGGTGGCTACGGTGCATAAACGGACGTTGAAACGCGTGCGGATGAACGGCAACCTTGCTAGTGGGCCTCGATGGTTAGCACCGTATTCTCGAAACGGCGCGCAGCCAAATCCTCTGGCGTAATCCAATATTGCAAAGGCCCCATTTCGCCGACCAGCCAATCCATTTCGCGGTCATTGCCGAGTTTGAGCAGCAAGATGTAGCGTTCCGGCATATCGTCCAAATCTTGTATGATAGTGGGATTACCGAACAGCCGATGCTCTCTAGCATCGTGCCGCGCTGCCAATGCATCGATGATCGGAGGTGGAATAGAAGCAACATCAGGGCCAGGCCCATTTGCTAACGCGGCTCGCGCGCCAATGATTGCTGCATGGGCCATCCATCTATGAATTATTTGCCTATCTTGACCGCCTTTGCGCTGACTTCCGCTGGCCCAGGGCAAACCAGTATTCAGGAGCTCACTCAGAAATGCTTTCGCACGCTCTTTTTCATCATTAGAGAGCCCAGGAAGGGCGTTGCTTGCGTTCCAATCAAGTCCATCAAACGCTTTATGTATCTGTTCTTTGTATAAGGCCAGCGCATCTTTTTGCGTTAACATCGATATAAACGCGGGGTCATTCTCGGACGTTCCTTCGAGCGAATCCAGCTGGCCACGAGCACTTTCCTGTTGCTCAAGCCAATGACGCTCCATTCGGTCGCGCAGTGTCCGCGCCATTGCTTTGTTTGTAGGAAAGTCTTCATCAAGCAGCCAACTTGAATCACTCCCATCATAAAGCACGCCATCCTTCTTTGGGCCAAAAAATGACGCTTTGCGCTCGGCTCGGATTTTCTCTGCGACCTGATATGGCAGTCCTTCGTCTTTTCTCGTCTCTACCTCTGCATCGGTCGGTTCCTCTAGCCAAGCCAGATCGATCTCGACGCGGGGATAACTGTCTTCCGACCCGCGCAACAAATTACCTTGCTCTGAATTGTCATAGATTTTGGAAGAATGTGGAATTGGGCATGGTCTCCAATTCTTGCTTATTGGTCCCGGCAGATATCGAGCAACAAAATGGTGCGCATCTTCGCCAAAGTTCAGCGACATGGGCGCGAAGAAGTAGATGTAGCCACTATCCGGCAGCAAATGACGTGCTGGACCCGCCGGAATTTGGGAACAATCAATCTGCGCCATGAAGTTTAGCCATTCAAGAATGCCTTCACGGTTGTGCACCATCGGCCAATCGAAACTGCCATCTTCTGGGATGATGGGCGATCCTCCCAAAAAGCTGAGGCTAGCTTGAGGTCGCAGTGGCGGGAAAATGTGCCGTATCGCCAACTCCGAATTTGACGCTACATTCACATCCGCTTTGCCTACGTCGGTAATCGGAGGCACCAATCTGTTGCTATGTGCTTTGAATGCATCCTTACGTCGATTGTCACTTTCTTCAGCTTGGCGTTGCCAAATATCAACTAAGCCATCCATTGGCGAAGTGGTTAAATCTACCGAGTTATGAACTTTTTTGAATCGACCTCGTTCAAAAAAAACAGTAAGAGCAATTACAAAAGTCAGAGGCAACGAAATTTGCAATAAGTTTTTGGAATAAACCAAGAGCCTTATTTTTGTAAGCGCAATTGCTTCAAAAATACCGAATAATGTGAACAGTATAAGACATATCAGTAGACTTTTTAAAAGGCCTGATAAAGCTTTACTGTTTTCGTTCATGTTTTTTCTTCCTGAAACTGTCGAATTTACATTCGGCTCAGAGTATACGATCAAAAAACGAAATTTAGGTTAAGCAACAGAACTGGATTCGTGACAGAAATCCGAATTGTATGTCATGTCGGCTTTTAGTGGCTTCAGCTTTCCATGCGAACGTCGGAAAAGTTGTCGTATCCAGAACGTCCGCTTTAGGTGACGATTTCCAGATAGCTGACCTACATTCAGCCGATGAACAAGCTTCAGGATTTGGCAACTATAAACGCAGAACTTCGCTGACGTTGCGGCACCAAAGTTGCATGGCACAGCATTTCTATCAAGAGATTGCAAATTGCGATGCATTTGTTATGTTCGGGACGGGCTGGAACACGGTGAAATTGCCCGAGAAGTTGGAAGCACGACAAGCCGTGTACAAAATGCGCTAAAGCGACTGCTGGTAATGGTGCAGGTAACCGCGAAAACGGTCTTTAAGCTTCTCAATTCATTACAAAAATTTGTGAAAGAAGCCGCAATCCTGTCTCCCCGACCACTTTTTGGAAGTGTAATTTTCTCTAATTTCTTTGATAAGAACGTGACCCTTGTCACAACCGGCTTCCCGACATAACTTTATCACTGGCCCGCGACAGATTGACCCGTCATGCGGCTTTGGTGGATTTTTTGGAAATTCAGTGCAATTGTACCTAACGAATTTGTCATGGCCGCCTGGCCGCTGATGGTAAATTGAGTTTGAAAACGGGATTGGCGCCGATTGCACGCAGCGATGCCTGCATTCTGATACTGGGCAGCTTACCCGGCGACGCTTCACTTTCAGCCAGGCAGTATTACGCCCACCCGCAAAACCAGTTCTGGAAGCTGTTGAGCGCATCCATACAGCAAGACCTCGTTTCGATGGAATATGCCCAACGTATTATTGCGTTACAGTCGGCTGGAATTGCTTTGTGGGACGTGATCGGAGCGGCTCATCGGCAAGGCAGCCTTGATCAGAAAATTCGCGACGCTCAGATCAATGATCTGCGGGATTTCGTCACGACGCTGCCGCGTTTGCGGGTCATTGCTTTCAACGGTAAAAAAGCGGCGGCGTCGGCAGGAAATGCGTTCAGCAGATTATCGACCGACATTTTAATGCTACCTTCGAGTAGTGCCGCCTACACATTGAAAGTCAGCCAAAAAGCTATCGCGTGGTCGGCGCTTGCGCGCTATCTGCCGTTCTAATCCCGCGTCCGCTCTTCGGGTGAACAAATTCCAAAGTCGGAGGTTAAAGGACAAGTGGCCCGTATAGCGCATCTTTCTGACATCCACTTTGGCGCGCATGATCCAAAAATTGTCGCCGCAACAGAAGATTGGCTTCGCGAGAGACAGCCCGATCTTGTCATTATCAGCGGTGATTTGACACAGCGCGCCAAGGTCGAACAATTCCGTGAGGCTTCGGCCTATTTAAGTCGGCTCCGCGCTGCGGGTTTTCCTACGTTGGTGGTTCCAGGCAATCATGATGTACCGCTGTATGACGTGGTCAGACGCTTTGCTGCGCCTCTTGACCGGTACAAGAGATTTATCGATGACGACCTCTGCCCTTGGTTCGAAAATGACGACGTCGCCGTACTGGGGATCAACACCGCCAGGTCGATGACGATCAAGGACGGGCGGATCAATCGTGACCAGATTGCTATGGTTGGAAAGCGCTTTGCCGCAGTGGCGCCCGCCAAAACTCGAATACTTGTAACGCATCATCCGCTGTTCGCGATGCCGATTGGCGAGGGCGGTGAACTCAGCGAGGCGGTTGGACGGCACCGCGACGCAGTCGAGGCTGTGGCAGAGGCGGGCGTACATTTGGCATTGGCGGGCCACTTCCACCGGACATATGCCGAGGCTGCGCTGAAAATGGTTGAAACTGCAGGTGACGTGCTCGTAATGCAGGCCGGCACCGCGACTTCTACCCGACTGCGCAACGATGAACTGCAAAGCTTCAACTGGATCCACGCTCGCCGCTTTGACGAGGTTGAACTGCAGGTAATTGCTTGGGATGGGACCCAATTTAAACGCGGAAGCCACGAACGGTTCACGCACGATGGTAATATTTGGGCTGCACAGACCGTTATCGAACAACGGGATCTTCAAAAATGAATTCTGCGGCGGAGAAAATTCGAACACGCGTGCTGCCGAAGCAGGCGGTGCTGATTGTCAATGCGATGAGCCGCAGTGGCGCCGATGTTTTCGAAGACGTAAGAACTAAATTGATAGCGGCGGGCGTCGACCTCGTCGAAGCACACGCGATAGACAATCCCGATGACATCGAACCAGCCGTGCGTAGCGCGATTGCTCGCGCTCCGATGGTGATCATTGGTGGTGGTGACGGATCGTTATCGTCTAATGTTGATTTCTTCGTCGGCCACGATGTTGTTTTTGCATTTCTTCCGCTTGGCACCGCGAACAGCTTTGCAGGGTCGCTAGGGATTCCAAAAGACATCGACAGCGCGATCGATGTCATCGCAAATGGCGAACGTAAATGGATCGACCTTGGACGCATTGATGGCGATTATTTCGTTAACGCAGCCGCGATCGGCCTGTCACCGATGATCGCACAAACCGTACCACATAAATTGAAGCGCTATCTGGGCAAGGTCGGATATTTAATGTGGGCATTTTGGTGCTCACTGCGGTTCCGGCCATTCAAGATCATTATTGAGAGCGCCGACGGGCGGAAAGAAAAGTTTTGGGCGACCGAGGCGCGGATCGCCAATGGCAGTTACCATGGCGGGGTTGAACTGATCGAAAGCCAACGTGTCGATAGCGGTGAAATAGTCATACAGGCGGTCACCGGCCGAAGCATTTGGGGGCTCGCCTGGAGCTGGTTTGCGACAATCCTCAAATTGCGGGCGCGCCACGGGACAACGCGTGAATTTCGTGGAACCAGCATGAAACTGAACACGCGACCACATCTGAAAATTTCAATCGACGGTGAGGTGTGCGCGAAGACTCCAGTGACGGTTTCTATCGCTCGCCATGTCATCGAAATTGCTGCGCCGCGCGAGGGTCAGTTTTAAGCAAGGCCCTTAGCTCGGCGCCTAGCAATACGAGTGGTATCGAGCGAAACTGCCTTCGAACTTTCTAGGGCGAGACCCGCCCAATCGGTTTTAATTTTGGGTGCCTTCGTTTGCCAAGGCATCGATCTCCGCTTTTGCATCGGCTTCGATGAGTTTGGTTGCTTCTTCGGCGGCTTCCTCAATTGACATCTGCCGTTCTTTGACCAAATCCTTCTCAATCATCTCAGCTGCTTTTTCAGCCTGTTTGGGGCTGGGTTCTTCAATACACGCCGTCGCTAGAAAACAGGGCGCCACGAGCAGCGCAAGACGTCTCATGGTTTTGGCTCGGGTTTTAATTCGCCGTCATAATTGGCAACGAGCGACAGCGTAGCGGCCCAAGCCGCAACGTTCTGGCGAAGTTCGGCCTTGTCGATCTTGTCAAGCGTATCGTCAGGAGTGTGATGCAAGTCGAAATATTTGGTTCCATCCTGTTGCAAGTCGATGATGCCAAGTTTTTGCGCGGCGATGATAGCCCCGATATCTGCGCCACCACCCGCAGGCCCTGGACGCGGGACGATACCGAGCGGCGCGAGGGCTGAGACAATGCTATCACGCAATGGCTTTGCGGATGCTGGTAGGGTGAAATCAACGGCCCAGATTTTGCCAGCGCCGAAGTCTGATTCCATGGCGAGCGCATGTGCTTCGTTTGCGTGCTTTTCACCGTAATCCTTGCCGCCCCAGATGCCGACTTCTTCGGCGCCGGCCCATAAGAGCCGTATCGTTCGCTTCGGCTTTTCAACCTTTAGAGCGGCGGCCGTAATGATTCCGCATCCGGCCGCATCGTCTATCGCGCCTGTGGCTAAATCCCAGCTATCAAGGTGGCAGGCGATGACAATGATCGGCAGTTTCGAGTTCGAGCCTTTGATGTCGGCGATGACATTGCCCGATGTCTGCATTCCGATATTTTGCGGCGTGAGCACCAACTTCATCTTTACCGGTTTGCCGCGTTCAAAAATGCGCTCAAGATTCTCTGCGTCTGGTATCGACACCGCCCCTGCCGGGATCGGCATCACGCCTGCTTCGAAGTTGGTGTTCCCGGTGTGCGGGTTGCGGTGATAGTCGGTGCCTGCCGAACGGATGACAATCGCCGCTGCGCCTTTCTTGGCGGCGATATTCGGGCCGACAAAACGGGCGGGGCCGAACGCGCCATAGCTGCTGCCGTCCTGGGTACGCTGCATCGCGTGGCTGACGAAGGCGATTTTGCCGGTCAGGCTGCCATCGGGAGCGGCACGCAAAGCTTCAATCGTTTTGAAATAGACGACTTCGGCCTCCAAACCGGCGTCACCGGTGCTGCCGCTGTTGCCGAGTGCGCTGATGTGCAGTTTGTGCGGGAAGGGGGCGGTCACATAACCGGTTTCTTCGCCGCGAACCCAGGTTGGCATCTGGAACTCTTCGATGCGCGCATTTGTGAGCCCAAGCGATTTGAGTTTGGCCACCGACCAACCACGTGCGCGCGCTTCGGCTTCGGTACCGCCCTGGCGCTGCCCTACTTCGGTGGTCATGCCCTCGACGATGTCCCAAGCGATGTCGTCTTTCATTCCCGCCTCGATCAGTGTCTCCTTGGCGAAAGCTGGAACGGAAAGGGCGGGGAGGGCGACGGTAAGGCTGGCGGCCAGCAGCAATGATTTTTTGTTCATGCCGGTTACCCTATCGGCGAGCACCGCCCCTGACAATCCCGCTTGCGAGCGGAAGGCGCCGCCGCTAGGGAAGCGACAAATCCCAATCCCCGTTTTTAGAAGAGAAACCGACGCATGGCCGCCCAATATAGCTACGTGATGAAGGGAATGACCAAGACCTTCCCCGGCGCAAACAAACCGGTGCTGAGCAACATCAACCTGCAATTCTACCCTGATGCCAAGATCGGCATTGTTGGTCCGAACGGCACGGGTAAATCGACGTTGATGAAGATCATGGCGGGGATGGACACCGAATTTACCGGTGAAGCATGGCCGGGCGAGCATATCAGCGTCGGCTATCTGGCGCAGGAGCCTGAGCTCGACCCCACCAAAACAGTGCGGGAAAATGTCATGGACGGTGTGCGTCCAGTCGCCGACCTTGTCGACCGTTTCAATGAAATCTCGATGATCATGGGCGATCCGCCCGAAGACGCAGATTTCGACGCGCTCATGGAAGAAATGGGTACATTGCAGGAAAAGATCGACGCGGTGGATGGCTGGAGCCTCGATAGCCAGCTTGAACTGGCAATGGACGCACTTCGCTGTCCGCCTGCCGATGCCAGCGTGGTCAATCTCTCGGGCGGCGAAAAGCGCCGGATTGCGCTTACGCGGCTGTTGCTTGAAAAGCCTGACATTCTGCTGCTCGACGAGCCTACAAACCACTTGGATGCCGAAAGCGTCGCATGGCTTGAAAAGCATCTGGTCGACTATAAGGGAAACGTCATTCTCGTTACCCATGACCGCTACTTCCTCGACAATGTGGTGAGCTGGATCCTCGAACTCGATCGCGGTCGCTATTTTGTCTATGAGGGCAACTATTCGACCTATCTGGAAAAGAAGGGCAAGCGGCTCGAGCAGGAGTCACGCGAGGACTCCGGGCGTCAAAAGGCGATCAAAGACGAGCTTGAATGGATCAGGCAATCGCCCAAAGCGCGGCAAACCAAATCGAAGGCGCGTATTAAGTCTTTCGACCAGTTGGTCGAAGCTCAGGAAAACCGTACGCCCGGCAAGGCACAGATCGTCATTCAGACGCCCGAACGGCTGGGTAGCAAGGTGATCGAGGTCAAGAATGTCTCGAAAGCCTATGGCGACAAGCTTCTGTTCGAGAACCTGTCCTTCTCGATCCCTCCAGGCGGCATTGTCGGCGTCATTGGCCCGAACGGTGCGGGTAAATCTACCTTGTTCAAGCTGATTACCGGTCAGGAAACAGCCGATTCGGGTGAAGTCGATATCGGCGAAACGGTAAAACTGGGCTTCGTTGACCAGAGCCGCGATGATTTGGACCCTAACAAAAATGTCTGGGAGGAAATCTCAGGCGGTGCCGATTTCATGAAGCTCGGCAAGCATGAAACCCCGACTCGCGCCTATGTCGGCGCGTTCAATTTCAAGGGTACCGACCAGCAGAAAAAGGTCGGGCAATTATCCGGCGGTGAACGCAATCGCGTACATATGGCGAAGATGCTCAAAGAGGGCGGCAACGTCTTGCTGCTCGACGAACCGACTAACGATCTTGACGTCGAAACATTGTCGGCGCTTGAAGAGGCGCTGGAGAGTTTTGCCGGATGCGCTGTGGTCATCAGCCATGATCGCTTCTTCCTCGATCGTCTCGCCACGCATATTCTTGCGTTCGAAGGCGACAGCCATGTCGAATGGTTTGAGGGCAATTTCGAATCCTATGAGGAAGACAAGATTGCCCGTTTGGGTGATGAGGCAACCCGTCCGCACCGTGCAACATATAAGAAGATGACGCGTTGATGCGGAGATGAAGCAACGCATTTCGTTTATTGGCGCTAGTTTGGCGGCTTTGTTTTTTGCTTGGTCTGTGCAAGCAACAAAGCCAACGCCTTGGAAAGAAATGCCGGTCGAAGCATTGCAAGATATCGACGATGATGTGCGTCGGAACATCGAAAAGCCTAAATTCTTCGATGGTATAAATGTCAGCGAGTATCGTTTTAGCGAAAATGGCTTCGACTGGCATCTGGTCCGTTTTGTTAGTAATGAACGCCCGAAAGGTCCGCTGTGGATTGTTCCGCATGACGACGAAAACGCGGCGTTCGATGCCATGATTGCAGCGGTAAAGGCGCATGGCGGGGTTGGAATTGCTGTCAATTCCGGGCCGGGCAGCGCGCGACGTCAATCGGGTAACGGCATTTGCGGCGTTCGCAGCGGAACGACCACATCGTGCGATCCGAACCGTAACTTTGACGCGAAAACGCCCTTTTTTACATCGGCGTTTTTAAGTCACGCTGCAGCTAGTCAGCCAGTCATTGCCTTGCATACGAACTCGCCGGGTTTTTCGGGCGATGGCAACGGCGGTCGCGGTGAAATCACGATATATGACATCGCCGCCTTTAAACGCGGCGAGATTAATCCCCGACATGGCGGCACCTTCGCGGTAAATCCCGCTGCGGAAATGGCGAATGCCGATACGCTGGGTCTCACCGCCTTTTTGGCGCGAGAAGGCAAACCTGACGATACAAAGTCAAAATGTGGGCAGGCGATAGCCAATGATGGCATCCACTTTTGGCATGAACGGGTTTTGAAAAGTGATGGTTCAATGTCGAACTATCTCGCGCTCAATCGCCCCGACATTGCCTATTTCAATGCGGAAAGCCGGAGCGAAGCAGATCTGGCAATCGCGGCGGCACGTCACCAGATTATGGTTGCGGCCTATTTGAAGAACTGTGTGGCTTCAGGGGACAAGCCAACGCCCTGACCATATCGCAGCCGCATCGTCCCAATCCCATTTAGCCCGGCGGTGGCCGACATTGGCTAGATAGAGTAATTCAAGCGAGCGGGCTTCAAACCACAAAAGCGCAAAGTTGGCGCGCGCGTCACCCAGTTGGTCTTCATCAGGTTGCTTCCCTTCAATCCAAAGGGGCAATCCCGATGTTGCCTCGACCGATAGCGAGCCGGGCGCGTTTTCGGCCATGTAGCATCGGCGTGCAAAGGTCGTTGAGGTCTGCCAAGCGTCGTTGACGTCATCGCCTTCAATCGCCACCGATAGGCAGCCTGAAAGGCGAAGCTGCAATTTCATGTCCGGATCGTACATCAACACCGATGCCGAACTAAGCTTTTCGACTTCCTGAATTTTTGTTGACCGTATATCCGTATGAAACCGCAAACGGCGCGTATTGCGATCAGCCGCACGAAGCACCATCACCCGCAATTGCGGCTCACCGTGATCGTTCACAGTGCCCACAACAGGCGTATGCGCGGGCGACGACCTTTTGGACGCCCCGGGCTCGATCATATCCCAGGCTTTGGTAAAGCTTAGGTCGAGATCGTTGTAAAAATCGGGGTTGATATTTTGGCTGATCATTGCGGTTCGAAAACGCCAGCTTCCTCATTCAAGACATGGAGACGGCCTTCAGCAATCCCGAAATAGGCACCGTGGAGTTTCAGCACACCAGCCTTTTCTCGTTCGGCTATGAACGGAAAGCTCCGCAAATTGGCGATGCTTACCTTCACAGTTTCAAGCTCGAGTTCATGTTGTGGATCATCGGTGCCCGTCGCAAGGACATGGTCTCGCGCCTCGCTAATCAACCCCATCCATTTGTCGACGAAGCTCGGACCAGTCACTCCGAGATCGCTGCCCGACAAAGATGCCTTGATACCGCCGCACTGCGCATGGCCGAGCACGACGATATGGCGGACTTCCAAACCAAGTACGCCGAATTCGATCGCAGCGGAAACACCATGCAAACCGCCGCCGAGTTCATATGGTGGCACGAGGTTGGCGACATTACGCAATGCGAAAACCTGGCCGGGTACGGTATCGAACACGGTAGCCGGGTCAACGCGGCTGTCGCAGCAGGATATAACCATGATCGGAGGTGCCTGGCCGTCGCTGGCCAGTTCGTCATAACGTGTTTTCTGTTCCAAATATGATTCTGAGCGAAACCGATGATAACCTTCGACCAATGCAGTAAATTCTGGCATTAAAATCTTTCTCCGCGGACAACTTGGACGTCGCTGATTGTCAGGAGGAGCCGATAGCTATCGAGTACCGGCGCGAGCGCTTCGACCAATTTTTCGGTCTTTGCTTCGGATGCGATGACAAGTAAAATGGTTTTTGCCGAAGCTCCGGTAACGTCATCATGTTGCCATTCGCCCGAACGGCCGCCGCCCGAGTCCACATGAATCAGACTCCATCCCGAAATGTCGACTGCCTTCAATTGGGCGACGATGCGGGGGGCCAGGGGAGTATCGACGAGAATTTCGATACGTTTGCGCATAACGGTCTGGATCATGATCTATCCTAACATCTGTGCGAGCGCGGCGAAAATGGAAATACCGAAAATGATGTTGAACGGGAAAGTAATGCCGAGCGACATGCTCAGATAAATTCCGGGATCAGCCTCGGGTAGCGCCAACCGCATGGCAGCAGGAACGGCAATATAAGATGCGCTTGCCGCCAATATGCCGAGCGCAGCAGCCGACGCAATATCAAGGCCGATAAACGTTCCGGTGACGGTGCCGATAACGCCGTTCAAAATCGGGATGGTTATAGCAAGCGCGACCAAACGCCAGGTGACCTTTCGCGATTGAACCAGACGCCGCGCGGCAATCAGGCCCATGTCGAGCAGGAACAGGCACAATACGCCGCGAAAGCCAGTGTCGAACAACGGCTTCACCGGCGCAAATCCGTCCGCGCCTGCGATGACCCCGATGGCAAAGCTGCCGACAAGCAGGATAACCGAAGCATTGGTCAAAACCTCATGCCAAGGCGTACCAGCATTTGCGTTCGTCTGCTTCTCGCCGCGCTTTGCCAGCATCAATCCGCTAATGATCGCAGGCGTTTCCATCAAGGCCAGCACAGCAACCATATAACCAGCCGGGCCAAGCCCGCGACCGGTCAATATTTCTGTGGCTGTGACAAAGGTAACAACGCTGACCGAGCCATAATGCGCTGCGACAGCGCCAGCATCGATTTTTGATAATCCGCCAAATTGGCGAAGTAATGCAAATGCGATCACGGGTAAAAGAAAGCTGAGCGCCAGCCCTGCTATTGCCGCAACTATCAAGTCAGAAGTCACACCACTGGACGCAACCGCGACACCACCCTTAAGCCCTATTGCTGCCATCAAATAGATCGACATCGCTTTGGCAAAAGCTTCAGGAATACTGAGATCGGACTTCAGAAGCGCCGCGAGAAATCCCAAAACGAAGAACAAGATAACCGGCGATGTGAGTGTATCCAGTATCATTGCACCGCTCCCTTGCATATTGCGCAAGTCGATAGCAGGCAAGTTGCAGTTGGCAAGAGCGGAGCGCGCCGCTATCGGGGCTGCATGAACGCACCGATGACTCCGCCCGACCGCGCGCCGCGGGAACGCAAGCCCGACTGGATTCGCGTGAAGGCACCCGGTGGAGCTGGCTTTAACGAAACGCGCAAGCTGATGCGCGATCTAAACCTTAATACCGTATGCGAAGAAGCAGCTTGCCCTAATATCGGCGAATGCTGGACGAAAAAGCACGCGACGGTGATGATCTTGGGCGACGTTTGCACGCGTGCCTGTGCATTTTGCAACGTTAAGACCGGTATGCCCAAAGCGGTCGATGCGCTTGAGCCCGAGCATGTCGCAATTGCCGCCGCCAAAATGGGCCTCGAGCATATCGTTATTACATCTGTGGATCGTGACGATCTGCCCGACGGCGGTGCCAGCCAATTCGTGAAGGTTATCGAAGCGCTACGGCGCAATACACCAAACACGACCATCGAAATACTGACACCCGATTTCCGCAACAAGGCCGAAGCGGCGGTCGAGGCAATAGTGAGCGCGCGTCCCGACGTCTATAATCACAATCTGGAAACGGTGCCAAGGCTATACCCGACCATTCGCCCCGGCGCCCGCTATTATGCCTCGCTGCGATTGCTTGAAACCGTGAAGCGGCATGATCCGTCGATTTTCACCAAATCTGGGGTAATGCTCGGCCTTGGTGAAGAGCGGATGGAGGTGCATCAGGTTATGGACGATATGCGCAGCGCCGACATCGATTTCCTGACAATGGGCCAGTATTTGCAGCCAACGCCAAAGCATACGAAGGTGATGGATTTTGTTACGCCGCAGGCTTTCGATGCTTTCGCG
Organism: Sphingomonadales bacterium Ga0077559; assembly: GCA_001464315.1. Classification (GTDB taxonomy): domain Bacteria; phylum Pseudomonadota; class Alphaproteobacteria; order Sphingomonadales; family Sphingomonadaceae; genus Sphingorhabdus_B. The sequence goes on along the minus strand of LNFK01000010.1, from coordinate 12,185 downwards.
GCAATTGCCCGTGCTAAAGGCTTTTTGCTGGTTGCCTCAAGCCCGCTGACGCGCTCGAGCTATCACGCCGGCGATGATTTCGCCAAGATGCGCGACGCCCGTTCGGCCAAGCTGGCGAAGGCCAGTTAGGTCGGCAGAATAGGGCAGGGGTATGCCGCATCATCACGAACGTCGAAGCCTGCCGCACAGTGCGTCACAGATGTATAGTCTGGTCGCTGATGTCGCGCGCTATCCCGAGTTTTTGCCATGGGTGAGCGCGATCCGGATCCGCAAGGATGATGAAACAGAAATGCTCGCCGATATGGTCGTCGGGTTCAAATCATTGCGCGAAACATTCAGCAGCCGGGTAGTCAAAACGCCGACATCTTCGATCATCGTCGATTACCTCGACGGGCCGATGAAGCATTTGCATAATATCTGGAAATTTGAAGATATTGCCAGCGGAGGCTCGATTGTCGACTTTACCGTAGACTTTTCGTTTCGCAACCGGGTGTTCGAGGCTTTAGCCGGGCAATTTTTTGATTCCGCGCTTCGCAAAATGACCAACGCATTCATCGAACGCGCCGATGACCTTTACGGGGTGGGAGGGAGCAATAGCTCCAGCGCGTAAAGCGTTGCAATCATCCGGATATCAGCGCGGCTTTTGTCCGATCCGAATTCCTTGCGATCGCCGATCATTTCGCCACTATTTTTACCCTTCTCGGCAACCGCAAAAACGACGGTTCCCACAGGCTTCTGCTCGGATCCACCGCCCGGTCCGGCAACACCGCTAATGGCCACAGCAACATCTGCGCCGCTTTTTTTCAGCGCACCTTCTGCCATTGCCCAAGCCACAGCGACCGACACCGCACCAAAGGTATCGATAATATCTTCGTTGACGCCCAACATCTTCATTTTGGCGTCGTTGCTATAGGTCACATAGCCCGACCCCAGAACAGCGCTGCTGCCCGGAACTTCAGTGATTGCCGCCGAAACGAGTCCTCCGGTGCAACTCTCCGCGATGGCTATGGTTCGGCCTGCCGCCGTATTTTCGGCAACGACGCGTTCGGCTAGTCTGGCAATTTTTGCGGGTAGAATAGATTTCATCGGGAGATTTTCTCAAAAGTAGCAACGGCCTGCGCAGCAATTCCTTCGCCGCGTCCGGTAAAGCCGAGCGCTTCGGTCGTCGTCGCCTTTACCGATATTTGCGACACATCAACAGCCAATATTTCCGCTAGGCGAGCTCGCATATTATCTTTGTGTGGCCCAATTTTCGGAGCCTCGCAAATAATCGTGATATCTGCATTACCTAGTTCGTAGCCTCTCTCTCGCGCAAGCTTGATCGCATGGCCGAGAAATCGGTCAGATGAGGCGCCGCGCCACTGCGCATCAGAAGGAGGGAAGTGATCACCGATATCCCCCAGCGCCATAGCGCCCAGTATTGCGTCGGTAAGCGCGTGCATCGCGACATCGGCATCGCTGTGACCGGACAGGCCCATTTCATGGGGAATTCGGATTCCGCACAGCCATAATTCTTCGTCCGGAACAAGACGGTGAACATCAAAGCCGGTGCCACTGCGGAAAGTCGGTGTCATATCTGATCCTGCAAAGTCGCTTGCGAATGTAAATTTGGCGAGTGCTTCATCGCCCGGGATGATGCGAACTTCTTGTCCCTCCGCCATCAACATTCGGGCATCATCGGTTGGCTCTTCTCCGGACCAGTTTCGATGCGCGTGATAAATCGCGTCAAAGTGAAAGGCTTGCGGCGTTTGTATCCGCCACAAATTTTCGCGTTCGATTGTTTCGGACAGGGTTCCATCGCCGCGCGCCAGACTGTCAACTATCGGCAAAGCTGGGACGGCGCCGGGCGCCGACAATAAGGCATCAATCAATCCATCTATTATATGCGCCGATAAAAATGGGCGGGCGGCATCGTGGATAAGCACAAAGTCGGCGCCGCTGCTTGCCGCGATAGCTTTCAGGCCGTTGTAGACACTTTCGCGCCGTGTTGCTCCGCCATCGACCATATGCGGCGTGGGCAGGTCTGCTAGTGCCGCTGTCGTTTTCGCTTCCTGCCCTGCACCTATTGCCAGATACACACCCGCAATGTCGGGATGCGCGGCAAACGCCGAATAGCTGTGGCGGATCATCGGTACCCCGCGCACAAAACGAAATTGCTTGGGAACCTCGTTCCCCGCACGACTGCCGGAGCCGGCGGCTACTATAAGTGCCATGATACGCGGACGGGATGCCATGCAGGCGCTCTAGCGACAGCGCCCTTGCCCGCCAAGCCGAAAGCTTGTAACGGCCTGCCTAAATTTTAGGCAGTAAAGTATTATGCAGCTCAAACCCATTCAGATTGGACCGATTGAAATCGCGTGCCCGGTGATTTTGGCACCTATGACCGGCGTTACCGATATGCCGTTCCGCAAAATTGTCCGCCGTTTTGGCTCAGGCTTAAATGTCACCGAAATGATCGCCAGCCAGGCGATGATCCGCGAAACGCGTCAATCGCTGCAAAAATGCGAATGGGATGCGATTGAGGAGCCGGTTTCGATGCAGCTTGCGGGATGCACGCCTTATGAGATGGGTGAGGCGGCAAAGCTTAATGAAGACCGCGGTGCGGCAATCATCGACATCAACATGGGCTGTCCAGTCAAGAAAGTCGTCAATGGCGACGCAGGGTCGGCCCTGATGCGCGATTTGCCGCTGGCCGCTAGCCTGATTGAATCGACGGTCAACGCGGTGTCGGTTCCTGTTACCGTCAAAATGCGCATGGGGTGGGACCATGGCAGCCTGAATGCGCCTGAGCTTGCGCGGATTGCCGAGGATCTGGGCGCCAGGATGGTGACCGTCCACGGACGCACCCGTAATCAAATGTATAAAGGATCTGCTGACTGGTCGTTTGTACGCAAGGTCAAAGAAGCTGTGTCGATCCCAGTCATCGTCAACGGTGATATCTGCACTATCCAAGACGCGGCAAATGCGCTGATACAAAGCGGGGCCGACGGGGTCATGATCGGCCGCGGCGCTTACGGCAAACCCTGGCTGCTTGGCCAGATGATGCACTGGTTCAAGACTGGTCAGACAATCGCCGACCCCAGTCTCGACGCACAATATCATCTAATCATCGAGCACTATCGCGCGATGCTGGACCTTTATGGCAACCAAGTCGGACCGCGCGTGGCACGCAAGCATATTGGCTGGTATACCAAGGGGCTGACCGGATCGGCGGAGTTTCGCAATTTTGTGAACCGCATCGATGACCCAAATACCGTTATCGATGAACTGACGAGATTTTACGAACCATTCCTGACGCGTTCGGCAGCCTGAAAATGGACGACGTGTTGCATCGTCCGGATAGCAACATCATATTGGCCAATGTGCCGGTACCAGTGTTGTTAATCGCGCCGGACAACAGCATTGCCTATGCCAATGACGCCAGCGAGGCATTTTTCGGGCGGAGTCGGCGTAAGCTTGAGGGCCAACCGGTCACGTCGGTGCTGTTATTTGATAGCGAGCGGATGAACGCTGCGCTGGTCGCGCGTGAGGACGACATCTCGGCGCAAGATATGGAATTAAAATCGGCGCATGGCAGCATTACCGTCGACATCAACATATCGATTCTGCCCAATGACATTAACTGGCGTATCGCCGTAATCTCGCCGCGCCACGGCGGGCGCGAACATCTGGGTGAACAAAAAGATAGCGGTCAACAACAGGCGATGGGTGCGCCCGCGATCCTCGGGCATGAAATCAAAAACCCGTTGGCGGGTATAAAGGGCGCAGCGCAATTGCTGGCCAAACGGGTCGACGCCAAGAGCCAACCACTAACCGAATTAATCGTGAATGAGGTCGACCGTATTGCCAGGCTTTTGGATCAGATGCAGAAACTGGGGCGGTCTGAACCTGCTGAGCTTGCGCCAGCCAATGTCCATTTGCTGATCGAGCGGGCTATCCGTTCGCTACGCGCTGCCAACCGCGCCATGCCGGAGTTATCGATCAACTACGACCCTTCGTTGCCAGAAGTTATGATCGACGCGGACGGGATGGTGCAGATATTGATCAATCTTCTCCAGAATGCAGTCGACGCCTTGCAGGGCAGGCTGGACGGGGTGATCGGCATATCGACTCGTTTTGTGATGAGCGGCGCATTACGTGAAACCGATATCGAGCGGCGCACAGTCAAGCTGCCCGTAGAAATCGCGATTTCTGATAATGGCCCGGGTGTGCCAGCGCATATCGAGGACGAGCTTTTTTCACCATTCGTGACCACCAAGCGCGACGGGCAGGGGCTTGGATTGGCCATTGTTCGAAAACTGGTGCAGCAAATGAACAGCAGAATCATGTTCGAGCGCGACACTGTCCAGCAGCGCACAGTTTTTCGCCTGTTTTTGCCTGTTGCGACTACGAAAGGCGAGGCGTGACCAACCCAAAAGTACTCATCGTAGAGGACGACGCATCGATTGGCCTGGTCGTCAGTGCAGCGTTGGCGGCGGAAGATATCGATGTCCAATTGTGCGATAGCGTCGGCGCGCGCGATGTGGCGCTGGCGAACGGGCATTTCGACTTGATGCTGACTGATGTCGTTTTGAAAGACAGCGACGGTCTCGCCACGTTGAAGGACGTCATTGCTGCGGTCCCAGATATGCCGGTCATCATCATGTCGGCGCAAAACACGCTGGAAACGGCGGTTCGGGCAAGCGAAATAAATGCATTCGAATATTTCCCGAAGCCGTTCGATCTCAATGATCTCGTGCTCGCGGTAAAGCAGGGGATCGATAAAAAACGCGCGGCACCCGATGGTCCGGGCGACATGCTCGCTGAAGCCAATCTCCCGATGATTGGTCGCAGCGCAGCGATGCAGGATGTGTACCGGATGGTCGCTCGTCTGCTGCGCAACGATCTTTCGGTCCTGATTTCGGGCGAAAGCGGCACAGGAAAAGAACTGGTCGCAGAAGCTATTCACAGTCTGGGGCATCGCAAAACGGGACCATTTGTCGCCGTGAATATGGCGGCCATCCCAAGTGAACTTATCGAAGCTGAATTATTCGGTCACGAAAAAGGCTCGTTCACCGGCGCGGTGGGGCAGGCGATTGGCCGATTTGAACAAGCCCAAGGCGGCACATTATTTCTCGACGAGATTGGAGATATGCCGACGCATGCGCAAACGCGGCTACTGCGCGCGCTGCAAAGCGGCGTAATCAGCCGTATTGGTGGCAAGGCGAGTATTCGGCTCGACGTGCGCATACTGGCGGCAACAAACCAGAATCTTGAGGAGCTCATCGCCAGGGGCAGTTTTCGCGAGGATCTGTTTTACCGGCTAAATGTCGTGCCAATTCATATGCCGCCGCTGCGTGACCGAACCGAAGATATCAGGCTTCTGGCACAACATTTCCTGATGCTTGCGGCCAAAGACGGTCTGCCCACGCGAAAAATCGATGACAGCGCGGTATCGATGTTGATGGGCATGCCATGGCGCGGAAATATTCGGGAACTGCGAAATCTGATCTACCGGTTGGCTCTAATCTGTCGCGAGGACACGATTACCGACGCGACGGTTGCTCAGAATGTGGAAACTACTTCCGACAGCGAAGCACCATTGCAAGGAGCCAGCTTTGAGGCTGCGGTTGGCCAGTTTTTACGCGAACATAAGTTGCGGGGAAGCTCGCGGGAAAAGTTATATCCTAAGGCACTCGCGCAATTCGAAATCCCCCTCCTGCAAAATGTCATGCGGCAGGTGAAAGGCAATCAATTAAGAGCCGCAGCACTTCTGGGAATTAACCGAAATACGTTGCGTAAAAAGCTCACAGATTACGGGATATTGCCCTGAAAGAAGCTGGGCTGAATATCTGGTGCGATAATGTGATGATTATGCGACAATTTTGTGCTTTTCATGTCACGTGGCAAATGCCACAGTGGCAAAATGGCAACAACGGCGCTGGCTGACGATAATCAAAAGCAGTCTCTAGCAGGACGTGTTGCCCGGTCACTCATCGACGCGTTCGGAAATAGTCAGTCGATCAAACTGTTTGAAATCGGCAGCGCGATAACACTGGTATTGGTTACTATTGTCTCTGCTTTGATCCTCATCGATCAAGGCCCGCAATCTGAACCGCTTTCTCCCGCTGCCTCAGCTGCGATGCTGGTCGCAAATCTTTTACCGGTAACATTATTGCTGGTGCTTTTTGGTCGCCGGGTTGCGCTGAAGAGAGCAGAGCGCAATAGTATCGAAAGCAAGCAATTGCTCCACGTCAGGCTGGTCGCAATTTTTTCGGCGATCACAGCCGTTCCGACATTGTTGCTCGTCATATTCGCCTCGCTGCTGTTTCAGAGCGGGGTCCAGTTCTGGTTTTCGGGTTCGGCGCGCGGGATGCTCGAAAATGCAGGCGAACTTGCCAAAGGCTATTATGAGGTCAATGCACGCGACGTTGGCGACGAAACGCAGACCATGGCAGGTGATTTCCGTAACGCGTTGTCACAGACCAACCCCGACGATCCGGCGTTTTTGAGCTATTATCTCGAACAGGTTTTTCGTCGGAGGTTAAGCGAGTCAGCTATTGTCTCAGTCGGCGTCGATGGTGTTCAGCGCACCGAGGCGGTCGCCACCGAAAATGAAAACCGCAAACAGGACTGGATTTCCCCCGATGTCCTTGCAAAACTCAATGCAGGCGAGGGGCTCGTCGTCACCAGCCGCGCCGACCGCATTGAAGTGGCCACAGTATTGTTCGACACGCCTCGCAGCTATTTATATGCGAGCCGCACATTATCGGTCCCCTCATTTGCGCTTGGAGAAAAAGCGCAAACAGTGCTTCAAGACTATGACAAAATGGTGGCCCGATCACGCGCGCTGCAGTTGCAGTTCAATATCGCTTTATACGTCGGTTCGCTGCTAATCATTGCCATCACGCAGTGGATTGCATTGCGGGTCGCCGACCGTCTTGTTCGCCCGGTAAACAGCCTGGTTGATGCCGCCCAAAAGATTGCTGATGGCGATTTGTCGGCCCGGGTCAGCGAAGATGATTATCGAGCTGATGAAATCGGATTTCTTTCCCAATCGTTCAACAGAATGACCGAGCGACTAGAGCGACAGACTGGTGCCTTGCTCGCCACAAACCATCAACTGGGGGAACGCCGAGTTTTCATCGAAACCGTACTCGAATCTGTTTCAGCAGGAGTGGTCTCGGTCGACGAGAATGGCATTATCGAGCTTGCAAATTCAACTGCTGAAAAATTGCTTTCGGGTAAAGCCGATAGCATCGTGGGTTTGCGATTTGACGCGGTTGCGCCAGTGCTTTCCGAACTTGCGCGGGATCGGTCGCGTGGTGTCGTCCAACTCGGCGATGGTCCCGAGCCTTTGACAGTTGCCGTTAAAGCTTCGCAACGCGAGCAGGGAACAGTGGTAACATTTGAAGACATCAGCCAGCAATTGGCCGATCAACGCCGCGCTGCATGGTCTGACGTTGCGCGCCGCATCGCGCATGAAATCAAAAACCCGCTCACTCCAATTCAGCTCGCGGCGGAACGCTTGCAGCGGCGTTTTGGCAAACAGATCGAACAAGACAATGCAATATTCGAACAGCTGACGAGCACGATTGTCAGGCAAGTCGGCGACTTAAGAAACATTGTGGATGAGTTTTCCTCTTTTGCCCGAATGCCCAAGCCGGTTTTCCGAAGTGAAAACCTCAACGACATCGTCGGGCACGCAGTTTTCATGTTTGAAGTGGCGCATCCAGAAATCGTGTTTGCGTACCAACACGCGGCTGTATCACCTGTGTTGATTTCGGACCGAAGGCAACTGGGGCAGGCAATTACCAACATCCTGAAAAACGCCGTAGAGTCGATTGCAGAGCGCCAAAAGTCGAATGATGCACAAGGCAAAATCTCGGTTACTTTATATGAGGCGAACAATCGCATTTCTGTCGAGATTGGCGATAACGGCGTCGGTTTGCCAAGCGATCGCGACCGGATCATGGAACCATATATCACCAACCGCGCAACCGGGTCGGGCCTTGGCCTCGCGATTGTAAAGAAGATTATCGAGGAACATTTTGGCGAAATCGTGCTGACCGATGCCCCCGATGGCGGGGCAATTGTGACGTTAATATTTAATCCCCAGATGGTCGCTGAAAAAGTCGCAGGCGCAGTCCGCGTTTCAAGCGACGCACTGCATATAAAGGACGACGCATAATATGGCGCTCGATATATTGATCGTAGACGATGAACAGGACATCCGGGATCTTGTCTCGGGCGTTCTGGATGACGATGGTTATGGCACGCGAACCGCCGCGACTGCCGATGAAGCTTTGGCCGCGCTGGATGAGCGCTTGCCATCGTTGATACTTCTTGACGTTTGGCTGCGCGGATCGTCGATGGACGGCATTGAGCTGCTGAGGGCTATCAAACTCCGCGACCCGCAAATCCCGGTTATCGTTTTTTCAGGCCATGGCAATATCGACACAGCGGTCGCCGCCATTTCGCAAGGGGCGGTAGATTTTATCGAAAAGCCGTTCCAGGCGAGCAAGTTGTTGCACCTTGTGTCGAAAGCCACTGAAACCGAAAGGTTGCGTGCCGAGAATGCGTCGCTGCGCGCGCGGGTAGGAATGGCAGATGAACTGACCGGATCGTCGGCAGCGATAAACACCGTCAGAGCAACTTTGAAAAAGGTCGCCGGTACTGGCAGTAGGATGCTGATCACCGGGCCTGCAGGTGTCGGCAAAGAGGTTGCAGCGCGTCTTTTGCATGGTTGGAGCCCTCGATCCGAAGCACCCTTTATATCGGTAAGCTCGGCTCGTTTGTCGCCTGAACGTTTCGACGAGGAATTATTCGGTATCGAACAGGACGGCAGACTTGTTCAAGCTGGCATGCTCGAACGCGCGCATGGCGGAACATTGTTCCTCGATGAAGTCGCCGATATGCCTCGCACCACGCAGGGCAAAATTCTGCGTGTGCTGACTGATCAAAGCTTCGTGCGGGTCGGCGGTGACCGACAAATTCGTGTCGACGTTCGTTTCGTCTCGGCAACTGCGCGTGATCTTGCGATAGAAATCGCTGATGGCCGTTTTCGCGAAGATCTGTTCTATCGCCTCAATGTGGTGCCGGTCGAAATCCCGCCGTTAGCCGGACGACGCGAAGATATTCCTGACCTTGCTAACCATTATGCAGCGCGATTTGCTGCTGAGCACCGGTTCGCGCCGCCGGCTATTTCCGACGATGCCATGGCTGCGCTTCAGGCGTGCGAATGGCCGGGCAATGTCAGGCAGTTGCGCAATATTATTGAGCGTACGATCATCTTGGCACCGTCCAACCGCATTCACACAATTGAAGCCGACATGCTGCCGTCGGAAATCATCAACAGCTATGAGGGTTCGGAGCATAATGTCACGTCGTTGATGGGGGCCCCATTGCGTGAAGCACGCGAGGCGTTCGAACGCGAATATCTGCGCGTACAAATCAAGCGGTTCTCGGGAAATATTTCCAAAACCGCCACATTCGTAGGGATGGAGCGATCGGCGTTGCACCGCAAGCTCAAGCTGCTTGGCATTTCGGTACGCAAAAGCGGTGCGGATGGGATCGACGAAGACGAGTAAATCTCGCAATTGCGAAAAGAGTCTCGTTGTTGTAAATAAATTGCACCAAAACTGTGGCATAGCTTTTTTTCGGCAAGCGAAGCTGCCGGTTTCGGTTTGAACAATAAGATAATCGGATAAAGACAATGACTGAAAAAAATAATGGTCTTCAAGACCTTTTTCTGAACTCCCTCAGAAAAGCCAAAACTCCTGTGACTATGTTTTTGGTAAAAGGCGTTAAGTTACAAGGGGTTGTTACGTGGTTTGACAATTTTTCGGTGTTGTTGCGCCGCGATGGGATGTCACAACTTGTTTACAAACACAGCATTTCGACGATTATGCCGTCGACATCGCCGGACAAAGCTTTGTTCGATGAAATGATGGCGCGGACCAGCCACAGGGCCGGAATGCTGCAGGACGTTTTTTTGCATGCGATGTGCGACAAGCGCGAATCGGTAACGACGTTTCTCGTCAACGGGGTTATGTTGCAGGGCGCAATTGTCGCTTACGATCTTTTTTCGCTTTTGCTGGAACGCGATGGCACGACGCAGCTTGTATACAAGCATGCCGTGTCCACCGTCCAACCCGCCCATCCGGTGAACCTCGCGGAATATAACCAGGGCGTCGACGAGGCCGATATTTGAGCGTTTTTGAACGGACCGAGACCGACGAGTTTGCGCGTGGTGCACGTGCATTGGTCGTATATCCCGATTTGCCCGGCCGGTCGGCCGTAGGGCCCGAGGCGCGTCTCGACGAGGCTGAAGGTCTGGCGCTTGCCATCGGTGTGAATGTTGTCCGCAAAAAGCATTACCGCGTACGCAATCCGCGTGCGTCGACATTGCTCGGGGGAGGGCAGGTAGACGAGATCGCAGAAATGAGCCGCGACCTGGACATCGACCTGTTGATTGTCGACGCGTCGCTGACTGCGATTCAACAGCGGAATCTGGAAGAGAAAACCGGGGTTAAAACGATCGACCGAACCGGGTTGATTCTCGAAATTTTCGGCGAGCGTGCGGCAACGGCTGAGGGTCGGTTGCAGGTAGAACTCGCGCATCTCGATTATCAGGCGGGCAGACTGGTGCGCAGCTGGACCCACCTTGAGCGGCAACGTGGGGGCTTCGGCTTTCTTGGCGGCCCGGGTGAAACACAGATCGAAGCGGATAGACGGATGATCCGCGACCGTATGGCCAAGCTACGGCGCGAGCTTGAAGACGTGAAACGAACCCGCTCGCTCCATCGCGCGCGCCGCAAACGCGCGCCTTGGCCGGTAATTGCACTGGTCGGCTATACCAACGCAGGCAAATCCACCTTATTCAATAGACTCACAAAGTCTGCAGTTTTGGCCGAAGATATGCTGTTTGCAACGCTCGATCCGACGATGCGGGAAATTTCGCTGCCGGGCGTTGAAAAGGCGATATTATCCGACACGGTAGGCTTTGTTTCCGATCTGCCAACACAGCTCATTGCAGCCTTTCGTGCGACCCTCGAAGAGGTGATTTCAGCAGATATCGTTGTGCATGTGCGCGACGTTTCGCACCCGGAAAGCGATGCGCAACGGGACGATGTCCTTGGGATATTAAGGGATTTGGGGATCGGCAGCGGCGTAGATGCCGAGCATAGCACGCAAATATTCGAACTTTGGAACAAGGTCGATTTGTTAAATGATGAACGACGGGGTGAACTTACAGGTATCGCATCGCGCAACGACAATGTGCTGATGGTGTCGGCAGAAACGGGTGAGGGGGTCGATGCCTTTAAACTCCGTCTTTCAGACTTGATCGCCAAAGGCAATGAGACGCGGGTTGTAAAGCTGCGTTCGGATGACGGTGCAGCGCTCGCGTGGTTGCATGCACGCGGCAAAGTTCTCACGCAAAGCGAGCAGGAAAATACTCTGGAAGTGGAAGCATCGCTAAGCCGGCAGTTGTGGGGCCAATTCGGCAAGCAGTTTAGCGGCTAGCGTTCCATGGCCTTAACCGCTTGCCACTGATCCTCTTTTTCATCGAGGGACAGCGCAGCGAAGCCATTGCCGGCGCGCGTTTCCATCGCGCGAAACCGGCGTTCGAATTTGGCATTCGCTTGCTTAAGCGCCGATTCCGCATCGACGTCGTGAAAACGGGCAAGATTCACAACTGCAAACAACAAATCACCGATTTCATCAATTAGCTCTGCGTGGGAGGAAGCTGCCTCAACTTCCTTTAATTCTTCAAATATCTTGGCCTTGGCGCCTTCGACGTCCGGCCAGTCGAAGCCGGTGCGTGCGGCTCGCTTCTGGATTTTCTGCGCGCGTAGCAATGCCGGTAGCGCAAGCGCCACTCCGGCCATTGCGCTATCGTCGAGCTTTTGGCTGCGTTCCTCGGCTTTGATGCTCTCCCAGTTGGCAACGACCGCACTGGGCGTATCGGCGTCGGTATCCCCAAACACATGAGGATGACGACGAACCATTTTGTCGCATATGCCTTCGATGACCTCCTGCAAGTCGAAGCTGCCTTGTTCGGAAGCCATTTGGCTGTGAAACACAACTTGAAGGAGCAAATCGCCAAGCTCGTCCTGAAGCGCATCCATGTCGTTTCGCTCGATTGCATCCGCAACTTCATATGCTTCTTCGATAGTGTATGGCGCGATACTCGCGAAATTCTG
>LNFK01000009.1 GCA_001464315.1 Sphingomonadales bacterium Ga0077559 | reverse complement strand
TTTAAGTTCGATAATATATATTATGTTAAGTAATATTCGATATCAGGGTTGCAACGTCATGACATTGCCCTCGACGCGCCAGCTTTGCATGCTGTCGAGGAAGTTCATGCCAAGCACATTTGTTTCGCCAAAACTTTCGGACACAACGACATTGTGGTCATCAATTTTGTGCGGTCCTATTTCCATCGCGCGAACGATCCCACGTTTTGCGGTTACACTACCATTCGCGGTCTCGATGATAACAGGAAAGCCACCGTCGTCGACTTCCACGCCGGCTTCGGTTGCGGTTTGCGCGTTGATCGCGGTTGTTGTCGCACCGCTGTCGATCATAAACCTGACCGGATTGCCGTTGATTTCGACCTGAAGCCAGTAATGGCCGCCATCTTGTCGCTTGAGTTCAATCGCTTCGCCGCTGACCGATTGGCCGGCGGTTCCGGCAAAGTCGGATTTAACCCGTTCCCAGATTGCTTGAAATTCGAACCGGAAACTGAATATGGCAAATAATGCGGCGAAAATTGCTACCCAGGCCAGCGCCATTTTCGCCACTTGGCCCATTGGCAAACGCCGCGCAGCCAATGAACTGACAAGCAATAGCACGCACACGACGCCCCAAATCAGCGATGGGCCATCCTCCATCATGTTCATTGGCTTGCCTTTGAAAACAAACGGTAGAAATTTTCGGTGGTTTGCGCGGCGAGGGCATCCTCCCCTTCCCCACGCAGTTTGGCAACAAAACGCGCAGTATCGGCTACAAAGCCTGGCTCTCCGGTCCTGCCGCGATGCGGAACAGGCGCGAGGAACGGTGCATCGGTTTCGACCAATATCCGGTCCGCAGGAAGCCATTTAGCGACGTCCTGAAGATCGGTCGCGTTCTTGAATGTCACGATGCCAGACAGCGAAATATAAAAACCCAGATCAAGTGCAATACGCGCGAAATCGGCACTGGCAGTGAAGCAATGAATGACGCCGGTATAGCTACCTATTGCCATTTCTTCGGACAATATTTGAGCGGTATCATCCTCGGCGTCGCGCGTGTGCACTATGATCGGCAAGCCGGTTTCGCGCGCAGCCTGAATATGCTCACGAAAAGATGCGCGTTGCTGCGCCCGGTCGCTATGGTCGTAATAATAATC
>LNFK01000008.1 GCA_001464315.1 Sphingomonadales bacterium Ga0077559 | reverse complement strand
AGACCCTTATAGTTGAGGTGACAATGTGAATCGACCAGCATTAGGCAGCATTTTCTTCGGCAGGCAGTTCAAGCCGCGGAAACAGACCTTGCGGCTGTGCTATTTGAAAATGGCTTTCGGCGAGCGGTGAGTACCAATGAGAACCCAAACGTTCAAAATTGCGGACATCGGTAGGAATTCCCATCTGGTCGAGCAGTTTGGTCGCGCTTGAAGGGATCACCGGCAGCGCGGCGATGGCGAGTTGCGCGATGCAGATGAAAAGCGTTGCCAGAACGGTTTCCATCCGCTCGGGATCGGTTTTTTTGAGCGCCCACGGTGCCTGAACGTCGATATAGGCATTGCATGCAAAGACCGCCTGCATCCAGCTTTCTAGGGCCTGAGACATGGCGAGGTCTTCGAAATGCGCGGGCATCTGAACCGAGACGGCGTTGGCTACGGTTTCTAATAGCGCGCTATCATCGTCATGATGGCCACGGATTGCAGGCAGATAGCCATCGCAATTCTTGAATATCAATGACAACGTGCGTTGCGCAAGATTGCCGAAACTGTTGGCGAGGTCGGCGTTGACCCGCGTAACAATTGCCTCCGGGCTATAGCTGCCGTCCTGGCCGAAGCTCACTTCGCGCAACAGGAAATAGCGCAATGCATCGACACCGAACAGGTCCGCAAGCTCCATGGGGTCGACAACATTCCCAAGCGATTTCGACATTTT
>LNFK01000007.1 GCA_001464315.1 Sphingomonadales bacterium Ga0077559 | reverse complement strand
ACGCTGGGCAGCTCGGATGGAGATACGCCAAACCAGCTGGCAAGGGTTGCAGCATATTGATCCACGGATACCGTGGGCAAAAGGCGGCCTTGGCCGACCTGATCGGGGCTGGTGACGGAAATTTGCGGTGCAACGCCATAAAAGCGGCCACCGTTCACCGCGCCGCCCAATATGAAGTGATGCGCGCCCCAGCCATGATCGGAACCATCACCATTTGATTGCAGGGTCCGGCCAAAGTCGGATGCAGTGAAGGTCGTTACCTTGTCAGCGACGCCCAGTTCTACTGTGGCGCGATAAAAAGCATCCAGGGCGAAATCGAGTTGTCCCATCAAGCCCCCCTGATTGCGTATCAGGTTGTCGTGCAAATCAAAGCCGCCCATGCTGACCATGAAAACCTGCCGCCTTGCTCCCATAGGTTGTCGGGCGGCGATGAGGCGGGCAACAATTCGAAGCTGCTCAGCGAGCGAATTTCGACCGGCTGGCGGCGTAAAGGATGTGGCGAGCGTAACCGGTTGCAGCGCAGCGGTCACCACGCTTTCGGCATCAATCGACCTTTTTGCGACGCGGTTATACTCTGCTTCCAAAACGTGATTGCTCGTTTGAGTCATCAAGGTCCGCAATGCCGCGCTGCCTGCAGAAGACCCAAACAGATTGTTCTTGATGCCATTTACGGCCAGTGCACCGCTTGATGACACCTGGAATGAAAGCGCCTGCTGTCCTGACAGGAATACCGCGTTGCCGGTGGCCGAGATGCAGGTAAACAACGAGTTGGCGTTGCTCGACAATGCAAGGTCGCCCATCCGTCCGCCCCAACCATCGGTCGAGCCCTCCGGCTTTGAAGATTGCCAGGTGGATTGCTGGTCATTGTGCGAAAATAGCTTGGCTGGACGCGGGTTGGCGACCTGATTGGAGCTTTGATATTGCGCGAGCGTCAAGGGCGTAATCAGCGGCCCGACATTGAGCAGCGGTGCCATTTTACCCTCATCAAAGCGCGCTTTCATCCGCGTCATTTCAGGAGCGAGGGCATATTGCAGATTGTTGGTGAGTACCTGGCCTCCGGCCGGTGTCAGTGCTGTTGCTGCGAGACTTGCCCGGGCGAGCGTGATGCCGCCAGCAGTCTGCCCGGCACCGCCGCCGCGGATTGCGCTGTACAAATCGTAATTGGTTGAATCGACCGGAATGAGCGTGCTGTTATGATCATTGCCGCCATATAGGAAAACACACACCAGCGCCTTGTAATCATTACCAGCGCTAAACGCTGCCGCCTCGCCAATGCCGGCTAGCCCCATTGCCCAGGACGATGCGGTTCCGGCAATCGCTACTTGTTTCGAGCGCCGGAGAAAGGCTCGGCGCGATAGGTCATCCATTTTGCTGATGTGCATGATCGAGCTGCCTTATTTCTGGACCAGATAGTCGGGTGAGGCCATGACCAGCAGAATGGCCATGTAGATGCGGCGCTGCTTTTCAGCGGTGGTGCTCGTTGTCGTGACCGTTGTTGCATCAAGTGCGGTTTTGATCGTGGCCTTAGTACTGTCGGAAATCTGGTTTGCGGCTAGCAACAGGCATATCCGGTCGAGCAGGGCCGCAGAGTTATCGGCAATCGCCAGTTCGCTTGTATAGGCCGCCTTTACGTCACCGCCAACGCCGTTTGTGCTGCCAATAGCCGAGGTCATATAGTTGACGTAGCCTGGCGTGCTGCTTTCGTTGATCAGCTGAAATTCCGGGGCGACCAGCGAATTGGTTGCAATCGCAGTGTTGGCCGGGACATAGCCGGGACGAAAGAAGTTGAAGACCGACGGAGATCGCAGGGCGCTTTGCCCCAAACCACTTACGATGTCGGAAAGGTTGCCGATCCGCCAATTGCCAGTGGTCGATGTTGCGCCGAATGTTCGCGCCCATTGGACGAATCGAAGCATCGGCTCGCGAACCTTGCCAAAGGTGGGCGCCGTAAGGCCCGCCGCATTCGTTGCTTCGGTATCCAGCAATATGGCCTTGAAAACTGCTCTCAAATCACCGCGGACGCCTGAGCCATTGTCGTTGAAAACCCGCGCAACACGGTCGACATAGGCTGCACTTGGGTTGCTTGTCACCAACCGCTGGATCATCTGCCGTCCGAAAAATGGGCCGACATTAGCGTGGTTGAACAGGGTATCGAGCGCGCTCTTGAGAGCAGCTGTTCCGTCGGTATTCGCCGGAATTGTCGTGCCAAGGAAGCTGGCCTCGAGCGTCGAATGCTGGCTGGTCGTGCTGGGACGTTCCCATTTCGAAGGGTCGATCGTCATCGGCCGCAGGACATAACCGGTGCCGTTAATCAGCCGGTTTGGGTCCGCCGTCGATGGTGTCCTGACATTCCCGGTAAAATCCCAGTCATAGCCTGTGAAAACGCGCGCGAGATTGGTGACGTCGCTGTTATTGTAGGTTTCAATAGGCTGATTGTTCGCGTCCAGTTTGCGCGAACCATCATTGTTGAGCTGATACAGGCCGATGGTGAAAAGCTGCATTACCTCGCGCGAGTAATTTTCGTCGGGTACGCGCCCCGTCCGCGTGTCTTCTTTGCGGTTACCACGGGTGCTAAGATAATAACCCATTGCGGGGTTCAGCGTCACATCTTCGAGCAATTTTCGATAATTGCCAAAGGCATTGCTGTTGAGCTGGTCCCAGTAGAAGGCGATTGCTTGGGCCCGCCAGCTGAAATCGAGCCCGCCGAGCGACACGACAAAAAATTCCGACAGGGCCAGCGCGATGCGTTTGCGGACGCCATTGGCTTCGCTCATCA
>LNFK01000006.1 GCA_001464315.1 Sphingomonadales bacterium Ga0077559 | reverse complement strand
CTTTAAACCCCGCTCGCTGTCCATTTCCGGCCTCGCCGCACATTATTACTTGGGCGGCCCGTGGCAGCATATCGCAAGCTGGAAATTCAGGGGCTGATTTGCGTGGCGTGGGCTTGACCCGTTTATGCCCCAGCCCTATAGCGCCGCCTTGCTTCCCGCCTAAGCGTGGGAATCACGCTTGGTATGGCGAAGTAGCTCAGCTGGTTAGAGCGGTGGAATCATAATCCATAGGTCGGGGGTTCAAGTCCCTCCTTCGCTACCATTCAAGTGCCTTAATATCCTGAAAAATATAGGATATTAAACTGGTTAAAATTAAATCCCCACACTTTTTACCACAATGCGTTTCGCTTTGCGCGTTCTCCGAAACTGGCTATCCTCGCCTGATTAGGGAGGCATGACGAAAATGGAAGTCTGGATCGTCTTTTGGGTTTTGTGCGGCATTGTTTCGGCGGTTGTTGCATCGAGCCGGGGTGCAAGTGGTTTCTTAGGTTTTGTTCTGGGCGTGTTGCTTGGGCCACTCGGGATCGTGATTGCATTTGTCTTAAAGCCCAGCGCAACCTTGCCAACAACGCCAACTTCTTCTGATGGTACATTCATCAAATGCGCCCATTGCCAAGGCTTCACGCCCTCTGAGAGCAGATGCTGCATGAATTGCGGTACTGCGTTGGCATAACCTCGCAAAGCGCCGCCTTGCTGATGAATATGATGCGGCTCAGGAAAGGGGTGAGGTCCGGTCTGTTGGAAATGTTCCAGACCAGAACAATACTCCCACCGTCGCCGAAATTGGACTCACCCGCAAAGACATTCACGAAGCGCGTTTGATAAGGGACGCGGAGGAAGCGGACCCCGGCAATGTACGCCGCACGTTGGATACAGCCTTGGAAGCGGGGCAAGAGCTATGTAGGGAGACTCCGATGACAGGCCAGCTAAAGTTAACACGAGATGATGAGTGGTTCTTGGAAAAGGCGTATCTCGCGCAGCCGGAGGGCCGTGCCAATCTATCGAGCATTTCTATCTTCGATGACGACATCGATGCCCATGATGCTTTCGACAGCAAAGCATATCCAAGATTGGTGAAACTGGGCTATATTGTGGGGCTCGAAGAGCGAACATGGGTTGTTGGAAATAGATCAGTTGATGTTCTTATTTTTCGCCTAACGCCTTTAGGTCTGACCGCTGCAGAGCGTTTAGTGGATCAACGTCGCGGCTACTCCATAAGCGAGCGATTTGCCTCAGTCAGCCGAAGCGACTGGATTGCCATAGTCGCATTGGTCGTGTCAATTATAGCTCTGTTTCAAACATTCCTGTGACAACTTACCGTCGCCGGTATCGGTGCGTATAACACAATGAAATATAACGATAAAATAGCGGGTCCTACCTGAGAGGTTGGAATACACGTAGCGGCGCGGGACCGCATTTTTAATGTCTGCTCGGCTCTCTGCGCGTAGCAATTGTTTGAAGTTGGACTCCCTCTCAAATCTCGTAAAACCTCGGTTTCCCTTTGTTGAATTGCTCGAATGTGGTAACATTACGTCGACTTAAGCGAGGGGTTTTGAGATGGCCTGCACCAATAGCCTGCTTCTCTGCAATAATTGCGCGGATTTTTGCTAAACCTTGTTCGTTCATCTCTATCTCTCCGTAAATGGCATGACGGCGGCGGGGAAGGAAAAGAAGGAAAAAACCCCGCCGCCGCGACCGGCCGCCACGCCGGTCAACGGTAACCAGCCGCTCAATTATCGACGATGCGACATCGCGCGTATCAGATCGCTGCGGTCATTATGCGGCGATGACACCTGAAGTACGGTTCCATTTCGAAACGCGGGGCCTTTCTCCTGCAACGGTTGCAGCAGCGCTACGATTTCCGATGGTACTGGGTACGCATTGGCGATCTGCTTTGCGAGCGGACCAGGATGAGACGTCAATTCCGCAATGCTGCTCTCCAGAGATCGGGCCAATTGATCGGCTTTGCTGCCAGCCGATGAACGCGCAATCGCCGTTGCGCCGGTCCAGATACGCAGCAGCGCCTGAGCAGCTTGTTCGGCCTCGGCGCGCATCTCGTCAATGAGCGGTTCAGCGATGGGGCCGATACGGGCGCGGGCTTCGGCCTTAACCGCATTCTCGGATTCGTAAGTCATATTAACGCGGCGCCGCAATTCGCCAATTCCCTCACGGAGCTTCGCACGTTCGTCCTCAAGCTCGGCAATATCGGTTGCCGCGCGCGATGCCAGTTCAGCATCGCCGCCTACCAATGCGTCTGCGATTGCCGCCGCGTCGACACCGCGCCAATTTTGAATTGTACGCGCGATTTCCGCGCAACGAGCCTCCGCCTTGCGTTCGGCCTCCTGAGCGTTTTCGCGCTGCATTGCGATGTTGGCCAGCCGTTCGTTGAGATCCGAAATATCGATCGATGCAAAGGCTTTCGCTACCGCTTCGGTTGTCCGGTTCATGCCTTTGCCTTCCCAAGTTTCGCATATGCGCGGTCCCAAACCGATTCCGCGCTTTGTTCGGGCTGCGTTTCTGCATTGGCCAGCATGGTCTTACCGCGCGCAGCAGCAACTTTAGCGTAAGCTCGATCCCACACATTGCCCGCATCTGCCTCGGGCGCTGGAGCGATGCCGTAAGCTCGCTCCCAAACCTTCGCGGCGTCACTGGACGCCTTTGCAGTCGGGGCAGGCTTTGACGAATAATGCTGAGCATCGGGGTCGCGTATCTGCAACTCTGCAATGATTGCCGTCGAATCCGGAAACTTTGCATTTTTCTCGCACGACGCGAGCAGCAGTTCCTGAGCCTGCTTTTCGCGACCGACGACAGCCTTTGAAGACATCACGTTTTTGTAGCGCGCCTGAGCATCGCGACGGCCTCGTTCCGCCGCTTCTGCCATGATCATTGCCGTCGACTTAGCAGGCACGGCAGGGGCGCTTGCCTTCGCTTTTGGGGCAACAGGCACTTGGGGCCTGAAAGCAGGGTCGCGTTTCGCATACTTCGGGTCCGTCGACGCCATGGTTTCGCCGGGAAGGGGAGCGTCCAGCCGATCCTGAAAATTGGCAAAGCGACCTTGGCCGCCTGCGGGTAATTGTGGAAATCGAGACATGGTAATATATCCTTTGGTTATGCCGCAGATGCTTGGCGGCGTGTGGTTTGGGGAATGCTTTCGGGCTGATCAGTTGTGCGAAACAATGCGCGGGCCTGATTTTCGGTCAAAGTCTTGCGACCAGATTTGTCAGCAAGGAATCGAGAGAATTTTGCAGGGTCAATTCCAGCCGCAATAGCCAATTGCTTTTGAGTTCGACCGATACCAGCCGATAGCCACAGCATTGAGACATTACGGGCACGAATGCACTGAGAGGCGGTTGCTCTCGATGCCCCGCTATCCTTCCCTCTGGTAAGTACTGAATGTGTAGTAGATTCTACCGAGGTCGTTTTCCTTACAATTGTAACGTTTCGGTTATTGACCTCGGTAGAATCTGCTGAGGTGACAGGGTTACAATTGTCGTCAATTGTAGGGACCTCGGTAGAATCTGCCTCCGCAATTTGTTTTGCAGATGTCCACCGGCCAATGACTTCGATTGCTCGATTGACCCGCCGATGTTCGTCCGGAGTCGTCGCTCTCCAATTCGAAAATTCAGACGTTGGAGCGCTTCCGCGTTGGTTGCGATAGTTGCGAACTGGCAGCCAAGTTGCGCGCCATACTCTCGCTCTCGTTTTCGCCATTGCAGCTGTTTTAAGTTCAAAGGTTGCCTCCTGTACAACCACAAGAAAGCCATGGTTGATGAGGTCTTGCAGCGCTGTTGCCGCCGTCTTGTCGGCAACGCCTAACAACGACGCGGCGTCGCGAACCGACATAAACCAGCGGCCGTTATTCGCGCCATAAGCGATTGCGCCAATCCTGATTAAGAGAGCTTGCGCGGTCGGTATCAAATCGAAGTATGCCGGCGAGTTGATAAGCCAGAAAGGCAACCAGACGCCTTTCTCTTTAGAGCGTCCATTGGCTTCAATGCCTGGGCCCCGCGGGTTTCCAGATCCGTTATATTT
Source organism: Sphingomonadales bacterium Ga0077559 (assembly GCA_001464315.1). Classification (GTDB taxonomy): domain Bacteria; phylum Pseudomonadota; class Alphaproteobacteria; order Sphingomonadales; family Sphingomonadaceae; genus Sphingorhabdus_B. The sequence goes on along the minus strand of LNFK01000006.1, from coordinate 8,651 downwards.
TTTATTTCTGGCCATATCAGGCGGTCACAGTTTCCGGTTGCGACCAATCCCGCAAAGGCAGGCCGCTTCCCTCTGCAAAGCCTTGGGCAAACAGCATTGCCGATTGATGGCTTGCAAACCTTCGAGCGCCCGCCCCGTCCATCGGCAGGTTCACACCGGCAACCCAATCACCGCTTGGAAGCTCAAACACCTCAACGGAGGCATTGCGGCTGGCAGGAAAACGCAACACTGTGCCCACGGTCAGCCCTGCGCGTCCTGCGCCGCTTTCTCGGCCTCAATGACAGCATTGGCGTCGGCACTGTCGAGAAGCTCTATAAGGTCCTCGATTATGGCCTCGATAGCGCGCCGGTTTATTGTGACTGTGGCTCGGTCGGTCATTATGCGCCCTCTGCCATCTGCTCGCGTTCCATCACGGCGCGTACAATCGCTGCGTAAAGGCGCGGCATGGCCATTGCGGTCAGCACAATGTTGCTAATCCAATGTTTCTGCTCATCCGACTTGTTATCGGGTCCAAAAACGAGTTCGGGTTTGCCGTTATCGCCGGTCACAATCCAAAAATCGCAACCAACGCTCTTAAGCTTCGCAACGATGCGGCGCGCTTTGGGAAGGCTGCTCGCCATTACGCGGCCTCACCGACTGCCAGCGCCTTCAACGCTGCATATGGGATGACGCGGCGGCGACCGATGGTTTTGGAAGCCAGTTCGCCCGAATTTATAAGCTCGTAAATCCGAGTCCGGCCGATTGAAGTCAGTTCGACGGCGGTGGCAATGTCGACCGAGATAGGTTCGATTGCGGGGGTGTTTCGCATTTCCATACTCCATAGCAAGCGCAGGTGAATTTCACCGAACGGCTATGGATTTAGGTCGGCTCGAAATGTCTGAAAACTGAAAGTACACCCTCAATTTTCAAGGTAGTGGTCGAGCCATGCGGCGTAGCTGAAATACGGGTCCCGATTGATAAGACCTGTTTTTTCGTCGAACACGACTAACCATTTTGCCCACTTTTTCCCGTTATAGAATTGTCGTTCGACAGTTTTGAACGATCCAAAACCGGGCAGGGTTGAGGCATATTGCATCACCTCAGACAAAGATGCGGGATAGGACAAGGTACCAAATTGCGGCCCTTCACCCTGTTCAAGACGACGCCTCTTACGATATACTTTTGGGACGATGCGGCGCGCTTTGGAGCCAGCGCCCTTGTATAGTCCGTGCTCTCGAAAATAAATATCAGCGATACGATAAAACGTTTTCAGGTCGCGCGTTGCTGCCTTTGTTGATAGCACACTGACGGGAGGCATCGGTAAAACGTTGATTAGGAGTTCGAACCTATCTTGCGCCGTTTTCAGCTTATCCTCAGACGAAAAACAGCATTTCTTAGTAGCCTTGTTGGCGAGCGTTATCGCCCTATCGACTTTTGAATCGGGCAACGTCTTGGGCAGGTGATCGCAAATAAAGCGGAAAAATTCCCGGTCGGCTTTGATGGCGCATTTAATGTTTCTACGAAATGAAGTGAGCCACGCTTCCTGCTCGGCATTGGTACCGCTGACAAGAAAGGGATCGAATTGGTTCATTGCCGTTGTCCGTTCGGCGTCCAGGTTGCTGCGGGGCAGGGGATGGACATTCCCCGTTCGGCCGGCCAGCCTAGCCCCGCAAGTTCGTTATGCGATTTCAGCGATTGCCGTGCAATGCCTCAGTGGCATCCTGTGCGAGCAAGGCAATGCCATCCCACGCCGCCGCGACAATTTGCGGGTTGGCTTCGGTTACACTCCCATCGGCATAGGCTATGCTGAGAAGTGTTGCCGTTGCTTCGATAGCTGCCAGCCGTTGCGCTGCCTTGTCTATGCTATGATCGGCGGCTGGAGTTGCTAATTTTGTTACGGACATAGGTTAATCCTTTGTTTGCGCGGTTGTTAATGCGCTAGGGTTTCGTGATTTTGGTTTTCACTCGATTTCAGTCTCAGCGCCCAAGGGCGTCGTGCTCGCTACCCCAAACGACCCGCCCATGACGCAATAGTGGGCCGCAACCGTCATCGCCAGCTTCGCAACAGTCAGGGTCTGAATCCTCCATATCTGTGTCGTAGTTTTCGAGATCAGGATCGCCGTCGAAATGGTCAAGCAGGTCAATCGCAAATGCGATTATAGATTCCAGCCGTTCACGATTGATGGTGATAAGCGGCGGGTTGCCGTTCTGTGGCGATATGCGTAAGGTTTGTATTCCCATGATTTTGCTCCAAGCGATTAAGTGGGCGGGGCGCGTTGGATTGCCGTCTGGCGCGTCCCATTGCTTGCCGGTTATCCGGCCATTCGACTGCCCTCCGACTGGGTTGCATCCGAATTCTTTGTGGCCGGTTTGCCCAGCATGAAATCAGCCCACGCGTTCATCATCTCGACGCGAAAGGCCCAAAAGGTTGTGCGCCGGTAAGCGCCGCGGATCTTATCAGGATCGCCATGCGCCAATGCCGCCTCAGAGGCAGCGTCTGGCCAGATAGCCAATTCCGCCGCCCAATCTTTGAAGGTCGACCGGAAGCCGTGAACGGTTGCTGCGACCTTCATGTCGCGAAGCACCTTTGTCATGGTGACATCTGATATGGGCTTGCCGGAACGGGCGGGGAAAAGCAGGCCCTTTGGATTGTCGCCAGCAATGGCCTTTGCGCGGGTAACCGCCGACAGTGCCAAGCTGGAGAGCGGAACGGTATGTTCGCGCTTCATTTTCATCCGGCTGGCGGGGATTGTCCAAACCTTTGCCTCAAAATCGATTTCGTCCAACGTCGCCAGCCGTACCTCACCGGAACGCGCCGCTGTTGCTATCGTGAATAGCAGCGCGAGCCTTCCCATTGTCGGCTCAGCGGCGGCAACGGTCGCAATAAACGTCGCGACGTCCTGCTTTGGGAGCGCGACAAAATTGCTTCGCGTATCGCCTTGTTTCGGCATTTTGATGCGGCTGAAATCAACAAAGTCCCGATATTCGCGAGTTGCAGCCCAATCCAGCACGGCTCGAATGCGCTGCCTTACTCGACGGGCAGTTTCTGGCTTTTCCTGCCAGATGGTTGAGAGGCAGGCTACAATGGCCGATGGTGTGATCTGATCAATGCGGGTCGAGCCCAGAGCGGGGAAGGCGTAAGCTTCGAGACTGCCAAGCCAGATTTGCTTGTGGCGATCTGATTTGTGACCCGCGAGCAATTCCGTTTGAGCCAATAAGGCGGCTTCGCGAAAAGTTGGAATGCCGCGCGCGGCGCGCTTCGCTGCCAGTGGGTTGCCACCTTTTACGATTTCGCGCCGGTACTCGTCTGCCTTGTCGCGAGCTTCTGCCAAGGTGATCTTGCTCGCGCTTCCGATCCCATAGTCCCTACGCTTGCCTTCATGCTGAAAACGCAAAATCCATGAACGTGATGTTTTCGACTTCACGACAAGCATAAGGCCTTGGCCATCGACATAAATGCCGGGTTCCGTCAATTTCTTAACTTCTAGGGCCGTGAGCTTTTTCATAATCCCCACACCTTTCCCCACACAAATGGGGCGGCTTTGGGCGATTGTCAATAATCAAATGCGAACGCTAACGGAATTGCATTGTCCGAAAAGTAAGGTTAATCCTTGGATATTGCGATTAAGAGTGATTGCCAGCGAACGCTAACGGAACGGTAGTTTTGTAGTCTCCTTCGCTACCAATGCAATCTTTTTATGACGCCCAGTATTGCCGGGAACACTCTGACAAATTGTCAGTTATTCCGCATCTATGGTGCACGGACTTATTTACGTCAGCGACAAAGATCCGGGGATCGCGCGAAAGCGCCACCGGAAAAGTTTCCGCTACATCGACGCCAAAGGACAGATCATTTCATGCGACACCGAACTTGCGCGCATCAATGCTTTGGGAGTACCGCCAGCATATGAAGAGGTGTGGATCTGCGGCTTGCCCAATGGCCATATTCAGGCCACCGGCCTCGACGCCGCGCGGCGGAAACAATATCGCTATCACGCCGAATGGACCAGCAGCCAAGACGAGGCAAAATTCGGCGCGCTGGCTGAATTCGGGCTGCGGCTACCGCGCATCAGGCGGAAAGTAGACGGAGCTTTGGGTGACAAAAATCTCGGTGCATCGTTCGACAAGAATCTGGCCGCTGCTGCCGTTGTCAGACTTATCGACCAGACAGCTATTCGCATTGGCGGCCGGTCAAAGAAAAGCCAAGGTGCAACGACGCTTACGGTGAAAAATGTCAATCTGACGCGCAACCGGATGCAATTGCGCTTTACCGCGAAGGGCGGTCGGCGCGTCCAATCAACATTGGATGACCGCAAGCTGCAACGAATATTGGGAAAAATTCACGATTTGCCGGGCAAGCGGCTGTTTCAGTATATTGGGCAGGGCGGCCTGATTCACCCGCTGGACAGCGGCGATGTCAATTCATGGCTCAAAGAAATTTCGGGTATGGATATCAGCGCGAAAATGTTCCGCACATGGCACGGCAGCGCGGCAGCATTGCATGCTGTGCTGAAGGCGCCAAAACCATCGGTCAAAATCGCGTGCGAGGCTGCTGCCGAAACTTTGTGCAACACGCCTGCCATCGCGCGCAAAAGCTATGTGCATCCCAATATTTTCGATCTGATTGGCGATGAAGCCGGGCTGGACGCATTCCGCAAACTGCCTTTGAAACGCCGCGCGGGGCTTACCGCATCGGAAAGCCGGTTGCTCATGCTGATTGCGGGGGCGTGATCAGGAAACATTCGGTAAGGCCAAGTGTTTACGGTATTCAACGCAAGGAGAGAATATATGATCGATGACCCTAAAGATCCGGTGCACCCTGTTGAAGAACCGAGCGAGCGGCCAATGGAAGTGCCGGACGATGGCGGCGATACAGATTTTCCAGGTAATACGCCTGACGAATTGCCCGAAGACATGTGATTAACTTTGTTCTTTGAAAACAACAAAAAAGGCGCCCCCGAAAATTCAGGGGCGCCTTTTCCAACATATGCCTCGTTCAGGCAGGAACGATATTTGTTGCTTATGCCCCGCCAGGGTTGAATGACGGCGGATCGCTTGCCGGAAATGATGCATCGGACATATCGTCGATATCTTCCCATTCTTCGCCGGGGTGATCACGCATCGCATCAATACCGGCGCTGCGTGTTTGGTCGAAATTTTCGTAGTCGGTCTCATCGTCTGCAAAAGCTGCAGAAAATTCATCGCTCCAGCCTTCGGTTTTTGGCATCCACTGGTGGCGGGTCGCATAGAGCCCTGCACCCACTGCAACACCGACGCCGATAACTGACATTGCCGTGGCAAGCCATGAGGGGACTTCAGCGCCCGTTTGCTTGCGAGAGCGACCATTGATTTTGCGACCCGTCGCTCCATTTTCTTTGCGGGCTGCGGCCGCAGCGCCATTTGACTTTTTGGTTGCGGGCTTGCCGGTGTTTAAACCGGTCTTTGTCTGGGTTGATGTAACCATATCTGCGCTCCTCTGATGAGTGATTGAGATATGAAGCAAACGCTGGCCCGATAAATAAAGTTCCGGAAGTTCAATCCGCATGCATTCCATCACCGCAGTTTTTCGACATGCAGAAGCTTTTTTCAGTCAACTGGAGGATTTTGGAACCTAACGAGTGATGCGCGGTTATCTCTCCACCCAAAAGGGAGAAATAGCGTGAATATTATTATTTTATTGGTTGTTGGCGGCGTCCTCGGATGGCTTGCCAGTATTGTAATGCGCACCGATGGTCAGCAAGGCATCTTCCTGAACATCGTTGTAGGTATTGTCGGAGCGTTGCTCGCAGGCTTTATCATTACACCACTTATCGGCGGCGCGCCGATCACGAGCGGTTCGTTTGACATCATGTCATTGGTCGCATCGTTTCTGGGCGCTGTTGTTCTACTCGCGATCGTGAACCTGGTTCGCCGCGGTAGCGTTCGTTAATTTCAAGGAAGGAAAATTTTATGAAAAAGACACTTTTGACCGCATGTGCGGCGATTTCGATGATTGCTTTGGCTGCGTGCGATACACCAGCTGAAAACGCCAACGAAGCGAGCGCAGAAAATATGGATGATCAGGCTGATGCGATGCGCGAGAACGCCGATGCGACGGCTGATGCAATGGAAGACAAGGCTGATGCCATGGATACCAAGACCGATGGCGTTGACTCGGCTGCAGAAAACAAGATGGAAGCCGATGCACAGGCCGTTCGTGACAATGCCGAAGTGAAAGCGGACGCAGTAGAAGACAAAGCCGACGCGAAGGATTAATTTCCCCGCCATTGGCTAAAGAAAAACCCGCTGGCTATGTCAGCGGGTTTTTTCTTATTCATCGTAAAGCTGATGCAAATAATTTGGATTAAACACTGCCAATTTTTGTAACTTTGCCAAATCTTTGACCTCAAGCTTACCGCGCTTTAGGCTGACAAACCCTGTTTTGTTGAGCTTGGTAATTGTCCGGCTGACATGCGGTTGGGTCATTCCCAATGCGTCCGCGATATCGATCTGCGTAAGCGGAAAGTCACACTGATTACCATCAGCAAGGCCGACGGTTTTCAGCCGAACGAATAGTTCGCAGGCTAGATGCGCAACGCTCTCGATGGCATCACGCTGGCCAACACTCACCAGCCATTCGCGCTGGATCGAATCAGTCACCAGCGACTCCCACCACAGCGCGCGCAAAAGCTTCGGATGAGCATCGCTGATCTCTTCGAATTCTTTTGGAGTAAGCCGCGCAAATTTAATCGGTGTGATCGCGGAAATCGAATGGTCAATTGCTTTCAGGATATAGACATGGAGATCGGCCAGATCGCCGGGCACAAAAAAGGCCAGGATTTGCCGACGCCCATCCTCCATCATTTTGTACCGGCACGCCCATCCGCTGACCAGCAGATTGACCGTTCGAGGCTCTTCGCCTTCGGAAATTATGTCCTGCCCGCGATCGAGCGAGGTAATACGTCGCGAGGCGAGATCGTTTATGGCGTCTTCGCTGCCAGCCGTCGTCCGCATAAACGCGTTGAGTTTGGCGATTAAATGACGGCCCGGATTTTCATCATGCCCCTGCATGCGCCGTCGAATGAACGTTAAGCGGGTAAAGGTCCAGTGCTTTGCTCGTATGAATCCAATTGTGTGGGGAAAAGCAATGTCGTCGCACTGCCATTTTGGCGGTCACTGGAAAATGTGACGCTGCCGTTTAGCTGGCTGGCAAAACCTTCCATCAGTTCGGTGCCCATCTGACCCACGGCAGGATTATCGATTTCATAACCCTGTCCGTTGTCCAGGATCACCAGTCGGGCATGGCCATTGTCCAAGCTAAAAGACAACGCGATTTCCCCCGCCGCGTCATCGGGGAATGCGTGCCGGAAGCTGTTGGTGACCGCCTCTACAATGAAAAGTGCGAATGGAACCGCCATGTCGACCGGCATTGCGTAAGCGTCTGCTTCGTATGACAGATCGATGGTCCGGCGATCTCTATGTGCATAGCGTAATTGCTTGGTCAGTTCGGCGATTAATGTTTCAACGGTGACCTGTGACTCCGAGCCCGTGCCTTCCTGCTCATATGTCAGGCGGTGAATAAGAGCGAGAGCGACAATCCGCGCCCGCGCCTGTTTCAGGGCAGCCTGCGCGCCGCTGTCTTTCATTCGGGCCGCCTGCATTGTGAGCAGACTGGTCACGATTTGCAGATTATTTTTCACGCGGTGATGCACTTCACGGGTCAATTCGGACTTAGCGTCCAGCGCCTGGGTGAGGTCCGCGGTCCGGCTTTCGATAACTTGCGCCATATCGTGCAAATCGTCGCTTAACTCGCGCAGTTCAAGCGGCGCATCGGCAAACGCCTGCCGGTTTGGAGCGAACTTACCTTTCATTAAGTCGGCGCTCAATCCGCGCAGCGCCGCGAGCCAGCGAACGACCAGCCGATTCGTGCCAATCCAGATGGCGCCGAGCGTTAAGATTATCACCGCCAATGGCAGCAACATACTGGTCGTGAACTGCGCACGCGCTGCTGCCATCAAGGTCTCACGCGGCTCTGCGTAGATGACATAGAGATCATCATCGCTTATCGACACGGCTTTATATATCCATGGTTCGCCCGCCGTCGATATTGCCGTTCCGGATAAACCGTCCCGCAGAGTGGAAGGCAATTTGAAAGGTATGGCGCGGCTGCCCACAACGAGATCGCCGCTTCTCAATGACACAGCAATGAAGCCGGTCTTGGCTTCTGGGGCGGCGTTCAATGTTTTTGTGAGCTTTGAGATATCAAGCCCGCTGCTAACCGTTCCGGCAAATCTCTTTTGCGCATCATAAACCGGCATCGCCATCACGATGATTTTTACACCAGATATCGATCCCATCATCGGTGCGCTAACCGTGATTGAAGTGGAACGACTTGTATCTTGCCACCAAGCTTCGTCCCTTAACGTTACGCCCTTGCGGAATGGTAATATCGAACATTTTACGGCGCCCGTCGCATCGGTCCGGATAAAATTGATGATCGGGTCAAAGCCTTGGAATCCGTTGCGCAGAACGACGTTGCACTGCGTTGTCATGTCACGCACGTCGGGGTTGGCGGCGGCCACCATCAACAACCGGCTCGTTACAAGAAATGTACCTCGCTCGCGCTCGGCGACAGCCTTTGCGTTGGCGTGAAGACTGGTCATGGCCGATTGCTGCATACGGTTCCAGCTCGT
>LNFK01000005.1 GCA_001464315.1 Sphingomonadales bacterium Ga0077559 | reverse complement strand
CCAACGCGATTTATGCTGCTGATGACAGAAGGCCTTCTTCGTCACCGGGGCCATTGATGATCGCGGCTAGCGCGGTGCGTCCGCGCGCCAGACGGCTTTTTACCGTGCCAAGGGCACATCCTGCGATTTCAGCCGCTTCCTCATAGCTTGCGCCGCCAGCACCGACGAGCAATAGCATCTCGCGTTGTTCGGCCGGAAGCTGTTGGAGCGCCTTTTCGACGTCGGTCATATGAATGGCATGCTGTTGCGCTGGTTCTTGGACCAAAATGCGCTCAGCCGCTTCAGGATCCCAACTCGTCATCCGCGAATTTTTGCGGATGGTCGTGTAAAAATGGTTGCGCAGGATCATGAATATCCACGCACGAAAGTTGGTGCCGGGCTCGAAGCTGTCGCGTGCGGCCCAGGCGCGCATCATAGCTTCCTGTGCCAGATCATCGGCAAGCTCACGGTTACCGCATAAGCCGCGGGCGAATGCACGCAGCGACGGAATGATATCCTGCAACTGGCGTCGAAATTCGGCAGTCGGCGGCTTTCGCCCGCCGTCAACTTCGCTCGCTTCAGTCATGGCGTGTTTTTTTATCTGCAAGCCGATCGTCCAATTGGTCGAGTAGCTTCAAAAAATCGTCTGGCACCGGCTCTTGTGCAATGCCGTCGTGCATCTGACGCAGGGCTGCGGCAATGGGATCGAATTCGGGGTCTACGGCATTAACAAAACGCATCGGCTTGGGGTCAACTTTCCCGGATTTTGGCATATCAGATTTCGACAACGGAACCTCCATCGGCAAAATCGCGGCATTTCGACACTTGCGTTTGCTCATCCGAAAGAAATTCGCAGTAATCAGTCATCTTTTCTTGCCCCGACCCCATGAGGTTGCGTTCCTATAAATCGGTAACGGAAAAAAAGTTCCGGCGCTATGGAACAAAAATCGATAAACTGCGTAATGCTTTCAACAATCGAGGAGGAATCATGTCAGTACGTGAGGCCCTAGTGGCCGAATTGCCGTTTTTGCGTCGTTACGCGCGCGCCCTCACAGGCTCGCAGTCACTAGGCGACGCCGCCGTGCGTGAAATGCTGGAAGCATTGCTCGAAGCGCCCGAAGAACTTCAGTCTGATAAGCCGGTCCGCGCAGAATTGTTCCGCATTTTCCATCGCCTTTGGAAGCCGGAACTCGTTGGTACCTTGACATCGAAGGGACGCAGCGGCGTTATTGCTCAGTTTCCGGTTGAGATGCGTCAAAGCCTGCTGCTGACCGCAGTAGAAGGCTTCAGCGAAGCCGATGCGGCAACTATTCTCGGCATTGAAGTCGAGCAGATAAGTGCGATGGTCGAAATGGCCCGGACAGCAATCGAAGATGCGCTTTGTGCTGAGGTCCTCATAATCGAGGACGAATCAATTATCGCGATGCACATCAAGCAGATCGTCGAGTCGCTTGGTCATACTGTTGTTGGAGTGGTACGCACCCGAACCGAAGCGGTAGCTGCGGCAAAAGACAAGCGGCCCGAGCTGATCTTGGCTGATATCAGTTTAGCCGACGGATCGAGCGGTATTGACGCGGTCAAGGATATTCTTGCCGAGCAGGACGTCCCCGTCATATTTATTACTGCATTTCCGGAGCGGCTGTTGACCGGTTCGCGGCCAGAGCCGACTTATCTCATAACCAAGCCATTCGAGCCGGAGACCGTCGTAGCGACTATCGGCCAGGCGCTGCTATTACATCGTGAGCAGGACGTAGAAAATAATTTGGCGACTGCGGGAACCTATTCGCCCGCCTGACGTTAGAATTTTTGTAGACATTACCCCGCTGGCACCTCCCACCCCCCTTCCGAGTGCCAGCAACCCCCCGACACCCCGGTCCAAGTGGCCGGGGTGTTTTTTATGGCGCGAAAAAAGCCCGCGATAATAATGCGGGCTTTTTAAGGTCCTCTGGCGATCCACCGTTCATCGGGAGGATGTGACCGGTAAATCGCCAGAGTTTATCTGACCGGCTCGAATATCCAGTCAGACAATTTCAAATTCAATTGTTGAGCTGATGCTTCAGATTGCTCATCTGGTCATGGCCTTGTTTCACTGACTGATAGCACCGATCAATTACAGCGCGTGTCTCTGGGCTGATGTCATTGTCGGTCATTGCAGTTTCGAATTTGGCTTTGATATGATCTTCGCCGCGTTCGACTTCGGACACAACGGCTGCGTCGTCATTTCCGGTCACGGCAGTTTTTAAGTCCATGAATACGCGATGCGCGCCGGCGAGCATCGAGCCATCAGTCGTCGGCTCACCACCGAGTTCGCGGACATAGGATTGCAATTGGTCAGCAACAGCCGAGCGTTCGCTGGCGCGATCAAAAAAGATCGTGCGATATTGGCTTCCTTCTGCATCTTCAGCCGCTGAACGATAGCCATCGACACTATCAATAGTGGTTTTGATCAGGTCATTGAGCGTATCAACTTCGCGTTCGTTGGGGGTCATTTTGTTTAACTCCAGATGGTGGGGACAGGTAGAACAAATGACATTGCAGCTTGTTTCACCTCTCCGATTTTATTCTGCCGCAATGTCCTCACGGCTTGCCGCAGCGCTAGCAAGGTTAGCCGCCGCGAAATCCCACTTGGCGATACTGTCGACGAATTTTTCTAGATATTCCTTACGGTCGTTCTTATAATCGAGATAATAGGCATGCTCCCAAAGATCGCAGGTAAGCAGTGCATGACTGCCATGCGCCAAGGGCAGGTCCGCATCATGGGTCGAGATGATTTCGAGACCGTCGGTGCCGACTATCAGCCACACCCAACCGGACCCGAAATGCGCAACGCCTTCTGCTACAAACGCTTTTTTAAATGCCGCAAAACCACCGAAGTCCCTTTCGATTGCTGCTACGACCTCATTTTCGGAGTCGCGATTGTAATCAGGAGTAAGCGATTCCCACAGGAACGAGTGATTCCAGTGCTGCGCAGCATTGTTGAAGATTTTCTTGTCGGTGCCGTCACTCGCATTGCTCGTTGCAACGATGATATCATCAAGGCTGGCGCCTTCGTGCGCGGTGCCCTTGATCAGGTCATTCAATGTATCGACATATTTCTGGTGATGTTTGCCGTGATGCGTTTTCATCGTGTCGGCGGACAAATGAGGTTCCAACGCGTTGGGCGCATAAGGAAGACTGGGTAAGGTAAACATAAATTATCCTCGATTTTTGGGGGTCAACAAGTCCAACAGCTTAAACTGCACACGGTTCCATTTTTGCCCGAATTGATATATGTGTTGGGAACTTGTTACGAAGTGACGTGTTTTCGTCTGGTATCCGCAACGCCGGATGACCCCAGAATTTAAAAAGCGGAATGGGTGTACAGAACACCAATATAGCCAATTCCGTCACACAAGGTTGATCGTGGGGAAGGATCTTGCCATTTGCAGGAGCATCAGACGTGAATAAAATAACGACCGATTTCTCACCTCACGCCCCGCGCCAATCAAAACCGTTACCTTTTGCATTGACCAGCTTACCCAATGCGAAAGTTGCGATAGTCGGGCCTTGTGAGGCCCGTGCATGTGGCCTCGCCACCTTCACATGCGATATCATGCAGAACGCGAGCAAGTATGAAAGCGAGCATCGCTTTCACCATGTCGCGATGATGCGAAGTGGTGAGCGTTCCAATTCGACGCTGCAAATCGCTGAGGCGACGCGCGAAAGCTATTGCGAGGTTGCACGGCGGATCAACGAGGCGCGGTTTGATGCGGTCTGGATCCAACATGAATTTGGCATATTCGGCGGGCCTGACGGTGAATTGATCATAGATCTCGCCGAACGCATCACCGCGCCGCTTTTGATCACTTTTCATACTATTCTTGCCGAGCCATCGGCGGGGCAATTGCGAATCATGAAAAAATTGGTCGCGCTCGCCTCAGGCATGATGGTGATGTCGGATAATGGCCGGCAGCTGCTGGTCAATCGATATGACGCATCGCCAGAGCGGATTACCCTGATCGAACATGGGGCACCCGACCGTGCCTTTTCGATGGATTTGCCAGAACGGGGCGCAGCGATAACTCTTGCGACATTTGGCCTGATCGGTCCTGGAAAGGGCCTGGAAACCGCACTCGATGCATTGGCTAAGGTGAAGCCGCAATATCCGAACATCAAATACCGGATAATCGGTGCGACCCATCCCGTCCTCTTGGCCCGCGAGGGCGAAACCTATCGTGACGGATTGAAGCTGCAGATCCGCCATCTCGGCCTTGAGCAGAATGTCGAATGGGTTGACCGCTTCCTCGACATCGACGAATTACTAGTCGAACTCGATAACTGTCAGATTTACCTTACGCCTTATCCCAATTTGCAGCAGAGCACGTCGGGGACATTAAGTTATGCCGTGGCCTTGGGCAAAGCGGTTATATCCACGCCTTATGTGCACGCACGTGAGTTGCTCGCAAAAGATTGCGGTCGCCTGTTCCCTGTGGGCGACAGCGACACATTAGCGGGCATTATCGAGGATCTCGTTGAAAGACCGTCCAAACTCTTGGCGTTACAACAGCGCGCATATCAGCGTGGCCGTGTCACCATCTGGCCCGAATTCGTAAAGAATGTCGATGCGATGGTGCGCAACATCATGATCGCGCCTTCGCGCATGGTCAGACATGACCGGCTACGAACCACGCCCGGCCTGACCGGCTTTTTTGCGATGATCGACGGCACCGGCATGTTCCAGCATAGCAAGGGCCTGATCCCCGACCGTGATCATGGCTATTGTCTCGACGACAATGTCCGCGCGCTGATGCTGATGAACCTGATCGGCAATGCCGATGACGCCCATCATTACCGGGTCATGCTGACCTTATGTTCGTTCATCCAGCATTGTTATAATGGAGAAAACGGGCATCTTCGCAATTTTATGGGCTATGATCGTCAATGGCTTGAAAATATCGGCTCCGAAGATTCAAACGGCCGCGCAATCTGGTGTTTCGGGCACAGCTATCGCCATGCCGCTTTGCCCGAAATTCGCGGTTGGGGCGGCCAATGGTTCAACCGGTCTACGGATCTTGCCGCATCGTTCAATTCGCCGCGCGCGATGGCTTTTGCCGCGCTTGGAGCTGCCTTGGTCCTTGAAGTTGACGCTAGTCATCCCGAAGCCCGTAAATTGCTTGCGGATACAGGCGCACGGCTGTTCCAACTGCTTAAAACGGTTAGCCGGCCAGGATGGGTCTGGTTTGAAACGGTCTTGGGTTACGACAATCCGCGGTTACCCGAGGCGCTATTGCGCGCCGGGCAATTGACCGCAAATCCCGAATGGATAGAGGCGGGCGCAGACGCTTTGCGTTGGCTGAACCAGATTCAAGTTTCAGAACGCAGGATGTTTCGCGCCATCGGTTCCGACAGTTTTGGCAAGCCATATGACTATTTGCCTTTCGACCAGCAGCCACTGGAAGCATGGTCGGCGATTGATGCCTGTTCGACCGCAAACGAAATCGTGCCTTCGCCCGAGTGGGTGCAGCATGCCCGGGTGGCGATGGCGTGGTTCCATGGTGGTAACGATCGCAGCATCACGCTCGTTGATGTTTCCAAGGGGACATGCCGCGACGGCATAACCCGACAGGGCGTGAACGAGAATCGCGGGGCCGAATCGATATTGGCGTATCAACTTGGCTATTATGGCTATATGCGGCTCGCGGAAATTAATGGACGGGAAGTAGCAAACGATGAACGGAACGAGCAGGACATCGGAAACGCTGCTGGATATTCACGACCTGAAGCTGAACGCCGACCCGAGCTTGGTGGTCCTGCGCCCCTTCCATCTCAGCTGGCAGGGTAACAGCGCAGAACCATCACGCGCGCAGCGCCTCGTTGATGACGTCATGGAACTCGATGAAGGCGAAATCGAAAACAAGCTTGCCAGCGTGATGGTCGATTTCGAGCAGCGGCACTGGCAGACCGAAACGATTTTCCACCAGCGTTGCGTCGAACTTAGTCAGATCGTGAGCATCGATATCGGAAGTATCTCGATGGCGCGCAAATTGCTCATCGGCGCCTATTTCTGCCACGAATATAGCTATGCCGCTGCGGCGTTGATGAACCCAAGCATTGTTCCGCATCCGGACCAGACCGGCATCCGCCGCGGGCAGAAGCGTTTCATCATGTCGATGCGCGCGGTGGGTGAAGGGCATATTTCCTCGGTTGCCTTTCGCGAAGGCATAATTTCGAAAAGCAAAGGCTATACTTTGTGGCCACAACAGGAAGTCGTCATGGCGATGTCGAGCGACGGCGTTGTCGATGGCAATCCGGAAGCTATCAAGGTCAAACGCCATGCCGACAGCACTTTGAACAACAGCGTGCTGTTCCCCGTGACCGAAGCCCAGAAAAACGGTATTGAAGATTTACGGCTGGTCTGTTTCTGTGACGAAGAAACCGGTGAAGAAACTTTTTATGGAACCTACACCGCCTATAGCGGCCGCGAAATCCGTTCTGAATTGATGATCACCAAGGATTTTCGCTCTTTCGAGCTGCGGCCCATCATTGGTCGCGCGGGCCGCAACAAGGGCATGGCTTTGTTCCCGCGCAAATGCGGCGGAAGCTATATGATGCTGGGTCGGCAGGATGGCAAAAATCTGTATGTCATGCGATCCGATGATGTTTCGAACTGGGATGACGAGGGCACGCTTGTGCTCGAACCCAAATATCCCTGGGAATTTATTCAGATCGGCAATTGCGGCAGTCCGATACTGTGCGACGAAGGATGGTTGGTGTTGACGCACGGGGTTGGCCCGGTGAGGAAATATGCCATCGGTGCCATCTTGCTCGACCGGGATGACCCGACCAAACTGTTGGGGCGTACAGCTAAGCCGATTCTGACCGCATCGGAAAGCGACCGGGAAGGCTATGTACCCAATGTCGTATATACCTGTGGTGCCATGGTACAGGGCAGGGATTTATATATACCGTTCGGGATATCCGACAGCGCAATCGGCTTTGCGTCGGTTCCTATTTCACGTCTGTTGAGACAAATGGTATGAACAAATGGCATCGATTGCAGTTTATGCGTATGGCATAATTTAGAGCGTGGAATTGGTCTACGTGCCCCGATGCATTGCGGGGGCAGCGAATTTGCCAACGGATGAAAGATAAAGGGCAAGATGCTGCATAAAAGACCTTATGAGAGCCGAGCGGCGTCACATGACTATTGGCTCGAACCCGTTGCCCGCTATGATCTCGGTGCCCAGAATGTGCCCGTGCAGCCGTCTAGCGCCGATTTTGAACTGATCGCCAATAACATTCCCGCCTTGTGCTGGATCGCACGCGGCGACGGCCATATTTTCTGGTATAATCGCCGTTGGCACGACTATTGCGGATCGACGCCGCAAGCAATGGAAGGATGGGGCTGGCAAAGCGTCCATGATCCCGACGAACTCCCCGGCGTCATGAGCCGGTGGCAAGATTCGATTGCGACTGGAAAGCCCTTTGAAATGGTGTTTCCGCTGCGCGGATCGGACGGAATATTTCGGCGGTTCCTCACACGCATCGTGCCGGTCACCGATAAGGATGGTTCGATTGTCCGCTGGCTTGGCACCAATGCCGAGGTCGAAAGCCAGTTGAGCGCCGAAGCGGCATTGGAAGCTAGCGAGGCGAAGTTGCAGGTGTTGACCGATGCCATGCCCCAAATGGTGTGGTCCACCCAGCCAGATGGCTATCATGATTATTATAATGCGCGCTGGTATGAATTCACCGGCATGCCTTATGGTTCGACCGATGGCGAAGAGTGGAACGGCATGTTCCACGATGAAGATCAGGAACGGGCACGCCAACGGTGGCAGCATAGCCTTGAAACCGGCGAGCCTTATGAAATCGAATATCGCCTTCGCCACCATAGCGGTCAATATCGCTGGGCGCTGGGCCGGGCATTGCCCGTTCGCAATATGGCGGGCAAGATCACACGGTGGATCGGCACCTGCACCGACATCGACGATGCCAAGCGAAATGCGGCGTTAACCGAGCTTATCAGC
>LNFK01000004.1 GCA_001464315.1 Sphingomonadales bacterium Ga0077559 | reverse complement strand
TGACGTCCGGATTGCGGTCACCGTTGTGCGCGCACAGGTTTCGCACGAAACTGATGTTTTGCGGCCCCTTTGGATCGCTCGCCAATAACGCGCATTTGTCGTGCTTAGGCCTACCTTCGGCGAAAATGGAATAAGAAATGGTTATTGCGTTGTTCTGGCCGAAGGCGCCGATATTTTCGTCTAGGCTCCAAGATGTGCTGACATGATCGATAATGATGTCGTGGCTGTCGGCAATGTTTATGCCGTCATTAGCGCCACGTTCTTCGCCGGGCAGATCGGTTCGAACACGGATGTGACGGACGATAACATTATGCGTTTTCTTTATCGTCAAGGGTGTGAAGGCTCTCGGTCCGCCTGCGTGGGATAAAGTGATGCCGCCGCCAGGCGCCGTTTCTCCGGCGATGGTGATATAGGGGTTTCGAATGACTGGTCGTTCCGAGGTGAAGCGGATCAGTCCTGCGACCGTAAATACGCAAACGCGTGGCCCTTTCGCGTCGATGCATTCGCGCAGTGAACCGCGACCGCTATCGGCAAGGGTCGTCACTTTCATAATCTTGCCGTTCCGTCCACCAATTGCATTGCGACCGTAACCATCTGCACCGATGAAGGCGGTGCGATCTTTGGCGAGGGCCGTCGCTGCGGGCGAACAGCCCATAATCGCTATGCAGGCAGACAGGTTCAATAAGAGGGCTCGAAACTTTCGCATCAGAAACGCCTCGTTATTCCCAATGTAAATGTCATTTCTTTATATTTGTCGATCGGATCTCGCGCGCTTCGTTGCTCATATTCTGCAGAAGTGAAGAGCGATGTGCGGCGGTCCAGTAAATATTCAAGTCGTAATGTGCTCCCCTTATTGGTCAGATTTCCACGCGATTCGCCAAGATAGCGCAGCGAGACATAAGCGACCGAGAGCTGGCAGAGCAAATTGTGGCGAATTTCCTGATCGATGATAAATCTGGCCACGGTATCCACGCGGGTTGAAGCACCCGACCGCACCGTCGCGACATCGCCTCTGGAAATCCGGAAGTTGAAGGCAGTTCGATCTCTGGGTATCCACGTGATCTCTCCATCCAGTCGCAATCCCGTTTGGGGTGGAAGGATCGTGACTTGCGCGGGTTCAGTCTGGAATATCCCGATGCCCATTTTGCCGTGAAGCCGCCCGCCGATATCGCGTTGTACTCCGAATATGATGCCGTAAGTATTTTGATCGCGATCTACCCCCCCGAAATCCCGAGCAAGGCGAAAGTCACGACGATTGACGTAGATCTGTGAAAATATGTCCAGCGTCGAGGCCAGCTTATATCCTACGGCCACCGATGCGCGATAAACCGTCATATCGCGGTCATCATCGGCAGCCGCGAGCTGGTTGTATTTTTCGGTGCCGATGCCGGCGGTTACCCGTATCCTTCCGCTTGCCCGCGAATATATCGCTTCGGCGAGAAACGCGTTAATTTTCCGCGGGAGGTCTGTTGGGCCAGCGCGTGTTTCAGGATCGGCGCGGCGCTCGATATTGCGGCTGACCCCGATAGTCGCGTCGAAATTCTCGGATTTGACCCCCGAAACCCGATAGTTCAGCGACGCCCCATAAGTCGTCGAATTCTCTCGGGTCACATTCAAATGGCGCCGCAACCCCATATGGGCTTCAGCTGTGATCGCGCCCGATCCGATTTCCTTGATCAGGACCAACGATGGATCGATGTGCAGCCGAAAATCGGTCTCCTCATTTGCTGAGGTAAGAAATATATTGCTGTTGTAATCGACCCGGACATCAACTTCTGCCTTAAGTTTGAATGAGCCGATATTGACGCCATCATAATCATAATCGGGGCGAGGCATCTTTGATGGCGATACCGGCGAATCCAACTCTTGAGCCATCGCGGGCTTGCTGCAAATGGCAACCAACACCGCAGCCAAAGCGGTGAGCAGTATTCTGCGTATCGCGCCTAGGGTATCCCATTGAGACACAACCCCGTCCGTATTCAGAACCAGGATTCATGAACGACAATGGTATCGCCCGGCAGTATTCGGGTATCGTCCGTGCCCTTGCCCTTGACCGTATTTCCGTTTTCAGTGCGGTTGATGCTGTAGGATTTGGTATTCGCACGGAACGTGTGTCCCCCGGCAATACTGATGGCGGTGAGAACGCTCATACCTGGCACAAAAGGGTAAGATCCTGGCCTTTTGACTTCGCCGGTGATGAAGAAATGTCGGTATTCTTCGACCTGCACGTTCACAGAAGGATTTCTTGCCAATTCTTCGCGGGTGAGAATGGCAGCGACTTCTTGTTCCACTTGCGTTGTCGTTTTACCCGCCACATCTATTGCACCAACCATTGGCAAGGAAATCGTGCCGCTATCGCTAACGCGATATTCAATACTTAAGTTGGTAAAGCCCCCGACCACCATTCGCACCTTGTCACCGCTACCCAGTTGGTAGCCAGTCTCCAGTTGCGACGGCGTGAGCGGCAGCGGTTCAAGCCTTGACGTCGGGCTTCCACAGGCTGCCAAAGTCAACGCGATCAGTAAAGCGAGTATCGATCTTATCATCATGGTCTTAACCTCATGGTAGAAAACATAACATATTCATTTAAAGCCTTCGGGTTGGAAAACCTTCCGGCACCTGAATTGGGTAAGTTGCCTCAAACTCCTCGTTCTCCGGCAGCGGCCGCTCAGCGATTAGGACCGCAAAGCGCACAGCGATCAGCACGGGCACTACCCACAAGCGGGCGTAGACATGGGTCGATGCGTTTGAAATTATGAAAAAGCTCAGGACAACGGAAAGCGCGAGCGCAGCGACTGTCTTGTCAAATTTGATCGCTCGCACGGCGATAAGCGCCAATATCCCCATCACGAACCCCCACCCTAGCAAGGCAAACATTCCGCCCTCGGTCCAGATCAAAAGCAAAATATTGTGCACCGGTGCACCCTCATGGCTTATCGATCGAAATTGGTCCGCGCCGATGCCAAGCACATGAGTGTCATCAGAAAACTTTAAAGCTTCCTCTATCAATTGCATCCGTCCGGCGTAAGTTCCGGCTTCCTCAATGTCCCCTGCTGTAAAGGCAACCCAGCCGCAACATAAAGGCTCAGAAGGCCAAGAGCGGCCGCAAGAGGCTTCCATGCATGCCAACCATAGCTGGCACCGACGAAAATGAGGACCGCAGCAATGCTGGCGATAAATCCTGTCACCGATGCCGTAAGCACAAGCGCAAGCGTAAGAACTGCAACGCCGATTAGGCACAGCGACAGTGGCAGGTGGCGCGTCTTAGCAAAGTAAAAGAGGAACGGTAATGTAAGGCAAATCAGGGCTGCATTGCGGTTTGCACTGCCCAGAAACGACCCAAGCCGTTCGGCGCCCGAAACGAAATTATGATTGATCCATGCGAGCGATCCCGGAACGTCTGCGTAGAGGTAGAAGAGAATGATGCTTACTGCTTCGATAACAACAACCGAAAGCACGAAAAACTTTGCAAGCCGAATTTCTATTCCTTTTACGCCGGAGAAGAGGAAATAGGGCAGTGCCAGATAGGCAAAAGCATATTGAGAGCCAGTGATCGCAAAGCGCAACGGATCGCCGTTTACCAAGCTGCTCGCGCCCAGCGCGGAGAGCATAATACAAAAAGACAAAAGCCACCATGGCGACAAATCTCCGAAGGGCCTTAGGTTCAGCCGGCCCGACGCCAGAGCAAAAATGGCGGCAATCAGAAAACAACCATCACTAAATGTGAACTGGATAGCCGGATGAAAACGCCACATCATGAAAGGCGTAAGAACGATTCCCATAACCAGTGCGTAACGGATAATGGATTCTGGCACCGATAGGTGCGTTGTGTTTGGCGTAGCCTGTTCATATCCCACAACAGCGTTTATCATCACGGCTAATCCCTCAACCAGTAAGAGAGATCGCGTTGAAGCAAGGTGCCCAAGTCCTGTACGTCCTTGGAGTAAAAATCGCGCATCGATTGCCTTAAGTCCGGTGACAACTCAGGGTACGTCATTTCTTTGGACAGCACCCCGTGGATAGTCTTGAACCACGGCTTGGAGCGCAATGGTGCCACGAGACCCTTTGCCGGAGCAAGTGTACGCCGCATAGCCAACGGCAGCAGCGGGGCATCCTTCGTATTTGCCCGTTCAACGAGCTGCA
>LNFK01000003.1 GCA_001464315.1 Sphingomonadales bacterium Ga0077559 | reverse complement strand
TCTAAAAAGCGCTTCAGATGCTGGTTATAAAGGCCATCGTTTAGGAACCGGGGTTGAGGATTATCCCTTGATCCCAGAAATTTATGGATTTCGCTGCTTACCGTTCCGCGGCGGTAGAGCATGCAATAGTCCGAATAAGCCCGATCCACAGGGTTTCGTAATTGAACCACGATTTTTGCATCGGGAAGCCGCCGTTTGATGCGTTCCGGCGCGCGGGGATCCGCCAAATAGTCGGCGGACTTCTCCCCCAATAACTGGTCGGGACGAGCATCTTTAAACCAGGCGCGGTACCAATTTTCTCCGCGGTCATATTCACCACTGAAATAATGTGGTTCAGGTCCCGGAATAAAGACATCCGAGCGAGCGCGCAACTGGTTGGCAATCCACGTCGTTGCCGCCTTTGCAGCGCCGACAATCAAAAACTCTGGAAGTCTTAAAGGCGAAGGTGAATTCATTCAGATGCTCGCTGAATTATATGTCGAAGTAGCTGGCCAGAAGCCTCAAGGTCCGCTGGCGAAAGTGTGGGGTCGATGGGAACCATTATGGACGTTTCGCCAAGCTGCCGTGCTACCGGCAACCGCTTGTCGGGTCGCAAACGATAGTCGCGGAACGCTTCTTCCAAATACATTTCGGGGCAAGAGCCGGTCGAACACTGCATTCCTGCGCTTACCGCTTCTTCCAGGATCCGGCGCCTGCTCCACAGGTGCTTGAGCCGTTCGGGGCGGATAAACGCGTAATATTTGTAGCGGGCGTGCTTAATATCGTGCCGCGGTCGCGCGATCCTGACAGCGTCAAGGTCTGAAAGCTGTTCCTCGAATGCCGTGGCATTCCTCTCCCTGCGCTCCCACCAGCCATCCAACTTGGCAAGCTGGCAGTTTCCAATTGCCGCTTGGAATTCTGTCATACGCAGGTTGCTGCCGAGCGAACTGTGAAGCCACAGGAAATCCGGACCGGGCACAATCGCGGAATAGGTCTCGGGGTCCTTGCCATGATCTTTATAGGCCCACGCGCGCCGCCAGACATCTCGGTCCTTCATCACTACCATCCCGCCTTCACCACCGGTTGATATGATCTTGTCGGTACAGAAGGAAAAAGCCGATGCGTCTCCATACGAGCCCACGGGCCGCCCGTTGATGCGTGCCCCATGCGCTTGGGCACAATCCTCAATGATCGCTAAGCCGCGGCGTTCGGCAAAGTCCATGATCTCATTCATCTCGCAGGGCCAGCCAGCGAGATGTACGACAATTGCTGCTTTGGTTCGGCTGGTCGTGACGGCCTCGATGCTCTCGGCGGTGATGTTCTGGCTGTCGGCGTCGACATCAGCGAACACGGGGCTGGCGCCGCATGCAAATACACAACTGGCCGAAGCCATGAAACTGCGAGCTGGTACAATGACTTCGTCACCGGGGCCGATGTTCAAAGCACGCAAAGCAAGTTCGAGAGCAAGCGTGCCATTTGCGACCGCAACAGCATAAGGGACCTCACACAATTCTGCCATTCCGCGCTGAAAGGCATTGCATTGTGCACCGTGATGCAGCGAATTGATTGCACCTATTCGAAGGACGTTCGTGGCAGCCTCAATCTCATCCGGTTCGAACACCGGCCATCGCGATCGGGCCGATTTTGGTAAGTGTTCAGCCGATCTTGAAAGCTGCGTTGGTGCGGACATCACGCTCATCGCACTGACTGTCCGTAATGATGTTCCCGATTATTCAGCGATATCTCGAGAGGGACACGCGGAACAGCCTTGACCTTCAAATCGCCCCGTTCGGACATTTCAGACATCGAGGACATTTCCAGATCCTTTTCGAAAATGTCCTCGCCATCGGAGAGTAACCGGAAAACGAGATTCCTGGCCCCCAAGTCATCAGCGCGCTCGGTTAACACCGACAGCCGGTCGAATGCGTTATTTAGTAAATTCAACGGCAGCGGCGCGGGTTCAGCTTCGAAAATTCCGTCCAGGACCGAAGGCAATTTCTGTTCGTTATCGTTGAAAAGCTCTTCATACAACTTCTCGCCAGGCCGCAGGCCCACGATCTTGATCATGATGTCCTTATCGGGAACGCCTCCCGAAAGCCGGATCATCCGACGGGCGATATCGAGAACTTTGATGGGCTCTCCCATATCGAGCACGAAGATACGGCCGCGTTCAACATTTTCCGCGCGGGCCGATGCCTGCAGAACCAGTTGGACGGCTTCCGATACAGTCATGAAAAAGCGCTCGATATCCGGATGGGTAACCGTCAGCGGACCGCCTGCCAGCAGCTGTTTTTCAAACAGCGGAATAAGCGACCCGCTGGAACCCAAGACGTTGCCGAACCTAACGGTCAGGAAACGCGCCGATTGCGCTTTGCCCTGCCCTGCCAGATCAAGTGCCTGACAATAGAGTTCGCCAAGCCGTTTGGTCGCGCCCATCAGACCAATCGGATTCACAGCCTTATCGGTTGATACCTGAACCATAATCCGCGCACCAAAACAGTTTGCGGCATCGGCGACGTTTTTCGTTCCAATAACGTTGGTCTGGACGCCCGCACTCGGGTGCAGCTCGACAATCGGCACATGCTTCAATGCGGCTGCATGAAATACGAGCTCGGGACGAAATTGTTGGAAGACTTTCATCACTTGCCGACGTTGGCGAATTGAACATAGTATGGCAGACCGTTCAATATCGGGATACGATGCCTTCAAATCATTATCGATATTGTAAAGTGCGATTTCAGATGCATCGAGAAGAACGATACGCGACGGTTGGAACGCAGCAATCTGGCGAACCAATTCCCCACCAATTGTGCCACCAGCGCCGGTTACAAGGACACAGCGCTCCCTAATCTCATCTCGGACCGCTGCATAATCCAGTATGTTTTGCGAACGTCCCAACAAGTCGCTCAACTGGATAGACCGAAGCGATTGTTCCTGAGAAACCTGACATGTGTTGTCTTTTTTATCGCTCCGACGGGCGTCTAAAGGCGACGTAAGCTCGGGCAAGCAGGAGATGCTGAGTCCGATGCTCTCCGCTTTTGCAACCATCTGCAAAAAAGGAGCATCACGCAAGCGCTGGGGCGTTTCTGCAAACACGATCCGTGTCGGACGCTTCCCCTTTTCTGTTTGCATTTCGACGACCTTTGGCAGGTCGGATAAAATTCCGAGCACTGGAATTCCACGTATTTTCATGAATGGCGACACACGATCGCTCAGCAAAATTCCGAGTGGTTTGCCTCCCGAAATCTGATGCCGTTCGTTCGCCCTTAGCATGAGTTCGACATTGTCGCCTTTGCCCACGAAGAGGGTAAACTCGTTATTCTCAAGCGACCCATCGCCCGTTTTTGGCGGGAAGACATCGCCGTTGATATATTCGCCCAGCAGGCGGCGCAGCAAGCGCGTGCCCATCACGCCATATAACGTCAGCAGGAAAAAGATGAATGGCAGAGTGCGGGGGCGCCAACCGCCGAGGTCCCGGACGCCGAGAAGCAAAACCATTGCTGCGGTCATGACGCCGGCAAAAATCAGCATTGCTCTAAAGTCATTGACCGATGTGTACCGCCAGGACATCCGATGCAAGCGGAGCAGCCAATGCACCGCAGCGGCACTAATCACCAGAATGGGCGTGACCGCCCAGATCGCATTGTGCATTGCTGTCGGTGGTGCATTACCGCTGGCGCGCAGCCAAACGGCTAAATGAAGCGATACCGCCACAATAGTTACGTCAAGTGCCATCACAACCAAATTGCGAGCACGGAAGCGTAGTGACTGATTGGCGCCGCCCATGAAACACCCCTGTTAAAATATGCGCGCGACCCACTTAGTTTGCAGTGAGCTGACTTTGTTAGACGGTAATGTCCGATTCTTCAGTCCACATCCCAATTGTATACACAGATTTAACTATATGTATGGCTTGCAAAAATTGGTTGGAATGTTGCTGTTCGAAATGGCAGACCAGTAATACTTCGGCATGATATTAACTCTTTTGAATGGCTGCAAAACCACGAGAGAGGTAGTCATTAATACCTGACTTATCTGCCCATGACCCTTTGTTTCCATTTTACGATGTGCCGACGAAGCTTAAACTGCTGTCAGGTAGGAGGTTCGCTTCACTTAGCCTGCAGATGGCGATGAGAAGACGAACGCATCCGACCCTCATTCGATAAGATTGCGGGGGGCATTAGTAGACCGATGACTTGCGAGGCAAGCCGACCATTACGAATTTGTTTCCCAATCGTGGACCGCACCAGGGAGGTCGGGGGCAGTCATATCTCGGCGATGACGCTCATCCAATGCCTCGACCGAAGCCGGTTTGATCCGAAAATCATGCTGATCGGCGAAAAGGGCCGTGTTGGCCTGTTGGCGCAAAATTCAGGCCAAACGCCCGAACGCATCCTGCCCGATGCTGCAACCAATCTTACATTTTTCGGTTCGGTCCGCATGGTTCGCGAAGCTACTCGCGTGCTCACTAAGGGAAAATTCGACGTTGTTCACACCAATGAAGGCAAAATGCACGTCATATGGGGTCTGGCCGCAAAGCTCGCTGGCGTAGCCCATGTCTGGCATCATCGCGGCAACCCAAATGCCCGAGGGTTGCGTTTTTTGGCGCCGCTGACGGCTAACCAGGTCATATCAGTCTCTCGATATGCGGCGCCAAACGGATCGGGCATTATGGCGACGCAACGCAGCTCCGTAATTCCCAGCCCTTTTGACCTTGGCATTGCCGACACCAGCAAGACTATGGGGCGAAAGCAGGCACTTGAAGAGCTCTTGCTTCCAAGCAACGCCAAGCTTGTTGGCTTTTTCGGACATTATAGCGATCGCAAGCGGCCACTGAAATTCATCGAAACCATCGCAGCGGCCAGACGGATAGACCCCCAATTGCCGGTCCATGGATTAATGTTCGGCGAGGAGCACGACCCCGGCCTGCTAAAGCAAATGAAACTCGCAATCGGTCAGTTTGGCTTGCAGTCGCAAATTCACCTGATGGGTTTTCGTAAACCTGCCGAAATCTGGTTGGCAGGCTGCGATGCTTTGTTGGTCCCTGCCGTCGAGGAGCCTTTCGGTCGCACCCTGATCGAGGCGATGTTGGTCGGTACACCGGTCGTCGCGGCAGCTTCCGGCGGCAATGTGGAGGCAATTGACGATGGGCGGACCGGATTGCTTGCAACCGCGGACGATGCAGATGCGCTCGCACGCCGACTTTTGTCGATCTTGCGCGACCCGGAGCTTGCAAACTCAATCCGTTCTAATGCCAAGGACCATGCGCAAACCTTCTTTGGGATCGAAGCGCATGTGCGCGGTGTCGAGGCGATTTATGACCGGATCGGCGCTGCGGGGAACCTGCGATGATCGTGCTTCACATCATAACTGCCCTTAATTTCGGTGGCGCCGAGACGATGTTGTGCAAGTATCTGGAGAACAATAAAGCCGATAACACAAAGTCCATCGTCTTGTCGCTTATGAAGCCTGGACCAAAGGCCGCCGCGATCAAGGCGCTTGGTATCCCAGTTTATACACTTGGCATGAAGCACTGGTTCCCGGGACCACTGGAAGCATTGCGCCTTATCCGATTAGTAAACATCATCCGCCCCGACCTAATCCACGGATGGATGTATCACGGTAATCTGGCTGCTAGTTTTGCCCATGCCTTTTCGGCACCTAATCTGCCGCTGGTCTGGAACGTGCGGCATTCGCTAGCCGATCCAAAGCGGGAAAGCTGGCGTACACGGGGACTGCTTAAACTTAGCGCAACCATTTCGCGGCGCCCATCTGCAATCATCTATAACTCGGCGGCTGCCGCTATCCAGCATCAAAACGTTGGTTACTCGCCCAAAAACGCCGTAATTCTGCCCAACGGGTTTGACTTCGATCTGTTCAGACCGAACGGTGAAGCGCGAACGCGGCTTAATCTCGAATATGGAATCGATCCGAATACTGTGTTGGTTGGCAAAGTTGCCCGTCTACACCCAATGAAAGACCACGCCATGCTGGTTAAAGCGGTGGCTTTGGCGCGCGCCCAGGGCCATGATTTGCACTTGCTGATGGTCGGTGAAGGTTTGGCCTCGCCTCCGCAGGAGCTACAGGACGAGATAACTAGCCTCTTGCCTCCAAACCGTGTGACTTTGATCGGGGCGAGATCAGATGTTGCCGACCTAATCCCCGGTCTCGACATACTCGCCGTCGCGTCAGCCTGGGGAGAAGGATTCCCGAATGTCATTGGCGAAGCGCTGGCTTGCCAGGTGCCCATCGTAGCTACAGATGTCGGCGACAGCGCTGTGATCGTAGCAGATAGCGGTCTTATCGTACTCCCCGGCGATACCAGCGGATTTGCAAACGCATTGGCAGAGATGGCGGCGTTAGGACCGGAAGGGCGCAAATCCTTAGGGCTGGCCGGAAGGAACCGAGGCAAAGAGAAATACGGCCTGAAAGAAATCTCAATGCGCTATAATAAGCTTCATAGCGATCTCATCGGGACCAAAAGCGGGTCTTTCATGAAATCCGTATTGCAAAACGATACTGCGCGCATGCCGAAACCATGAAGATCATAATATTGTCCAGCCTGGCGTATTCGCTGACAAACTTTCGAGGCACATTGTTAGGCGCGATGGTCGATGCCGGGCATGAAGTTATTGCGTGCGCGCCGGACGAGAACCCTGAAGTTAGGGCATGGCTTACAAAAAAGGGGATCGGCTTTCGGAAAGTGAGAATGGCGCGGGCTGGGATGAACCCCATTGCCGATGCGGCGACCTTGTGGGACATGGTTTCACTCATGCGCAAGGAGCGGCCCGACGTCGTCCTTGCTTATACGCAAAAACCGATAATCTATGGCGGGCTGGCTGCCAGAATCGTGAATGGCATCCGCTATTATGCAATGTGCAGCGGTTTGGGACATGCTTTCTCAGGGAATGGCGGAATTCGGTCGCGAATTTTAAAGAAGCTCGTCAGCCTTCTATATCGTGCCGCGGTGGCCAAGGCTTCGGGCGTATTTGTATTCAATCAGGACGACAATGATGAAATGCGCAAGAACGGGATATTGCTTCCTGACGAGACCGCCATTCAAGTGCCCGGCTCGGGTATCGATCTGTCGCAATTTACTCATAAGCCACTACCGTCTGGCCCGCCCAAATTCCTGATGATAGCCAGACTTCTTCGTGACAAAGGGCCCGCAGAATTCGCAATGGCTGCGGCAATTGTGCGAAAACAATTTCCCAAAGCGCGATTTCAGTTGCTCGGGCCATTCGATGCAAATCCGAGCAGCATTTCTAAAGATGAACTGGTTCAGTGGCAGACCGATGGATTGATCGAATATCTGGGTGAAACTTCGGACGTTCGATCTTTTCTGGCCGATTGCTCGGTCTTCGTTCTGCCGACATATTACAGGGAGGGCATGCCACGTACGATATTGGAAGCAATGGCGACCGGGCGGGCGATCATCACCACCGAGACACCCGGATGCCGCGAAACGGTGACCAAGGACACAAACGGAATATTGGTACCGCCCCGCGACAGCGAAGCGCTTGCCGAAGCGATGACAAAAATGGCGAAAGATGCAGCCCTATGCCAACGCTATGGAGATGCATCGCGCCGTATTGCCGAAGATAAATTTGATGTACACAAAGTCAATGCGCTCCTGCTCGGCAAGATGGGTCTCCATCGCGTATCGCCGTGCAGCTTGTCGACGCTGGAAGACCGCACACT
>LNFK01000002.1 GCA_001464315.1 Sphingomonadales bacterium Ga0077559 | reverse complement strand
ACAAAATATTACCGGACAGCGAGCGCCTTACGAATTGCGGCCAATTCATGCGCCGCTTTCGCATCGACGAATTGCCGGAATTTTGGAACGTGCTGCGGGGCGAGATGAGCCTGCTTGGCCCCCGGCCCTTGTTGCTCCAAACCATACGCGATTTTGGCCTCGACGGTTTGATACGTTGCTCGATTCGACCCGGCCTGACGGGATGGGCTCAGATCCTCGGAGGGCCATTGCTGGGGCAACAGGAAAAGCTGGCGTTGGACAACTGGTATGTTACGAATCGTTCCTGGAAAACCGATATGAGAATTCTGCTGCAGACTTTTTCAGTTATAGTGAGAGCCGATCGGGTGGACAACTTAGGGACGGGGGGAACGCATGCGGGCTTTGATCGTAGGGGCGGTTGAGGGCACGAAAGTTGCGGTTCAGACTGTCTCCGAAATTCCGGGCTGGGCCGTTTGCGGAGTGATGACGCTTCCGCCCGACAAGGCAGCACGGCATTCGGATTTTGTCGATCTCTCCGCCAATGCCGAAGCCGCTGGGGCACGCGTCATTTATTGCTCCAACAGCAACAGCGAAGAGGCATGCAAGGCAATAAAGGATCTCGCTCCGGACTATACCTTTGTCATCGGCTGGTCGCAAATTTGCGGTCCAAAATTCCGGGCGGCTGCCAAGGGGAAGGTCATCGGTTATCATCCTGCCGCCCTGCCCCGCCTGCGTGGCAGGGCGGCTTTGCCTTGGACGATCCTTCTGAACGAAAAGATTACAGCATCTACCCTCTTTTGGATCGATGACGGTATCGATTCCGGTGACATTCTCGCCCAGAAATTCTTCCATGTCGCACCTAGGGAAAACGCCGCCAGTCTCTATCAGAAGCACATGTTAGCATTGAAGGACATTCTCCAAACTTCGCTTCCGACACTTGGTGGAGGCAAGGAAACACGGCAGGCGCAGGATGCAGAGTGCGCAACTTATGCAACCAAACGCATTCTGAGTGACGGCAAAATTGATTGGCACCGATCGGCAAGCGAAATCGATCGGTTGATCAGAGCGGTGGGACGGCCTTATCCAGGGGCATTCACCCATTTCAATGATAGCCAAATCACGATCCATGCTTCGAACATCAGGCATGGAGAACAACTGCACGCGTTGCCGGGCCAGATTGTCGTACGCCTAGACGCAAGCTTTTCGGTCATGTGCGGTGATGGCGCAATCCTCGACGTCGACGATTACGAATGCGGCCCTGGCGGCTCCGTTCCGCTTCTGCATACAGTTCTTGGGAGGCCGGGATGAGCATTATCGATCGCATTGAAACTGCATTGGTTTTGGCGCCACATCCCGATGATGAAATACTTGGCTGCGGAGGCGTGATCGCTCGCTTAGTGGATAACAGCAAAGCGGTAGATGTGGCGATCGTGACCCGAGGCATGGCGCCTGCATATGCGGTCGACCAAGTCGAACAGCTGGTCGCGGAAGCAAAGGCATCGCACACTTTTTTGGGCGTTCGCCATTCGCATTTTCTCGATTTGCCTGCGGCTGCGCTAGACCAGGTGCCACGGGCCGAACTCAATGCCGCTGTGAGCAAGGTCGTGCTCGAGGTTAAGCCAGACACGATCTTTGTGCCATTTGTGGGTGATATCCATATTGATCATCAACTGGTCTTTTCGGCTGCTATGGTAGCGTCGAGACCAACAGGCGGTTTTCGCCCCTGCCGCATTCTTGCTTATGAGACGGTTTCGGAAACCAATTGGGACGCCCCCTTTCTGACCCCTTCCTTCGTGCCAAACATATTCATCTCGATCGACGGATATCTGGAGACAAAGATCGCTGCCTTTGAAAAGGTGGCCTCGCAAGTTAAACAATTTCCCAACGAAAGGTCGTCACGTGCGCTGAGGGCGCTTGCCGAGTTCCGCGGGGCAACTGTCCATGTATCGGCCGCTGAAGCATTTGTGCTGGTGAGGGAGATCAATGGCTGATGAGCGCCAGTACGGTCACTATTATGGTAAGTTCCGCCGGGCGACGCGGGGAATTGCTGCAATGTTTTCGCGCATCGGCAGAAGAGCTCGGCATTTCGCTCAACTTATTGGCTTGTGATCTAGAACCCGAATGGAGCGCGGCGTGCCAATTGGCCGATCATTACTTCGCCGTCCCGCGAGCCGATAGCGAGGAATACATTCCAGTGCTCTTGTCCTTGTGCACTGGCAACGGCGTTGATCTGCTCGTGCCGACTATTGACGATGAGTTGCTGTCTCTAAGCAAAAATCTCCAAAGGTTTCACGCGGACGGCATCTGGGTCAGTGTGGGAGAACCCGCATTCGTGCAGATGGCGCGCAACAAGTTGGCAACGGCCCATGCGCTTACGGCTCTCGATATTGCCACACCGGCGACATTCTCACTCGCAGAGGTTTTTGACGATCTCCAAGGCCATCAATGGCCCATGATTGTGAAACCGAACCACGGTAGCGCAGGACGGCTGATCTCCGTTGTCAACTCGGCGGCGGAACTCCCTACGATCGAGCCAGAACCACTGATTGTTCAAGAATTACTCTCGGGGCCCGAATACACGATCAACATGTTTTTTGACCGGTCTGGCAAGGCCACCACTGTAGTCCCGCATCGACGAGTAAGGACTAGAGCTGGCGAAGTGGAAAAAGGCGTGACTGAGCGGCATAAGGCTCTGTGCGATATTGGCTGGAAATTGGGTGAAGCGTTTGAAGGTGTAAGGGGCGTTATCTGCTTCCAGGCAATTGTAACGGAAAACGGTCCCGTTGTTTTCGAGATCAACGCGCGGTTCGGTGGCGGCTATCCGCTCGCGCACGCTGCCGGCGCCGAGTTCGCTCGCTGGTTGCTGGAGGAAGCTGCCGGTCGTAAGCTAACAGCAAGTGACGATTGGCGCGATGGTGTGCGCATGCTTCGCTACGATGCAGCAATTTTCGACCAGATTTAGACCATGAGTGATGCCGGCCAATCTTTCGTAATCGTATGCGATCTGGATGATACGCTTTACTTAGAGCGCGATTATGTCGTGAGTGGATTTCGGGCAGTTGGTGACTGGGCTGAAAAGCAATTGTCAATTCCGGAATTCGGCAATGTCGCTTTGGCATTGTTCGAGGCGGGACACAGGGAGCGCATTTTCAATACCGCGCTACAGGAAATAGGTGTGGGTGAAGATCGTGGCCTGGTTGAACGGATGGTTGGTGTCTATCGCGGGCACAGGCCAACCATTGCGTTGCAAGACGACATTAGCCGATTTCTCGTTGAAGAGTATTCATTAGGGGGACTTGCCCTTGTCACCGATGGCTTTCGGGAGGCGCAACAAAAAAAGGTTGCCGCACTCCGCCTTAACGAGTTGGGCTTTTCCCCGATCGTCGTTACTGACATTTGGGGTCGGGAGTTTTGGAAGCCACACCACCGGGCCTTTCTCTTGCTCGCGGAATGCTTCCACTGCCCGACGTCAAACTTCGTCTATGTTGCCGACAATGCAACCAAGGATTTTCTTGCTCCTAATCAGCTAGGCTGGACTACGGTTCAGATAGCGCGTCCGGGTGGTTTGCATACCAAACAGCCACCGACCGCAGATCATGCCCCAGCAGCATTTATCAGCAGCTTCGACCAATTACCCGATGTACTCGGTTTCGAATGACTCGTTTTGCTCGGAAGGTAAGGCGATGAAAATAACGTTCGTGCTTGCCGGTTTGGGTGCAGGGGGTGCCGAGAGGGTGGTGTCACTGCTTTCTGGCGAAATGATATTACGAGGGTATGAAATATCGGTGGTAAGTTTCGACGCGCCTGATGATCCGATCTTTCATTCATTTCATCCGCAGGTCGAAATCGTGCGACTTGCGGTTCCGGCAGGCAGCGGGCCATTTTTGCGGGGCATTCAAGCAAGCTATCGCCGAACGGTTTCTTTGCGTCGCCTATTTAAACAACGCAGACCAGATGTCGTCATTTCATTTTTAACTAAGATCAATGTTCTTTCGGTCGCAGCATCAGCTGGACTGAAGATCCCGGTGATTATTTCGGAACGAAACAATCCTGCAATCCAAAGCGCGCACCCGTTTTGGGCAAAAGCATGGCACATCGCAGCGTCCCGCGCTGCGGTTATTGTCCTACAAACGCATGCCATAAAGGCAATTTACCCTGACAGTGTCCAGAAGCGCGCAGTGGTCATCCCTAATCCCGTCGTACCACAGTCGCATTTCCGCGTACCGCACGATGGCCTGGTATTAGCAGCGGTTGGCCGACTGGAACGGCAGAAGGGTTTTGACCTGTTGATAAAAGCCTTTGTCGCGATCGCTCCTGAATACCCAAATTGGAAATTGATCATTTGGGGTGAGGGACCGGAAAGGCCGCGGCTGCAATTGCTCGCGGATCAATCGGGGCATGCTGCCCAGATTGAGCTTGCGGGCAATAGTCAGACCCAAGCTGACTGGATTGGAAACGCCGATCTATTTGTGCTTTCTTCGCGATACGAGGGGTTCCCCAATGTATTGTTGGAGGCGATGTCTGCCGGCCTGCCAGTTATATCCTTTCGCTGTGACTTCGGGCCTGAGGAGATGATCGCAGACGGAGTGGATGGTGTACTAGTCGAACCTGGCAGCATTGAAAATCTGTCTCTAACGTTAACGAAACTGATGGGAAACGAGGAACTAAGGAGGCGCCTCGGGAAAACCGCCCGAAAATGTCGTGCCCGGTATGAGGTTGCCTCAATTGTCTCTAAATGGGAAGATCTTGTAAAAAAAGAGATTTACTCGCGAGGAAAATAATGGTTAATATCTACGCTTGACGTTCGTTTTTTATTAAAACGAGTCGTTTTTTCAACAGTTTAATAATGTGCGGTCGCGCTAGGAAATGAAGCTACAATAATTCTAGATATTTGTTTTAAGATATTGATCTTTAAATGAAATTTCTAGGTTATTTCACGCTTTTGCCGGGGTGATTGTAATGCGAGTAGATTTCAGAGTTTCAATCTTAGGCCGAAACGAATTAGCCCGCGAGGGTCTAAAACGGATACTCGCCGATTCTGGCGTTAGTGTTTCCTGTGTTACACGATCAGAAAACGGAGTTTTTTTTAAACCCGAAGCATGGAACGATGACCCGCTTCATATTGTGTTGTGTCTGCTTGCAGATGACCATGAAGTAATCACGACAACGCGCGAGTTGCGCGGTTGTCTTCCAAATGCGCGCATTGTCGTAATGGCAAACGGTTTTAGCCTTGACAACGTAACCGCCGCCTTCGGAGAAGGCGTCGATGGCTACATCATAAGCGGGATTGGGTGCAAATCGCTTATGAATGTACTGCAACTTACCGCGCTGGGTGAGAAAGTTTTCCCCTCGCAAATGGCTCCGATGATGACAGCATCGGTTTGGAAACTTCTCGCAAGCAATTTCAATTTTAACAATGAATTCAACCTCTCAGAGCGCGAAATCGAAATTCTTCGTGGTCTAACTAACGGCGATTGCAACAAGGTAATTGCTCGCCAGCTCGGTATTTCCGAGGCGACGGTTAAAGTCCACGTAAAAGCGGTGCTTCGCAAAATGCACGCATCCAACCGAACGCAGGCGGCGATTTGGGCAATCACTCGAGGACTTAGTCCCCGTGAACCTCGCTTATCCTCTCAGTCCGAGTTCGAATATTTTCCCGCATCCCACGCGAATACAAGACCGCAATTGCCGGCAGCGTTATAGCGCTCGCTGCAAGGTGGGCAATGCTTGCACCGACTATTCCGACGTTCGTGATCATGATGGCCAAGGTAATATAAAATACTGCTGCAGAAATCACGGTGATCCCGAGGACTTTAACCTGCAGACCCATATTGGCCAAGGCGGGTCGCAAGGCGCTGCCACACAAGAGGATCAACGTAGCGATTGAATGAATAATTAGTGGCCAAGTGGCTTCGAGATAGTCTGGACCGGCGATGACCAAGATCAACGGCTTGGCAAATAATACTAGTAAGAGCGAACAGGACAGCCCGCCCGCCAATGTCATTACTTCGATCTGCGTTACAAGTCTTTTGAATTTCTCAAGCTCGCCTCTCGCCCACAGCCGCGCGAGATGCGGGAATGAGACCTGTTGCAATGTGCCTGCGGCCTTGGTCAGCGCATAGCCAAGCCTTCGCGCGATTTGGTAGATCCCGGCAGGCGCGGGCCCCAAAAACGCCCCGACCGCCAAAACATCGATCTCCTGCGTGCTTTTGCGCAGCAGGATCGTGGCGTTGGAGGAAAATATCATACCCCATATTCCTGGATTTTCTTTTACCACGCCGTTCAACGGTTGGCGAAGAAAGTTAGTGCTATGGTTGGCTCGTAACGTTCGATAGGAAATCAGCGTCAAAGCGATACGTTGCCCGACTTGAACGAATATCAAGATCAGCAGATATGTCATCAGTGGTGCCTGCATCGCTGCGGCTATCGCTACAAAAATCAACCGGAAAACAGCAGCCACAGGATCTAGCCAGGCAATAGTGGCGAACTTGCCGAAAATCCGTAAGATGCCAAGTGGAGTTGAGCCTACACCAAAGACGAGAGCAATAGCGTAAAGACGCGCCATCATGACTGCTTCTGGTGTCCACTCGAAAATCTGACCGGCTAATTCTGCGAATGCAATGCAGATTAGTGCAGCGATAAACGATCCGCCGAAATCTATTAATGTACCGAATTTTACAAGCCGCAAGAATCGAGGCTTGTCATCCGCTTCAAGCGCAATCGCGCCGTACCGTATAAATGATTGCCATGTTTCTAGCTTGATAACTTGGTTGATAAGCTTGCCATAGGACTCGACGAGAACGATGATCCCGAGGCCTGCGGGACCCAGGCTGCGGGCCAATATCCCAAGGGTAACAACGCCCATTAACAGAGCTGCCGCGTTTCCCGATACCAATTGGCCAACGTTTTTTATGACAATCGGTAGAAACTGATCTTTGGCAATCTGTTTCATATTGCGCCGAAGATAACTCTTGGATCGTGACAGAACGATTGCATCTACCCCCTATAAA
Organism: Sphingomonadales bacterium Ga0077559; assembly: GCA_001464315.1. Taxonomy (GTDB): domain Bacteria; phylum Pseudomonadota; class Alphaproteobacteria; order Sphingomonadales; family Sphingomonadaceae; genus Sphingorhabdus_B. The sequence continues at coordinate 42,416 of LNFK01000002.1, read as the reverse complement.
ATTCGCTGCTCTGAACCAGCTTCTGCAGACTAAACTAAAGATGGCGAACGTGCTTGTGCTACTATGTCCGAAGCATGTAACCCATTGTGGGTAATACTATGCACCCATGGATTACAGCCATTTATCTGCGCGATCGGCCAAATTTGGTGTAAGTATATGCTCTGGGTTGGACGCCTGTATTCATGCAAAATTGTAGGATGTAGGAGATTAACAGGGGCAGTTTTTAAAATGCGGAATGTTGGCAAGGCGGTTGCCACGAGGCGACAAACTGATACGGTACCTGCTGCGGTATCGCCGAGCAGCAATTACGCGGAACAAAGCTCTTCCTTAAGCTTATTCTGGATCCTGCGTCGGCGGCTCCCGCTGATCTTGCTGACCATTGCAGTTATAGTTGGCGCGTCCGCCATCTGGTTAGCGACCACGACGCCGGTTTATCGTGCTTCCGCGCTATTGCAACTCGACCAGTCCATTAGCGCAAATTCTGAACGAAGCGACAAGGAAGCACCGCCGATTCGGGAAATTGAACAGCAGTTAGATTATTCGGTGCGAGTTCAGATGGAGGCGGTTAAATCGCGTTCCGTGGCGCGCCGAGTAGTTGCGGATCTGCAACTTTACAAAGTTCCCGAATTCAATCCAAAGGGATATCAACCCATAGCGGGAGATATTGCGGCCCAGGCTCAACCTACTGACACTGGGGTCGCACGGGTTGCACAAAGTCAAAGTCTGCCCCTCGCGGGTTCTGATCCACTCGCTAACGTTTCTCCAGCAATTGCGGAAAGCACAATCGACCAATTGCTGGCACACCTCACGGCCGAGCAAGTTGGGACTACAAATTTCATTCGGGTAACAGCAGAATCCGTTAACCCTGCAACGGCGACGAAGATCGCGAATGCGGTAGTACAGAGCTATGTCGCCGTAAGTACTGAAGAACTCGCTAATAAGAACAAGCGTTTGATTGGTGTGCTCAGTGCGCGAACCAACGAGTTGAACGAGCGATTGAAAAGTGCGGAATACAAGGTCGCAGATTTCAAGCGCCAGAAGGGTATCGACTCAGGTTTCGCAGTTGGCGCAGGCGCGGCTCAAATTCAGGGCGCAGCTGCGGCAGTTGCGGTTGCGCGCGGTGAGAGCGCCGCAGCGTCGGCCGTTGCTGCACGCCAGAGATCGGCCGGTTCGGCAGAATCTGGTTTGCTTACTAGCCTCCGCAGTCAGGAATCCAACCTGCAAAGCCGGCTGGCTAATCTCTCAACACAATACGGCGCGCGTTACCCCGAAGTTTTGAGCGTGTCTGCAGAGCTTCGCGAAGTCCAGGGCGCAATTTCTGCCGAGGCAGCCAGGGCGAGGGCTAATATTCAGTCGGCCAGTGACGGTGCCAGTGCCCGGGCGGGACAAATATCTTCCGAGCTCGGTGGCCTTCGGGCAAAAGCGCGCGGTGAGGATATGGTAAGTCCCGAGCTGGGAAGCCTAGAAAGAGAAGTCGAAACTTCGAACAGCCTTTATCTCTCTATGTTGGAACAGGTAAAAGAGCTGCAGACGCGTGCAGCCAACCCCACGCCAGAAGCATTGCCGGTGACTAATGCAATTATGCCGACAAGCCCCAGTTTCCCAAAACCATTTCAAGTTCTGTCGGTAGCGTTGGTCAGTTCGATTATTCTCGGTATTTTTCTTGCTCTGATCGCTGATTCGTTCGACAATCGCGTGCGAAGTGGCGAACAGATAGGTCGGCTAACCTCGCTTCCGACCTTCGCGATGATTCCGCAACGTGGTACCATACCGGACCAGCTCGGAGGGCCGGGCACTGCTTTAAATTCACCCAATTCCCTATTTGCCGAAGCATTTCGATCAGGTTTTTTGGAGATCGTCTCACGCACCCGTGGCTTAGATTCGCGTGTGATCCTTATCACATCGGCCTTACCTGGCGAAGGAAAGACGTCGGTGTCCCTTGGCATAGCAATGTCGGCAATGGCACAAGGAATGCGCGCGATTGTACTGGACTTCGATTTCCGTCGCAGGGGACTGACAAAATTGCTCGACGCGGATATCGATAAAGCTGGTCTCGACACATACCTTATGGGCAAGACATCCCTTAACGATTCCATTGGTTATTCCGCTTTAGGCGGCGGGATTGCTATCATGCCGGTAAGTGAAACACCGGATAATCCAGCAGCTTTGTTCGATGCTGGTAAATTGGAAGTCTTGTTTAAGAATATCCGCTCACAATTTGACTTTATCGTTATTGATACGCCGCCGATCATGGCCGTGCGAGATGCCAAGGTATTGTTAGAATATGCCGACGCTTCCGTCATGACTGCCCGCTGGGGTATGAGTACCCCCGATACCGTCCGATCAGTCGCAAGATTGCTTGGCAATGCGTTGATCGGAGTGATAATAACCCGCGTGAACTACGCCAAACATGCGCATTATGGTTATGGCGACGCTGTGCATTATTATTCACGATATTCGACTTATTACAACGAACCCAGCGAGACGCCTCAGGGTCGTCTACAAAGATGGCTGTCGAGATTCTGGCAAAAATATTCATCGGCTTGACCGTCAAGATGCTTGGGTCATTTGAGAGATTCTCATAAAGCGAGCTTGGCATTCTGTTTGGCGAGACGGGCCACGCTCGAGTTGTCCCTGTATTATCGATAAGGGGAGAATAATATGTGCCCAAATGATTATGCTAACGATTGCGTAGCAAGCAAGGTTTAGACATAATTACGCTCACGCTATAGTGAAGGATCGGTCATGACCGGCGCCTTGTCGATGATAGTTCGTGTGTCCGTTACAGCACTGGGTGTTGGCTTGTTGACCTCTTGCGGTGGAGACGACACGTCAGGCTCTGGCGGCACACCACCTGTTATTATTACACCGCCACCGCCGCCTCCGGTACCACCTCCGTCCCCACCGCCTCCCGCCCCGACACCAACGCCGTCACCTCCGCCTCCGGTCGCACCTCCGCCCCCGCCGCCGCCTCCGGTCGCACCCCCGCCCTCGCCGCCGCCCTCCGCGCCACCACCACCACCACCGCCGACCGGCGCGACTGCAGCTTTTGTTAATCCTGATAATGGGAATATACCCGACCGGGCAAAGCACCCAATTGCATTCCCCACCGCGATTGGTTTTGGACGGAACACCAGCGTGCGAAGCCTCGACGCCGTTGTGTACAAGATCAATTCTTTGGAGGACACGGCTGTCGCTAACGATGGCAAGATCACCTATCGTGAATGCGCTTTGGCGCTTCAAGTCACAACACCATACGCCATACCCTCTGGACGTCCGCGATACTGTGTATTCGATATTGCTGGTGCGATAGTTCTTCAGTCGTCAGCTGCGATCACAATCCCCAAAATTTATATTGCTGGCCAGACATCGCCAGGCGGGATCGAATTCAGGTTGGGCGCAAATTACAATCCGGTTGACTCATTGATCGACACTAGGGGTGGCGGCGATGACATGATCTTACGCTATGTGCGATCAAGGCTGGGTGAACATCCTACGCGGATCTCAAACAATGGCGACGCGATCCGCCTTAACGACACGAGCAATCAGATAATTGATCATGTTTCGGCAATGTTCGGAACGGACGAGAGCCTGAACCCGAATTGCCGAGACTGCACAATCCAATGGTCGATCATCGGCCCTAATATGTGCATCGGCGCGGGCCATACCTCGTCGCTTCATTGTAAGACCTTCTTTATAAATCCAGGAAACAACATAACTGTCGCACATAACATTTCGCAGCATGGGCAATTTCGAGGCATAAATCTCGGGCTCGGGATCAAACCCCGCGTCGCCGGTACATTTGGCCAAGCCGATGTACTGAATAATGTCGTCTATCACTTTACGGACGAAACAGGCGTCATCTCGAACCAAAATGGCAGTGCTTATGTGAATTACATCGGAAATGTCGCCTTTCGTGGTCCGAACGATAAGCCGACGGGCAATTATTTTGCGGCATTTTTTTCCCGCGATACAGTCGATCCGTACGGCTACAATATCTTCATGCAGGATAATGTTACCCACCGAACACGCGTTCAGGGAGCATTCGGTCAGACTGTCAGCGATCCACAACGTTCGGCTGCTGGCTTTCCCACGGCAGCGGACGAAACAAACACATGTGGCTTGAATGCGCAAGGAGTTGCTAACTGTTCAATAACAGGCTTCAATGTAATTCAAACCATTGCCTACGCTATGGCTATTACAATCATGTCAAAGCAGTACGAACCTTGGCATGTAACAGGTCCGGAACAAGCGATGCGCGATGCTCTGGCATTCGCCGGAGCAGATCTTTGCCGGGACGGGATGTGCCGTGACAATGTCGATCAAATGTACATTGAGGATATCAGGACATGCGATAGCGCGCCCTACTTGTTTAGCACTAGCTTTCCGTCGACGGCGGCTCAGGCTGGCGGATATGCCATTATTACTGCCACTGGCGCAGCTTTGCAGGATAGTGACAATGACGGCATGCCCAACAGCTGGGAAATCCAATTTTCAAACACAAATGCAAATGTGTGGGACGCGAATAATGACGCTGATGGCGACGGCTATCCCAATATCGAGGAATATTTGAATTATCTCGCCAGAGACAATGAGCGCTATTCTGGGTTTATCGGGTCAGGAACGGGCGCGGTGCCAGCATTCAATTGCGGTCGCCCAATGTTTTGACGTCCTAATCTGATTTAAGAATATCATTGGCCAAGCTTCAATTGGCATGGCGGATAGTCCAACGATCTAATCTCGTCGGCGCGGGACACAGGTGACGTATACTCAAGCGATGCTGCTCTTCGATGAGCTTGCGGCCGCTTGTCACAAAGCCGGTGGCTGAACTTGCACAATCGCGGCTAGGATATGCAACGGCTCGGGTAGGCGCGCGGCGATGCCAACCTCGCGGCTTCGTCGGTGGGTCTATACGATGCTGCTGGCCGTGTTGACGAAATTTCGCAAAATTATCTTCAAATGACGACGGTTCTACCGGGCGACGGGTATGGAGGCTGTGTAGCTATCAGCAAGCCAAAACCAAAGCAGTGGCCAGCAGTGCTGACTTTAACGGTGCTCGGCGAGCCGATTATTTATGAAATTCAAAAATGATATGATGAAGGCGATACCCACGCTGCCGTCTAAAAAAACGGTCCCATAAATGGGACCGCAAAAAGGAGCTTTTAGATGCGTTAGCATTGCTGCTGACCTGAATGGTATACGATTTGTTAACGATTGCAATCTTTTACGGTCAGTCAGAATTTGCCCCAATAGATTGTGCCATATTGAAGCATCATAATATTGGGTCAGGGCAAGCTGCCAGAGTCCTTTAACCGCAATACATCTTCAGTAACACGCACACGCGACCAAACTTCGACGGCCCTAGTGGCCGTCATTTTTTATGAGATTTTAGGTCGCAAGAAATCTTGAGACGTCGGCATTGTTGGTCCGGCGCATTGGCACACACTGCTGCGCTGGTATAATTTCCATGTCTTCTGGCCTGCTTCGTTTCGGAAGCTTTTTCATGCTGACGTGGATATATAGCGGAAAATGCAAACCTTCTGGGCAAAAAAAGCGGGGTGACGAATTGGCCACCCCAAGGCAAGTAGCAAAAGATCAACGTCTTTAAGACGTTTTGGTTCCGATCCAGCAAGTCATGAGCCCGGCGCCTCATGCAATTTGGGTAGAACTCCGACCCGTGTTGTGACGCCTTGCTTTTTTGGCCTTCTAGACTTGATCCTCGCGACCACAGTCGGGGATTTTGCCGCGGGCTCGTCTATAACGTTTCTCGTTTTCACTCATGCCGAGCGAGACGTTTGTTGCCAGTTGTTTTTACACCAAAACGCTGCAGGATTGATTGGTCACGTGCGTATTTTTGTTTCCTGAGCTTGCGCAATATCTTCACTCTTATGCGGTGGCGTTGCCAGTTGTACCGGCTTTTCGGAATAGCCGTGGATCCAAGCCCCACTATAGCCGTAGGAGAAAATCGGTCGATAATCGGCAACATTTTCTGCGTCCAGAATTTCGTCGGTGCTATTGTCGAGCACTAGCATTTTGCTGTCATGCCGAACGACCAACAAAGCATGGTCAGCACGGCGCACCAGATCATCAACAACGACGAGGAACATGTCCGTAGGTGCTACCCCTATTGCTTCAAGCAACTTCATCTTGGCAATTGCATAGTCTTCGCAGTCGCCCCGCCGACTACGTAACGTCTGTGTTGCGCCCGCCCATTGATCGGCTCCTTGCTTGTCGCGACGGTCATTAACAAAACGGACGCGCCCATTGACCCAATTGTTTATCGCTTGAAGTTGATCGGCACGCCCCTGACCGTTTATCGATCGGATGATCGGTGTCCATGGCCCTGCCCGCTTGGCAAGCGGTGACTGCGACGCTGATCTCCATTTGAGATCAAGTGGAGTACGCGAAATAGCTACCGCGACCGACCCGAATACATTGGGACTATCGCTTGGCAAGGCGGAAGGCATTTTAGGAATATCGAACGCGGGTGACGCGACTGGAAGGGCAGCGATTGGCAGAGCCGCGGCGCAGAGCTGCGGCGTTGCAGCCTGGGGCAGTTCGGCAGTGCTGGACGAAGGCATGAACGCGCCATTTTGTTGCATCCGGATCACGTCCAGCCGACTTAGCAACGGCTCGGCTGAACTGAGCAACTGGTTTGTGTCTGCGGCGCAGAGGTGGGACGTCGTGGTCGAAGCACTGGCCAATGGAGACCACAACATAAATGCTGCAGGCGATGCTGCCATCAAGGCGAAGAAACGAACAGGAATCCGCATTCCTGCGTAGTTCAACTAAAATGGATAAGTTATGGTGTTGATCGATGGTTAATGAATGTTAACCGGGCACGCTATCAGCCGTAATTCGGCAGAATGCCTCAAATCGACGTGCCGAACGATATGGCAAAAAACTTTGCTCGGTCGCCTTGCTGTTTAACCACGGGTTTGACTATGTCGATCCTCAACCGACCCGCCGGTGTACCAAGCGCCAATCCCAAGCCTACCGAGACGCGAGGTTTGGGCGAATGTCCCATCAATATTTCCCCGGGAAGCAATTTATCCTTATCGGGTGAAAAGACTGACCCGACGTCAACAAACACACCCGGTTGAATGCCGAACCTGCCAAACACCCCGCCGAGATTTGCAGATAACTCGCTTCGCGCAACATAATAGGCTCTGCCGCCAATGGCGACATTCTGTCCAGACTTCGCTCCGGTCGGGCGGATTTTAGGGCCGATACCGCGAAGGTCAAAACCGCGCATGCTTGAAGCGCCGATGTAGAACCTTTCGAAGAGCGGTATCGGGCTTTTGTTTATGGGAGCAATGTAACCGCCTTCGGCATCAAATGTGAAACTTAGGCCGCTACCCAAGCCAACATGAGCATGGCTGATCAACCTGGTGCGGCTGAAAGATGCAGATCCCCCCACGCTCAGATCCTGCGTCAGTTGCAACCGGAAGCGCCGCTTATTGCCTTGGATGTAAAATTTCTCCTCGAAGCTAAGCGCGACACTCAGGATAGAACTCGTCCGATCGCCAATCTCCGAACAAATAGGACTGCCAAAGATAGCGGGATTGCACGGCGAATTTTTTCCTCTCACGCGTATAGCATCGTCGGAAAGTTGGTAATTGAGCGTAGCTGACAACCCGTTTTGAAATTTGCGGTTGAGTAAAACATTCAAACCGCGTGCCGATTTACTAAAAGGCGTGCGCCCGATACCCTCACCGAAACCTGTTGCAGAAATTCGGTTGGCAAATATCGTTGGTGCAAAGCCAAAGCCGCTTTTCAGAAAATTCCGGCTTTCGTAATTGAGTTCGAATAAAGTCCTGATCCTCGAATAGCGAGCCGAAGCGCTGAGCTCACTTTGTGGACCCCAGATATTTTTGCGCGTGATGTTGCTGCCAACACTTATTCCTTCGATCGATGAGTAACCACCTGTGACGGTGAGCCCACCCCGAGGCGAGGCGCTATTGTCGCTATTCTCTGCGGCCGTTTCGTGGTTTTCTACATCTGTAAAATCAACTGTTATGTTAGACGCGGACCAATCGGTTATCGCGCCAGCAGTTGCCTGTTGCGAAGTACCGTTCAGCGATTTTGCGAGGACTTCGCGACGACTGCCTGTTAATTGATCCGCAGCGGTAGAGCCCTTCAACGAAATCATTTCTGCAGATTTTGGCATGGCGCTTGAATCGCTATCGCTCGCTTTGCCAAAAAAGTAATAATCACCGATCAGCTGGATACCGTTTTGCTGTAGCACTTTCTGCTGTAACCGAGAGAGCCCTGCTGTGGATGGGATCTTTTCTCGTCCTAAAATCATTCGGTCATCGCCACTAAGCGGCACGGCGAGCAGATCATCAAGTTCTCGCGCCGAATTGGCCGGTCGTGGCGGCATTACGCGAACTGCCAATGCGTGTTGAGGTACTTGCGCTGTGATGCTGTTGCCACTGCAAATTGCCGCCATGCCCAGCGTCACATTGTGCGTTAGCTCACCCAATTCAGTAATTAGTTGCGTGCAACCCTGCACTCAGCTCCCCCTTCCCGCAAGCTTCCGCCCCGACTAATGCCGCGACGAGTTCATGACTCCCTGAAGGCCCGATGAAAGCTATCCCTCAATGGCTGAAGCAGATATTGCATTAGCGAGCTTGCACCCAGGTCGATAAACACTTCGGTTGGCATGCCCGAAGTTAACTCGATATTCGGGAAATTTTTGAGCTCTTCAGGCGCGATTTCGATTTTGACTTTATAGTACATGCTGCGCGTTTCATCATCGACCGTTGCATCTGCGCTAACTTCCCGAACTACGCCTTTCAGTCCGCGAACGACGCGAGCCTTAAATGGCGTCAGCCTGACTTCTGCCGTCAGCCCTGGATGTACCATGTCGATATCATTGGGGTTGAGACGAGCCGCTACGATGATCTTTTCATTGGACGGAACGATATCTAGCACCGGTTGGCCAGCGCCAATTACACCACCTGTCGTAATCAGTCGCAAATTTACAACAGTCCCGTCGACTGGTGCCACCATCTTAGAGCGGCTGCGAATGTCACCGCTTACTTTCAGTTTCTCGCGCACTTCAACTATCTGCATCTGCACCTCGCGCTGCTGCGTCGCTGCATCTGTCGCTAGCTGCCCTCGCAAAAAGGTCATTTGAGCCTGCGTTTCGCTCATCGCTTTACCTATGCGGTCGACATTGGAGGTTAGCTGCCCATACTGTCCTTGAGCGGCCGATCTTTGGCGTTGTAGAGCCAATAGCCTTGATTTGCGTTCTAACCCTTCCTCAACCAGCATGCTGACGCTGAACTCTTCGTCGTTCAGCAATTTTGTCTGATCGGCAAGCGCCGCCAATTGAGCATTCGAACTCCGGATTTCAGCCTGCGATTGACCCAGACGCTGGCTTAATACAGTTGTCTGGTCGGCCAGACCGCGCCGGCGTGCAGCAAAAAGTGCGTTTGACGCTGCAATGATCGACTGGACTTCCGGGTCGTTAGCTTGCGCCAGCAATTCGGCCGGATAGCGAATGGACGGCAGGCCATTGCGTTCCGCTGTCAGTCGCGCATCCTGTGCAAGCAACGCATATAATGTGGAACGAACCGCAGCGTCGCGCGCGTCATTCTGGGTTGTGTCGAGTTGGACAAGCGTGTCGCCGGCCCGCACTTTTGTGCCCTCTGCAACAAGAAACTTACTGACAATTCCACCTTCAAGATGTTGTACCGTCCGCCGTCCACCGCCGGCAGCTTCCAATACTCCCGAAGCGATGGCTGCGCTGTTCAAAGGCGCAGCCCAACTCCACACACCAAAAATTACAAGGAAAACCGCAATGGAACCAAATGCAAAGCGTAACGGTCCATTCACGCGCGGCGCGTTGTATTCGGTATCAATAAAGTTGGCGTCAAACGGAACGGTCAGTTCCCTGGACGGAATGCGCGAAAGTACATTCATGCCGTCACACCTTCTTGATTGAACATCACCGGTTTTCCTTCAGGCGCAGTCGGCCTTGGGCTCGTCTCACTGGGCGGCCGCTGCAATTTGCCGCCCGACAGTTGCGCGATGATTGCTTGCGCGTCGCCAAAATTGGCTACACGCCCTTCCTTCATCATCAGTATTTTGTCGGCGAGTTGAAGCAAATTCGCGCGATGCGATACAGTGATGTTGGTAATGCCCAACGCTTTGAGTTTTTGAATCGTCTTCGTCAAAGCAGCATCACCGCGTGCATCGAGGCTCGAATTAGGTTCATCGAGCACGATCAGCTTCGGCATTCCAAATAAAGCCCTGGCAAGACCAATCCGCTGTCGCTGCCCACCCGATAGCTGGTTACCACCGTCGGTAAGAGTGCAGTCATATCCCCCATCAAGTTGCAGGATCATCTCGTGGCAATCGGCCAGTTTCGCTGCTGTTACAACGTCGGCGTCGGCTGCGTGGGGATTGAATCGGGATATGTTCTGCCTGATAGTACCAGGTAAAAGTTCAATATCCTGCGGCAAATAGCCCACATGCGGCCCAAAATCCTCGCGCATCCACTCGAATGTGTCGGCTCCGTCGAGACGGACATGGCCCATATTGGGTTTGAGAACGCCGACCAACAGACGCGACAGCGTTGTCTTCCCCGATGCAGAGGGACCGACGATAGCAAGGGAAGTGCCTGCCTCGATGGCAAAACTAACCCCTCTAAGAATAGGGCTTTTCATGCCGGGTACCGCATAGGTCAAATTTTCGACCGTGATTGTCCCCTTGGGAACTGGCAAGGACATCATGGAAGAGCGCACACGCGGTAAATCGAAAAACTGAAGGAGCCGCTGGTAGCTGTAACGCGCAAGTACGAACTGCTTCCAATAACCCATCGACGCTTCGATCGGCGCGAGCAGCCTTGCCGCTATGATCGAGCCTGCGATCATCGCACCGCCCGTCAACTGGTGGTCCAACACGAGCAGCGCGCCAATTCCAAGAAGCGCCACCTGAACGCCATTGCGAATGAACTTGGTAATGGCAAGGACAGTGCTAGAAAAAATCTGTGTTTTGTCGATGGCTTCGGTTTCTTCGAAATAACGCTGCGCCCAGTGCGACACTGTATGTTTCGACATGCCCATTGCATCGATAACCTCGCTGTTGCGAACGAGGCATTCGGCATATTGGATGTTGCTGGCGGCCTGCGCCTGCGCTTCCTTGATTTCGCCTCGCGTTCCGCGTTCGTTGTACAGTGTCAGGCCTAGCAGCAATACGACACCGACGACCGATATCAGAGCGAAGACTGGGTGCAGAAGGAAGATGGCCACCAGATAGAGGGGCACCCAAAGCATGTCGATGACACTGAATACAGTGGGGGTTGAGACGAAGTTCTTGATCTGTGAAAGTTCACGAAGAGCCTCCAGCCTTGTCGTGGGTGAAGTCAATCGGTGCTCAAGCGACCTAATGAGCAAAGATGGAGCCAGCTTTTGCGCGAGCCAGGTGCCAACCCGGTTCGCCACCTTCTGCCGTATCCCTTCAAGAATGGCGCTCAGGCCCATCGCAAAAATGATTGCGATAGTAAGAAACGCCAACGTGTCTTTGCTTTGGCTGGTCAACACACGGTCATACACCTGCATCATATAAAGCGACATCGCGAGCGCCGCGAGGTTGGCGATCATCGAAAAAAATATGAGTTGCCACAAGATTTTTCGGTGAGGTCTCAAACTGTCTCGCAGCAAATTTTCGGGTCGACTATTTGACGACTTGCCATGAAGGAAATTGATATTCATGCCGTCATTCTCCGCCCGCGGTCGAGCTGCCAGCATTGAGCGGCAACACTAAGCCGGAAATAAGTCCGGCCAGTTCCATTTGGCGATGTACCCCTAGTTTAGCGCGTACGCGTTTCAAATATGTCCGCGCTGTCTCTTCCGATAAACCCGAGTCGACTGCCGCATTGCAAAGACTGCTCGATTTCAAGAAATGGCCTAAAAACCGCTGTTCTGACGGCAGCAATCCTAAAGCTTCAAGCAGAGGCGTCGGAGCGTCCATTCTGCCGGGTGCAAGAACAATAAGTAGGGCGCAGCGAGTAGCGGTATCGCCTGAACGCGACTTGGCAGAAAGAACGTAAGCCAGCCTGAAGTCCCCGCTGCAGCTATCGAGCCGATAAACATTCTCGGTCGAAGCGCCGGGATCGACCGAAGCCGCAATCCTGATGCTTTCGCGCAGCATCTTAGATTGTTTTGCGTTGGTGCTGGATATCGAACCATCAGCCAGCCGTATAAGCCATTTACGTTCATCGAGCATCGCTTTGGCGGCACTGTTCATAAATAAAGGCTGAGCGTCTGCCGAGAGCATTGCCATCGACAGCGAGACTCTGTCGAACATTGCCTCAAGCATCGCCGAACGTTGCGACTGCCGCGCGAGTTGCGCCCCTCCCGCTGCAGATTGCGCAAACAACGGCAAGATGAGCTGTAGCGATCCAATTTCATTTGGACTAAATGCTGCCATGTCACGGTCGCGGAAAAAAACAGCGCGAACAACTGCGCCATTGTGCTGCGCTTGCGCAACAACGCCGTTACCGAACTTCGACATCGCTTCAAAAGATGACAAGTTTATCCCGTCAACTTCATGGGCTGAGGAAACTTCAAATTGATGAACCGCCTTCTTTCCTGCCAATGCGTACAGCTGTTCGCTGATTGTCAGCAATTGCAAGGTGGCATCGCGATCATTGCGGGCATGGTCAAGACCGACCAGAAACGCATTGCGGCGCGAACCGGCGGGCGGAAGCATAACTGTAAGGATTGCAGCACTCACGCCGAGCTGCGTTAGATAGTCGTGCCATACTTTTCGGGTGGCCGCACTTTCAGGCGTGTCGCCACGAAGCGATTCAAAATTTTGGTATTCGCCGACGTCGTTGTCTGGAATGCAAATTTCATTGCTCGCTTCGACAAACTGCGACTGATACTCAACCTTCATTGTCATCATGGCCCCCAATGAAACTCTGGCGTGCGCGAAATTAATCCGCTGCAGCCCGACTTGCGCGACCATCACGATTGGACCCTTGTTTTCTGGCGATACGGTTCAGAAAATACGGGCCTGCCAGCGGTTAGGTTATTCTTTTCCACCGGCCATTTTGTGCTGAACGATTACGGGAACCGCTCAACGTTACCGCCCACTTAACCATCGAAGCGAACAGCCCACGGATTGTATTTCGATTCGGCGCTGAGAGTCTATTATCCCCTTGGACATATCCATGTGGGTAGTTTCATTGATTACCGCCAGACGATATCCACATCCCAAAAAAAAGGGCTCCGCTACTTAAAGCCATTACGGCCTGCAGGAGAGTCGATGTGCAGAGAAAATTGCGAGTTTGCGAGGGTTTGACCCTGGCGATAGGCGTTTTAGCAACGGTGCTGACGTACGCCGAATCAGCACATGCGCAGTCGTCTACAGATAATGGTGCACCAGCGAGCACCATGGATGTACTGGCTCGTATTGTTGTAGAAACTAATCCTAAAATTGTTGCCCAGCGTCAACAAGTCCGCATCGCTCGGGCGCGGATGCAGGCCGCCGAGGCGGGATTTCTTCCGTCGGTCCAGGGTAGTGGTCTGGTTCAGAAACGGATGATCGATGTAAAGGATGGTGGAAATGGCGATTCACGGTTCATAGCCGCGCAAGCTTCTGTCGAAGCGCGGGTGCGGGTCTATGACGGCGATCGTACCTATAATGCTGTACAGGTAGCGAAAGCGGAAGTCGCGGCGGCCGAGGCCGCCCTGCAAGGGTTAATTTCAGATGTACTTTTGGATTTGCTGACATCGGCTGCTGATGTGCACAGCGAACGCAGGATGCGGCAATATTCCGAGCAACAGAGCCAAGCAATTAACGAGCAGTTACGCGCAACGTCGCGCCGCCTCGAATTTGGTGAAGCAACTAAAACTGATGAAAGCCTCGCCAAGGCACGATTAGCGAGTTCACAGGTTGGGATATTGAGCGCGACCGAGTCTCTCAACGTCAGCGGAAATCAATTCAAGGCTGTTAGCGGACAATCTTCGACCGTCGTACCACCCCTTCCTGCGCTGGCGGCAATACCTGCCTCTCTGATGCAAGCGCAAGCTATTGCCCAAGGCTCCAGTCCGCGAATTATGGTAGCACAGCTTAATGTCGAGGCAGGCAAAAAAGGCGTTGATTTTGCCAAGGGCGCACTGTTCCCGCAGCTTGATGCGGTGGGTGGTTACGAATTCCTTACCGGGGGCGTTTCCAACCTGTTTACTGGAAAACTGCCTAATGATCGCGATGCGCTTTATGCAGGTCTTGAACTAAATGTGCCCATTTTCCAGCCGCGCGAATTTGCCGAAATGCGGCGCGCTCGAGCAGTCCGTGATCAAAGGCTTGCTCAATCGGATTTTGCGGCGCGCACCGTTAATCAGGAAGTCGCTACCGCCTGGACTCAATGGCAATCGGCAAAAAGCGTTATAGCTGCTTCTGAAGCCGCAGTTGCGGCAATTTCAGATGCGGCTGAAGGTATTAAAAAGGAGTCGATCGGCGGCAACCGTACACTGGCCGAAGTGCTCGATGCACAGAATGAGCTACTCGCGGCACGGATTTCACTTGAGCGCGCTATCCGCAATGAGTTTGTGGCGCGGGCATCGGTGTTGGCTACAATCGGCAAGCTGTCGGTCGAGTCGGTGCTGCCCGGTCGCGCGGCTAACAATACCGATCCGATAACTAAACCCGAATTGTCGGCGCTTGGTATTCGGCCGACACAAACGCAAGAAATCGTCAGCACGACAACGTCGGATCGCCCGGCGATCTCGCCACTTGGCGTTAACGACATCGGCGATGCAGGATCGGCAATTCCAGCGGATAATGCATCGCCCGGCCGGTCATTAAACCCGAACCGTCCGCAGCCTTCGGCCTTGGGAAAAAAAACCGTTTCGACCCCGTAAAGCTCAGCTGCAGGCTGTTTTTTAGTCGCATGTGCGGTCAACGAGCAATGCGCTTGTGTACCTGCCTGACCCAGATCGGGACATAATTGAAAATCTTAACCATGTCCCCATGCAGGGATATTGGCCCCCTCCCCTTCGGCATATCCATAATTCATGATTTCGTTTTGGCGGGATCATCGAAGGTTCGTTTTGGCTGAATAGCGAAAACGCATCTTTGCGACCCAACCATGAAGAGGATAGGAAAATGCCTACAGTTAATCCATCTAACGCGCCGACGGGACCACAGGCGCCTACCGCCCGCGGTCAAGTCCTTGGAACCAATTCGGCTGAGACCATTGATCTTGGCCAGTTGGTACATACCCAAAACCTGCCTTATAATGCTCGCGGCAATGGCGGCGACGACAGAATGTTCGGCAACAACTTTGCCAATGATATGTATGGCGACGCCGGCAATGATTTGCTGATTGGTTTGAACGGTAACGACCGCCTCGATGGTGGTAACAATAACGACACTTTGGTCGGCGATCAGGGCGTACTCGCGTTTGACGGGTCCAACTGGGTTTGGACCGGTGCTGACAATCCCGGCGATGGTAATGATACACTGCTTGGTGGCGCCGGCGACGACATCGCCTGGGGTGGCGGCGGAAACGACTTTATCCGCGGCGACGCAGGGCGCGATGTTTTGTACGGCCAGTCGGGCGATGATCGGATTGAGGGCGGTACTGGTACCGACTTGATCTATGGCAACTCCGGAAATGACAATCTGTTTGGTAATGCTGACGCAGACTATGTTGCTGGGGGCTCCGGCGACGATTATATCGATGGCGGCACCAATACAGTTGGCGTAGACCAGCTGTTCGGCGAAGCCGGCAATGATGTCATTTTTGGCGACCAGGGCGTTGGCCGGAATGCTGACCCAGACTATGCCTATAATCAGAGCGGATACAATGTCAGCGTCGGCCAAGCTGATATCATACTTGCCGGCTCGGGTGACGATCAGGTTTTCGGCCAAGGCGGAAATGACCTTGTCTTAGGAGAAGACGGCGACGACTTGCTGTGGGGCGACGACGGTGACGATTCCATGTCCGGCGGTACGGGTTTCGACCAACTGGTCGGCGGCGCCGGTAACGACTCGCTCAATGGCGACGACGGCGACGATGAAATCGATGGCTCAGAAGGCAACGACGTCATTCGTGGCGGTGCAGGACTTGACTATGTCACAGGCGGCGCTGACGACGATGACATTGCTGGTAATGACGGCGACGATACGCTGAACGGCAATGACGGCAACGACCTTGTTAACGGCAACGCTGGAAACGACTTGATCGCCGGTCAACTTGGCGACGACACCCTCTTCGGTGGTGACGGCGACGATGTTATCACGGGTAATGGTGAGCAGGCGCCATATGATGCATTCGATCCGGCTTTTGAAGACGATGACTTCATCTCCGGTGGCAATGGTAACGATCTCATCAGCGGCAACGAAGGCGAAGACGTCATTTTCGGTGATGATGGCAATGACAATTTGTCAGGTAATGATGGCGATGACTTGATCTCAGGTGGTCTTGGCAACGACGTCATTAGTGGCGGCAACGGTGCTGATGTGGTGACCGGAGATGCTGGCGACGACGTTATTACTGGCGATGCAGGTAACGATACCCTGTCAGGTAATGACGGGAATGACTTCGTCTCTGGTGGGCTCGGTAACGATACTGTTAACGGCAATGCCGGCAACGACAGTCTTTCGGGTGATCGCGGCAACGATATCATTAACGGTGGCACCGGCAATGATACTATGTACGGCGATACTTTCGGCGACCAGAACGGTTCGGTACTTGATGGTGCCGATATCATGAATGGTGGTGATGGTGACGACTTCATGGGCGGCAACGGCGGCAACGACACCATGAATGGTGACGCAGGCAATGATGCCATTCGTGGCGATATCGGCAACGACATCATTGATGGCGGAACTGGCGATGACGAACTGCAGGGCGAAACAGGCAACGATCGCTTAACTGGCGGTGAAGGCAACGACTCGATGTCGGGCGGAGCCGGATTCGATCGGTTCTTCTTCGACGCCACTGACAATTCGCCAGGTCATGGAGACGACAACATTTCTCAGCCTTTCGGTCTGGGTTCTGGACGTGACTTCAATCTTGCCAACGACGACACTCTAGTTTTCGACGTGGATGCCGGATTCGACACTGTAAACGATATGACCGTAATCAGCGGCGATTGGGATGGTCAAGGCGACTCGCTTGACGTGCTAATCGTCACGAGCGCTGGTTCTGTTATCATCGAGGACTTCTGGGAAGGTGTCACTGGACCGATGCTGGCCGAAATCACAGTCGGACTTCACGATTCGGTGGCTGCGCTGAATTCATACAGCCAAGGTCAAAGCAATTACGATATGATCACGTTCGTCTGAGGATACGCTTCGTACGGGGAAGCAATTCCTTGACGGACCTCTGCAACTCGGGGGAGCGGGCCGCGGCCCGCTCCCTTTTTTATTGTCCTTCATCCGATATTTATCGGCGATATGTTTCAGAACTATTAAGCGAAAATGTCCCCATCGGGGAATGTTTTGCACGGCCGATTCGCAGCAAAAACTCTAGGCTGACAGCTAACGATCAGCGTAATGTAGTACAAACGCATGCAGAGAAAATGCCGCCATGCAGGACAAATTTTCCATCGGTCCCGTGACCATTGTTCAGCTTGTTGGCATTGCAGCCAAGCCCCGCATAGCGTCAGCTCAAGCTGACGGAGCCGCGCGAGCCGCCGACCCTATCCCCCCGTCAGCGGCCGCCGGCTTGGGCGATGATTTGACACAACCTATTTCCGAAATTGCTTCGTCCTATTTGAACTTAAAGGCTTCTGCTGCGCTCGGTGTTTCCGCCGATCCTGTCCGCGGGCAGCTATCAATGGAGTCGGGGGTTGACCGACCGGTTGTCGATGCCAGTGCTCCGGTGTCGGCAATCGATCCGTCAACCTTCGAGGAATCTCCGTCAGATGATTTCTTGCCCAATCCTGGTTTAGGAGGAAGGGATGCGGCACCACCGACTAACGATGATGCAGGTGCCATCATACCGGACGGGAATGTATCTGATCCGGCCGTCCCGGCCGACGAGACAGTTGATCTAGGATATGTCTTCGACGGCGTCGATAGTTTCGGTGACGACGAAATCCTCGACTTCACCATCGTGATCACTGATACGCCGTTGCTGTCGGATACCTCAAGCGCCCCTATAGCAAGCGGCGAGTATGATCATATGCTTGTTGTTTCATTGTTCGACGAATTGGGCAGCGCGCCCCAGGCCAACTTCCCGGCGGAAATATTGTCCGATTTGCCTTTGACAAAAGATGACCTGATTGCGTTTGATCCGCATCCATCAGCCATCGACGCCGTCCCGGTAACTTAGAGCCATGAGAGCGGCACGGGGCCAGAAGGTGACAACGTCGAGCATTGGCTTTAAGCACGGTCTCATTTTCTTCTCATTGGTATTCGCTAGCTCGTTGTTCGCGCTGGCGGAATCGCCTGTGGCTTCGCTAAGTCCTGCGCCAGAACTGACTTTGCCGGTGGAATGCGAGGTTGGGGTTTCCTGTCTGATCCAGAAGCTCGTTGATCACGATCCGTCCACTGAGAGACGCGATTATCGATGCGGCAACTTGACGACCGATGGGCATGATGGCGTCGACATCCGGCTCCGTGGTCTGGATGATATGCTTTTGGGCTATGCTGTCGTTTCGGCAGCAGCGGGCAAAGTTTTGCGCGTACGCGACGGTGAACCCGACATCAGTTCGCGCCAGCGTGGCGATTTGCAGGGGAAGGACGCCGGCAATGGGGTCGTCATAGATCATGGCGATGGCTGGGAGACGCAATATAGCCATTTAAGACAATCGACTGTGGCTGTTAAACCTGGGCAACAGATCGGTGCCGGGCAGAAGCTTGGTTTGATCGGAATGTCAGGAAATTCGGAATTTCCTCACCTGCATTTTACCGTCCGCCATAACGGACAGGTGATTGACCCGTTTACCGGTGGTCTACAGGGGAGCAAGTGTGGCGCTGCGGTGTCCCACACTGGCCTTTGGGCAGCCAGGACAAGTCGCGAAATAGGTTATGTTTCAACTGCCATTGTGTCGGCGGGGCTATCGTCCATCGTGCCCCCGAGGGCCGTTGCCGAACGCATTCAGGGTCAAAAACTAGCCGGAGCAAACGCACCGATTATTTTATGGGTTGATGTCATCGGAGCAAAGGCCGGTGATGTTCAGGAATTTTTTGTCACCGGACCCGACGGACGGTCCGTACATGAGCAACAGCTGGTTGTCGCGGGTGGAGGGTTAAGTTGGTTTGCCTACAGCGGAAAGCGTGCGCCCGCCGCGGGGTGGCCGGCGGGTCGCTATATCGGCCGTTATGTTTTAAAACGCGCAGGAACAATTATTACGGAAACAGAGACAAAATCACAAATATAAAGTTTTAAATATCAAAGCTCTATTTTACCTCAATATTATTTCATCGTTTACAATTTGTTAATTCTGAATATCAAATAAATAAAAAGCCCATTTTATTTGGATGTGCCGTGCCGTTATGGCAATCATTTAAGGATATTTCACTACGAAATAGTCCGTTAGTTATTGATTCTATCCAAAAGGATAGGAGCATCTATCTAGAATTTCCGTTGCAGAATCATTGGTGGAGCGGTTGAATTGCGCCCAAGGGTGATAAAGCCGGGCAATGGTCGCCAACGAGCACTAAGCAAAAATCACACGATCCGAAATGCAGGTTCCGGGCGCGCAGGCGGATACGGAACCGCTCAACTACTTGCGTCTAGCAAAGGGGGGCTCCCGTAACAGCCGATGCCCTGAAGCTAGCGCAAGGAGTTATTGCAGGGGTGTGCAGGCGATGGAGCTTAAGATCAATCAGTTGCAGGGCGCCGGTCCTGAAGTTGATGAAAATGGGGACAGTGCCAGCGCGGTAGCGGGACCTTCTCGTTCATCGCAGGCTAGCATGGGCAATACGCCGGTCGGTATTCCGGCAGGCGCTACGGTTTTGACGCCGGTGGACGGCGTTGTGAGGCTTCCCGCCGGAACGCGGCTTGACGCTATCCGCATATCGGGCCCTAATCTCATTATCACGCTTCCCGATGGTCAGGTTCTGGTCATTGTTGATGGCGCGCTACACCCGCCGCAGATTGCGCTTGGTCCAATCAACATTTCCGCCGCCAACATAGCCGCGTTGATCGCGGGCCAGGAACCCGAAACTGCAGCAGGCGCGCCGCAAAGTTCCGGCGGTAATTTTATCGAGACCCCAGGCGATATCGGCGATCCATTCGGCTTGGGCGATCTGCTTCCTCCTACCGACTTCGCATTTCTGTCAGGCGAGGAAGAGGAACTCATACCCGCTGCGATCGATAATGATCCGGAAATCACGATTATAAGCCCTGATCAGCCGGGCGGCAGCACGGCAGCTACCGCTACAGTTTCAGAAGCAGCATTAGCGGCACGGGGCGCCGAACCGGCGGGATCCGATCCCTCTTCTCCAGCAGAAACGGTGACGGGCACGATCGAGATAAATTCCCCCGATCAACCTAATGTGGTGAGTGTCAACGGAGTTATCATCACTGCTGTTGGCCAGATCGTCACCACGCCGCTGGGAACGATCACCATCACAAGTATTGAGCCCGGTGCAATCGGCTATAGCTATACGTTGACGGACAACAGTACCAACCCTGACGCATCCGACATTGTGACAATCACTGTAACGGATGGTGACGGCGATATTGCGACCGGGACGCTTACGCTTAGAGTTGCAGATGACGTCCCTACCGCTCGTGCCGATACCGAAAATGTAGCGCCCAATCTTTACATGGCGCAGACCGGCAATGTCATCACAGGTGTAGGAACCGCAAGCGGCGTAGCGGGCGCAGATACGCTTGGTGCTGATGGAGCAACCGTCACTGGCATCCGCGGTTCGGCCACATCCGCGTTTACAGCTTCTGGTACCGTCATTCAGGGATTGTACGGTTCATTACTAATGCTGCCCAACGGCAATTATAGCTACGTACGGTCGCCCGGAACTCCAGGCGGTGTTGAAGATGTATTCACCTATCAGCTTACGGATGGCGACGGTGACACCTCAACGGCGACTCTCACATTCAACATAGGTGATAGCGCGGTTGGTCTTGTCGTCCCATCGGCCGGCGATGAAGGCACTCTCGTCGATGAGGCGGGTCTATCGGAACGTGAAGGCGAACCTGCTGGATCGCGCGATGGCGACGGATCGAATTTTACTTTCGGAACAATCAATTTTCGAGCGCCCGACGGCCCTGCGATCATCACGATCAACGGCATCGCTGTAACTGGCGTCGATCAGGAAATCATACTGCCGACCGGCATCTTTTACGTTGTCGCGATCAATCGAGACTCGATCGAATATGCATTTATTTTGAACGACAATGTTGGCATCGCGGTTGCTTCGCAGCTGATAAATGTAACTGTGACCGATCAGGATGGCGACAGCGCATCAGCTAGCTTTACCATCAATATCGTGGACGATACGCCCTTGGCGGTGAATGATACCGATCAGCTTGCGGCCGGCAGTTTGGGTCCGGCAACAGGCAATGTTATTACCGACGCAGAAAACGATGGCGGGAGGGACGTTCAGGGGGCCGATGGAGCGACTGTGACTGCTGTATCGGGCGCGGGAGGATCTGGTTCGCCTGGTTCGCCGATTTCAGGGTTATATGGTGTCCTCACGCTAAACAACGATGGCAGCTACAGCTATACCCGCAACGCAAACACCCCCGGAAATGTTGCAGACATTTTCTCGTATACGCTTACCGATGGTGATGGCGATGCATCCAATGCGAAGCTGACGATTTTCATCGGTGATGGTAAGGTTGTCATTGTCGTACCCGGCGGTTCTGATGCCGGGCAGACAGTATCTGAGGCGGGTCTTCCTAAAGGTTCTGCGCCTGCAGGCGGCGGCGCATCGACCAGCGGCACGTTTGCAATTTCAATTGTCGATGGTCCTGGCAAGATATTCATAGGTGGAGCGGAGCTGACCGCAGTCGGTCAGACATTCGCGGGCGCCTATGGTACGCTTACGGTCACCAGCATCAGCGCTACGACGATCAGTTACAGCTACACGCTGACATCTGCCAGTAATGGCGACGATAATGTCGATGATTTCAGCCTTAAAGTTGTCGATCAGGATGGGGATGAAGCGACCGGCAATCTGGTTATCGCGATAACCGACGATGTGCCCACGGCTGTCGACGATGTAGACGAGCTTCAGGCAGGCAGCGAACTGGGCGCCGATGGCAATGTCATTACCGGTTTAGGCGGCGCCGACAGCAACGCAAGCGACGGCAACGCGGACACGCAAGGCGCTGACGGAGCTGCAGTGACGAGCATCTCCTTTAAGGGCAATAGCGGCTTTGTCGGCGGGGAGACCGCTGGCACTTACGGAACTCTCACCCTCAATGCAGATGGCCGCTATTCCTACACAATCAATAACGAAAATACTGAGATTGCGGGTCTTGACCGGAACGATAGCCTGACGGAAGTTTTCGAATATACGATAACTGACGATGACGGCGACGAGTCGACCGCAACGCTCACCATCACCATCCGCGGCAAGGACGATACCGTTGTCATCACCGGTCTTAATTCAGACGGCGCCGAAGCAACGGTGTCAGAGACCAATCTGGCCGACGGATCGGCTCCGGACAGCGATGCACTAATTCGCACCGGAAGCTTTACATTTGGCTCCGCCGACGGGCTGGCCAGTTTGACCATCGGTGGCCAGGCATTGTTCAACGGAGGCGTCATTCCCGGCTTGGTTATCGCAACAGATTACGGCATTTTGACTATCACCGATTTCGAGCCGATCTATGACTTGAATGATGACGTTGTCGGCGGAACGATTCGCTACAGCTATAAGCTAACAGACAACCTTCTTTTGCACACGGGTGCGAACGCAGATGCTCTGGCTGAATCATTCGCCGTCATAATCACCGATACCGATGGTACCTCTGCAACTTCCAGCCTGGACATTGTCATCACCGATGATGTGCCAACCGCAAGGGCAGAGCCGTCCATAACCGTGGCCGAAGATGCCTTGCCGATTACCGGCAATTTGCTGAGTAACGACTCGCTAGGTGCAGACGGCGCAACGGTCACCTCGGTCACTATTGACGGGGTTACAGTTGCTGTTTTGTCAACGGGAGTAACCAGTTACACAAATGCCCTGGGAACCTATACGTTCCAGGCGAGCGGCGATTGGACCTTCGATCCGGTGTCTGCATCAAGCACCGTTCCGTTCGTCGCTGACTTCACTTACACTATCACCGACGGCGACGGCGACAGTTCTACGGCGCAACAGCAAATCCGTATTGTCGATGGAGCTCATCCACAGGCGAGCGCGCCCCTTACCTTGGTGCTTGACGATCAGTATCTGGAAAATGGATCGACGCCGTCGCTAAACCAGCCTGTAACCGTGCAAGGACAAATTCAGTTTACACCGGGGTCAGACTTCATCGTGTCGATCATTTTCGGCGACATTTCCGGACTTGGAGGCGGCCTAACCTGGACACGCGAGTCCGACACCCAGATCATTGGGTGGGATGTCGATAAGCCGGTGGTCATTCTTGACCTTACTGTTGTGGGTACAACGGCAACTGTCGTTGCGACACTCGAATCCAATTACGCATTCCATCCGGATACCAATCTAGATGACCTGGCCGCCTTGGGTTCGGTAAATGTCATAGCGTCCGACAGCGACGGTGACCGGTCGGCCGGGACCGTTGAGATATCGGTATCCGATGATGTCCCGTCTATCACTGCGATTTCGCCTGTTGCAGGGCTACTGACAGTTGACGAGAGTAATCTGGCAGTCAATGCAACTGCCAATTTCGCGACGTTGTTTGACGTGGTGATGGGGGCGGACCAGCCCGGTACGATGTCCTATGCCTTTCAAATCATCAATGGCGCGGGATTGTTTGACGTTGCTACAGGATCGGCGATTACTTTGCACGCGCTTGGCAATGTGCTTGAAGGACGGGTCGGCGGTTCAGGGGTTGTCGCCTTTCGCCTGACCGTTGCTACAAATGGTCAGGCCGTACTCGACCAAATTCGTGCATTTCGTCATTTCGATTCAACTAATTCCGATGATGTGGCGACTATCCCGACCCCGCTCCTTCAACTCATAGCCACAGTGACAGATTCTGATGGGGATCAGGCTAGCGCGACAGTCAACATAGGGGCTGCGCTGGTTTTCAAGGACGATGGGCCCTCGCTTGATGTTACGAATGTCGATACCAATGCCATTTTATTGACGACGCAGGACGGGGATACGCGCGGCGCGGCTTTTGACGTTGCTACGGCAAATCTGTCCTCGGCCTTTGCCGTAGCTTTTGCCAATTATGGTGCCGACGGTTCTAATGGTGCGCCGGTCAACTGGACTTATGCACTTGCGCTCGGGACGGGTGCTGCTTCTTCCGGACTAACCAGCAACGGCGTTATCGTCACCCTTGCGCTGGTGGCCGGCCAAATCGTGGCTAACGCCGGCGGATCGCCGGTGTTCACCGTGTCAGTCAACCCGGCTAATGGTGTTGTCACTCTAACGCAATACGCTGAAATTGACCACCCGCTGCCGGGATCGGCTAGCAATTTTGCAAGCCAGCTGCTCGAACTGCCAGCTAACTTGATCGAGCTGCGCGGCACCGCGACGATTGTGGATGGCGATGGCGATAGCACATCTGACACGGTTGCAGTCGATCTCGGCGGGAATATCCGCTTTGCCGATGACGGACCGTCAATTTCCGCGGGCAGCGAGGCACCTGTCCTTATTCTTGACGAAAGCTTTCTGGCGGTCGACGCGGTCGGCGATATGTCGGGCCTTTTTGCGACGTCGCTCGACTATGGAGCCGATGGACCGGGCAGCGTTGCATATCAACTTGGCATTACCGCAGGTCCGAGCGGCCTTATCGATTCACTCACTGGCGAGGCGGTGATTCTGTCCATTGTCGGCGGCGTGATATTCGGACGAACATCGGCTCATGAAGTATTCCGGATTTCAGTCGCGGCGGACGGTGCGGTGACTTTCGATCAGTCGCGCTCGATTATTCACAGCCCCGACAGCGGTCCTGATCAGGCCAGATTTCTCACAGGGGCCAATCTTGTAACGCTGACAGCAATTGTCACCGATGGCGATGGCGATACGGCGCAGTCAACCGTCGATATTACCGGCCGGTTTGCAATCAAGGATGATAAACCGGTTGCGATAAACGACGCAGACAATGTCGCCCGTGACGGTCAAATTTTCGCGGATGGCAACGTCTTGACTGGTCTTGGGGGTGTTGATGAAAATGGCACCGATGGATCCGCCGACAGCGCAGGCGCAGATGGCGGGATGACCGTATCGGCCGTGGCATTTGGTGCGGCAATTGGAACGATTGACTCCGCGCTCGCGGGTGAACATGGTTCACTGATACTTTCCGCCAACGGTAGCTATCGTTACGATCTCGATATTCTGGATCCGGCGGTTATTGCGTTAGGTGCCAATGAGACACTGACCGACACCTTCACCTACACATTGATGGATGCCGATGGCGACACATCCACAGCAACGATTACCATTTCCATTACAGGCGCAAATGATTTTCCGGTTGCACGGGCCGACACCAACTGGGTCCTGGACGGCATAAGCGGGTCCGACCCGACCGCCGTCGGCAACGTTTTGCAGGATATCAACCACACCGGCGCACCGTCGGGCATTTTTGCCGATGTGTCGGATAGCGATCCTGATCTTGAGCCGATTACGGTTACATCGGCAGCAACCTATGTCGGAATATACGGCACCCTCGTCATCGCTGCTAACGGAGCATATACCTACACGCTCAACGAGGACAATGCAGCAGTCAATGCGCTCGATGCCGGCCAGACGCTGACCGAAAGCTTCGCTTATACAATTAGCGATGGTTTGCTGTCGGTCAATTCGATGCTGAGCATTACGGTTTTTGGCACGAACGACGCGCCAACGATTGGATCAGCGACTGCGCGTATTTCCGAAGAAGGGCTGCCGGGCGGCATAGCCGATAATGCGCCAAACGCGACGTTAGACACCACGAATAGCGTCACCTTAAGCGGCGTAGTTGCAATTGGCGATCTGGACACAGGTGAAACACTGGCGGCGACCCTCGGAAATCCGGGCGCTGTTTTAACCGCAGGCGGGGTGGCTGTTACCTGGAGCGGGATTAACACCGGCACCTTAGTGGGGTCCGTTGGCGGCAATGAAGTGATCCGCGTCACTCTGGCATCTAATGGCGCGTACACGGTCACATTGTCACGCTCAGTCGATCATGCGAATATTTTGCTCGAAGATTTGAAAGAATTCAATGTCCCGGTCTCAGTGTCGGATGGAACGATCACGACCACTAACCCGACCGCTATCCACATTATCATTGAAGATGACGCACCAACCGCCACGAGTGAAGACGGATCATCCGCGCAAGTACAGCAGGATGTCAACACGCTCTTCATACTCGATTTCAGCGACAGTA
The DNA here is from genome assembly GCA_001464315.1 of Sphingomonadales bacterium Ga0077559. Taxonomy (GTDB): domain Bacteria; phylum Pseudomonadota; class Alphaproteobacteria; order Sphingomonadales; family Sphingomonadaceae; genus Sphingorhabdus_B. The sequence continues at coordinate 15,973 of LNFK01000002.1, read as the reverse complement.
TCGACGACGGCGAACTTGATGTCATGCTCGACGCCGTGAAGAACGCGCTGACGCAACTGGATTCGTCTGCATTAAGTGCACTCGCTATCAAATTTGTTATATTCTCGTCAGGTTCTTTTGCTTCACCGACCTTTACCGATGCGGCAAGCGCAAACGCGTATCTGAACTCGCTTAATCCCGCTGATGGCGGGACGCGGCCTGAGAACATCGGTCTCAATACCAATTACTCCTCCGCAATCGAGACAGCGCTGGCCAATTTCACCGCGCAACCCGGGGCAAGCAACCAGGTGTTTTTCTTGAGTGACGGTAATCCGAACCAAGGGGTCCAGTTCAGTCCCCCCAATCCTCCAATTCTACCTACTGTTATCAATTCGCTGGCCAATAACACGGCTTCGGAATGGAATGCTTTTGTCGACAATAACAATGTAAACGTCACCGTGATCGGGATCGATAACAATCCGTTACAGCCGCTCAATATTCAGCGTTTACGCGATGTCGATTTGAACGCGGCGCCCGACAATGAACCAATACTCGTCGATCAATTCGACGATCTGGTGGCAACGCTTTTGTCAGTCATTGTCCCGGCAGCCGTAGGCGGCGATCTGGACGCCAATGACGCTTATGGCGCCGATGGTGGTAGGCTCCTGTCGATAATGATAGGCTCGACTACATATACCTGGGATGGCGCTTCGAGCATTGCCATTTCTAGCGGTGGTGCAATTGCAGGCACCGTGTTGAGCGTGGCCACACCAATGGGCGGAACCTTGCAGCTTAACTTTGCAAATGGACAATATAATTATCAGCCACCATCACCGATCACAGTGACCGCAACAGAAGTCTTCTCGTACACAATTGTCGATGGTGACGGCGATACGGCAACTGCTGCCTTATCTGTCACCATTGCTGCGCTTGCCCCACCCGTCGTTCTAGATTTGGACGGTGACGGTGTTGAATTTTTGTCCAGTTCTGCTGGCGTTCTGTTCGATTATAATGGTGACGGTATTGCTGAATCCACAGCATGGGTGGGTGCCGATGACGGGTTGCTGGTGCATGACAAAAACGGCGACGGTATCGTTAATGACGGATCAGAAATCATCTTTGCGCACAGCGGCCTGACCGATCTGCAAGGCCTTGCTGCCGATCATGATAGTAATGACGATGGTAAGCTTGATGCAAACGACATCGCTTTTGCCAAATTCGCAATATGGCATGACGCGGATAGCGATGGCGTAACGGACCCAGGCGAATTGCGATCAATGTCCGGTGCGGGATTAACGAGCATCTCGCTGGTGTCCGATGGTCGCAGCTACACTGCGGCAAACGGAGAAGTCCGTGTCCATGGAGAGGCTTATTTCACGCGCGTCGATGGCAGTACAGGCAAGGTCGCGGACGCTGCCTTTGCAACGAACTTTGCCAATGAACCGCAACGTGTTCTATCGACCGCGTCGAATGGTCTGGCAACCGCTATGGTGGCGGCCGGACTGGTAGCGGTGCTTCCGCTCGCCGCGAAAGAACATGGCGGTCCCGAAGTCGTAAATCTCATAACAGCCGGAGGCGATGCCCCTACGTTAGGCCAAATGGTAGCACCGACCACCATCGAGGCTGTTAAGGATCCCGGACTTTCGCTTAATGTAATTGGCAGTGGTCTGGTTGAAAATAACGGACCGGCCGCACAATCGCACTTGGATGGCAGAGATCACGAATTCAGCGGAGGGCCGCTCGTTGTAGACCTCGAAGATGTCGTGCCTCCCAAAGTCACGGACGAAGGGGAGGCTTCGTCCGAACCTGCACAAAGTGCATCTCAATTAGAGCCCTTCGCCTCGGCGGGAGACCAGGTGCTACTGTTGACCGCAGCACAGCAAGTCAGCGGCCTGACCGTGGATGAAGTTACAGAAATCGTAGGGGACGCAATCGAAGGCCGAACTATCGATCTCGACGCCGTCCTAGCAAGCTATGTCGGTCAGGAACAACCTCCCCAGCCTTTATTGTCTCAAAATCTTATGGGGTGGGATTTCACCACTGACGGCGCGATGCCCGGAGGTAATCTGTTCGTATCCGACATCGCCGGACAGCAAGTCATGGCCCAAATGGAACAGATTGCAACATCGGGCCACGCATAATCGGGCATAATTTTAACGGCAAGCAGCAAAATACGATCAAGGAACATCATTAAAATACAGATGTATAATAAATCATCCTCGCCACTCGACTTCGGTTGACGGACATAAACAAGGGGGAGTAATCATGCAGAGAATTCAAAAATTAAAGGCACTTTTTATAGCCACCGCGATGGCAGCTTTACCGACAGCGGCGTGGTGTGAACGGATCGAGCTAAAAACGGCTGTGGAAACCGCGATGCAGACGCATCCGGAAATCAACCAGGCCGCCGAAAACAAGACTGCCATCGAATTCGAACGCGAACAGGCGCAGGGAATGTTCATGCCGCGCGTTTCGGTCGAGGGATCGGTCGGCATCAGGCGGCTGGAAAATGCCACGCGCAAGTCGCTGGGCATCGCCAACGATGAACTTTACCCAATGGAAGGCGGATTGCGTGTCGAGCAGATCGTGTTCGACGGCGGCAGCCGCAGCAGCGAACTGAAACGACAGGCGTCGCGAACCGATGGTGCGGCATTTCGCGTCGAGGAGCGCGCTCAATTCGTCGCACTTCAGGTATCGCGCCAGTATCTCGATTACCTCCTTCAGCAAAGGATCGTTGCGGCATCGGAAGACAATATCAGCTTCCACGAACGCCTCGTCGGCGACTTGCGCGAAGGCGTAACCAAAGGCTCGATCAGCATTGCCGACCAGCAACAAGCCGAGGAACGGCAGCAAGCTGCGCGGGCACGCTTGACCGAAGCCAATCAGGACATGGTCAACACCGCTGCATCGTTCCGCACGCTGACCGGACTAGACCTAGTCGATGGGGCGATGTTGCCACCATCTCTCGGCGAGAGCATCCCGGGGAGCCTCGAAGAATCTATAGCGCTGGCACGCGAGCAAAACCCGCGCGTGCGCGAAGCACAAGCAGACCTCGACGCGGCCCATGCAATGGTGCGCAAGGCCAAAGCCGATGTTGCACCGACCGTATCGCTCGAAGGTAATGCTCGAATAGGCGATGATATCGACGGGTTCCGTGGCGAAACCAACGATTTGCAAGGCGGGTTGGTGATGCGTTGGGATATATTCAACGGCGGTATCAACCGAGCCAAAATCCAGGAGATGTACCGTCGCGAACGCGAATCGCAATTCAGGCTCGACCAGATGGTGCGTGAGGCCGAAGAAGATGTCCGTGTAGCCTGGAATGCGTGGGACAGCCAAGGCAAACTGGTTAAGGAACTTGATGCGCAAAGCACGGTTTCGGACGATCTGCTGCGATCCTATCGTGCACAGTTCAACGTCGGCCGACGTTCTCTTCTAGATGTCCTCGATGCACAGAATACCCGCTACAATGTGCAGGTCCGCGCTGAAACTGCGCGGTTTGCCCAATTTTTTGCTGAGTTCAAACTGCTAGCGGCTCAAAATGCGTTGCTCCGCGCGATGCAAGTCGAGCCGCCCAAAGCGGCAATAGCGACGGCACGCGCGCGCTTTAAGGTTGAACCTACCAAAGCACTAGACAACGAATTGCTGCGTGACCCACGATGACGCATTTGGCCGATCAGATAAGTACGCGTCGATGGGACGCGCAGCATGGATCAGTTGATTTCGATGCCTGGCATTCGCAACCTCCCGCGGAAGACGAATTGTTGGCATCGGTCGCAGTATTAGCCGAGATATTCGAACGACCCTTTGCAGAAGCAAGAATAAAGCGCGGCATTGCCCTCAATGACGACGGTTCTGTCCCACTCGACCAACTTGATCAGGCAATCGAACGTATCGGGTTACGCTGCAACCTGCTTACACGACCGCTCGCTGCCTGGAACGCAAACGATGTGCCGGCTATATTATTTTTGAAAAGCGGGCGGCCGGTTATCTTAACGGAACTTGATGCCGGCCTGTGCCGCTTAAAGCTTCCGGCGACCCGGCAAGAGATGCAGATTGACCGAAATTCTCTCGAAGCGGTGTTTTCAGGTCAAGGCGTTATTGTTCGGCACGACCCGACAAGGGATTCAGCGCGAGAACGGCCTTGGGAAAAGGTCCGGCGAAACCACTGGTTCTGGAGCGAAGTTTGGAAAGAACGCGACCAATATTTCTATGTCCTGCTCGCGTCTCTTTTAATAAATCTGCTGGCATTTGCTCTGCCACTTTTCACGATGAATGTTTATGATCGGATCATCCCAAACAAGGCAGCGACGAGCTTGTGGGTGTTGGCATTAGGTGCGCTCTTCGCAATCGGAGTCGAATACAGCATAAGGCTCGCGCGCTCAGGTCTTGTGGATGAAGTTGGACGCAGTATCGACGCTCGCATTTCACAACGGCTGCTAGATAAGGTGTTGAATCTCCCACTCGCAACCCAGCGCGGCAGTACAGGAGCGTTGGCGAGGCGGGTGACCGAATATGAACAGGTACGCGATTTTTTTGCTTCAACAACGGTAGTGCTGATTACCGACGTTCTATTCATGTTCGTCTTTATCGCGCTAATAGCCGTTCTGGGAGGCTGGCTCGCGGTTATTCCCTTTATCGCGATGGCCATTATGTTGGGCATGGGCTGGATATTGCAAAAAAGGATGAGCGAGGCGGTGCAAAACGCGCATGCCGATGCCAGCTTGTTGCAAACGACATTGTTTGAATCAATTGGCAGCCTCGAGACGGTAAAAGCATGCCGGGCCGAAGGCAAAATGATGAGCAAATGGCGGCGTGTTTCCGCGTCGCATGCCCACACACAGGAGGAAATGCGCAGGTTAACGGCAACTGCAGTCAACTTGGCAACGATGTGCCAGCAGGGCACAAACGTCGCACTCGTCATCGGCGGCTTCTACCTTTTCAATGCCGGAATGGTGTCAATGGGCGCAATCATCGCCATTGTAATGTTGGCCAGCAGGTCGCTTGCACCTGTCGGACAACTGGCGTTTTTAATGACGCGCGGTCGGCAGGCGTTCGTAACACTGAACAGCCTGCAATTACTTATGGACCAACAGGATGAGCGCGACAAAGGCAGCCGCTCCATTACGCCTGAAGTTCGCGAAGGGCACCTTCATTTCGACCATGTTGGCTTTAGTTATCCCGAGGCAGGTCGCGAGACGCTGGCCGACATCAACCTGACCATTAAACCCGGCGAGCGAATTGGCTTGATCGGTCGTGTCGCGTCGGGCAAATCGACTCTTGGCCGGCTAATTTGCGGTCTCTACGATCCGACTGCAGGTAGTTATAGCATTGATGGCTTAGACAGCCGCCAGCATCATCCGCACGAGCTTCGCGCTAATATGCGCTATGTCGGCCAGGATGCGGAGCTCTTCAGTGGAACGATCCGCGAAAACTTGATGATCGGCGCAACAGCGGCCAGCGATACCGAAATCGTCGATGCCGTAATGCGGTCTGGAGCCGACAGTTTCCTGGGCCGTGACGCAACAGGCTTCGATTATTATATTGGCGAACGCGGCAGCAGGTTGTCAGGTGGGCAGCGTAGCTTCCTCGTACTTGCTCGCGCGCTCATAGACCCGCCCAAAGTACTCTTTCTCGATGAACCGACCGGCGCGATGGACACGCACAGCGAAAAGCACTTCGTCGAGCGGCTGCAATCTTCCCTGATCGATGGCCAGACGCTCATCATAGCAACGCACCGGGTCGCCGTGCTGAATATCGTCGACCGGCTAATCGTAATGGACGGCGGACGCATCGTTGCAGATGGACCCCGTGACAAGATACTGCAAAGCGCAGGCTTCGAATGAGCGCCACTGCATCCTTTGGACCCGGGAGCCGAGCAACGGGGTATAACAATGGCACGCTGACCTGGCTCGCGGCAGTTTTGCTTGTCGTTTCGCTGCTGACATCCGAGACAGTGTGGGCACAATTCCTCGAGCTGGTTGATGCAGAAGACAATGCCTACGCCGAAAAAGAAGATGCCATGGAGATTTCGGAGCGCGAGAAACAGTCGCTGATCAAGCTGACGGCCAATCCCGAGGCCGGATTGAAATTGTCGCCAGTCGAAGCTACTGAACGCAATGAAGCCCTGCCGTTCAGCGACATCCTGTCAACTTCGGCTCGACCATTCCAGCTGCTCAACCAGAATGACGGCACGGGGGCGACCGCACTACGATGCCTGACCCAAGCGGTTTACTACGAAGCCGCCTTTGAGCCGTTGCAAGGGCGACGCGCGGTGGCGCAAGTGGTGCTTAACAGAGTGCGACATCCTGCTTATCCAAATTCGGTATGCGGCGTCGTCTATCAAGGCGTGAACCGCCGGGTGTGCCAGTTTAGCTTTACCTGTGATGGATCACTCAGCCGGCGGCCCAACCCCGCGGCTTGGGCGGAAGCCGAGACGGTTGCTCGCGAAGCGCTAAACGGCCGTGTTGAGGACCGCGTTGGCTATGCGACGCATTACCATGCCAATTATGTTTCGCCGTACTGGGCACCAAAGCTGGTCAAGCTTGCCAAGATCGGCGCTCATATCTTTTATCGCTGGCCGGGCAGTTGGGGCCAGCCCAAGTCCTTTTCAGATCGTTATTCGGCGATCGAGGCAATACCCGCTATACTGCCGCGGTCGCTTGTCCGCAGAGGGGCATCAGGCGATACTACCGAAGTCCAATCCCTGAATTTTGCTGACGAACGTTTAACTAGAAATCTTGCAGCCGAGAGTCGCGCGGAAACGGATGTGGGTGGGCGGCTGGATATGTCCAAAGGATGGACCGCCAGTATTCCGGAACCTGAAGAAACCATTCGTTCGGCGAGCATGATCGCACGGCAGCAATCGGGTGAATATGATATTGAAACAAAGGGGGGAGGATCATGATCCGAACGCGGCCATATGTTGGGGCACGCCGGGTTATTTTAACCAGCGGAGTGGGGCTGTTTGTATTTTTTAGCTGGGCAAGCTTCGCTCGTGTTGATGAGGTAACTCGCGGCCAGGGACGGGTCATCCCGTCGAGTAAGGCACAAATTGTGCAATCTTCAGAACCTGCGTCGATCCAGAATATTGTTGTTCGATCTGGCCAAGCGGTACGCAAGGGGCAATTACTTGTTAGACTTGATGATACCGAGTCTTCCTCGCAACTCGGCCAAATCGCGGCCGAAAACCGGTCGCTTGCCGCGCGGGCGGACCGACTCACTCGCGAAGGTGCAGGAGGAATGGCCGGGGTTAACTGCACCGATGCAAATCAGGCCGAGTGCGATCAGGAAGCAGCGTTACAATCTGTCAGGGCTGCTGCTTTGCGCAGCCGGAAGTCTGCGCTCAACGCTGCCGTCGAGCAACGTCGGCGAGACTATGGCGAAGCGCAAGCAACAATCGACTCGCTTCGAGCGAGCCTAAAACTAGCTCAGGAACAAGTCGGCATCTTAACCCCGCTTGCCGCCAAGTCGATTGTGCCGCAAACCGAATTGATGGACGCTCAGCGCGATGCGAGCGAAATTCAAGGCAAACTCGCCGCCGCCCAGCAAGCCGCTTCGCGCGCACAGGCTGGAATCAGTGAGGCGCTGGCGCAGGCTTCCGAAGCGGGGCTGCAATTCCGGCAGGAAGCATTGAATGAACGCAGCCAACTAGTTGCCAAGATGGCGGTTAATTCTGAATCACTTCGTGGTGCAGCCGGACGCGTACAACGCAGCGAGATCCGCTCGCCGGTTGACGGTATCGTTAATGACATTCAAGTGACCACCGTGGGGGGCTTCGTGCAGGCAGGGCAGAAAATCTTGCAAGTTGTACCGATAGGCGACAAACTGCTGGTCGAAGCTAGGGTGAGTCCTCGCGACATCGCCTTCATCAAGGTAAACGATCGCGCCAATGTAAAGGTTACAGCTTACGACTTTGCCGTTTATGGCGGGTTGAACGGTCGCGTAGTGCAGATATCAGCAGACAGCATTTACGATGAGGTTGCAAAGGAGGCCTATTTCAGCGTTGTTGTTGAAACAGATCGAGCCTTCCTTGAAAGCGGCAAACGTCGCCTGCCGATTAGCCCGGGAATGATTTGCGACGTTGAAATCGTGACTGGCAAGAAAAGCATACTGAGCTATCTGCTGAAGCCAATTTCTCGTGCACGGTCGGAAGCGCTTAATGAAAGATAGCCAAAAGCGCGGTTGTTCTGCCGGTACGATAAGGTGTGGGCTGCCGTTAGGCTGCCCTGTTTATGTTTGTTTGCATTTTGGTCGTATCCGGCCTCGGGTTCAAGTCGGTTAGCGCAAGTTGGACCGGGGTGCCGACCCCACGCTTTACTGCCCAGGTCGCAGCCTGCGTACGGTTATCGACCTCGAGTTTACGCAGGATCGCTTTCACGTGCACCTTGACCGTCGCCTCGCAAATGTCGAATTGGCGTGCAATGACTTTATTGGGCATGCCCAACATAATGCTCTCGAGAATCTCAATTTCGCGAGAGGAAAGGCCCATGGAGGTAGCACAGGCTTTCCAGTCGCCGCTATAATCGGTCGGAGCACAATTAGTCAGATTTGCCGCCAGTTGAGACGGGAAAACTTTCTCACCCATTGCAACCAGATAGATCGATTCAATCAACGGACCGCAGGAAATTTCCTTAATAATGACACCATCAACGCCGATCTGGAACGCCAATGCAACGTGCTCAAAGACATATTGATCGGCTAACAGAACCAACCGCGATTTTGACTTTACGGCTGCAATGGCTCGACATGTCTCAAGGCCACCCTCTTCGACGCTGTCGTCGACGATTATGACATGCGTGCAGTCGTCCGTTGCTGGCGAGGCGAGCGACTCAATAATCGACCGAGCGTCGGAGACAGATTCTTTGATGTGAACCTTCTCGCTAGAAAGTATCTGCCGAAGACCTTCCCTTGCAATTTCGTTTTTCCCCGCCAGAGAAATTTGTATCCGTTGTTGCATTTCGCCTCTCCCCTGAAATTCAGTGATTGGCGACCCATTTTTTCGAATTCAGGATGATTGTCATGTCGTCGGAATGTCCCCCCGTCGACGAGCTCGTCCTGCAGTGTTTTCCACATGTTATTCACAGCCTAAAATTGCCTGACTTGCAATAGGCCTCAACACTCCTACCACTTACTATACCAAATACCTATTCTAACTCTAAAGTAGTAATTAAGCATATTTTCCGACTACAGAGCACAATCTACTTACTCGAAAAAATGTGTCAAATCATAGTTGTGATGACAATTTGTACGATTTCGGGTTCTCTCTCCATCAGCAACCTGAGCATCAAATCGTCCTCGATCTGCCTAATCTCAGGAAACCGGAATTAACCATAAATGTTAATCGATGGCAAGTAAAAGTGGTAGAGCTCGAGAAGCGTTTCCGCGACCAAATATCGCCGGATAGCAGCAACGTTCTTCTTCCCAACAGGTAAGCTGTTACCCTTTTGCTGCCATCATCAGACGTTACTTCCCTTGACCTCCAACTTGCGGAGCTCTGGATCTGGCGAAATAGAAAGCAGCAAATGGAAACTTCGTGACGAGAGGCTCAAAACGAATTGCTTCGCTGTGTTAGATAAGATGTAACTAGGAGAATCTGGCATCCATCTACGAACCTCGGGACGCACAAACACGCATGGGTCGTATATTTTTGACCGGTAGTCCGCATCTGGGGACATGCAACGACCAAACCCTGACTTATGCTTGTCTCGTTCTTTTTGTTTCGGGAAAAGAAAAATGGTACAAGATTTGGATTTCGACTGGACACAGGCCGAACTCGTTATTGATCCAGTTCAGGCAGTGGTTGTTTATCCTGCTCAAAACGGCGTCGTTATCCGGCAGCAGAAATCGTTAGCGCGCGACCGCGACGAAGTGGTCCGCATTCCGCAACACGCGATTTACCAGCTAATCCGTAGGTTACAAATACTGCAGCATGCGAGCTTCGTTAATGCAGAAGCCAACGGAACAGCTGAGTTCGAAGAAATCTTAGCAGCTGAATAGCTAGCGGGTGGATAATAACACAATTAGGGGACTAAACTACGTTCTAATACCCACAATGCAACGGCGGTTTCACGCGAAGGAGTAATTGCGGCCCACATTATTAATCGTAAGCTGATTTTCGAAAAAGAAGGGCAACGCTTAATGAGTGAGAGTTCGGTACAAAGACAACTGCTTCAAAGAGGCGATCCCGCTCACAGGTTTCGTGCGCCGGCACTTAGCGGAAGTCCAAACTATAATTTTGATTTGGCAGCCGGCCGACATCTGCTGCTTTTATTTTTTGGTTCTGCGGCCGACCCTGAGAGCGCAGCGGCTCTGCGACTTGTCGCTGCTAACCGTATTGTGTTCGATGATGTTTCTGCGAGTTTCTTCGGGATCACGACAGATCGGGTTGATGAGATTGATCAGCGCATCGCGCAATCTTTGCCGGGCATACGTTTCTTCCTCGATTACGATTGTCGCGTAAGCGCGCTTTACGGCGCAGCTGCGACATCAAGTGTCGGCAAGGACACCTATCACTCGCATTGGCTTTTACTAGATCCCCAACTTCGGGTTTTAGGGCGCTATAGCATCAACAAAGGTCTAGACGCATTCAAGCATCTTGCTGAAGCTGTAGCTGGTATGGAAATGAAGCCGTCATGGGCTCCTATACTTTTACTTCCTAATGTATTTGAAAAAGAATTATGCGAGCGACTTGTCCAAATTTATGAACAAAATGGCGGCGAGCAGAGCGGCTTTATGCGTGAAGAAAATGGCAAAACCGTTTTGAAGCTTGATCCGGCACACAAAGTCAGAAAAGACTATAGGATAACAGATTTAGGTCTTCGGCAATCACTTGTTCATCGTGTCGAACAACGTATTGTTCCCGAAATACAGCGCGCATTCCACTTCACCGCAACGCGGATAGAACGCTACATCGTAGCTTGCTATGATGCAGATGAAGGCGGACACTTCAGACCACATCGCGATAACACGACCAAGGGCACAGCGCACCGAAAGTTTGCAGTGACAATCAACCTAAACGCTGAGAATTACGACGGCGGAAATTTACGGTTTCCTGAATTTGGAGAACGCGTTTATCGGGCGCCAACAGGCGGTGCCATTGTGTTTTCGTGCTCACTACTTCATGAAGCGACCCCAATAACGAGAGGGCGCCGGTACGCGTTCCTGCCGTTCCTATATGACGATGCTGCAATGCACGTCAGAAAAGCTAATAATCAATATCTGGGTGACGGTGTCAGTGCTTATCAATAGCATTAAATCAGCCTAGATTTGCTCGCTTCGGGCTTTGCGCAGCCTAGATGAAGGTTTTTTCCGGAACCAAATGGGAATTTTGAACCCGACATTTAGCTATTCCTTTATGTGTCCAAAGGCGGACCGTCTGATTGTAAATAGCGTTGCACAAAACTGACGTTAGCCCGAGATGCGCGCCAGCCTAGCTTGAACGGTCTCCAATGATTTATCACGCCGAGATTTAATGAAGAAAAGCCATCGGTGACCACGGAGTGTAAGCTTTAGGTAGAGTTTACGCCGATGATTTTTACTGATCGCGTCGTGGCTAGTCGCTATTGGCTATTGGCTAAATTCTGGGGGTATCCTTGGGGGTACTCATCCAGTTTTTCTGAAAAAACAACGAATGTCCAAGCTACTTGAATACAAGTTCGAGTCCCACCCTTTCCGCCAACTCCTATTTCTCGGGCGTCAGCTTCGCACCGGTTTCGGCATTTTCGTTGAATGAACTGACGATGCCGTCGATCATCATCTGCACTTCTTCCTTGGCAAATTGCTCGGCGTCCTTGGCGCTAGAACCGTATCCGCGCTCGGCCTTTACCATCATGTCGTGATAAATTGTGCGCTCGGTGGTGCAGGCGCTTTCCGCGGTTTTGAGGAAATCGCTCGGGGTGACCTTGTCGGTTACGCCCTTGTTATGCGTCTCAATCATACAATTGTTATACGCCTTACGCGCATTGTTCATCGGATCGGCCTTTTGTGCCGCCATGCTCAGCATCAGTGCTGCGACCAAAGTCATCATTTTCGTAACCCCCAGCTACTTTTTCATCCCGGCTTGTAACGCCGGTGCCCGATAATATCACTCAGGCGATTGGCAATCAATGCGCCTGTGATGATTGCCACAAGCTGACTATTCGACGCGTTTACCACCTTTTACAACGGCATCGACGGAGGCCAGTTCTCCCACATCGGCCAGCGGATCACCATCAACGGCGATGATATCCGCAAAGCGGCCTACGGCAATGGCGCCAACGTCTTTCTCGCGGCCAAGCGCCTGTGCGCCATTGCGAGTCGCGGCCTGAATGGCTTCAAGTGGAGTCATGCCATATTGCACCATCGTGCGAAATTGCCTGCCAACCAAGGCATGCGGCATGACACCAGCGTCGGAGCCAAAGACCATCTTGACACCGGCCTTATGCGCTTTGCGAAAGTTATCGCGTTGTATTTGAGCAACTTCTCGGTCTTTTCGCAGATTGTCTTGTAAGACACCGTTCTTGGCCCCTTCGGCTTGGGTATAATCGGTGTTGTAGATATCCATCGAGAACCAGACAGGGCGCGCACGAGCCGCTGCAAGCCTGATGCCCTCGTCATCGACTAAGCTCGCATGCTCAATCGTATCTATCCCTGCCCTGATGGCGGCCTTGATGCCGTCGCCGCCATGCGCGTGGGCGGCGACACGGATGCCCCATTGATGTGCCTCATCGGCGATCACGCGCAGTTCGCTTTCGGTCAGCTGCTGCTGCCCTGGCTCGGTATTGCGCGAAAACACGCCGCCAGTCGCGCAGACCTTAATAACTTCCGCGCCATATTTGCGTTGGCGGCGGACCTGGTAGCGCAATTCGTCCGGGCTGTCGGCAATCCCCTCCTCCTTCTTTGCGGATTCAAGGCTGGGCGGCAAAAATGTCGAGTCGCAATGCCCTCCGGTTGCGCCAATCGAATAGCCAGCGGGCACGATGCGCGGCCCAACGGCATATCCATTGTCGATGGCCTGTTTCAAACCGATGTCGTTACGATTGTCCGAACCAACGTTGCGCACTGTCGTAAAACCCGCCTTGAGCATCGCTTGCGCGCTGCCAACGGCGGTCATGCCCCAGAAGCTGTCAGTGAACTCAAGCCCGCGATAGCCGCCAATATCGGCGGGGCCATCGAGATGGACATGCATGTCGATCAAACCAGGAAGGATGGTTTTGCCGCTGAAATCGATATGCTTGACGTCGCTGCCCCATTTGACGGTGCGTGCATCGGCGATGCTGGTGATGCGGCCGTCGGAGCCGACGAAGACGGCCGGAAATTCCACCGTCTTACCGGTCAGAACGTCGATCATTTTGTCGGCAGTTATAACTGAGTTTTGAGCCGCTGCAGACGTTGCCGCAACGCCGAAAAGCAAAACGGCGATTCGCGCCGAAGCTCGCAATTTTGCGCCAAAGGTGACTCCCTGATCCATTTTTTGTTTCCTACAGTTTTTCATTGCGAATGACGATGGCAAGGAAGTCGGCTGTAGGACAGCAAAAAACGCTTTTCCTATGCCTATGGCGCCAGAACCGAGGGAAATTTCCCCTGCCGCCGGTGCTGGCGATGGGCAATCACTGCCGCAGCCATCAACGCAAACGACGCGCCTAGCATCCACCCGCCGATAACATCGGTTGGCCAGTGCACGCCGAGCAGGATGCGCGAAAGCCCGGTAACGATGATCATGAACGCGGCCGCGAGTTGCCAGCCCGGATGCCGAGCCTGTGGGACGAGCATGATGAAGAGGATATAGACCACTGCCGCGTTGTTTGCATGGCCGCTGGGATAGGCGGCGGAGCTGACCAAATCGAGATACGGCACGAAGTCGGGCCTGATCCTCGCAAAATAGGCCTTCAGCACTTCTGAGGTGAACGCCGAAACCAAGGTTGTCAGCCCCATCGCCAAACCCGCCCCCCAGCCCCACCAGCGCCACAGGGTTATCGTGAGAATACCGACAATTACATAGCGTTGAATGCCGCCGCCTATCCAGCTGATCCCCTGCATCACGACAATGAGCCAATCGGGTGCGTTACCGCGCTGCAGGTTCAGTGTGCGTGAGACGGCGATATCAAAGCTGTGGAACCATCCCGCCGACACAGCAAATCCAAGCATGACAACGCCTGCGAAGACAACCACGGCTGAGCAAAACAAGCGAAGCGGCAGACTCATTTTAACTCGATCCTCAATAAGTAAATTGAGCAAACAGCAGCCCGAGGCAACTGACCGTTCCGGCATAAGGCACCCAAACCGGCGCACAGAACACATTTTCCAGTAACTTGTTGCGCTGTTTCAGCACGATCAGCGCGACGTTGGCGGTGGCGAACACCGTTAAAACGATGCCGCTGGTAATCGATGCCAGCTTGCCGGTTGGAAAAAGCAACGCCAATGTCAAAACTGCGCTGCCGCACAGGACCGTCGCAATCACTGGAGTCTTCGTTCGCGACGACAGCTTCGAGATTGCCGCAGGTGCACCTTTCCGCCGTTCACCCAGATCGTGAATGGTGCGCGACGCCATAATGATCTGGGCAAGCAATCCATCGGCAATCGTAATAAGGCTGAGCACCACTACGACCGAAACGACTATCCCGGCATCGCCAAGCATATCGACAAGAGGGGTCTTGCTTTGTGCAAGTTCGGTGATCGGTAAGGTGGTGATCGCCGCCAGGGCAACGCTGATGTACAGTGTGAGCGAGATTATAAGTGTAACAAAAATGGCGCGAGGAATAGATCGTTCAACATCTTTTACCTCCTCTGCGAGATGGGCAATATCTTCGAACCCGATAAATGCATAAAAGGCCATGAACCCGCCGAGGAGAATGCCGCTCAGCATCGCGCCCGATCCGAATGGCTTTGTTTCCTGCGCAATAACTTGTGGCCAGTCAGAAATGTTTCCTGCGGTCATGGTGAGTATGATCACGAGGCCGACCATCCCTGCGAGTGTCATCGCCGCCATGAACCATGCGGATTGTTTGATACCGACGGAAGCAACGAGTGTAGGGACTCCAACCAAAATTGGAAGTATCCACCATTTTGACCAGTCTACAAAAACCCCGGCATAGCTTACAAATCCGGTCGCAACCGTTGCTGCCGACACCACGCCGCTGGCAACGATCCCCCAACCTATTGCAATCGGTAGCCACCCCTCGCCGAAGGCTTCAGCAGACCATGCTACGGGACCACCGCTGCTGGGAACCCGTCCCGTTAGTTCGGCAAAGCTTGCGCCGGTGAGCCCGGCCACCAATGAGGCAAGCACGAATGACAAAGGCGCCCAAGCACCCGCCGCACCGATTATTTCACCGATAAGGACGTAAATGCCAGCCCCAAGAGTGGTGCCGAGGGCATAGAGGATGAGCAGGCCGGGCGAAACCGAACGCGCAAGTCCACTGCCGCCTTCATTATTCGTTTTGCCTTTTGCCACGCTAGGTAACCTGCACTATCTGCGTGGGTTCCATCCTACATGTGGATCATTTTGCCGTAAGCCCCGAGCACACTTTCGTGCATCATCTCGCTCAATGTCGGGTGCGGGAAGACGGTGTGCATGAAGTCGGCTTCGACCAGCTCGGCGGTTTTGCCGATGGTGTAGCCCTGGATCAGCTCGGTAACCTCGGCGCCGACCATATGTGCGCCCAGCAATTCGCCAGTCTTGGCGTCGAATACCGTCTTGATGAACCCTTCTGCCTCGCCCAGCGCGATCGCCTTTCCGTTGCCGATGAAGGGGAAGTTGCCGACTTTGACGTCGTAACCCGCCTCTTTGGCCTTTGCTTCGGTTAATCCGACGCTGGCGACTTGCGGGTGGCAGTATGTGCAGCCCGGGATATTCAGCGGGTCCATCGCGTGCGGATGGCCGCCAGCAATGGCTTCGGCGGCGATCACGCCTTCATGGCTTGCCTTGTGCGCGAGCCAGGGTGGCGCCGTGATGTCGCCGATCGCCCACAGGCCGGGCACATTGGTGCGGCACATCGGGTCGGTCTTCAGAAAG
>LNFK01000001.1 GCA_001464315.1 Sphingomonadales bacterium Ga0077559 | reverse complement strand
AAATGAAAAATCTGAAGGCGTTCAAGTCGCGACACCAATAATGGCTCAGCCATCATCATCCGGCAAGAACCAGATAGATTTTGGTTCGGAAACCAAGATAGATCTTGGTTCGGAAACCCGGAAGGCTGGCTTCGAACAGCAGGTGCAACTCGTTCCACAACCAGCTGTCCCGGTTCTGGCGCAGATGTCGCCAACTTCGGAGCAGGTGCGGGCTGCTGGGGTGAATTTGAAAAGTACTGTTGATCCGGAACTGAAGCCAGCAATGCTTGGTGTCTCGTCATTACCAACACAAATCGACATGCCAAAGGCGGCTAAACCCAAGCTCATGATGGCTCTGGTTCCGGAAGCCAGGCAGGCCAACGTTACTGACACTGCAACTGCGACTGACAACAGGCTGCTTCAGTTGCCATCTGTGCCGCAGGTTGCGCCAACGGTGGCCCAGGCCGCGACACCGGTTCTCGAGATACAAGTAACCGTGCAGACATTGGACATGATGCAAGATGCACTTTGGTTGGACAATCTGGCGCGTGACATCACCGCGAGCGCGGCGACCGACGGCAAGCTTCAGTTCCGGCTGTTGCCTGAATTTCTCGGCAAGCTCGACATCGCGCTCACGCACAAGGACGACCGCGTCGACATTGCAATGCAGGCGAGCACCGAGGCTGCGGCACGGATAATCTCTGGCGATCAGCCACGACTGATCGAAGAATTGCGTCAGTCGGGCGTCAAGGTCGGCAATTTCGAGATGTTCAGCGGACAGCAAAATGGCGCGTCAAAACAGCACAGCCAACAGCCGTCATCACCTCCGCCCGCCGCAGCAACAGAATCCAAACCACAGCGTCAACGCAATCGCGATTCGCGCTTCGCCTAACAGAAAGCTTGATGAAATGACGAAAGCAAAATCAACTGTCGAGACCGATGCAAAGCCGAAAAAGGGCAGAAAAATGCTGCTCATCGGTATCGGCGCAATCACACTGTTGGCGGGGGGGGCCGGTGCAGGCGTTTATCTCACCGGTGGAGTGACTGGAAATCAGCCCGCAGAAGATCCGCGCCGACCGAAACTGGTTGAGCGATCCGATGAGCCAGCAGAAACGCCTGCGGCAGGCGAAGAAGGCAAGCTTGTGCTGAAGGAAGGCACCGTTTCGGTCAAAAACGACCGAGTGCCGGTTGACCCCAAAAAATACGAAGTAACCTATATCGGATTGGAGCAGAGTTTTACCGCCAACCTCGCCGATGGTGCAGGTTTCGTTCAACTGGGCCTTAGCCTTTCGACATATTATGACAGCAAGGTAGTCCAGAACATCGAACGTCAGGGCGTGCCGATCCGTTCGGCTGTGTTGATGATATTATCGCAGCAGGACGCTGCGGTGCTTTCAACGCCTCAAGGCAAACAATTGCTTCAGCGCGATCTGACCGATGCCATCAATCAGGTACTTCGTGACAAAGAGGGCTTTGGCGGCATCGACAATGTCTATTTTTCCAATCTGGTGATCCAATGACCGCCGTCAGCCTCATGCCCTCCGGTCAGCAAGAAGCCGACTTCGACAACCTGATGGTGGTTTTCGAAAAGCTCGCCCGTTCGTTTCAGGAGATTTTTTCGCAAGGCACCAAGATTGAGGCTAAAGCCGGCCCGATAACGCATGCGCGCTATCCCGAATGGCGGATCAGCCAGAATCCTTTTGGAATTTTGCTCCGATATGCGCCGGGCACTACTATCGGCGATGTTGTTATTCACATTCCAGGTAACCTGATCAGCCAGATCATCGATATCGCTTATGGCGGCAATGGCCAGATTGCGACGCGAGGCTCATTTTCGCACACCGAAATCCGTTTCATCGAACGATTGGCCAACAAGTTGCTCCCGTTATTGGGAATGCATGCGAGCGATGGAATTGCCCCGCAAAGCAGGTTGCTTGAAATGCAAACAGACATATTGGCTTTTCAATGGCCGAAATCCTGTGACCAGATCGTCGTAGCCAGCATTTTTGTCGAATGTCCCGATATTAAGTCTGCGACAATCAGCTGTTTCATGAACGTTGCGACCGCAAAACAAATCATTGAGGGACTGTCTGAGAAGCAAGCACCCAGTGCTGACACCAACCCGGTATGGAAGGCAAAAATGCATTCGGCCGCGTTACGCGTTCACCTGCCAGCACGCGCGGTTTTAACTCGCGCTGAATTCCCCGCTGCCCGGCTGCTCAGCCTGGCCCCCGGCGACATTTTACCCATATTATTACCAAACCAGGTCCCCCTGACTGTTGCTGGCCGCCCATTTGCGCGCGGCACTATTGGTGAGGCCAATGGCCGAGCCGCCCTTAAAATCGAACATATCGAAGGATCAGATCATGAGTGACATGACCGAAGCTCCCAATTTACGACCAGCCGAACGGGGCGCCAACATCGACCTGCTTTCCGGCATCTCATTGCGCATGTCAGTCGAAGTCGGTTCGGCATCGATTACATTGGCTGCCCTGCTTGAGTTAAGCGAGGGCAGCGTTGTCGAACTCGACCGCCAGGCAAATGATCTGCTCGATATTCTGGTCAACGGAACTTTGGTGGCCAAAGGAGAGATCGTTGATGTGAATGGCCGCTATGGCGTCCGTGTCGTCGATGTCGTATCTGCCGACCGCCGCTTGGCCGGGATGGAGCGCCGGTCATGATCGTCGAATATTTCGTCCGGCTTTTCCTGCTTATCCCGCTGATCGGCGGACTTGCTTGGGGATCGCTTTGGCTTTGGAAACGCGTGCAGCTTGGCCTTCCAGTCAAGTCCGAATGTAATCGCCCGGTTCGCGTTGTGGATGCCGTCGCGCTCGGCGCAAATGGAAAATTGCTGGTCGTCGAATTTAATGGCGACACGTTGCTGCTTGGTGTCTCGCGAAGCGGGATCAGCAGACTGGCATCCGGGGACAAGGGCGCGTTCGATGCGTAAGTTCTGGATAATCTGCATGCTGGCCATCGCCCTGTTCTCAGGCGATGCCGCGTTTGCCACATCCACTGGTGCAGGAATCGAAAAGGCATTGCAGACCGTGTCAGGCGACGGCCGCCCGCTGTCGCTGTCGCTTCAAATCCTGCTGCTGATGGGTTTGCTGACGGTATTACCGTCGCTGATATTAATGATGACCAGTTTTACCCGGATCATCATCGTGCTATCGATATTGCGGCAGGCACTTGGGCTCCAACAGACGCCGCCCAATCAGGTCTTGGTCGGCCTGTCGCTGTTTCTGAGCATTTTTGTCATGCAGCCGGTGTTCACCACAATCAACACCCAGGCACTTGAACCTTATGGCCGCGACGAGGTGACATTCGAGCAGGCTGTATCGACGTCCGCCGCCGCAATGCATGGTTTCATGATCAAACAAACGCGTAAATCCGACCTCGCATTGTTCAGTGACATTGCCAAGGCAGGCAAATTTGCCAAGCCTGCCGATGTGCCGTTTTCGATCTTACTGCCAGCCTTCGTCACCAGCGAGCTGAAAACCGCGTTCCAGATTGGCTTCATGATATTCCTGCCATTCCTTATCATCGACTTGATCGTCGCATCCGCGCTCATGTCGCTTGGCATGGTTATGCTATCGCCGACCATCATATCGATGCCGTTCAAACTGCTGCTGTTCGTGCTGGTCGATGGTTGGGCGCTGACCATGGGATCGCTTGCCAGTTCGTTTGTGAGTTAGCCGAATGGACCAGGATTATTTCATCGGCGTGGCTCAACAGGCGCTTTGGATATTGGCGCTTGGATCAGCTCCGATCTTGATACCCGCGCTGATCGCAGGCGTCGTGCTCGGCATGGTTCAGGCCGCGACCTCGATCAACGAACAGACGCTGAGTTTCGTGCCCAAGCTTATTGTCGTCGCCGTAACGCTGGCCCTTTTCGGGTCCAGTATCATGATCTTGCTGGTAGACTTCACCAAGGATATTTTCGCGCAGATTCCGATGCTGGTACAATGATTCCAGCGGGATTTGAAAATGTCGAACAGCAATTGCTGGTCTGGATGCTGGCGATGATCCGCCCAGGCGCTGCGTTTCTGGCCGCGCCGATGTTCGGCGCAGGCGCTGTGCCCGTCCAATTACGACTGATACTCGCTCTGGCTGTCGGCATCCCGTCGGCAACTGCGGCAAATATGGCGCTGCCAGCTGCTGGGATCATTTCAGTGCCCGGATTTTTGATGATCGCTGCCGAAGTTGTGGCAGGATTGGCGCTTGGCTTTGTCATCCAGATTGCGTTCGCTGCGGCATTGGTCGCAGGCGAGGCAATCAGTAACGCGATGGGTTTGGGTTTTGCGTCAATGGCTGACCCAACGGGTGGTCAGTCAAGCCCAGCGGTCGGGCAGTTTCTGTCGATGCTGGCCATGTTCCTTTTCCTGGCTGCCAACGGCCATCTGACGTTGATTTCCATAATTGCCGAAAGCTATCGCGCGCTGCCGCCTGGTGACGCGTGGCTTTCCTTCAAGGCCATTGGCGGAATTACCAAATTCGGCGGCCTTGCATTTTCGGCCGGACTTTCAATTGCCCTGCCCGTTGGATTTGCACTTGTTCTAGTTCAGATCATCATGGCCATGATCGCGCGTTCAGCCCCGACGCTTAATTTGTTTGCCGTCGGAATGCCCGCAGCATTGCTCGCCGGGATATTGCTGATGGGAATGGCGACCCCCGTGATGGCTGATACCATCACGCACGCAATCCGGCTTGCACTTGACCAGGCGCAGGCAATTGGAGGTGGCGGTGGCTGACGCACCCGAAAAGGACCAGCAGACTGAAGCGCCAACCCAAAAGCGCAAAGCCGATGCGGTCAAGGAAGGCGACGTGCTGGCGTCCAAGGAATTGGCAACTGCGCTGATGATGCTTGCAGGCACCGCATGGTTGATTGCTCTTGGCGGCTGGTTTTTTGAATCGAGCAAGATGCTGCTTAAAAGCGGCTTGTCGCTCGATCTTTCAGATCCTGACCGGTTTGAACCGCTTGATGCGCTGTCGGGCGCGCTTTCTGATCTGGCATTGCCATTTGCGGGTTTGCTGATCCTTTCGATATTTGCGGCACTCGCTGGACCTGCAATGCTCGGGTCTTTGGGTATGCGCGGCAAGGCAATGGCATTCAAAGGCAGCCGAATCAGTCCAATCGCCGGATTGAAGCGCATGTTCGGCACGCAGGGGCTCATCGAACTTTTGAAAGCTACCGCCAAGGTCGTTGCGCTGGGTTATGCCGGCTATTGGGCTATCTCAGGCGAGATTGCATCATTGCCCGGTTTGGCAGCAACCGACCCTGCCTCCGCCGTTGGCTTTATCGGCGATAAGATCATCGTGACCATCGCCATGCTTGCAGCCGGACTTGTCTTGATTGCAATCATCGATGTGCCCGTTCAGTGGCTGCAACGCAACCGGCGGCTCCGTATGTCGAAACAGCAGCTTAAAGAGGAAATGCGCCAAAGCGAAGGTGCGCCCGAGCTTAAACAGGCATTACGCATGCGCCAGCAGGAAGTGGCGATGTCGTCAGCACGCAAGGGAATGGCCGACGCCAGCGTTGTCCTAACCAATCCTACTCATTTTGCCGTCGCGCTTCGCTATCGTCCCGGGCTGGATGCTGCACCAACGGTTGTGGCGCGCGGTCGCGGCGACGTGGCCTTGGCGATTAGGGCATTGGCCAAGGAAAACCATATTCCGACGCTTGAATATCCGCAGCTTACCCGCGCGATTTACTTTACCACGCGGACCGGACGCGCTGTGTCCGAAGATCTGTATGTCGCGGTCGCCGCCATTCTTGCTTTCGTATTCCGGCTTGAAAGTACGCTTGCGAATAATCTGGTCAAGCCAGTCGTCGACGTTCCCTCCACTAAACGCTTCGATGCCGATGGCCGCCGGTCGGCCTAAATTCACTGCCACGGCGGTCGTATAGGGGCATGAAGGAACTCGATATGCTGACATCAATCGCTAACAATCTGGGCTTTGGTTCGGGCATCGATACCGCTGCGCTGGTTGCCGATCTTGCCGCAGCATCACGTACGCCAAAAGTGCAGCGCTTCGACGCATTGACCCGCGCAAATCAGGCAAAAGTAAGCACATTGGCACAAGCGCGCAGCGACCTCGACAGCTTCGCCGACTCGCTTGCGGATTTGGCAGCAGGTGGGACATTGCGGAGCCAACCAGTAACATCGAATGACGGCGCGATAACGGTGACATCAGCCCCGGGTACGTTGCTCGGTAGCTATGCTGGCGAAATTGTCGTCAACAGCCTTGCCAAGGCACAAACCATTTACTCCGGCTATACAGGTTCCGGGACCGATCCCATCGGCCAAGGCGGCATGACGTTGACCGTGGGGACCACAAGTTATGCGATCACGGTAGGAGCCTCCAACGACAGCCTAAATGGTCTTGCCAGCGCGATCAACGCAAGCGGCAGCAGGATTCAGGCCAGCGTCATCAACGACGCTGGGAATTTCCGCCTCGTCCTGAAAGGCGAAAGCGGCGCAGCGAAGGCGTTTACGTTGGCCGCCGACGCTGGGGCGGATCCTGGTCTGTCACAATTCACGAGCGGTCAAATGACCGTGGGCCAGACCGCGAGTGATGCCGCATTTACCGTCGATGGTGTTGCCTATACCCGCGCAACCAACAGCTTTTCCGACGTGGTTCCCGGGATGAACATTTCGCTTAAAAAAGCTGACCCGCTGTCGGCGATATCCATCAGTTCGACCCGACCCAACGATGTGTTGAAACAGACATTGGGCGATTTCGTTTCGGTGTTCAACACGCTCAAAAACGACACCCAATCGGCTCGCTTATCCAATAATGGCAATCCTGCGCTTCGCGCATTCGAGCGGCAGTTGAGCGCGTTTATCGCGCAACCACTTACTGGCGATGCCAATATCCGATCTCTGTCCGACGTTGGAATATCGACCAATCGTGACGGCACGATTGCACTCAATAGTGCGAAGCTGGAAATTGCATTGCGTGATTTTCCGGACGCGGTTGAAGCGATCTTTAATCCGCCACGCGATACCACGCGTACCGAAGCCACCGATCCCGGGATTGCATTCGCATTGGACGCGCTGCGTGATGCTGCGGTGGCGAGTAATGGAGCACTAGAGCAAGTCCGCTCATCCTTGCAGCGCGAAGCCGACAATATATCGAAAAACCGCGACCGGATGGAGCAGCGCGAAGCCGCGTACCGCACGCGACTTGAAAAGCAATATGCGGGGATGGACGCGCGGATTGGTGCGTTGAAGGCAACGCAGAGCTATCTCGAGCAGCAGATCAAGCTGTGGAATAATAGCGACAGCTAAAGCCGATGCAGCCCAAAACCCACCCTGCGATTGCCAGTCAACATTACCGCATGCTCGACTTGCAAAGCCGTGTTGCCAGCGCCAGCCCACATGGGCTGGTCGCGCTGCTGTACGAAGAACTTTTGCGCTCACTTGACCTTATCTCCGCCAATCATGCGCAAAGAAAAGTGATTGCAGGCAACACGCATTTGAGTAAGGCGCTGTCGATTATCGTCGCGCTCCAGGGCAGTCTTGATTTTGGGAACGGCGGCGAACTCGCCCCTGTACTGAACCGCATCTACCGTTCGGCGGCGCGCAGCCTGAATGAAGCAGCGAGAGACGACGATATTACCAAGGTCAAATACGTGCGATCAGCGATCAGCGATATCGCCAATGCTTGGCAGGCGCTCACCTGATCAGCCGCCGTTGAGCACCCAGCCGACGCTGATCTGGGTGGCCGCCAGCGGGACATCCAGCCGCGCCTCGCTAAAATCAACCTTTGCGCCTGGCGCAAGCGAGCGAACCTTAGGTTTCATTTTCCAGCTGTAAACCGGCCTACCGCCAGCATCCTTCAGCGTAACCAGCATTTCGGGCACATCTTGCGCGGTGCTTGTAGGATTGACGATGCTACCGCTGGCAATGAAATATGGCGTGCCATCTTCGCGCTCATTCAGTTCGAGATTTTCGTTCAGCACGATCTTCAGGTCAGGCTCGGCGCTGGCCATTCCCAAACCGATATTCGGCACGCCATAATACCACACCGCACCACCGATCGCCGCAACAATCAACGCGAAAGCAACAGCCGCCATCGTCCACAATTTGGCTGGATTGCGGCGGGGTTTAAACGGCGGCTCATGCGCAAAATGGCTTTGCGGCGGAAGTTCTTCAAAATAGGTCGCCGCGCGCGCTACTGACGGTTCGACAAAAACTGCCGATGGTTCTGGTATACCCTCAGCATCGAAACGCGCGAAACTCGGCTGAGCCGGCTCCGCGCGGGGCTGCTCCACCGGAGGTGGGGGTGATGGCGTAGGCGGTGGGGCCACCACTGCCGGAAGTTCTTCTTCCGCTGGAGCCGCATAAGCAGGCGCTGCAACAGGCGGCGCGGGCGCAACCGGCGGGATCGCCCCTCCTTGAAACCAACTATGTTTGCAATTGGCGCACCGAACCTGACGCCCATCCATGCCAATGGCACTATCCGGCACGACATATCGGGTGCGGCAGGAGGGGCAGACTAGCAGCATTGCCGTGCATAAACATCAGGCGCACGCGAGTTGCAACCCTGCTGTAATAAAATGCTGTGGACGGCGGTATCGCCGGGTCAATCCTATGGTTAATAGGCTTTGCCCCGACATGCGGTTTGTGCCATCTCGATTGCCTATGCAAAGCGTGGTGGAATTCGACAATGTGGGGCTGCGATACGGGACGGGGGCGGAAACGCTAACCGACCTAAGTTTTACGCTTTTCCCTGGCAGTTTCTATTTCCTGACCGGTGCCTCGGGTGCGGGAAAAACCTCACTTTTGAAGCTACTGTATCTGGCACACCGCCCCAGCCGCGGTGCTATCAAGATGTTCGGGTATGATGCCATCACATTGCCACGCGATCGCCTTCCCGGTTTCCGCCGCCGTATCGGCGTGGTTTTTCAGGATTTCCGGCTGGTGCAGCATCTGTCGACCTTTGACAATATCGCATTGCCGCTTCGCATCGCGGGCATTCAAGAGAAAGACCTGCAAGGCCCGGTCACCGAAATGCTGGCATGGATCGGCCTGACCGAACGCGCCGACGCCCGGCCTGCCACGTTATCAGGAGGCGAACAGCAGCGCGTCGCGATTGCTCGCGCAGTGATTGGCCGTCCCGAAATGCTCGTGGCCGACGAGCCAACAGGCAATGTCGACCCCGATATGGCGCTGAGATTGTTGCAGCTGTTCGCTGCTCTCAACAAGCTTGGCACTACCGTGGTCGTGGCGACGCATGACATCCACCTGCTGCAAGAAGTCGACGGCGCGCAGATGATGCGGCTCGATAAGGGCCGATTGTCCGATCCGACGGGCTCGCTGAAGCACCCGCCGCGCCCGCTGGTTCTCAAAAACTGATGCTGCTTGATTTCGCCCTGCCCACGCATGATCGCAAACTGATCCCCGAGGGCCGGCTTTCGGGGCAAATGCCCTGGGTGATTGCGATCATGCTATTTTTGACCTTGCTGGTGGCTGCAGCTGGACTAACACTGGCCGATGCGGCGCGCAAAGGCGGCGATGACCTGGCGCAGCAAGTTACGGTGCAGATTATCGAGGCGGATCCGGCACGACGCGCCACCCAGCGCGCAGCAGTTGCAAAAGCGATGCGCGGTTTACCCGGCGTCGTATCGGTTAAGCCGGTAACCGATTCAGAAGTTCGCAACCTGCTTGAGCCATGGCTCGGCACCGGGGTCATTGACGCCGATATTCCGGTTCCTGCTTTGGTCGATGTCCGTTTTGGCAACTTGCCCACAGACGCCATGCTGAAACAATTACAGGACCAATTGCGACCAATCGCGCCTAACACCAGACTGGATTCGCACAGCAGCTGGATGGCACCTTTCTTCCAGTTGATGTCAGCGCTTGTCCTGCTTGCGGGCGCTGTATTTTTGCTTTTACTCGTAGCGACATCAGCAGTCGTCGTACTGGCCGTCCGCAGCACGCTCAACACGCATCGGGGCACGATCGAGATCATGCACATGATGGGCGGCACCGATTTGCAGGCAGCGCGGCTGTTCCAAAGGCGGGTCGCACTCGATGCGCTACTTGGCGGCGTCGTCGGCTTCGGGGCGGCGGCCGCGGTCATATTAGCCATTGGCGGGCGTTTTGCAGCCGCTGAACCCGGATTGCTCGCGGCCGCCTCGTTCCCGTGGTATGGCTGGGCAATATTGGCGTTCATTCCGCTTGCGGTGATGGGTCTCGCCATGCTTATGGCGCGTTGGACAGTGATTTCGGCGCTCAAGAAAATGCTATGATCAGACGGTTATTATCATTCATCCTGCTGGCATGGGCGCTTGGTTTTGCCTGGTTTGCGCTGCTTCTGCCGCAACCTGCAGAGATGGCCAATACCGACGCCGTAGTCGTCCTGACCGGCGGGCCAAACCGGATTGATCGCGGCTTGGAGATACTCAAAGCGGGCAAATCCAAAAAAATGCTGATCTCGGGCGTCGACCGCGATGTGCGACCGCCTGAATTGGCCGCACAATATGCAGGGTCCGACAGATATTTCGATTGCTGCATCGATTTGGGATTTGCTTCGGTCGACACCCGTTCGAACGCGCTGGAGACGGCGCGGTGGGCGGCGCGGAACAAGGTCAAGACGCTGCGGTTAGTTACGCATGACTGGCACATGCGGCGCGCACGTTTTGAACTCGATAGGGCATTGCCCTCCAGCATCATGGTGACCAACGACGCCGTAGCAACCAAGCCTTCACTCCGCGCATTGTTCAAGGAGTATAACAAATATTGGCTGCGGGCGCTGGCGGCGCTGGTCGGGATTTAACGTGATCTCCGCGATCCGCACGCTTTTATACACTATCATATTTTTTGGTGGTTCGATCTTCCACGCCGTCACCGCTTTCATCGGCAGCCTGACCTCGCCGCGTCTGATGCACTGGGCGGTGCGTGGCTGGTCGCGATATCAGCATTTTTGTGCACGATGGCTATTGGGCATTAAAGTCAAAATCGATGGCGATATGGCTAACAAACCGGTGCTTTACGCCATCAAGCATGAAAGCATGTACGAAACGATCGACATGCCTCGGGTTTTTCACCGGCCGTCGGTGGTCGCCAAAAGGCAGCTTTTCGACATTCCGTTCTGGGGCAAAGCCGCGTTGGCTTACGGTATGATCCCGGTAGACCGCGAAGGCGGCGCCGGCGCTTTGCGCGATATGCTGACGCGTGCACGTAGATTGCTCGCAGATGGCCGACCGATCATCATTTTCCCCGAAGGCACACGCGTGATCCACGGCGAAGCACCGCCGCTGCAGTCGGGCTTTGCCGGCCTTTACAAAATGCTGAACGTACCGGTTGTACCGGTCGCAGTTGACAGCGGCAAGTTGATGCCGCGCAACCATTGGCTGCGCAAATCCGGCGTCATCACCTATAAGGTCGGCGAAGAAATACCGGCTGGATTGCCAAGAGCAGAAGTCGAGGCGCGGGTACACATCGCGATGAACGCACTAAACGTTTAGTGTTTGCGCCCAAAATCGGGCACATCATCGTCTTGACCCTGTTCGACAATCGAGCGCCTTATATCGCGGGTCCGGCTGAATAAGGCTTCGAGTTCGTCGCCCTTACCATAGCGGATGGCACGTTGCAGCGCGGTAAGGTCCTCGCTGAACCGCTGAAGCATTTCCAGCACCGCTTCTTTATTCGACAGGAAAACGTCGCGCCACATCACCGGGTCCGACGCGGCAATCCGCGTGAAGTCACGGAAACCGCCTGCCGAATATTTGATGACTTCGCTTTGCGTCACGCCCTGCAGGTCGTCGGCAGTTCCAACGATGGTGTAGGCAATCAAATGTGGCAGATGACTGGTGATCGCCAGCACCATATCATGATGGCGCGCGTCCATGATTTCGACATCGGCACCTAGCCGCTGCCAGAATGTCCGCAGGCGCTCGACGGCAACCTCGGGCGCTTTTTCCGGTGGCGTTAGGATGCACCAGCGGCCTTTGAACAAGGTCGCAAAGCCAGCGTCGGGACCGCTTCTCTCGGTTCCTGCGACTGGGTGTGCGGGGATAATGGTCGCGCCGGGCAGTACCGCCGCCAAAGCTTCGGCGACGCTTTGTTTGCATGATCCAACATCACTGACGATTGCGTCCGCGGGCAGGTCTTCGGCAAACTCCTCTGCAACTGCGCCCATTGCGCCCACCGGCACACAGAGGATAACAAGGTCAGCGTCGGTAACCGCTGCCCCTGCCGTATCGGTAACATCGTCACAAAACCCAAGCGCTACCGCCCTTGCCCGCACGTCCACATCGGCATCATGCCCGGTAATCCGCACATCGGGCATCTGTGCCTTCACCGCCCGCGCAACAGAGGAACCAATCAGGCCAAGGCCGATGATCGTCAGGCGCGCGAACGGCAGCATTAGTTATGCGCTTCGAGTATTTTGCGAAGCGCGGACATCACGCCACGATTTTCGTCTTCGGTGCCAATGGTGATACGCAAGCCATTGCCAAGTCCCTGTCCAGGCAACCAGCGCACGATATAGCCTTCGTCCATTAGGCCCTTATATGCGACCTCGGCGCTGCATTTGCCTTCGAACATCACCATCAGGAAATTCGCCCATGACGGCACCACCTTCAGGCCATGGTTTGACAGCGCGGCAAATTCGGATGCCATCCACTCGCGCCATTCGGTATTGTGCTTACGGCTGCCCTTCACAAATTCCGTGTCGGCCAATGCAGCAATTCCCGCAGCTTGCCCTGCTGCGGTCACATTGAACGGCGCACGGATTCGGTTAAGCGTCGCAATCAGTTCAGGATGGCCGTAAGCCCAGCCTATGCGCTCCGCGGCTAGACCGTAAATTTTGGAAAAGGTACGGGTGATCAGGACGTTGTCGTAGTTCCGTGCGAGATCGAACGAAGCCGGACCGTCATCTTCGAGATATTCGCCATAGGCTTGGTCGAGTACCAGCACGCAATCCCGTGGCAATCCTGCGTGCAAACGTTTCATTTCGCTATCATTCAGATAGGTGCCAGTCGGATTGTTCGGATTGGCAACAAAAACCACGCGCGTTTTATCGGTGACCAGCTCCAAAAGCGCATCGACATCAGTGCCATAATCCTGGTCAGGCGCGACCACGACATTGGCAGCGCATTTGCGCGCGGCGATGTCGTAAACCGAAAATCCATAACGGACATAAATGATGTCATCGCCCGCGCCTGCATAGCCCATCGCAATCAGGTTGAGCAGCTCGTCTGAGCCGGTGCCACAAACGATCTGGCCGCTTTCCAATTCGTAATGCGCGCCCAAAGCTTCGCGCAGCGCATTGCTGGCCGGATCGGGGTATCGCGCCAAGGTCAAACGCGCTTCAGCCATTGCGGCGGTCGCATCCGCGCTACATCCAAGCGGATTTTCGTTGGCCGATAACTTGATCAGCGCGCGTCCGTCATCCGACCTAGCTTTGCCAGGGGTGTAGGCGTTGATGGCGTTGATCCAGGGTTTTGCTTCAGGCTTGTTCATGCGCGCCGCCATAGACGGAGCAGTTAAAGAGCGCAACGCCTCCCCCAATCGTCATCCTGAACTCGTCTCAGGATACCAACCAGCATCGTGTGTTATCCTCAGACAAGTTCAGGGTGACGATGGATATTTTGTTGTTTCGGCCCAATCCGCTGATATGGCAGGCCGGATGCAAGGGGATGAGCGTTTCGGTCTGGACAGAAAGATACGCCTGCTGGGGCCGGTGAAGCTCGACAGCGGAGCTGAATTCGCGCCCATCGATTTCGCGTACGAGACTTACGGCATGCTCAATGCCGAGAAGAGCAACGCTATCCTGATCTGCCATGCGTTAACTGGCGATCAATATGTCGCGTCGACGCATCCTGTTACCGGAAAGAATGGCTGGTGGACGCGGATGGTGGGTCCGGACAAACCGATCGACCCAGCGCGGTATTGCATCATCAGCATTAACGTCATGGGCAGCTGTATGGGATCGTCTGGCCCGGCCAGCATCGATCCATCAACAGGCGGCGCTTATGGCATGGCATTTCCGGTCATTACGATCCCCGATATGGTGCGCGCGCAGGCGATATTGCTCGACCATCTGGGGATCGAAACACTCGCTGCCGTCGTCGGCGGGTCGATGGGCGGGATGCAGGCGCTGAGCTGGGCTGCACTCTACCCGGACCGCGTGCGTTCGGCGGTCGTCATAGCCTCTACAGCGCGGCATTCGGCGCAGAATATTGCATTTCATGAGGTTGGACGGCAGGCGATTATGGCAGATCCGCGCTGGAACAATGGCGCCTATTATGGACGTGAAGCACCGGCCTCAGGCCTCGCCGTCGCGCGGATGGCGGCGCATATTACCTATTTGTCCGAAGCCGGCCTTACCGAGAAATTCGGACGGCGGCTGCAAAACCGCGACGCAAAAAGCTTTGGCTTTGACGCCGATTTTCAGGTCGAAAGCTATTTGCGCTATCAGGGGCTGAGCTTTGTCGACCGGTTCGATGCTAATAGCTATCTCTATATCACCCGCGCGATGGACTATTTCGATTTAGCAGACATGCATGAAGGCGTGCTCGCCAAGGCCTTTGCAGCCACCAAATCGCGGTTTTGCTTGATCAGCTTCGACAGCGACTGGCTTTATCCCACCGCAGAATCGCGACGGATCGTCCACGCGCTGAACGCGGCAGGCGCCGCCGCTAGCTTCATTGAGCTATCAAGCCCGTTCGGTCATGACAGCTTCTTGCTCGACGCGCCCGAAATGAACCGAATTGTGGATGGATTTCTTCGCGCTGGAGAAGGCCAATGACCTCGCTCCGCCCCGACCTTGCCATAATCGCCAAAAATGTGCGGCCCGGTTCGCGTATTCTCGATGTCGGCTGCGGCGATGGCCAGCTCATGGCGGCTTTGCGCGATCACAAGCAAGTCGATGCACGCGGGCTGGAGCTGGACGCGCGCGACGTGGCGACTGCAGTTTCGCGCGGGTTATCGGTAATTCAGGGCGATGCCGATACCGATCTGGCCGCCTATCCCGATGGCAGTTTCGACTACGCGATTTTGAGCCAGACTTTACAGACAACCAAACGCCCCGATCTGGTACTCGACCATTTGCTCCGGATAGGGCGCGAAGCGTTCGTGTCCTTCCCTAATTTTGCGCAATGGCGCATTCGCTTTGCACATATGTTCGGCGGTCAGATGCCTGTGACCGAGCAACTGCCACACCGCTGGTATGACACGCCCAACATCCACCATGTCACGATTGACGATTTCCGCGCGTTCCTGAAAGAGCGCGGTGTGATAATCGAGGGGCAGTGGTTCCTGTCGGGCAACAAGCCCCGCAAGGAAGGTATGGCCAATTTGCTGGCGCAACATGCGGTGTTTTTACTGCGTCGGTAATTTGACGGTCAGACTTTTGACACAAGGTTCCAACAGCTGCTGCCTGTCTTTTATGCTTCTGATATATAATAATTAAATTAATTCTGGCACAGCAATTGCTTAGTTCCTCCTGTTCACGCCCTCGGGCGATTTGCAACGGAAAGGAACGGCGATGCCGTCACTGGATAATCTGTTCGGCGTACACGCCACTGCATTGAAGCTTCGCGAGCAGCGCATGACGATGCTCGCGTCGAACATCGCCAACGCGGCAACCCCAGGATATAAAGCCCGCGACATCGATTTTTCTGCCGCGCTGCAAATGGCCGAGGGCGGCGGGTCGCCAGACACCGCCATCCGCTACCGCGTGCCAGTTCAGCCCTCGCTGGATGGCAACACCGTCGAACTTGCAACCGAGCAAACTGCTTTTGCCGAAAACGCACTAGCTTACCGGTCGAGCCTGTCCTTCTTAAACAGTCGCATCGGCACGATCACCCGCGCGCTGAAAGGAGAATGAGTATGGTGGATAATCTCTCCATTTTCGACATCAGTGGCCGCGCAATGTCTGCGCAATTGGTCCGGCTGAACACTACAGCATCAAACCTTGCCAATGCGGGCACCGTATCAGGAAGCGAAGGAACCGCCTTTCGCGCCATGAAACCGGTATTTCGCACCGTTATAGGCGAGGCCGGCCAAGCGACGGTTCATGTCGAGCGGATCGACACCAGTACCACGGCTCCGGTCAAACGGTTCGAACCGACCCACCCACTTGCCGACAAGGATGGCAATGTCTGGGAGGCCGCAGTCGATAGCGCCGCCGAAATGGTCGAGATGCTCGAAACATCGCGCCAATATCAAAACAATGTGCAGGTGTTGGCAACCGCCAAGGGCCTGATCAGCGAAACCCTGAGATTAGGACAATAGATATGACAAGCCTTTCCGCTGTAAACAGCCAGAACCTGCCTGTTCTCTCAAAAGACATGGCGCAAAAGCAATTGGGTCAGACCGATTTTCTTCGGCTGATGACAACGCAGTTGAAGCAGCAAGATCCACTGGACCCCGTCGATAACCAAGCAATGGTCGCGCAGATGGCGCAGTTTTCTTCCGTGGCTGGTATTTCGGAAATGAACGTCTCTCTGAAGTCCATTGCCGAACAAATTTCGGCGCAAACAGCATTGCTCGCAGACATCAAGGCGGCGTCTGCCTCAGTTTCCCAAGGAGAATAAGCCATGTCATTCTACACCTCGCTATCGGGCCTCAAAGGCGCACAGACCGACCTTTCTGTGATTTCAAATAACCTCGCCAATGTCGGCAGCACCGGTTTCAAGAAAAGTCGCGCGCAATTTGGTGACTTGTTCGCCAGCGCGCCAACGCAGACCACCAAGATGATCGCCGGCCAGGGCACGCGGTTGAACGCTGTGGTCCAGCAGTTCACTCAAGGGACGCTCGAAGCCAGCGACAAGACGCTCGATCTAGCAATTGCCGGCGAAGGATTTTTCGTTACGCGCGGCGACCCGCCCCGTGCCGCCGTGACCTACACCCGCAACGGCGCGTTTCAGGTGAATGCGAACCGGCAGGTGGTCGACACCATCGGATCGACTTTGCAGCTTCTGCCTGTCGACGCGGCGGGCAACGTCACCTCTACGGCGCTTGCGAGCGCCGCCGATTTCGTGCTGCCCAGCGGTTCGCCCGCCGATCCCAATGTTGCCTTGGTCAACGTTTCAGTCGGCATCGACGGGCTGGTCACGGCGACTTATGCCGATGGTTCGGACCAACTGCTCGGCAAAGTCGCGATGGCGAGTTTTACCGCGCAGGAAGGCCTTCGTCCCGTCGGCGACAGCCATTGGCAATCGACCGGCGACAGCGGTCAGCCTTCCATTGATGCTGCCACGAATGGCCCGCTGGGTACAATCCGTTCAGGCGCACTCGAACGCGCCAATGTCGATGTGACCGAAGAACTCGTCGCGCTGATTTCAGCGCAACGGAATTTTCAGGCCAATGCGAAGGCAATCGAAACCGCGTCGAACATGACGCAGGCGATTGTAAGCATCCGGTAACGCAAAATGGACCGCCTGATCTACACCAGCCTGACCGCGATGCGCGGTTCGATGGCAAGGCAAACCGCGATTGCCAACAACCTCGCCAACGCCAACACGCCGGGTTTTCGTGCCGATATCGCCGAAGCTCAGTCGCTCTGGCTGGATGGGCAACGGCTCGATACGCGTGCCTTTGCTTCGGAAGAAGTGCTCGCGGCAGACATGACGGCGGGTACCGTTACCTCCACGGGCCGGGATCTCGACATTGCCATGTCAGGCGACACAATGCTCGCGGTGCAGGCCGAAAATGGCGAGATTGGCTACACAAAACGCGGCGACCTGATGCTGTCGGCGAGCGGTTTGCTCACCACCGGCGATGGCCGTCCGGCGCAGGGCAGCCAAGGCCCGATCACGCTTCCCCCGGCAGATGCGATAAACATAGACGAACAAGGCCGCGTCTGGATCGTCCCGCAAGGCGGCGATGCCAGCCAGCCGCAAGAAATCGACCGGCTGCAACTGGTCAGCCCGGCAGGTTCCGAAGTTATCAAAGGCACCGATGGTCTGTTCCGCGTTCGTGGCGGCGGCGCTCTGCCTGACGACCCCGATGCCCGCGTCACCACGCGTTCCCTTGAAGGCTCCAACGTCAGCGCGACCGAAGCATTGGTCAAAATGATTGAGGCCAGCCGGTCGTGGGACACACAACTCAAACTTCTCGGGGACGCACGCGACATGGATACTGCCACCGCCGACCTGATGTCACTCCCTCAATAAGGAAAACGAAATGTCCAATGGAGCCCTTCACGTCGCCCGCACCGGGCTTGATGCGCAGAATATGCGGATGCAGGTGATCGCCAACAATCTTGCCAACGTCAACACAACCGGCTTCAAACGCGACCGGGCGAGCTTTGAAACATTGGCCTATCAAGCGATGACGATTGCCGGGTCGGCATCGTCGGCCGAGAATAAATACGCCGTCGGCACCAACTTGGGTACAGGGGTGCAGATCAACGGCACTGCGCGGATCGACACGCAAGGTACGCTGACCACCACCGGCAACAGCCTGGATCTCGCCATCGAAGGCGCAGGCTACTTTCAGGTGCAGATGCCCGATGGCCGCATCGGCTATACCCGAGCGGGCGATTTCAACCTGTCGGCCGACGGCACTTTGGTCACCAGCGACGGTATGCCGGTGCAGCCGCAAATCCAGATCCCCGAAGGCGCAACCGCGGTGTCGATTGGCAATGACGGCACAGTGTCGGCGCAGGTCGCCGGACAATCCGACCTCACCGAGCTTGGCCGCATTGAAATCGCGCGTTTCACAAATTCGGCCGGGCTACAGTCTATCGGCAGCAATCTGTTGCTCGAAACTCCCGCCTCGGGCGCGCCGCAAGTCGGCGGCGCTGGCGAAGAGGGGCGCGGCGCGCTCCGCGCCGGCGCGCTTGAGGCGAGCAATGTGAATGTCGTCGAAGAACTGGTCGACATGATCGAAACCCAACGTGCCTATGAGGTCAACAGCAAGATGATCCAGGCAACCGATGAAATGATGCGCAATGCCACGCAGAATTTGTAAGCTGGTCGCGCTTTTGGCGGTGACACTTCCGATGGCGGCGCAGGCCAAGAAGGAAAAGACTGCGCTCATGGCCTACACGCCAACCGCACCCCAGGCACCGGTTGCGCAACCCACCAGCGGTGCAATCTTTCTGGCAGAAAACTACACCCCCCTTACCTCAGGTCAGCGTGCGGGACGGATCGGCGACATCCTCACTATCGTCCTCGTCGAAAGGATGAGCGCAACCAAGAGCAATAGCGCGACCACGGGTCGCAACGGCAGTGTTGGCCTGACACCGCCCGCAACGGGGCCTCTGAACCTGTTTAACCCCGCCGACATAAACATGGGCGGCGACCAGTCGTTTAAGGGAAAGGGCGATGCCGCCCAGTCGAATGCCTTGTCCGGAGAAGTTAGTGTGACCGTTGCCGCCGTCTATCCCAATGGCACTATGCTAGTGAAGGGCGAAAAGCTCGTTACGCTCAATCGCGGCGACGAGGCTGTGCAGTTTTCCGGCATCGTCCGCACCGCCGATATCGGCACCGACAACCGCGTGCCATCAACCCGCGTTGCCGATGCCCGTATTCGCTATACGGGCAAGGGCGAAATCGCCCGGGCGAGCAAGCAGGGCTGGCTGCAAAGTTTCTTCTCGAAGATAAGTCCATTCTGATGCGCGCATTGTTGATCATGATCGCGCTTATCTTCGCGCCCGCGCTCCATGCCGAACGCATTAAAGACATGGGCCAATTTCAAGGCCTTCGCGCAAACCAGCTGACGGGCTATGGCGTCGTCGTTGGTTTGGCAGGAACCGGCGACGACAGCCTCGATTACGCCACTCAGGGCGTCAAAGGCGCGGTTTCGCGGTTTGGCATCAACCTTCCCGTCGGTATCAACCCGTCACTCAAAAACGCCGCTGCGGTCATGATTACCGCCGAACTTCCGCCCTTTGCGAAACCGGGACAGCGTCTTGACGTCACCGTATCAGCGATCGGCAAGGCCAAGTCCTTGCGCGGCGGCACGTTAATCATGGCCCCGCTTCAAGGTGCGGACGGTCAGATTTATGCAATGGCGCAAGGCAATCTTGTCGTTGGCGGGCTTGGAGTCGATGCTGCCGATGGATCGAAGCTGTCAGTCAACATTCCATCTGCTGGCCGCATCGGCGGCGGCGCGACGGTTGAACGCAGCGTCGATAGCGGATTTGCCAATTCCGAAAGCCTTACTTTCAACCTTGCACAACAGGATATCAGCAATGCTGGTCTCGTCGCCGATGCCATCAATCGGCAGTTGGGTGCTGGCACCGCGCAAGCAGTCGACGGAGCATCGATCCGCATCAATGCTCCTGTTGGAGGTGAGAGCCGCATCCGCATTATGGGGATTATCGAAAACATCGAAATCAAAAAGGCTCAACCCCCTGCCCGCGTTATCGTCAACGCGCGCACTGGAACTGTCGTAATTAACGGCGCGGTACGCGTTGGCCCTGCAGCGGTTAGTCATGGTAAGCTTACTGTCAAAGTCGATGAAAACCCAATCGTGGTCCAGCCAGCACCGTTCAGTAGAGGCGAAACCGCGGTTGAACCTTCGAGCGATATCGCGATCGAAGAGTCCCGCAACCCCGCCTTCCTGTGGGACAAGGGCGCATCGTTGTCGGACATCGTCAAAGCCATCAACAAACTCAACGTCTCGCCGGGTGACCTTGTGGCGATATTGGAAGCTCTGTCGCAGGCAGGCGCACTTAGCGGCGAACTGGTGATAATATGATTAAGGTTCAATCCTCACTCACAACATCTGCACCAAAACGCGATCCCGAATTGCGCAAAGCCGCCGAGGCATTTGAAGCGGTGATCCTTCGGCAGATGATGGCGAGCATGCGCAAAGCCAAGCTTGGCGACGAAATGTTCGGCTCAAGCGCCACCGACAATTTCCGCGAAATGGCCGACGCCAGGCTTGCCGATAGCATGGCTGGAATGCGCCAATTCGGCATCGCCGATCTGGTCGAAAAACAACTGGCGCAAAAGAAATGAGCGACCTCCTCGCCATCGGCGCATCGGGCATTAAGGCGTATAGCCGCGCGCTGTCGGTAGTCGGCGATAATATCGCGAACGCGCAAACCGAGGGTTATGTCCGCCGAACTGTCCGGCTTGAGGAGGCACCGGCAGCAGGTGATATTGTCCTGTCGCGCAACAGCATCCGCCCTGGCGGCGTGCTCGCGGCTGGGGTCGAGCGGGCGGTCGATCAATGGTTGTCCGACGACGCCCGCACGGCTGGTGGAGAAGCATCCCGGCAAGCGGCAAGACTTGACTGGATTTCAGCGACCGAGCGTGCGCTGGATGACGGTGCGGACGGAATCGGTAGCAGCGTCACCGCTATTTTTACTTCCGCGGATCAACTGAGCGCCAATCCCGGCGACGATACGCTTCGCCGCCAGTTCCTGTCGGCGGTTGACCAAAGCGCCGCTGCTTTTCGTCGCACGGCGACATCGCTTAGTTCGGCAGCAACAGGAGTTGCGACCCAAGCCCAAGGTGCCGTCGGTCAGCTTAACACCGACCTGTCAACTCTGTCGCGAGTCAACGACGGCATCCGCCGTGCTCGCCCCGGGTCGAGCAACGAGGCCACTCTGCTCGACGAACGGGACCGGCTGGTCGTTAATATTGCAGGCGCGACCGATGTTGCGGTCAGCTATGATGCCAGGGGGGCAGCGATCATCCGGACACCGGCAGGTGATGCGCTGGTCGAAGGGCCAACCACCGCTTCTGTGACGCTAGCGGTTGCCGCCAACGGGCAAATTTCATTCGGCATTGCATCGGGTTCAGCGCTGGTTCCAGGGTCTGGCACACTTGCAGGCCTTACCGACGCATCGGCGCATATTTCCGGGCAGCGCACCGCGCTTGATACGCTCGCAGGGCAACTGGCCAGCGATCTGAATTCCGCTCATCAAGCCGGGTTCGATGCCAATGGAAATCCTGGCGCAGCGTTGCTAAATTTTGGCGGAAGCGCCGCAACCCTTACAGCAGCGGCGCTGTTGCCGTCGGATGTTGCCGCCGCCGATGTCTCCGGAAGCAACGGCAATATGCTGGCTTTCAACAATGTGCGTGGGCCCACAGGCATTGAACAGAATGTCGCCGGGATGATTGCCGCGCAGGCGCAAGCCACAGCTGCCGCGCGTGCGCAAGAGGCCGCCGCAAGCACTCGCCGCGACGGCGCATTTGCCGCGCGTGATGCAATCGGTGCTGTCGATCTGGACCGCGAGGCGGCCGAATTGTTGCGTTTCCAGCAAGCCTATGAAGCTGCTGCGCGCACGATACAGGTGGCACGCGAAACCATGCAGACCATGCTCAACATTTTCTAAAGGCACGCGCGATGATAAACGCAACCGGTAACCGGATGACTCAGGAAATCGCCCGCCAATCGCGTATGGCGTCAAACATCGCAGCGAAGCAGGCGCAGGTTTCGACCGGAAAACGCCTCCAACGCGCCTCCGATGACCCGGTTGCGACCTCGCGTCTCGCCAATCTAAAGCGCGCGCAGGCAAATGACACCGCGCGGGCGTCGAACATTAATTTAGGGATTACACTGACTGCACAGGCTGATGGGCAGATGCGGACAATGTCTGACCTGCTGGCGCGCACCAAAGAGTTGACCATCGCCGGTGCTAGTGCCAGCCTTTCGCCAGCCGATCGGGTCAGCATCGCTGCTGAAATCAATGTGATGGCTGATGAAATCGAAGCGATGGCACTTGCCAAATCGCCGACCGGT
The DNA here is from genome assembly GCA_001464315.1 of Sphingomonadales bacterium Ga0077559. Classification (GTDB taxonomy): domain Bacteria; phylum Pseudomonadota; class Alphaproteobacteria; order Sphingomonadales; family Sphingomonadaceae; genus Sphingorhabdus_B. Next base: position 31,564 of record LNFK01000001.1, on the reverse strand, counting down.
CAGCCGCTTTTCGCTGTCGGCGGCAACATTTCAATCAGATTTGACGACGATGTTATGTTCGCGCCGGTGCCAACGCGAGCCGAGATATTCGCAACCGGCGGTACGCCGATCAGTCAGATCATGCGCGACGCAGCGTCAGCGATTTCTGCGAATGACACCTCTCAAATCAATGCAGGACTGACATCGGTCGAAGGCGCGATCAATCACGCCGCCGACATCACTGCAAAAATCGGTCTGACTGCTGCGCGGCTCGACCGGCTACAGGAAACCCGCGAACTACGTAAGATCAGCATCAGCGAAGAGCGCTCAAAGCTTGAAGACACCGACCTCAGCTCCGCTATCGCCGAACTGAACGGGATGACGCTGACGCTCGAAGCCGCACAGGCGGCCTTCGCGCGGATCAACCGCCGGACGCTAATGGATTTTCTTAGCTAACCGCTCTCAATTTTCAGTCACCTCTGCCGTTTACCATCTTTGTAACGCGCAAAACGCACGAATACCAAAGGGCCCAGTTTATCCATGTTCGCGATTGTCGGTATCATTGTTCTGCTCGTCATGGTGTTCGGCGGCTTTGCGCTTACTGGCGGCAATCTCGGGCCCGTAATGCACGCGCTGCCGCACGAAATGCTTATTATCGGTGGCGCATGCGCGGGCGCTTTGATTATCGGCAACTCGACCAAGGAACTGAAGGCCCTGGGCGGTGGGCTCGGCAAAGTTTTCAAGGGGCCTAAATATAACAAGCAGGATTACCTCGACTGCATTTTCCTCGTTTCCAAACTAATGAAGATGCTGAAAGCCGAAGGCCCAGTCGCGCTCGAGCCGCACATCGAGGACCCCACGAGTTCAGCGATTTTCAGCGAATATCCCAAATTGCTAAAGGACCAGACGTTGGTCCACCTGATTTGCGACACACTGCGGCTGGTCGTGGTGTCATCCGGCACGCTTGATCCTCATGCGGTGGAGGAAGTGATGGATAACGCCATCAAAACCCACCATCACCACAGCATAAAGCCAGCAGAGGGGCTGCAAGGGCTTGCCGACGCTCTGCCAGCGCTTGGCATCGTCGCGGCGGTTTTGGGCGTGGTGAAGACCATGGGTTCAATCGACAAGCCGCCAGCCATATTGGGTGGCATGATTGGTTCGGCATTGGTCGGCACTTTTCTCGGCGTGTTGCTTGCCTATGGCCTAGTTGGTCCCTTTGCCAACCGCGCCAAACAAGTGATCGAATCTGACGCCGCCATTTATCATGTGGTCAAACAGATGATTATCGCTTCGCTTCACGGCCACCCGCAACCGCTGGTGATCGAGGCGGCAAGGTCTGGCATCGAGCATAGCAACCAGCCCAGCTTTGCCGAAGTGTTCGACGGCATGCGAGGCCGCTGATGGCTAAAGCAGCCGAACCCATCCGCCCGGTCATCGTCAAGAAAATCTATGAGGCTCCGCACGCAGGCCATCACGGCGGCGCATGGAAAGTAGCTTATGCCGACTTCGTGACTGCGATGATGGCGTTCTTCCTATTGATGTGGCTTCTGGGCGCGACCACTGAGAAGCAGCGAAAAGCACTCGCCGATTATTTCTCCCCCACTTTGGTCGCGAGCAAACAGGATAGCGCTGGATCGACCAGCTTTTTCGGCGGCGATTCCATTACCTCGGCTGACAAATATCCCCACCGCGCTGGACAGACAGGCACTCGCAGCATGACCATTCCGCGCGATGCAACCGGCGGCCCCAAGGAGGCATCAGGCATCGGCAAGGACCGGGCGAAATTTCAAGACCTGCGCGCGCGCCTTTTACTGAAGCTTCAGGCCGACAAGGCGATGAAGCGCTTCGCTCGCAATTTGCGCTTCACTGAAACGCGCGAAGGGCTGCGCATTGATATGGTCGATGAGGCCAATTTTTCAATGTTCGTCTCGGGTACCGACATATTGACCCCCGATGCGGTACAACTGTTAAGCCGGGTCGCTGATACTATCCGCGAACTGCCGAATGGCATTATCATTCGCGGCCACACCGATGCGCAGCCGGTATCGCGCGGGCTTGGCGTCAACAATTGGCAATTGTCTGCAGCGCGCGCCGAAGCAACGCGCGCGCATCTTGTTCGGTCAGCGTTGCCGCAACGCCAGTTCGTGCGGATCGAAGGCGTGGCAGAGCGCGAACCCTATATCCCGAGTAATCCTTACGATCCCAAGAACCGGCGAATGTCGATTACTTTGGGATGGACATCTGTCTCTGAATAAAACCAAAATGGACCCATTCGCTATAACTTAGCACCCATTTAATGTCTGCTTTCATCGGCTTTGGACCAATCGTCGCTTGGTCCACGTTCTGTTAGGATTCTGTTTACCATATTCGCCAAAACGGGTCTCAACGACATCTCCTGACGGGAAATTGACATGAGCCTGAACACCCTGACCGAACGCAAAAGCGATATCGCAGACATGCTGATCGGCGACAGTGCACCGATGGTCGCATTGCGCAACATGGTGGAGCGCGTGGCCCGCTCATCAGCCTCGGTGATGATCTGCGGTGCTTCTGGGTCGGGTAAGGAAGTCGTCGCCCGCGCCATCCACGCCTTTAGTACCCGCGCAACCAAACCTTATGTCGCGCTCAATTGCGGCGCAATTCCTGCCGAACTGATCGAATCCGAACTGTTCGGCCACGAAAAGGGCGCTTTCACCGGCGCGCAGAATCGCCGCACTGGCCATTTCGAAAACGCCGACAAGGGCACGCTTTTCCTTGATGAAATCGGCGATATGCGCTTCGACATGCAGGTAAAGCTGCTGCGTGTATTGGAGGACGGTCTGGTATCCCGGGTCGGCGGCAACAGCGCGCTGCCGGTCGATGTCCGGATCATTTCGGCCACGCACCAGAATATCGACAACGCCATTGCCGATGGCAGGTTCCGCGAAGACCTGTTTTTCCGGCTTGGCGTGGTTTTGGTTCAGGTCCCGTCGCTGGCCGCACGCGTCGAAGACATACCGTTGCTCTTGGCGCATTTCCAAAAAGGCAAGGCCGCGTCCGCCACATGCCAATTTGACCAAAGCGCACTTCAACGGCTGATGACGCATGACTGGCCGGGCAATGTCCGCGAACTGCGCAATATCATCGAACGTGCCAATGTGCTGTTCTGCGGTGAGACGGTCGATGCCTTCGGGGTCGACCAACTGCTGGGACGCGCTGCGCCCAAACTAATCGCAGTTCCGCCTGCCCCCCCGCCGACCATGGCACAGGCCAAGCCGACCGCGCGCATCGACCTCAAGGCTGAGGTCGAGCAAATGGAACTGGAGCGTATTCAGGCCGCATTGGCTTATGCCGATGGCGTCATCTCTGAAGCGGCGCGCATGTTGACGCTGAAGCGGACCACCTTGATCGAGAAAATGCGCAAATACCGGCTGGAAAAAATCGCCGCCTAGAAAAATTCGACAAGCGGCATATCTTCGCGCTGCCGGAATTGGCGATCGGAGGAGTTGGTATCCTTCGATGGCGCCTGCACTGAAACCCGCTCCAGCCGAATGACTTCCACGGTTGCCGTCGCGACGCGGCTCACCCGCGCAGGCGTAACCTCTGGGGCGGAGGAGGTAGCGGCGAGCAATAAGGGCAAGAGTGCAATCACGGCCAAATGTAAACGCGGTTTTAACCATCCGCTGCAAGGCCAAATGAGGGTTAATAGGACGCGCATCGCCCATAATAAACGACTGCTGAGCGTATTTGTTAAGGCTTGTACCGAAACGCGACATCCGCACGCACGGAAATGAACCGATAAAGGCTGTTGCGCCCCTGCGGTACCTTTGCTAGTGGCGGAATTGGTAGACGCGCAACGTTGAGGTCGTTGTGGGCGAAAGCCCGTGGAAGTTCGAGTCTTCTTGGCCGCACCAAAATTCTTTATTTTTCAGTATCTTACAAACACGTTTGGCACAGTTTGGCACAAATGGTTTGCTGTACGCTGTGCCGAAACTGCGACCAACGGTTGACGGCACATTGCTGGCGTCGGCTTCCGCTGACATTGCTGTCGTTCATTCGAACTAACTTGCTCCCTTATAGCTGCCATCCGTTCACCTGTTTGAGTTTTCACGATTGATGGCATAAACTGGCTCGTTTGCTGGCCGGCAGCTTTTCGTCATTGTCCCTCAAAAGCGGCCCGTCCGTATATGTCCCACATTCCGCAATCTATCTTGCACTTGTACAAACGGCAGCTTTTAAAGTGCGGTAAAAATCACAACAGGGCAATCGATCGACTTCGAACTTGACCGATGTTCTTTTTATGTTCCAAATGAAGATATGGAACGAATCGAACGATCATATCTCTATCACCGCCTCATCGGCGCCCTGTCATTCGGCAAACGCCAAGTCGGTGGCGACTTATCAAAAGCCCAGATTTATGAGCTTTGCGATATGGTATGCGATGAAATCTGCAATGAATCGGTAATGGTTGTCGCCGCCACCATGCCAGGTTTTAAGCATGGTGGATTGGGCAGGTTTGGACGAGACGAACCTTGGCCTGATTGGTGTGATCCGCATGGGTTGCAACGCGATTTCGCTATTGCCGCGCCCAAAGGTGAACAGCTTGATTTGGAACATGATACTGCAACATCTTAGGACATGCAGATTGGCTGGGACCTGGCAGAGGCTGTCATGATAGGAGCGACTATAGTCTACGGCGTTGCAAGCTCGGTTGTCGGTCTATTTAACTGGCTGCTTGTATAACCGCCGTCCACCCATTTAGCGGATTGAGGCGAGCCAAAAGATGATCTCTGCACTATTACTAGCTGCAGCCGTAGTGCCCGCGGGACAGTCCTTCAAATGTACACCAACCCGCGTGTGGGATGGGGATGGGCCGGTATGGTGCGCCGAAGGTCCGCGCGTTCGTTTATCGGGCGTAGCCACAAAGGAATTAGACGGATCATGCAGTAAGGGGCATCCCTGCCCCACCTCTGATCCCATTAAATCTCGTGATGCGCTTGTACAACTGATCGGTAAGCCAATCGGGTTTGCCCGTGAAGGTCATGTTCTGGTGCGCGGTCCTACAATGACATGTCAGTCGGACGGCGGAGCAGGCGGCGATCGCACAGCGGCGTTTTGCGTTTCCCCGCGATCAGGCGATGTGTCCTGCAATATGGTTGCAGGCGGCTGGGCTGCGAAATGGCAACGCTACTGGCGTGGGCATCGATGTAATTAATTTGGTAAAGTCTTGTAAACGTGAGTACCATATGATCGCCGTCAGAGAGGCTTGAAATGCGACATCTGATTATCTTGATTTTATCTTTAGCAGCGTTGCCGAATAAGCCAGCGCTAGCTCACGGTGGCGGGCTAGCTGCGGACGGATGCCATAACGATAAAAAGAATGGTGGGCGTCATTGCCACGGTGGGGGACGTGCTTCTTCGTCGGCCCCGCAACGCGCATTTGGCGGTAGTGTGCCTTATCCAAACTGTACAGCGGCTCGCGCAGCGGGAGCGGCACCTGTTCGTGCTGGGCAAGCAGGCTATGGGCGTCATTTGGACCGCGATGGAGACGGCGTTGGTTGCGAGTGACCCTACCCAAGGAGGGTTTAAAGGAGCGGTTGGTTTTCAAAAATCTACAAATATGCGACGAGATAACTATTAGTAACCATTTGTAGAATACAGATTGCTTCATGCGATAAGTCCAGCAATAGTAATGGAAAGTCTGTTCAAAGACTTCACTCGATCGAGTGACCAGGGGGAATAATGTCAGGTATCACGCGGTGGATTGCGCTTTGGCTATGTGCCATTGTGCTGATAACAAATTCAGGAATTGCGCAAGAACGAACCGCAGTAAAGCAGGGCTTTGAGCTGTCTGCAAACAGCGGCAAAAAGATTCTGCTTATACGACCTAAAGTAAGCGTAGGGGAGCAGTCGACGGGTGGGCTATTTGAACCCAACGCTGACTGGACTGACAAAGCACGAAAGAATTTGGACGCTGCCTTGTTCAAAAAGCAAGGCGCGCTCGGAAACACGGTTTTGGTCAGTCCCGAGGCCTATGGCGATCAGGCTTTAGTCTCCGAGGAATACACAAACCTTTTTGGCGCTGTCGCAAGTGCCGTCGTCAACTACCAGTTTTTTGTCGGCAACAGGCTTCCGACCAAGAAGCGTGACAACAAAGCGGGCGTTTTTGATTGGTCTCTGGGCGAAGGTGTTCGTAATATTCCTGGCGCACAGGGTGCGGACTATGCACTATTCATCTATAACAAGGACGCGTACGGATCGACCGGACGGAAACTATTGCAGATTGCAGCGGCGCTCGGTCCGGGCTTAGCCGTCAAGTCGGGTGAACATTTAGGATATGCAGGTCTGGTCGATCTGAAGACCGGCGAACTGCTTTGGCTTAATGCTGACGCGGCAATGGGCGGCGATGTCCGCGAAATTGATGGCGCTGAAAAGCGTGTCGGTCAGCTTCTCGAAGAATTTCCTGGCAGTGTTGAAGCAGTTGAAAAAGCCAAGCAACCATGAAGAAGCTGATCACTGCACTTATCGCTACTGTAATTGCATCGGTGCCTGTTTCGGCAGCGCCTAAATCCAAGGTCGTCGCCGCACCGACGCCGCCTCCGTATACCGGCGTGTATCAACCGCAGGGTGTAGACGAAATCGGTTTGTGGCGTGAAGATGACGAGAGAGAGAGGGCTCTAACCAACTCTCCATTGGTCATCCGCGACGAAGCATTAAATGCGTATGTTAAAAGCGTCCTCTGCAAGACCGTGGGATCCGACCGCTGCAACACGGTTAGATTGTATATACTTCGCGTTCCCTTGTTTAATGCGAGCATGTCGCCAAACGGCACTATGCGCGTCTTCAGCGGCCTGTTGCTTCGAACTAGGAGTGAGGCTGAACTTGGTGCGGTGCTTGGTCATGAGTTTGGCCACTTCGAGAACCGGCACACGCTGCAGCAATTCAAGAGCGCTCGCAGCGGAACCGACTTGCTGAGCTGGGCCGCTCTGTTAGCTTCTATGTCGGGAACCAGACAATCATATCAAAATTTTGATAGTATCCGGCTATCGGTATACGGCGGGTTGGCAAGGTTCGAGCGCAATCAGGAACGCGAGGCCGACCTGCTTGGCTTGGGGTATCTCAACAACGGCCCACTTCGTCCCCATGCCGCATCGCGAGTTTGGCGCAATTTGATACTTGAAGTTGAGGCATCATCTGCTGCGCGCGGCTTGAGAAAGCCAAATTTTAACGGGGTTTCGTTTTTTGCATCGCACCCGCCCGACGGCGAACGTGTGAACTACCTTTACGCGTTAGCAGCGCCTGACGGCGAGGGAAGGGACGACGGCACCGGCCGACATGAAGCAGCCTTAAAGCCTTGGATTACCGCTTTCCTCGATGACCAAGTGTCGTTGAATGACTTTGGAGCATCCGAGTTCCTAATAAACAGCCTTGCTGAAAGTGGCTGGACGGCCGACCTTTGGCGAGCCCGCGGCGACCTATTTCGAGCGCGCGGAAATCCTCGTGATCTGATGAACGCGGCAGACTTTTATGCCAAGTCCGTTGCGATGAACTCTGAGCTTGCAGAAGCACATCGAGGCCTTGGCTTATCGCTAATCAAAACCGGTAGGCAGGTAGAGGGAAGAACGGCGCTTGAACGTTATCTACAACTGCAGCCAACTGCATCGGACGCATCAATGATTGCTATGACTATAGCTTCAAGCGAGGGAAAATAATGACTGCCGTAATTCGCAATACTTGGGTGCTGACTGCACTTTGCCTCGCCACCGTCGCATCGGGCGCAGTTCATGCAAATGCATACCGGGAAAAAGATAAAATTTCGAAGATCGCAAATTCAAGTATGACCGTTACGCCGCCGCGGGACTGGAACCGGTTGACTATCAAGCCTGGCAAATATGCCGAAGTTTGGACTCTGGACGGCGAGCAATTGAACGACGTCACATTCTATGGCGGCGTCGAGCCCGGCACCCCGCTACTAAGGGAACGCAACAAGAAGCGCGACCCTCTTCCAAAGTTTACCACCACAACCCTACTGGTCGAGGTTCCGGAGCTTCTTGAGGGAACTTATCGTGCGCATAAGAAGATCGGTAGCTTTACCCTCACAAACACCCAGCCTGGACAATTTTTGGGTCGTGACGGTGTGCATTTCACATATGATTATACAGACCAAGACGACCTTCCGCGAAAAGGAGAAGCACGAGCGGTTCTGATTGATAAGAAACTCTACATGGTGACGTTTGACGCTCCGCGGCTTCATTATTTTAACAGGACCCTGTCCGACTTTCGAACACTAGCGGATGCTGCCAAAATTGCTAAATGAAGTCATGGTGAGCTTAGTCTGTAAAGGAGCGTAGCCCCATTCAGATGGGCGTCTCATTACGCTAAAAAAGCCGCCGTTCACTGCTTCGAACTTAGTCGTCAAAACCGGTCGTTCGTTCAGCAGGTTTGCGGAACCTATGAATGACCGGTTTCAGGGCTTTCCATCACCAGCCTGTTCGACCGCAATGTTGGGGAAAGCTGACCTTCGTTTAGCCTGTGAACCAATGGCAGCTAACAAGTGCGTGAACTTGTTGCCTGTATGGCCGGAATGTTGGGGTTAGCGGACATTTAGCTATGCCTGCAGGTCGGAAATCGTCATCCAATTCCCGTGCTACCTAGGCTAAGCAATAAGTGGATATTCGTGAAATGATAAAATACCTGCCCTTGCTTGCCAGTCTCTTTGCTGCCTGTTCAAATTCTGCCCGGATTGAGGCGGTTGCACCTTGTCCCGCAGAACTGCTTGAAAAGCGCGCTTCGGAGGAGAAGGCAGCTGACATTATCGTTGTCGGCAAATGGGCTGCTGCCGAGCCTGACATTACCCCAGAACTACCTATTAGGGTCGGAACCATCCAGCGGACCAAATCAATTCGTGGGGCACTGGTTGATGGCGACATGGTGACAGTTTTGACCAATGACATTAAAAACGAAACGGGCAGGATTTTAGAATGTGGCTTGTCCGAACCCTCAGGTGAAAAATCTTACACGTTCTACATCACTCAGAACCCAGGGTCGCTACAAGTGATAGCATATAGGTAAGAGCTGATGGAGGAGGTTGCCGGGTGAAGTTATCATCGGAACAATTCAATTGAAGCGCTGAATGCCCACAATGTTGCCGTTTGGTGACCGGCGGCTTTGGAGGCTATCTCTCAGAAGCTACCCGTCCGGCGATGAGCGTATCACGATCAAGGACCGAGTTCCGATTATGGGTGGGAAGCGTACGTTCACTTAAGTCGATCCGCCGACCGTTTTGTTGGAAGTTGGCGACAGGCCGGTTTTGTTCTGGGGCATCGGTAAGCTGACGTTGGCTCACGTGGTTTTGGAATGGTAGCTTCGTTAGACAGTGCCGACAGACTTCTGTGGATGGCTCCCTCATTGAAAGCATAAAATGTTGAACTAACCTATGGTCGGGTAGCTCTCGTTCATCCCGTTCGATTAAGACAACTTCGTCTGCATCAATTGCGTTTCTATCACTTGGGGACTGAGCGCGATCGTACAAGCATGTCGACGACCGACGGATCGGCGAGGGTTGAGATGTCGCCCAAGTTTGAAACATCGCCCTCGGCAATTTTGCGCAATATGCGTCGCATGATCTTGCCGGATCGCGTCTTGGGCAGTCCCGATGCGAAATGGATAACGTCTGGCGTTGCGATGGGGCCAATTTCATGGCGCACCCATTTGACAAGCTCTGCGCGGACCTCTGGCGTTTCCGCTTCGTTGGCATTCAAAGTGACATAAGCGTAAATGCCTTGCCCTTTAATGTCGTGCGGGAAGCCGACAACCGCCGCCTCGGCGACCTTGCCATGGGCAACGAGAGCGCTCTCGACCTCGGCAGTGCCCATACGGTGGCCTGAGACATTGATGACATCGTCAACCCGGCCTGTGATCCAATAATAGCCGTCCGCGTCACGCCGGCAGCCGTCGCCTGTGAAATATTTGCCGGGATAGGTTGTGAAATAGGTCTGGAAAAACCGCTCATGATCGCCCCACACGGTTCGCATCTGCCCAGGCCAGCTATCGATCATGCACAAATTGCCATCGGTCGCGCCTTCAAGCAATTTGCCGTCTGCGTCGACAATAGCTGGTTGTACGCCAAACATCGGTTTCGACGCTGCGCCCGGCTTAAGCGCATGTGCGCCGGGCAGAGGGGTCATCATCGTCGCGCCTGTCTCGGTTTGCCAATAGGTGTCTACGATGGGGCAGCGACCTTCGCCCACAACATGATAATACCACTCCCATGCCTCGGGATTGATAGGCTCACCGACCGACCCAAGCAGATGAAGCGAACTACGGGAAGTTTTCTTCACCCACTCATCGCCCTCACGCATTAGAGATCGCAAGGCCGTGGGCGCACCGTAGAAAATATTGACTTGGTGGCGGTCAACAATTTGCCAGAAACGGCTGTGGTCTGGGTAATTTGGAACCCCTTCAAACATGACGGTCGTCGCGCCGTTCGCAAGCGGGCCGTAAACGACATAGCTATGTCCCGTAACCCAACCGATGTCGGCCGCGCACCAATAAACCTCGCCCGGTGTGTAGTTGAACACATAATGATGCGTCATCGCTGCCCACACAAGATATCCGCCGGTCGTGTGCAGCACGCCCTTTGGCTTTCCGGTGGACCCCGACGTGTATAAAATGAATAGCGGGTCTTCTGCACCCATAATTTCGGCTTCGCATTCGCCTGAGACAGTTGTCCGGATATCGTGATACCAGACATCCCGGGTGCCATGCATTTCAATGTTGTTGCCGACATGGCGGATCACGAGGCAAGCGTTAACCGACGTGCAATGCGTCAGCGCTTCATCGACATTTTGCTTAAGTGGCACAAGCTTTCCACCGCGCATGCCTGCGTCAGCAGTGATGATGATGCTGGAATCGCAATCCTGGATACGTCCCGCGAGCGCGTCGGGTGAGAAGCCGCCAAAAACAATTGAATGGATCGCCCCGATGCGCGTGCACGCAAGCATCGCCATCGCAGCTTCAGGGATCATTGGCATATAGATGGTTATGCGGTCGCCCCGTCGCGCGCCCATGTCCTTTAGGGCGTTTGCCATAAGGCAGACTTCGGCGTGCAATTCGCCAAAACTAATGCGCCGTTGCTGCGACGGGTCGTCACCTTCCCAGATAATAGCAATATCATCCCTACGTTCGGGCAAGTGGCGATCAACGCAGTTTACAGAGACATTCAACGCACCATCTTCGAACCATTTGATGCCGAAATCAGCTTCGTTGAAGGTCGTATTCTTTACTTTGGTAAACGGTGTCATCCAGTCGACGCGCATGGCCTCTGCTTGCCAGAATGAATCCGGATCGTTTACTGACCGGGCATAGGCAACGTCATATTGTTGGGACGTGACAAAGGCTTTTTGCTTCCAGTCATCCGATACAGGATAGATTTCCGACATTTTGCTCTCCAAAATCCTTGGTGTTCTGTTGCGTTTACGACAGCGGCAATCATCGATTAGCTAAGCCATATACAATCGACGGTATTTACCACGAAAATAGAGCAATGGATCGCGACGTGGTTCAAATTGTGCCCGCACAACCTCGCCGACGAGCAAGAAATGATCCCCGCCGTCATAGATCGCATAACTCTTGCACTCAAACGAGCCGAGCGAACCATCAAGCACGGGCATACCGGTTTCGCCGACTTGCCACGCAGTGGCAGCAAACCGATCTTCCCCTTTTCCAGAGAAGCGGTTTGATGCGAGCTGTTGGCCGGTCTGGAGCACGTTGACTACAAAATGGCTCGCTTCCTTTAGAGCCGCTGCTGACCTCGCGGTGTTAGCAATTGAGACGAGCAGTAGCGGCGGATCAAGTGAGACCGAGGTGAAGCTATTTGCGGTTAATCCAATCGGTGTTCCATCTGGCGCGCGCGACGTCACGATTGTGATTCCAGTCGCAAAACAGCCCATCGCATCGCGCAATGTCCGGGCATCTGACCCCGCACGAAATTCACTTGCGTCGCGGGGTTGCTTGCGTTCGAGAAAATCCAGGAGATGCGCGAGCAGAGCCTCTGTTCGGTCAGTCACGAGCAGCAGCTCGGCGTCATCCACCTCTGCCACTTCCGCATTTGGTAGCGCGGTGTCGAATTCGGTCACACCCGGGGACTGCCGAACCCACGAGATGCCACCGCGTAACACCATCGTTGGCAGGTTGAGCCCAGGCGCGGCTGCAACTACCATATCTGCAACGGCGTCTAGGTCCATTGCTCCGATTACGCGGGGGTCCCATGCAAGTTGTTCCACGGGCAAGCTTTCACTGATCTGCTTGGCGGCTTCTAAAGCACTGCGGATCGGCATGTCGACCAGCACCAGACCGGCAGCCAAATTGGCAGCGTCCGATGACAATGCTTGCGCTGCAATCCAGCCACCCACCGTCGCCGCAACAACCACCGGACGGGAATTTAACTGCGCCAACACCGCGCGAAGGTCCTCCGCATACGCCTCCAAGTCATAACGTCCATCAGAAGGCCATTCGCTCCCGCCGTGGCCGCGCAGGTCGAGACTGACCACGCAGCGACCGGCCTGGACCAGCGCTTCAGCGATAGTTGACCACACTGCCCTTGTCTGGCCCGCACCGTGGATCAGCAGAATCGTCGGATCGTTCTCATTTCCTGCAATTTCGGCCTGAAGACGGACGCCACCAAAGCCCTTGAAAGTTAACATAGTCATGTGGCTTGTCTCCTTGCCTAAGCACGTTGACGAACGGGCGATCCTGATGGTGGTTTGCTAGACAGCTGGCGGCGGCGTCACTACGATGATGGCGGCGGGTGCGCCGCTATCGTTGATGACAGAGCGAGCTTCGCCAGCGGGGATGAAGATGCTGTCCATCTCCCTAAGCAAGTGGCGTGTGCCATCCGCCTGCTCGATCGTGAGCGAACCCGCAGTCACGACATACACCTTGCTGAAAGTTCCCGCCTCCATCGGCACGATTACGCCGGGTGGAAAATCAGAGTAACCCACCCATGCAAAGTCGGCGTTGCTAACCAAATCCCCTTGCAGCCGTCTGGAGATTACGCCTTCATGATTGGGCGGATTATAAAATGGTGTGTCTTCGAATTTGACAATGTCCATGGCTCGTCCTTTCCGGCCTCTTAGACGCGAACCATCCGGTCGATTTCTGCGAATAGTGCCGCGAAACCGTTCAACGCAAATTCGATAGCGGCGGCATCTTGAAAGCGTCCGTCGGCGATCTTTAGTCCGACTAGGCCGATGACAATCTCTGGCGTGTTGAGTGGCCTCGCAAGCGCAGAAATTACAGTCTCGCGAATCTGATATTGCGCCCGTACCCCACCGGTGACCGCAGGCGACGATGTCATGATCAGCACTGGCTTATCCTTAAGCGGAGAGCCGTTGTGCGGACGTGAGGCCCAGTCGAGCGCGTTCTTCAACACGCCAGGAATGCCGTGATTATATTCGCCCGATGAAATGATAATGCCGTCTGCAGCGGCAATCTGATCGCGAAGATGCTGCACTGAGGCGGGCAGCGGATCGACGTAAAGATCCTGATTGAAAAGCGGTAATGTGCCGATCTCAGCGAAGGTAAAGTCTGCTCTGTCAATGGTGGCCTCGGCCATTGCAGTGAGCACGGCAGTCGAGAATGCGCCGTTTCGCAGACTTCCAGAAATGCCCAATAGAGTATATTTGGCTGTGCTCATGTTTGAGTTCCACGCGATGCGATGGTGTTTGTGAGCACGCCGATCTTTTCGATCTCGATGTTGATCATGTCACCCGGCTTCATGAACACAGGCGGGGTACGCGCATATCCCACGCCCGAAGGTGTTCCGGTAGCAATCACGTCACCTGGCTCCAGGGTCATTCCCTCGGACAGCGTCGCGATCAAAGTGGCGACATCAAAAATCATATCGCCGGTGTCGCTATCCTGCATGATCTCACCATTGAGCCGCGCGACGAGCCGTAGTCCCGCTGCACCTGGTGGAAGCTCGTCGGGCGTCACAAGCTCCGGACCGAAACCGCCGGTGCCATCGAAATTCTTGCCCATTGTCCACTGCGTAGATTTGCGCTGGTAGTCCCGGACCGACCCATCGTTAAAACAGCTATAACCCGCCACATAATCGAGTGCATCCGCCGCAGTGACGTTGGTGGCGGTCTTTCCGATAATGACGGCAAGCTCGGCTTCGTAGTCGAGCTTGTCAGAGCACTCTGGATAAATCAGAGCAGCATCCGGCGCCGCTAGCGAAGTTGTGCACCGCATGAACACTGCAGGATAATCGGGGATGGGGTTCCCGCCTTCAATAGCATGAGCGCGGTAGTTCAGACCGATGCAGATGGTCTTCCCTGGATTAGGTACGGGTGGGAGCAATTCCACCGCGGACAGGGCTACTTCGTCGGTGACCGAGAGCGAGGCTGCCCGCTCGGCAAGATCGACTGCAGACGCGGTATCAGAGTAAATCTGAATTCTGTCTCCGGTGCGGACGCCGTGCTGAACTTTGCCATTTAGGCGAAATGTTACGATGCGCATGAATTAATCTCCGGCTTGCTCATGCTAGTGCGCGAGCGAAAAGGTCTTGATGAAGTTTACGAAGTTCAGCCTTTTGGACCTTGCCCATCGTATTGCGGGGCAATTCATCGACGATGATGGCTGTCTTGGGACGTTTGAATGCGGCGAGCTCGCCTTTGACCACCATGGCAACATCATCAGCGGTGATACTCGACCCATGCTCGCGCGCTACAATTGCGATGACACCTTCACCAAAGTCGGGATGGGGAACGCCAATGACGGCGCTTTCCAAAACACCCTCAATTGCGTCGATGACCATTTCGACTTCTTTGGGATAGACGTTGTAGCCGCCCGAAATGATAAGATCCTTGGCGCGACCAACGATGCGAATATATCCTGCCTCGTCCTCTGTCGCGATATCACCGCTGATAAAATAGCCATCGGCGGTGTGATCCTCGGCAGTCTTTTCGGGATTGTGCCAATAGCCCGAGAACATATTCGGTCCCTTCATTTCCAGCACACCCGGCTCACCTGTCTTGGCAAGTGCGCCATTTTCGGCGACCACGCGTACAGAAATTCCCGGAAGGGCTGGACCCACGCTGCCCGCAATGCGCGGTCCATCATAAGGGTTAGAAGTTACCATCAACGCCTCGGTCATACCGTAGCGCTCGAGAATGAAATGGCCGGTCCGCTGCTCAAATTCCTCGAATGTGGTGTCGAGCAATGGTGCCGAGCCGCTGACAAAGAGTCGTATTCCCGCGCACAGGGATTTGTCAAAAGCCGCTTCGGCCAGCAGGCGGGTGTAGAAAGTGGGAACACCCATGAAGACGGTGGCTGACGGAATATCGCGGAGAACGGCGTCGGCGTCGAAACGTTCGTGAAAGAGTATTGGCGATGCGTGGAGTAGAGCACAATGCAGCGCCACAAACAGCCCATGGGCATGAAAAATGGGCAAAGCGTGCAGCAGCACGTCGTTGTCTTGCCAATGCCACGCCTTGCCCAGCACCATTACATTAGAAGATAGATTGCCGTGCGTCAGAACTGCGCCCTTGGAGCGCCCCGTTGTACCTGACGTATATAGGATTGCCGCTGGATCACTCGGTTGTAATGGAACAGTTGGCAGAATATCTTCAAAGTGCAGCCAGGGCGCAGCTTTCAAGTCGCCGGAGATGATCGCTCGTGCGCCTGCAAATGGGGCAGTCTCTGCGGGCAAGCTCGGGCTGGCAACAACCAACGACGGCTCCGCGTCGGACAGGAAATAGGCAAGCTCGCTTTCCTGATATGCCGTGTTGAGCGGGATAAAAACTGCGCCGGCTCGAAGGCAGGCGAGATAAAGAACCACCGATGCGGGGGACTTATGAGCTTGGACCACCACCCGGTCGCCAACGTCGACGCCGACTGATCTGAGCCAAGCCGCTGCCTGTCCGGTCTGGGTTAGCATGTCCGAATATGACATTAAGGGCTTTGTGTCGACGACGAGGAACGACCGCTCTGAATGCGCAATTGCCGCAGATTCAAACAATGCGAACACGTTGCCAGCGGACGGTCCATTTTCGCTGATAGGGGTATATTGTGCCATTTCGACGTGCACCTCTTGCGTTAGAATTGAATGGTCAGGCGGCTGGCCTGAATGGGGGTTACAAAATCGCGCACGAATGCCTTATGACTTGCGTGTGCCTGATAGGCGCTCCACGCCGCTTGGTCGGCGAAAGTGGCAACGAGCGCATAGTCGCCATTGCCATCTCGATATTGCAGATCAGGGCCGTGGCGCATTGTAACAAGTTCGGCCAATTCGTACCCCAACTGCGTCATTGCTTCGCCAAGCGCCACAATCTGCGCTTCGGTCGCTTCGGCAATCCAGGTGAATATCACAACATGCGTTACCATCGGCATCAGCCTGCAAACGCCATGCGCGGCACTTCATGGTGGAGCGCAATTGGACCAATTGCGCACTGCGCTGCCTGCACCAGTGCATTGACATCTTTAACGGAAGAAGTGCCAAAAACATAGAAATCAGGGCGAACTAGCACGACCTCAACTCCGAGCCGATCAAACCACGCGCTATACACTCCGTCCAAATCTCTAGTGTCGCCGTCCGGTCCGAAATCGGCGACCGCAACCGCGAAGTCTTCGACGAATTGCAGCGATGCTTGGTCCATGGCCATAGCGTTATCTGCGCTACGCATAAGCAATTGCCAGCCTTTCCCCGCAACATCGTCAAACAGCCCTTCGCGTCCTTTGTGGCGCACATTGCCTTGGACAGACAGGAAACCCGCATGATCGTCAGTAATGAGGTACATGCCAGCAAAGCCAAGTCTCGGCTCAGGCGGCGGCTTGGTACCCAGCGACGGGTCATTCATCGCTGCTTTCATTTGGCGATCACGGGCACCGACTTGGGCGGGATCGAGCATGCAGATCATGCGACCGATTTCGACCGCCTGTCGGATGATCTCACACACATGTTCGCGCCGTTCGGGGCCATAGGTTTCGAGCAGTTGCTCAGAAGCCCCTTTGCCGAGGATCAAACCCAGCCGCCAGCTCAGCGAAAAGGCGTCGCGCATTCCAGCGCAAAGTCCCTGACCAAGGAATGGTGGCATCGTGTGCGCGGCATCGCCGGCCAGCATTACCCTGCCCTGTTTCCATTGATCTGCCCAGGTTCCGCGGAAGGTATAAACCGTGTGGCGCTCAACGGTCGCATTCTCGCGGTTGATATCCCAAGGGGCTAGCAGCTTCCAGGTCGTATCAATGGAGTTTAGTTCCTCGATGCTCTCGCCGGGAAGCCGCATGAACTCCCAGCGGCGGCGATTGGGACCGCTTCCGACCAATGTTGTCGGTCGGCGCGGGTCGAGGTGCTGGATGACATAGGGTGACCAGACCCGTTCCTTGTCGTGTGGGACTACGTCGACCACCAGCCAGTCATAGGCAAAACCGAGGTCGATGGGCGTGATACCCATCACGTCGCGGACGGTGCTGCGGGCTCCGTCAGCCCCGATGACATAGCGTGCCTTTGCAGCGAACCGATTTTCCGGTTTCTCGGTCTCGGCAAATGTCAGCGACACATTATCATCGCCCTGCTCAAATGACACCAGTTCGCGGCCATGGTGGATGGTCACATTCGGCGAAGCTTGTAGGCGACGCAGCATCATCGCTTCGACTTCGGGCTGATAAAACATGTTCATCTGCGCCCAGCCCGATGCACCGGGACGGTTCCAGTCAATCTTCAGCAGTGTCTCGTAATTGGCGTCCTGAAATTCGTAATTCTTGCCGGGGCCCATCACAGGTTCAAGCAACGGCTCAAGCTCGTCCATCAGCCCAAGCCCTTGCAGCTGACGGATGATTTCATGATCGACCCCGCAAGCGCGTGGCAGCGGATAGAATGTTGGCCAGCGCTCATACAGGTCAACAGTAATACCCTGTTGATCGAGCAAAAGAGCCGCAAACAGCCCTACCGGCCCAGCGCCTATGATCACGACGTCTTTCATGGGGTTACTTCGCCCTGATCGCTTTCAGGAACTCGATTTTCCCGTCGGCGCAATGCTCGTTCAGAATATTGGTTTTCATATCTGGCTGATGTTCGCGGTTCGGCTCTGGCACATAAGGATTGCCGGTCCAGCCTTGCAGGCGGCAGACGCGCTTTTTGATGCGCCAGCCTTTGTCGGTGCGGACCAGCTCGTCATCATACCAGCCGGTGCCTAGCCAGTTCGGGCCGCCCTCGGCATCGTCGCGGATCAGCAGCCAGTTGCCATAGCTAAACGCATTAGCCTTATCGCCGTCGACATGGACGATATGCCCCATCATCGTGTGCTGGTGGCTGTCGAGCGTCTTATGAAACATTTCGAACGACGCCTTGAATTCGTCCAGCCCGTGCCAGCCAGCGCCAGCAGGACCAAAAACCGCCTCGACATCTTCGGTGAAGATCAGGTCGAACAGGTCCCATGCCCGTGCATCGAGCGCGAAGCCGTAAAGGTTCATGATGTCGATGATTTCGACTTTATCGAGTGCTGACATGTTTAGGCTCCTGCTACGGGGAGTTGAAGATAAGAGGCGCGCGCGCCGCCGGTGTGGATGATGTGTTGGCCCTGATTGGCGGGAACATATTTGCTGACCATCGGCATCATCGGGCCGAGCAGATTACGGCCACTGATGATGAGGCGTAGCTGTTCGCCGGGATAGAAACGCATGCCGATCGGCAAGAGGTCGATCTCGACATCGACGATTTCGCCGGGTGCGAGTTTTTCTACTCGGTCGAAACTATGCGCGGGTACGTCTTCGGTCGAGAGTGCTGCATCAAGATTCCGCGCTGATACCCGCAATCGGCCATCGGAACCTTTGTAACGCAAAATGGAGCAACCCTGCTCGGTCAAATCCTGCATGCGCGCGGTTTGGTTGGCGACGGTGAACTGCGAGAGATGGCTCCCCTGGGCATCGAGTTTCTGGATCAGCACGAAGAGGTCCATGTCGTCAGAACCCGCAGCCTCGACCCAGAGATGCACTTTGGGATAGCCGACCAGCACCGTTTCCTGTTCAAACCGCATAATGAAGGAAACGAGCGCGGGATCGCTTTGTGTGTCATAAGGCGCCGACAATTCCATCGCTGGAACTTCCGGTGTCAGCGCGCGGCTTGCGCCATTCAGATAATATTTAGTGTTGTTGACAGTCTCCGGCGGAAACGCACCCGCTGCATGGTTGATCGTGTCACCGCCTTTGAAATCATGCACGGCATAAAGCACGCGCGGCGTGTCTGCCCAATTGTTGTCCGTACCCTTAAGATAATGGTCGAAGAACTGGAGGAGCCGTTCAAGATTGGCCTCGTCGTAATAATCGGGCCATTCTTGGATATTGTGGATGCGTAGCCATTTCTGTTCGGATGCGATCCGCCGCCATGCGCGAAACGTTCCAGCGCAATGGAGCGTGTTGGAATAGCTGGCAACGACATAGGTCGGCACGTTGATCTTGTCATATTTCGCTATCTTGTCTTCCCAAAGAGGAGCCATCAGCGGTGTATGTTCAGCTTCCAGCGCGTTATCTTCGCGCATATTCTTGCCCGCATAGCTACGCCGCAAGCGCTCGGCGAACCCAAGGTCTGGCATCCCACCGCGCATGACGAGGTCGCGGTACATGTCGCTGAAACCCTCCACGGGATTGATCGCCGCCAGATGTGGGGGTTGCTCTGCCGCGGTAAACCATTGTGCATTGGCGAGATAAGACGTGCCGCTCATCCCCACTTTTCCGCTGCACCAGTCCTGTATCGCGAGCCATTCGATCAGGTCGTGGCAATCTTGTCCCTCTTGGCGGCCAAACATAGCACTGTCGCCGTCGGACATACCGACGCCGCGGGGATCTGGATTACAGACGGCATAGCCTCGCGCGCACCAATAAGCAGGATCTGGTCCTTCGAACTTGGCAAGGCCGGACATTGCACCGACATTCATGCCGAGCATGCTGTAAAGCCCGATCACGTCGGGTGTCGTGCCCTGCGCTTTACCGTAAGGACTCCAAGCGACCAGCACGGGTGCCTTTTCGCTGCCAGCGGGACGGAAGATATCGACGTAGATGGTTATGCCGTCGCGCATAGTGACGGCAACGTCGCGTTCAAACACGATCTCCACCGGTAGCGGAGCAAACATCGGTGCGAGTTTATAGCCTTTGGGCAAAGCTTCTGAACCCGGCTTAAACTCGCTTAGTATGCCGCGTTCTGGCCCCGCGACAAAGGGGTTGGTCGGGACAAAGACTTTGCCATCATCACGAATATCGGTTGTCATCTTCACCTTCCTCCAGCTTGCCATTCGTAGGACGCAGTGCTCCCGCATCCCGAGCGACATTCTCCATAGCCCAGCCCAGTCGTGCTAAGCCCCACCGCGATAGTGTAGCGAAGGGGCCTATGCCATGTGGTTTAGAACTTATACTTCACGCCGAACTCGATGGTCCGTGGCCGACCCGGCAATTCAAGCGGCAGGGACACTGTATCGAAAGCCAGTAGCGAACCAATATACTGCTTGTTGAACAGGTTTTTAACCGACGCGCTGAATTCTAATGAATCCATGCTGAAGCTAGCGTCTACATCCGTCGTCGAGTATCCTGGCGTTCGGTACAAGGCCAAAACCTGACCTGTCGTCACGCCCGGCGCAAGCGAACCCGGAATGCCTGGATAGGCAAATCCAGCAGGCACGCCCTGATAATCGTTGTTGTAGCTCGACGTATAGTTCTGCGCCGCAGTGACCTGAAACTTGCCCGGACCGATGTCAGCCGACAGAGTGACATTTGCATTAAGCGAATGCTTTGGCGAACGCACTAACGGAACGCCGGTTAGGTCAATCTGCAACACTGGCGGTGCCGCTGGCGTATATTGTGTGATCTTCGAGTCCACATAGGTATATTGTGCGCCAAATCGGATGTTGTCTGACACGACCGCTTTAACGTCCGCATCAAAACCACGGCCACGAGCTTTACCGGCATTGGAAACGAATGACGTCAGCTGCCCTGCAGAAAACACATTTTGGGCAAGTTGCAGGTCGCTATATTTGTTTTCGAACAATGCTAGATTGAGCTGCAGGCGATTGTCGAGAAAGCGGGATTTAAGTCCCAATTCAAAGGCATCCACAGTCTGCTCATCAAAATTGCGCAGAGCAAATGCACCGGTGTTCAGGCCACCCGGTGAGTTGCCCTTGGCATAGCTCGCATAGATGGTCACGTCATCTGTAACCTTATAACTGAGATTGGCGCTGCCGGTCAGCGCTTTGAACTCGCCGCGACGATAAGTGATTGGCGCGGTCGGGATCAGGAATCCTGCCGTGGCGACAAACGCAGCGCCCGCTGTTCCATCGATTTCATCAACACCGTAACGAAGCCCAACGGTCAAGTTCAAGGCATCGGTGAAGTCATAGCCCAATTGGCCGAATGCAGCATAGGCGATGGTGTGGGTGTAAGCGGGCTGAAGAAGGGCCCGCACTGACGGCGGGAAAGTTGGGAACGGATCGTCAAACAGCACCGATCCGGGACCAAATGTGCCGAATGCTCGTGTGGTATCAAATGTCTTGCCGCCACCTTGCTCGACCTTGGAGTCCATCATGTAGACGCCGAGCATATAGCTAAGAGGGCCATCCGACTTGGTGACGCGCAGTTCCTGCGAAATGCGCTTTTCGTCATAGGTCTGCGATCCTACCGCCCAAGCCAAACGCGTATTATCGAGCGAGAACGAAGGGCTAAGCGTTGCTTTCTGATAGTCAGACAGCGAGGTCAATTCGCCAAATGGCGTGTCGAAGCGCAAGTCAAGTGTGACCTGCTCCCCTTTGATCTTGTTTTTCGGCGGGGCAACGATCGTTCCATCCCACACATTGCTGCCAAAACGGAGCGCCCCGCGCGCTGCTGCGCTTAATGGGTTGGCAAAAAGGATGTTCTGTCCAAGTGGCGGACGAACACGGCCTGCAGTAACAAAGGGGAATGGCAAGTTGTCACGATATATCGCTGCTGAAAGTCTCGCGCTTACTACGTCGCTTGGTTCCCACAGAATCTTGATGCGACCGATCTGGCGATCATAACCACCCGAACGGTTGCCGGTTACGCTATCACGGACAAAGCCATCCCGTTCTTCGACAAGGCCATAAGCGCGGACGGAAAGCGTATCGGACAAGGGCACCGATACAGCGCCTTGCACATGCCACAAATTCTCGCCGCCGACTGCGCCAAAACCATAGCCTGCACTGACATAGCCCGAGAGATCATTTGTCGGGTCGGCCGTCGCAATGTTGAACGCGCCAGCAAATGACGAGCGACCATATAGCGTGCTTTGGGGACCCTTGGCGACCTCGACCCGTGCGGTGTCAGTCCGGTTGATGATGGTCGACAATGTTGGAATAACAAAGACGCCATCCTGGAAAATGCCAACAGCCGTATTGGAAGGATTACCGGCGCTGGTCCGGTTACCAAATCCGCGGATGCCCACTGCCGGGATTGGCCCCACAGTTTGGAAGGTGACGCCAGAAACGAGCGACTGAATGTCGCCAAGTGAATCCATCCGCGCGACGTCGTCGCCCGAAATCGCAGAAACGCTGGCAGGGATGTCTTGTAGGTTTTCTTCGGTACGGCGAGCCGTGACGACTATGTCGGCGATCTGACCTTCTTCAGCTACGGTTTCGTCGGCAGGCGTTTCCTGAGCGTGTGCATTGCCTGGTATTGCGCATGATAATGCCAAGGCCAGCGAAGATGATCGTAATAGCCAGTGGTTGGCCTTCTCGCGCTGCGAACGGTTGGATCCTGTCGAAATCATGTGCATGCTCCTCTCCCAATATTTTTGACCGATATCCTTGATCCGGTCGGCGGGCGAACCCCGCTCTGTAACCCGTCCAGAAATCTTGGTTAGTATAGTGACAATATACGCCCCGCACCTTTGTCGTAGCGACTCCATCTCTAAAATGAGAGATGCCCCATTATGAGAGGTGCGTCAATATTTGATTGCCAATTTCGCGAAAAAAATGTAATCTTATTCAAATTACCTTTTGTCGGCGGCAGGATAGCTGTCGTGGCAGAATCCTGAAGGCAGGTTGAAAAACAAGTGATGCAAGTTAAAGCAGTCGATATGACAGGACGGAAAGCATCCCTTTCACCACGTGAGGCCAAGCGCGTTCGCACGCGCCAGCGGTTGACCGAAGCCGCGCTGCGTCTGATGTCCGAGCGTGGCATTAATGGAACGTCGGTCAGCGAAATCGCTACTGAAGCGGAGTTGGCGAACGGAACCTTCTATCTTTATTTCAAAGACAAGTCGGAAATCGTCGCAGCGGTCTGTCAGGCTGTCACGTTGGCAATGCACAACGAAATGGATAGTAGACGCCTATCGTTGGAGGAAGGATCGGCACGCGTCGCATTTGGCACGCAGCAATTCATCGAAATCGCAGCCGCAGAGCCGACCTGGGGACGGTTGCTGATGTCGGCATTCACCGAATTTGAGGCCATTAAGGACGACATTTCGCGCTACATGCGATTGGATGTCGCCCTAGGCGTCGAACAAGGCTGTTTTACCGAGTCAGTCGACGAATTTGTCATCGACACTTTGCTTGCGATCCTTCGGGCAGGAATTGAGGCGCGGCTGGGCGGTGCGAAGGCCGAGGTTGGCGCACGTGCTGCTGAATATCACCTTCGTGTACTCGGGATGAGTGCAGCAGACGCTCACCGTGTTCGGCTGGCAACCGACAAGGTGGTCGAAAGTCAAGCCAGCCGCTGAACAACCGCGATTGGCTAGCATTCGAGTCCTAGAGTAATTGCGCTGGCTTTACGTGTTGCAACACAAGCGAGCGGCTACATAGACCGGGAAAACATCGGCGATCGCTTGCCCATGAAAGCCATGACCCCCTCGGAGAAGTCCTTGCCTTGCATCGCATCAACGAACCAGCCGAGGCTTTCGTCGTTTTCTAAGGGAGTTGTGCCATGTCCAATGCCACGCAACATGCGTTTAGTGTGAAACAGAGTATAGGATGAGCCCTGCACTATTGCTTGTTCGAATTGACCTAGCTCTTCATCAAAGCAATCTGTGTCCAGCAAATGATCGACCAGGCCAATTGCAACAGCCTCGGACGCTCCCAGCGCGGTGGCGGTAAAGATCATCCGGCGAGCCTGCCCTTGCCCGATCGCTGCGACCAGACGGTGGAGATCGCTCCGTAAATACAAAGCACCTAGTTTTGCCGGGGTTATTGCAAAGCGCGCGTTGGTCGCCGCAACCCGAAAATCCGCAGCCAGTGTCAACGCCACCGAAGCACCAAAGCAGTTGCCCTCAATCGCGGCGATCACCGGTTTAGTCGCGTGCTCTACGGCCATCATCGCGTCGGCCATGCCCCTTCCGTAAGCCTTGCATAGGGCCGCATCGCTGCGAATCGAGCCAAATTCGGCTATGTCATTGCCTGCGCCGAAATTGCCGCCAGCCCCTCGCAAGACAATGAGATCTATTTCAGTATTATTCTCTGCTTCCGCAATCAGCTTGGGGAGCGCAAGCCATGTAGCATGCAGCATAGCGTTACGGGCCGCCTGTCGATCAAACCAGATCGTAGCGACACGGCCTTCCAATATGAGCTTAGCTTGCCCTGCTTCACTCATTTTGCTTCGTGCCTTAACAGCGGTCGAACCCTCCAAAGCAGCAATAATGCTATCAGTGGCAATGCGGGCAGCAGCATCAAACCTAAATCATACGACCCCGTGCGGTCGAAAACAGCCGCCATCGCCATCGGGCCGATCATTGCACCGACCAAGGTAATGCCAAAGCATGTTCCAAAAATGCGCGCATAAGCTGCCTTGCCAAAGCGGCGGGCGACGACATAGCCCATAACGTCAACTTCCGCGCCTTGCACTGCGCCGAGCAGGAAGCTCGCTGGCAGAACCCATTGCAGTCCGTCCAGAAGCAGCAGGAAGCCAATGGCCTGCCCCACAAAAAACACACTAGCAACGCGCATAACCGAATAGCGATCAAGCAAGATGCCCGTGACCAATCGGCCAAAGAGCGATCCCGCCGCGCCAACGGCAACAACCGTGGCAATCCAGCCAGGCGTCGCACCGCGATCCGAAAGCATAGCTGGCAAATGAAAATTGCAACCGACGACACCGAAAATAATGAGTGTGAACGCGCTGGTGTAAAGCCAAAAATCCCGAGTTTTGAGAGCCGCCATAAGCGTTTCGCGGGCGTCAGCACTTGCAGCAATTTCGGGAGATACGACTGCGCCGTGTCCGACATCATCGCGCACCAGAAAAAGGACATTGAGCAGCCCAACCACCAAAGCAACTGAGCCCACGGTCACGAACGCCGCTCGCCATCCATCAAGCGTTATGGTCTGCGCTATCAAATAAGAGAAAATGGCTACGCCAACCGCTAATCCGGTCGATGTTATGGCCAGTGCAAAGCCAAGCCTCTTGTCAAACCAGCGCTGCGCCAGCGACATAAAAGCAGGGTAGCTCGCGAGATTTCCTGCTGCCACGGCAATCATGATTAACGCGATCAGCGCTGAATAAGAGTTAGCCTGCGAAATCGCAGCATAACTGACACAGCCCAGCACCACTCCAAAGGCTATGATCTTTCTTGGGCCGAAGCGATCTACCAGATAGCCAGCAATCGGCAGAATGATGATATTGGCAAGCGACGCCATAGCCACGACACCAGAAAAGGTGGTGCGTGACCAGCCGAATTCTGTCGTCATCGATTTGAGGAACAAGCCCAAGGGTTGCATGAGGATAGCCGGCGTCGACAGGGCCATTCCAATGAAGCAGCCCAATAGGACCAGCCAGCGTCTCAAATCGTTTCTCCCCCGGATACTAAGGCCAGAGGCTTAACGATGTGCCATGCGTTTTGCAAAGTGCTCGGACCAGTCCTTCATGAGCATGAATTCGGGTTTGTCCTTCAGGTTTTCGCGCGTTGTCGCCTCGATCTCTTCATTACTGGCGTTGATATTCCATTCACCGGCATAAGGCTGCGCGACATGAAAAGGGGTATCGACATACGTCTCGACACCATTGCCTTCGGGATCATTGAAATACAACGACCAGGCATTGCCATGATCTATCTGCAATATCTCAGTGATGCCCGCATCTCGCAGGTTTGCGTAAATGATACGCAAATCATCAAGCGTTCCGGTCCGGAAGGCAAGATGATCGACCATCACAAAGTCCGAGTCCGAAGTCATCGCGCCGCCAACCATCGCAATCTGGTGATGTGTGTTTGGGTCTTGGCTTAGAAAGACAAGCTCTTGGCCTTCAGTTGGAATCGGGCCTTCATTAGTCACTTCAAAGCCAAGCACGTCGCAATAGAAAGCCTTAAGTGCCTGCAAATCGCGTGCAGCCAATGTGCTGTGGCCGGTCGCGAGCCTGGGCCGTTGGCGCGTTATCGTTGTCACGATAATATCTCCTTACGCTGCTTTCAACGCGACGGGTGCAAATCGGTCGAGCGTTGTGATTCCGGCAAAATTATGTGGCTGCATTCCTGCCATCAGTCGTCCCCAGTTTTCGGAAAGCGCTTCCAGGTTAAGCGCGCCGTGCAAGGTGATGACACGCGCATCGCGCCATGACCGCTGAATAGGATCAAAACTCATGATCGCGGTTGCGCCTGAATTGCGCTGCAGCAACTCAATTGCTTCGGCGCACCATTTTGCCGCGTAAGCGGTTTCGGCAAGCACGCGCGCACTGAACTTCTGCATATATTCGGGATCTGCAGGTGTGCCAGCAGCCTTGAGCGCGCCCAGCCGATCGGTTTCGTCCGCATTGGCCTGACACATCAATTTGGCCGATTGTATCTTAGAGTGAACCTCAGACAGCATCAAATGGGTCAATGGTGCTTCGCGTTGGTTTGTGTATGTGGTGCCGCGAATGGGACGGCCTTCGCTTCGCTCCAGAAAACGATCAAGGGCGCCTTCCGCAATGCCGATGGACATACCTGCCATCAGGCTGAACGCCCAACCTAGCGAAGGTGCCTTCCACAGAGAACCTTCAAGTCCACTTTCGATTGTTGCGCTAGTTACATCGCGAAAATCCACACAGCGATACTCAGGAACAAACAGCTCCTCGCCATGCAACATGATCGATACGCTGCCTGTTGCGCGCATCCCAGCTACATCCCAGTCGTCGAGGAAACGAAGATCCTCGCGCGGAACTTGCACGCCGAGCAGAAATTTGCCGTCGCCTTCATCCACGATGCAACCCAGATTGGTATAGGGTGCCCAGAGGGAATCGCTGCCGAACGTCCACGGACCGCCGGAGATGATCCAACCACCATCTGTCCGCCTTGCCTTGCCCTTTGAAGCAGGGAAATGGCTTGAACCAGCAACGCGCGGCCCAACCCATTTGGGAGCATAAACTTCTTCTATAATCTTTGGCCCGCAACCGGCAGGAAGCCAGTTGGTCGAAGCCGCAACCCACGTAGTCCAGCCAGCGGAACCATCCCATTTGGATACTTCGATGATCACATCGAGTTGTTGCCGAACAGTCAATTCATCGCCGCCATATTCGGCAGGGCTACCTATGTTGAACACCCCCGCTGCATCGAGTTCGGCAATCGTTTCATCAGAATGACGCCCCGCCTTTTCAGCCTCCGGCGCGCGTTTGCGCAACGTCGGTCCGAGTGTTCGCACGTTGCTTAAGATCGATTCCAGTCGTTCGGACTTGTCAAGAACTGCAGTCATTTGCCGTCTCCTTCAATTTGTGTAGCGCGCATCACGCCATCTTCGCTGGCACGATGGGCAGCTGGATAAAACAGGGGTAATCTGGGCCAGTGTGGATGGTATTCGTTGCACCGTTGTGGTAACTTTCGTCATATGCACGCGTGGGGCAGCCATCTGGCGCATAGGGCTGAATATCTACGCGCAGCCGGCACCCTTTGCGGATCATCGCGGTAGCCGGGTTTAGGCCCAGCTCGATTTGAGTAATTTCTCCATCCTTGAGCGGCGCATAATCCGCCTCCAAGTGGGTATGAACAGGCCAGAAGTCTGTTGTGCGCGTCTCGTCTAGCTTGCGGTGCGATACCTTCAGCAACCCATGACCTACGGGTGCAGCAAAAACGGGATGCGCGGGGTGTGCTGGCGCATCGTAGCGAATCTCCCTGCCATTTTCATCCAGCACCCGAACCGAAACAAATACGTCCATATCGGTGGCAGTAGACGACACCCAAAGGCCGGCCTTCATGTAGCCGATTAATGCCATATCTTCAGTCATAGGTTCGCTGACAAAGGAGATGCCGGTCGACCAGCGTAGCGGACCGCCAACCGGTCCCATTGGCGACAGCACAGGCTGTCCCAGTTCGACTTCAGCTGAATAACTTGCACTGGCCCCGACCATTGGTGGAGAATCGACAACCTTCATCAGATCGCTACGTCTACCATCGGCCTGATAGCGAGATGGTGTTGCATCCAAATACCACCGGCGATACTGGGTGCGATCAATTGGCCAGCTGTGTTCTTCGACCTGACGATAACCGCCGTTTCCTGTGCGCAGCTGAATGCGGACAGGCGGTTCGTCGACCACGCCGTTGTCTATGCCTTTGAGCCAATGATCAAACCAGCGCCGATGATCGGCAACTGTTTCGCTTGCATAGCAATACGCAAACCAGGCATCGATGAAATCGAAGCGCTTGGCCTTGACTCCGGTTGAATGAATATAAGCCTCGCTGCTGCCGAGCTGATGGATCACCGCACCAATTTGGGGGCCGACAATCCAGACCGGCGCCGTTGCCTTGCCAATTTCGGGGCGCATGAAGATCGAGCCTTTGGGGCCGTAAGCGGTGGGATCGTTGAAGGGCGTAGCCATGACGCGCGCCATCCAGTCGGTTTCACGCTTTTCCCCGCAGGCGTTGCCGGCTGTCCACGCCTTGTGCCACCAAGTCCAAAAGCCTTCACCTAAAATGCCACCTCCATAGAGCGCTTCGTTGTAAATATCGGCATCGGTGCCCTGCGCGATCATTGCCTTCAAATGCGGCGGCTGAAGGCTGGCGACATTATGCTGTGTCATCGCGACGTAAGACATGCCCCAAAGGCCGACATTGCCATTCGACCAAAGCTGCGTTCCAGCCCACTCTATGGCATCGTAATAATCCTCGGCTTCTTGGACACTCCAAGGTGCCTGAAGGCCAGGGCTTTTGCCTACTCCGCGACCGTCAACACGGATGCAAACATAGCCTTCAGGAACCCAGACTGAAGTATCGACGGTTTCATGATTTTCATATTGCAGACCATCAGGATTGCCTGAAAAGAAGCGATCTTCCAGCTGTTCCTTTTCCCGCGCCTCCTCCTCGCTACAAATGCATTCATGATAAAAGGCTTTCCCGTAAACACTTTGACTCATGATGACGGGGTGTTGGCCATCAGCCGCAGGCCGGAACACATCTGCGCAAACATAGGATCCATCGCGAAGCGGAATGCGCACATCGGTCAATTTGATGATGCCGCGGATGTTGCGGCGAAGCTCATTGCGCGCCGAAGCTCCATCGCGAATTGCGCGCGGCTTATTTGCGGTAAATGCGCCAGGAGCAGCGTTTAATTTTTCAAGCAGCGCGTTCACAACTGCGTCGTTCGCAAAAGCATCCTCAGACTGATTAAAGTTGATTGGAATTGAAGGCACGACTTCGTGCACAATTGGTGCAATCGTCACTCCACCTTCAGTCCGTCCAAATACATCAAGTGACAAAACGAAGCGCGCAAGATTGGTAACACTGGGATCGTGCAGCTTGTCGATATTACCCGCGACTCGATTAACGAGCTGCGCCAAGTTCACGCGATCTGCGGCCTTCGTCGTCCCCAAAACGAGCCCGCCAATTATCAGGGTCACCGTTTCGCCTGGACGATAAGGGAACTCTCCACGCGCATTAGTAAAACCGCTAGCCGACGGCGTCTGATAGCGTAGGCCGCAAATAGGTCCCGCAACGACACCAGTCATTGCTGCTCCCTTTCCTGTTCCCCTACTTCTATCGCGCATCGCTCTCTCCGCATGCCTTATTTGTAATGGCATTACAATTGTGAGAACTATCTCGCTCATGTAGACGAGTCAATAACAACCCTCCGGTAGGGCCATCCGGAAGGACAACCCATTATTAATGGGATAGGAAAAATATCTGAGTCAGACCATTGGCGGCGAAAGGGAATGCACCTGTCCCAGTGCCGCAGCATTTATGATGTTCACCAGTTGATCGTCTGATAGGTCGTGACCGACAGGTGCAATCAAACCAAAAATAACTCTTTGCTGCAATGCGGCGATTGTTATCTGAATGATGGCTACTGCCGCCGCCGATGCCGCCTCATCCGACAAAGGCGCACCGCGTGCCTTCAGCAAAAGCGCCAGTTGCTCGCTCCACGGCCGGAACGAAGCCGAAATGCCCTCATAAATGTCAGGATCATTGAGCAAAAGCGACGTCCTGATAATATACCGCTGCCGCTTATGCCAGCTAAGCATTCCCCGGGTTATCCGTTCGATGGCTTGTTCAAGGCTCTCGCCTTCTCGCACCGCTGGATTGAAAAGCCCTTGAAAATACTTCCGAGCACGATCTCTGGTTCGTGCATGCAGCGCTAACAAAATGGACCGTTTCCCGTCAAAACGCGCATATATCGACCCCGCACCGGTCGAAGACTCAGCCGCGATGTCATTAATCGTAATCGTCTCATATGAACTTTTGCGAAGTAGCTTTTCAAATGCATCGAGAATCCGCTCCATCGTTGCCTGGCTACGGTCTTGTTGAGGCTGGCGGATGCGCTCATTCATGCCTGCGCGTTAGCGGGTTCACTTCATGGCGGCAAGAGTTGCTCGTGATGCTTCGTTAGAGCCGTCAGCGTCAGGCAGATAGCCAGTAATGCGTGACCGATATACTGCTTTCGTGCAATGTATTGACGACGTGAACGTCGGTTTTGTTAGCGAAGCTGGTTCCAGCCGTTATTTCTGCTTTGTTGTCGTGTCCCGTCAGTCCGCTTTTTTTGCATATTGTCTGTAAGCTGCCCTCCGTTCAGTCGATGAACAAACGTCCGCTAACCCAGAATATCCCGCCGATAGCGGACTGTCGCCATCCGTAGACAAAGCGGTCATTAATGTTATCGGTACGCACGACAAAGCACACGTTTCGCTATCGAGCGCCGCCCCAACCCAGTACATTTGCCTTAACTGTCATGGCGGCTTGTGGCGGTAAGTGCTGACATTGTGGATGCTCCGATCGATTTTGAGCTGTCAATGAATTGCCATCCGATCATATTACCCCATTGTCGGAATGACGAAGGCATTGGCATCATTACCCATGCCACCGTCGGGCCATCGGGCGGTGACCGTCTTGACCTTAGTCCAGAACTTGACGCCTTCCATGCCGTGCTGGTTGGTGTCGCCAAAGGCCGAACGCTTCCAGCCACCGAAGCTGTGATAGGCGACCGGAACCGGGAGCGGCACGTTGATGCCAACCATGCCGACATTGACGCGCGCGGCAAACTCGCGCGCCGCATGGCCGTTGCGGGTGAAGATGGCGACGCCGTTGCCATATTGGTGCTTGCTGGGCAGCGCGAGCGCTTCTTCGAAGTTTGCAGCGCGCACCATTTGCAGGACAGGACCGAAGATTTCTTCCTTGTAGCTTTCCATGTCGGTGGTGACATGGTCGAACAATGTCGGGCCGATG